>NZ_JBTKVV010000002.1:102500-565902 GCF_054457155.1 Sphingomonas aestuarii | reverse complement strand
CTTCCAGACATTCCGCTTTGTCCGCACCCGTCCATCAAATCGCCGTTGGACTAGACGAGCCGAACGTCATCCGACGACACAGCAAGCGGCACCGTGCCGCGACCCAAGATCGGGCGGGTGGTGAGATGCGCGAGAATCGGGGTATCGCCGACCGTGCCCGACACCTCGTACCGATCGCCGAGATAGGCGATTTCGGTGACCGACAGATCGAACCCTTCCCCCTCCCCAGCGATCGCGAAAGCCTCCGGGCGGGCGATCAGCGTCGCGGGGCCGTCGGAGTGGCCCGGCGCGGGCGTCACGCCGATCGCGGTGGTGATCCGGCCGTCCTTCACCATCCCCGGCAACGCGTTGACGGGTCCGAGCAGGCGGGCGGCGGCGGCGCTGGTGGGTTCGGTATAGCATTGCTCCGGCGTGCCGGTTTGCAGCACGCGCCCCTCGGCCATCAGGACGATGCGGTCGCCGACGCGCATCGCTTCTTCCGCATCATGGGTGACGATCAGCACCGCCGCGCCGCTTGCGCGCAACTGGCCCAGGATCGCGATCTGAATGTCGCGGCGCAGCGCGCCGTCGAGGCCCGAGAAGGGCTCGTCCATCAGCACCACGGCGGGCTCGCGGGCAACCGCGCGGGCGATGGCGACGCGCTGCTGCTCGCCCCCCGACAGGCTGTGCGGATAGGCGCGAGCGAGGTGCGCGATCTGAAACCGGTCGAGCAACGCGGCGACCCGCTCGACCCGCTCGGCCTTGTTCAGATGCGCCAGGCCGAAACCGACATTCCTGGTGACGTCGAGATGCGGAAACAGCGCATAGTCCTGAAACACCAGCCCGATGCCGCGTTTCTCGGGCGGCAGGTGCGTGGCGGCGTCGGCGAACACCGCATCGCCCCCCGCGATCCGCCCGCGATCGGCACGCTCCAGCCCGGCGATCAGGCGAAGCAAGGTGGACTTGCCGCACCCCGACCGCCCGAGCAGGCACGTCACCTGCCCCGCGACCAGATCGAAACCGGCGCCATCCACCGCCTGCACCGATCCATAGGATTTGGCGACATCGGCGACGGACAAGGCAGGTGCAGGCATGGTGTGCATAGTGCCCCCTACCCGTTCGTTTCGAGCGAAGTCGAGAAACGTGAGCCAAGCGTGCGCGAGCGTTTCTCGACTTCGCTCGAAACGAACGGATGGGGTGGGGGTGGGATTGTCCTCACACCTCTCGCCTAGCCAACCGGGCGCACCGCGGCAATGCGCCGCGACAGCCAGATCACCGGCCCCAGCGCGAGCGCCACCACGATCAGCGACGGCAACCCCGCCTGCCCCAGCCGCTCGTCCAGCGCGTAATTGTTGGCGATCACCGCCAGCGTGTCGAAGTTGAAGGGGCGCAGAATGAGCGTCGCGGGCAATTCCTTGACGATGTCGATGAAGACGAGGAGCGCCGCGGTCAGCACCGCCCCGCGCGCCAGCGGCAGGTCGACGGCGACCGCGCCGCCGACCGGCCCCTTGCCCAGCATCCGCGCAGCGTGGCGGGTGGACGGCGCGATCCGCTCCAGTCCCGCCTCAATCGGCTCCAGCGCCGCCGCCATCAGCCGCGCGGCATAGGCGAGCAGCAGCAGCGCCACGCCGATCACCAGCCCCGACGACATAATCCCCGCGTTCCACAGGAGGGAGGCCGGAACCAACAGCCCGATCGCCATCACCGCTCCGGGCGTCGCGTAGCCAAGGCTGGCCAGGCGCAACAGCGTCGGGCGTCCCCTGCCCCCCACCGCCAGCAGCGTTGCGAGGAGGACGGTGAGTGCAGCGCCGCTCAGCCCCAGCGCGAGGCTGCGGGTCGCGGCGGCGGTCAGACGGGAGAGGTCGGGTGTTTGTGCGAGCGCAAGATGCGCCAGCCACGCGGCGGGGAGCAGCAGGCCGAGGATCACGGGAAGCGCGCACGCCGTGGTGGCGAGCGCCGCGCGGGTGCCCGTCAGTCGCGTGACGGTCAGCGGACGGAGACGCCCTTTGCCCCCTTCATGAACCTTGCCACGCCGCGCCGAACGCTCGACCCACAGCAGTAAGAACGCCGCCGCCATCAGCGGCAAGGCCAGCGTCGCCGCACTCGCGGTCGATCCGAACACCGACCAGGCGCGCACGACGCCGGTGGTCAGCGTCTGCACGCTCAGATACCGCACCGCCCCGAAATCGGCGAGCGTCTCCATCACTGCCAGCGCCACCCCAGCCGCCAGCGCTGGCCGCGCGACGGGGATCGCGACGGCGGCCAGCGCCCGCCACCGCGATGCGCCCAGCGTGCGGCTGGCGTCCATCAAATCCGCCGACTGCATCAGAAACGCCGCGCGCATCGCGAGATAGACATAAGGATAGAATGCAAGGCTGAGCACGAACGCCGCTCCGGGGATCGAGCGGATCGACCACATCGGGTTGATCCCGAACTCCTCGCGCAACCACATGCGCAACGCCCCGCCCACATCGAGCATGTCGGCATAGGCATAGGCGAGCGCGAACCCCGGCACCGCCAGCGGCAGCACCAATGCCCAGGTCAGGACGCGCCGGCCCGGAAAGTCGTGCATCACGGTCAGCCAGGCGGTTGCCGTGCCGATGATGGCGACCAGCACGCCGACGACGACCGCGAGGACGGCGGAGGTTCCGGCATAACGCCACAATTCATGGCCCGCGATGCCGGCACGCTCGGCTCCAAGGGCGGCGTAGAGCACCCCGAGCAGCGGCGCCGCGGCCAGCAACGCCGCCACCAGCGCCGCCCAGCCGAGCGGGTTGGTCGGGAGCCATCCCCTTGGCGTTACGCCAGCTTGCGACAATCCAACCTCCGTTCGTTTCGAGCCCTTCGGCTGTCTGCCAAGGCAGGCGCTCAGGACAGGCTTCGAGCCTTTGGCTCGAAGTCGAGAAACGCATTACAAGCGTTTCGTCAACGTTTCTCGACTTCGCTCGAAACGAACGGATTTAGGAAGTTCGATGAAAATGGGGGCACCGAAGGATGCCCCCAACCCCAATCAGCGCCAGCCCGCAGCGCTCATGATCTTTTGCGCTTCCGCCTGTCGCCGCGCGAAGTTGGCGACCGGCATCGGGTGCGGCTGGAACCCGGTATAGCTCGCGACCGGCGGCGGCGCGGTCACGGTCGGGCTGGCGGGATATTCGTTGTTGTTGGCCGAGATATATTCCTGCGTCGTGGACTCGGTGAAGAATTCAAGTAGGCGGATCGCATTGTCGTGATTGGGCGCGTTCGCCGCCACGCCGCCGCCCGAAATGTTCACATGGCTGCCCTGCCCGTCGAGCGAGGGGAAACCGAGCTGGACCTTCTCCGTCATTGCGCGGTCGGCGGCATCCTCGCCACTCGCCATGCGGATATAATAATAGCTGTTGGTCAGCGCGATTTCGCAGACGCCCGCATTGACCGCGCGGATCTGGTCGCGGTCGCCGCCTTCGGGCGGACGCGCCATGTTGGCGACGATGCCGTTGGCCCAGGTCTGGGTCTTCTCCGGCCCCCACGCCTCGATCAGCGCGCCGACCAGCGACAGATTGTAGATATTGTCGGCGGAACGCACGCATAGCCGGTTGCGGAAGCGGGGGCTGGCGAGCTGTTCGTAGGTCTCGACCTCGTCCTCGCGCACGCGGTTGCTGTCATAGGCGACGACGCGCGCGCGGCGCATGAAGCCCGCCCACAGCCCCGAAGGCTCGCGCAGGTTCGCCGGGATGCGCTGCTCGATCGTCTCCGACCGCACCGGCTGGAACAACCCGGCCTGCTCGGCCCGGTGCAGCGCGCCTGCGTCCGCCGTGATGAACAGGTCGGCGGGGCTCTGCGCGCCTTCGCTGCGCATCCGCGCGATCAGCTCGTCGGCATTGCCCTCAATCACGTTGATGCGAATGCCGGTTTCCTGCGTGAACCGCTCGTACAGCGCATTGTCGCTGTCATAATGCCGCGCGCTGTAGAGGTTCACGACCTGCTCACCCGCCGCGGCGTTGCTACCGTTCGCGGCCTCGTCGCCGGAGGAACAGGCGGCGAGTGCGATGCCCGAGACAAGGGCAAGCAGAAGCGAGCGGGATACAGCGAAGGTCATTAGGGGGAGGCTCCGGATTGATCGGTCGTTGGGAGCCGGTCTAGCGATGTTGCGAATGGTTCGCAATGCGTGATTGTGATAGGTGATGCCGTCACCCCGGCCGCAGTGCCGGGGCCCACCGCGCCGCACTGTTTTTGCTTACCGATTTGGCGCTGTGGAAGCCGCATAGTGGACCCCGGCACTGCGGCCGGGGTGACGAGAGTAATTCCCCAGCGAACGCTTTCAGGTTCGCCTCGTCTTTGCCGCCTATTTTGGGATCGTGTCATCCAACTCGCGCAACCGTGCTTCGATCTCCGGCGCGTGCTGATAGATCGCGGTCAATTCGGAAATAAGCTGGCGCGTCTCATCCTTCCCCGCGAACGTGCCGAGATATTTGGTGGTGAGACCGTTGAAGTGCAGGCGCGCGATCGTTTTCCGATTATTATCGTCGAGCAGGATCGCGCAATAGGATTTAGCATCGCGGATGACGATGCGTTTCGGATCGACAAATTTCGATGCGATTGCCTGAACGATATGGAAGCCCGAAATTTCTTCCGGGGTCGTCACGACGCCGTCGTCGTTTGCTTCGTCGATATTGGGCAGTTCTTCGACCGGACCGGGTGACGCTGCGTTCAGCGCGGTGGACAGTCGTTCGTTGACCAGATCGCGCACGACTGCCGAAATCGTGTTCACCAACATCTTTCCAAAACTGTCGCGAACGGCGGCGGTAATTCGCCCGTCATGCACGCGTCGCGCCATCAGATCGACGAATCCCTCCGACGGCTCGGCAAATTCCTTTTCCAGTTCCTTGCGGAGCAGCGATTGGATTTTAAGGTTCCCGGCCTCCTGAACGATCTTGTCGATGTCGAACGAGGCCTTTGCGAATTTCTCCAGCGTTTTCACATCAGCCGGTTTGATCGCGTCCATCGAGAAGGTGAAGAATGGCCGTTCATCCATGATGTTCGGCCTCTCCACATCGGAGAAGAACTGGTAATCGACGCCATTGGTCAGTAGCGCCAAGCGCGCTTCTGTAGCCGTGAAATACCGGAATAGCTGCCCGGCGTGCTTTACGTTGAGGTCGGCGGATGCGGGCTTGCACTCGATCAGCACATCGACCTTACCGCCTTTGCAGATGGCGTAATCGACCTTCTCGCCTTTCTTGGTGCCGACATCGGCAGTAAATTCGGGGACGACCTCGCCGGGGTTAAACACGTCATAACCCAACGCCTGGAGGAACGGCATCACAAGGGCAGTTTTGGCGGCTTCTTCGGTTAGAAGAACCTCACGATGTTCGAGCGTTCGCTTTTGAAGTTCTGCAAGCTTCGTCGCCAAGTCCATGATTGCCCCCCAAATTCAGATTGGAGGAACGTGCCCGCGAACGATTTTCCAATCAAGTCCGCTGATTACGACGGCTTGCTAGGACCTGAAACGATCGGTATGGGCCAGCGCCGACACGGGGCAAGCCCGTGCCGTCGGTCGGTTCGGCTGACTGCGTAGGTCAGCCGACCGACGGCCGGCGACGCCGCATGTCGTCGGCTAAGCTGCGCTTAGCCTCAGGCGTCGTCGCCCATCCTGAGCGCCGCGATGAACGCCTCCTGCGGGATGCTCACGCTCCCATATTCGCGCATCTTCGCCTTGCCCTTCTTCTGCTTGTCGAGCAGCTTGCGTTTGCGGCTGGCGTCGCCGCCATAGCATTTGGCGGTCACGTCCTTGCGCATTGCGCTGATCGTTTCGCGCGCGATCACTTTGCCGCCGATCGCGGCCTGGATCGGGATCTTGAAAAGATGGCGCGGGATCAGTTCCTTCAGCCGCTCGCACATCCCGCGACCGCGCGTCTCGGCGGTGCCGCGGTGGACGATCATCGACAGCGCATCGACCGGCTCCTCGTTGACCAGAATGCTCATCTTGACCAGGTCTCCGGGGCGATAGCCGATCTGGTGATAGTCGAAGCTGGCATAGCCCTTCGACAGCGATTTCAGCCGGTCGTAGAAATCGAACACCACTTCGTTGAGCGGCAGCTCATAGGTCGCCTGCGCACGGCCGCCGACATAGGTCAGGTTCTTCTGGATGCCGCGTCGGTCCTGACACAGCTTCAGGATGCTGCCGAGATATTCGTCGGGAACGTAGATCGTCGCCTCGATCCACGGTTCGCGGATTTCGGCGATCCTGTTCGGTTCGGGCATGTCGGCGGGGTTGTGCAGCTCGATCTGCCCGCCGTCATGCGTCAGCTCGATCTCATAGACCACCGACGGCGCGGTGGTGATGAGGTCGAGGTCGTATTCGCGCGTCAGCCGCTCCTGGATGATCTCCAGATGCAGCAGCCCCAAGAACCCGCAGCGGAAGCCGAAGCCCAAAGCCGCGCTGGTTTCCATCTCGAAACTGAACGACGCATCGTTCAGCCGCAACCGGCTGATCGATTCGCGCAGCTTTTCGAAGTCGTTGGCGTCGACCGGAAACAGGCCGCAGAACACCACCGGCTGGACTTCCTTGAACCCGGTCAGCGCCTCCGCCGCAGGGCGCTTGGCATCGGTCAGCGTGTCACCGACGCGTGCCTGCGCCACGTCCTTGATCTGCGCGGTGATGAAGCCGACCTCGCCGGGGCCGAGGTCGCTCAGCTGCTCGATCTTGGGGCGGAAACAGCCCACCCGGTCGATCAGGTGGGTGGTCCCGGCCTGCATGAACTTGATCTGCTGGCCCTTGCGGATCGTCCCGTCCATCACGCGCACCAGGATGACGACGCCCAGATAGGGGTCGTACCAGCTGTCGACTAGCATCGCCTTCAGCGGCGCGTCCGCATCGCCCGTGGGTGCAGGGATGCGCTCGACCACCGCGTCGAGGATTTCGTCGATGCCGATCCCCGATTTGGCGCTGGCGAGCACCGCGCCCGATGCGTCGAGGCCGATCACGTCCTCGATCTCGGCGCGGACCTTTTCGGGTTCGGCGGCGGGCAGGTCGATCTTGTTGATGACCGGCACGATTTCATGGTCGTATTCGATCGACTGATAGACGTTGGCGAGCGTCTGCGCCTCGACGCCTTGCGCCGCGTCCACCACCAGCAGCGCGCCTTCGCACGCAGCCAGGCTGCGGCTGACTTCATAGGCGAAGTCGACATGGCCCGGCGTGTCCATCAGGTTCAGGACATGGCCCTTCCACTCCAGCCGCACGGTCTGCGCCTTGATGGTGATGCCGCGTTCCTTCTCGATGTCCATATTGTCGAGCACCTGCGCCGACATCTCGCGCTCGGTCAGCCCGCCGGTGCGCTGGATCAGCCGGTCGGCGAGCGTCGATTTTCCGTGGTCGATATGCGCAATGATCGAAAAATTGCGGATCTTGGATTGTTCGGTGGCCATATGCGCCGCGCGTTAGCACCGCGCGGGGAAATTGCGAAGGGGGATGCGCGGGCGCAATCGTTCGGACATGAAGATGCTGATCGGACTGGCGGCGCTGGCCGCGATGCTTGCCCCCTCGCCCGCCGCCGCGCAGGAAACCCCAGCGCGTTAAGTGATGCGCCACCTCGACACGCCCAAGGGCGAGCGCGATCCCGATCTGCTCCCTGTAGGCGCAGCACGGGCAAAGGCGCTGGTCGCGTGGTTCGAGGGCAAGCCCATCGCCGCGATCTTCGCCACCCCCTATCGCCGAACGCAGCAGACCGCCGCTCCGATCGCGGCGGCGCGCGGGCTGGAGGTTCAGACCTACGACCCCGCCGACACCGACGCCTTGATCGCGCGGCTGAAGGCGGTGCACGGGCAGGTGCTGATCGTCGGGCACAGCAATACCGTGCCCGACATCATTGCCGCACTGGGCGGCGACCAGCCCGACGAGTTGACGCACGAGGATTTCGGCGATGTCTGGAAGGTGAGCGCGAGCGTAACCGTTCGCGAGCGGTTGGAGGAGTAAGTACGCCCTTACACACATCGTCACCGCGACTCGTTCCGGGGTCCAGCGGGTGGCAGGCGATGAGGCAAGTAGCTTTAATGTTCGCGCAAGCAGCCCGGTGGCCCCCGGAACAGATCCAGAGTGACGTTGCGGGTGAGGCGCGCCATTGCCCTCCAACTCTGTGGCGGTAAGGTAATCCCATTATCGGAGAACCTCATGCGCGCCCTTTTACTCACCGCCGCCCTAACTCTCGCCTTGCCCGCCAGCGCGCAGACGCTCGTCATCGGCAACAAGGGCGAGGATACGGTCAGCTTCGTCGATCTGAAATCGGGGCGAGAGATACGCCGGGTGGAAACCGAAAAGGCGCCGCATGAAGTCGCGATCTCCCCCGATGGCGCACGGGCAGCCGTGGTCGCTTATGGCGGGCAGACGATCGACATTTTCGACGTCGCGTCTGCAACGCTCATCGAACGGATCGACATCGCGCCCAACCTGCGCCCGCACGGCCTCGTCTGGACGAAGGACGGGCGCATCGTCGCCACCGCGGAGGGCAGCGATTCGATCGCGGTGGTGCGCGCGGCCAAGGACGGCGCGGGCCAGCGGGTGCAGCAGGTTTCGACCGGTCAGAAGGGATCGCACATGGTCGCCGTCTCTCCCGACGGACGCCGCGCCTGGGTCGCGAACATGGGGTCGAAATCGATCACCGCGATCGACCTGTCGGCGATGCGCAAGATCGGCGACACGCCCGTCGGCAAGGAACCCGAGGGACTGGCGCTGTCGCCCGATGGCCGCCGACTGTGGGTCGCCGACCGCGGCGGCGACCGCGTGCATGAATTCGATGCGATGACGATGAAGGAATTGGGCAGCGTCGCGGTCGGTAATTTCCCGATCCGCATCCTGGTGTCGCCCGATGGCCGTCATGCAGTGACCTCCAATCTGGAAAGCGGCGACCTTTCGGTCATCGATACTGCAACGCGGTCGGTGGTGCGGACGATCCCGGTCGGGCGGACCAAGGAATTCGGCCAGGTGACGATCCTGTTTTCCGACGACGGCACGCGGCTCTATGTCGCGGAAACGGGGATCGACCGGATCGCCGAGGTCGATTTCGCGAGCGGGCGCGTGCTGGGCCGCTTGCCCGCAGGGAAACAGGGCGACGGGATCGCGATCGCGCCGGTGACGGTGCGGCAGGCTGTGCCCTGAACTACACTCTCCGTTCGTTTCGAGCGAAGTCGAGAAACGCAACCCAAGCGCCTAGCTCACGTTTCTCGACTTCGCTCGAAACGAACGGAGGAGGGTTTGGCCATCCGTTGTCCGGCCCCTTGCCACCCCCGCCCCATCCTCTAGCATCGCCTCCGTAACGGGAGAGCGCATCGATGCGACATATCGCGGTGATCGGATCGGGACCGGCGGGCTATTACACCGCCGAAGCCGCGCAAAAGGCGTTTGGGGAGGAGGTGCGGGTCGACATCATCGACCGGCTGCCCGTCCCCTTCGGACTGATCCGCACCGGGGTCGCGCCCGACCATCAGTCGATCAAGGGCGTGTCGCGCCGGTACGAGGCGACGGCGCTGACCGACACCGTCCGCTTCGTCGGCAATGTGACGGTGGGTTCGGACGTGACGATCGACGAACTGCGCGACCTGTACGACGCGGTGGTGCTGGCGACCGGCGCGCCTGCGGATCGGCCGCTCGATATTCCCGGCAGCGACCTCCCCGGCGTAGTGGGATCGGCGGCGTTTGTCGGCTGGTATAATGGCCACCCGGATTTCGCTGGGCTCGCACCGCCGCTCGACGGTCCGGGCGCGGTGGTGATCGGCAATGGCAATGTCGCGCTCGACGTCGCGCGTATCCTCGCCAAGAGCCCGGCCGAACTCGCTGGATCGGATATCGTCAACCACGCGCTGGCCGCGCTGGAGGGTGCGGGGATCGACACGATCACACTCCTGGGCAGGCGCGGTCCGCACCAGATCGCGATGACGCCCAAGGAACTGGGCGAACTCGGCCATCTGGAGCGGGCGACGCCGCTGGTCGAGCCGGGCGACCTGCCCCCCGCGGAGGACGACGCGGCGCTCGAGCCAGGCCAGCGCAAGTCGGTCACCCATCTGCGCGATTATGCGACCAAGGGACCGGACGATGCCAAGCCGGTCCGTATCGCATTCGATTTCTTCGCCATGCCGGTGGCGATCGAGGGCGTAGGCCGCGCCGAACGGATCATCGTCGAACGCACCGCGCTCGATGCTGACGGCCGCGCAGCCGGGACGGGGGAGACCTATGCGATCCCCGCCGGGCTGGTGGTCAGTTGCATCGGATATCGCACCCCGCCGATCGACGGCGTGCCTTATGACGCACGCGCCGGGCGCTTCGCCAATGACGAGGGGCGCATCCTGCCAGGGCTCTACGCCGTCGGCTGGGCGCGACGCGGGCCTTCGGGAACGATCGGCACCAACCGCCCCGACGGCTTCGCGATCGTCGAAAAGATCGCCAAGGATGTGGGTGAGGGTGGCGGCAAGCAGGGGCGCCCCGCGCTCGATCGGTTGCTGGCGACGCGCGGCGTCGATGTCGTCACCTTTCGCGACTGGCAGAATATCGATTCGGCAGAGATCGCCGCCGCGCGCGACGGTTCTCCGCGCGAGAAATTCGTGGTCGTCGGCGAAATGCTGGGAGCCGCGCGCACGCCCGCCGGGACTTGACCGGGAAAAGGCCGCAGACCCACTTGCACGGCACAGGCACGCTTTGTATAGGCGCGCCTTCCAAGCACCGGTCGCGCGAATATGCGCCCATGACCGGAACTCCGTCGGGGAGTAGCTCAGCCTGGTAGAGCACTGCCTTCGGGAGGCAGGGGCCGGAGGTTCGAATCCTCTCTTCCCGACCACCGCTTATCAGTATCGGCGCATTGGCGATCCGCAGAGATCGTGACGCGCAGTGGCCCGGCGAACATCATAGGGGATCGCCATATATCATCGGTGTCGTGCGTCGGGTTTCGCGCGATCAACGCCGGTGATTTGGCCGTTTCTTATTTTTTCGCCGCCCCCATGCGGCATCGTTGGATTATTGCCGTCATGTCATTTGCCGAACTCCCCCCCCTGCTCGCCGAAGCGCTCGAAGCGCGTGGCTATGCCGCCCCCACCCCGGTCCAGGCCGCGGTGCTGGAACCCGAAGCCGCGGGCCGCGACCTGATCGTCTCCGCGCAGACCGGGTCGGGCAAGACCGTCGCGTTCGGACTGGCGATGGCCACCGACCTGCTGGGCGATGAAGGCCGGATGGCCGCGCCCGGCGCGCCGATCGCCCTCATCATCGCACCGACGCGCGAACTGGCATTGCAGGTCAGCCGCGAATTCATGTGGCTGTACGGCAAGGCAGGCGCGCGCATCGCGACCTGCGTCGGCGGGATGGACGCATCGAAGGAACGCCGCGCGCTGTCCCACGGCACGCATGTCGTCGTCGGCACGCCGGGACGGTTGCGCGATCACCTCGAACGGGGCGCGCTCGACCTGTCGGCATTGAAGGCGGTCGTCCTCGACGAGGCCGACGAGATGCTCGACATGGGCTTCCGCGAAGATCTGGAACAGATTCTCGACGCTGCGCCCGATACGCGCCGTACCTTGCTGTTCTCGGCAACGATGCCGCGTCCGATCGTGGCGCTGGCCAAACGCTATCAGCGCGATGCGCTTCGCATCTCCACCGTCGGCGACGACCGCGGGCATGGCGATATCGCCTATCAGGCAGTGACCGTCTCCCCATCGGAGATCGAGCATGCCGTCATCAACCTGTTGCGCTTCCATGAAGCCGAAACGGCGATGCTGTTCTGCGCGACCCGCGACAATGTCCGGCATCTGCACGCGACGTTGCAGGAACGCGGCTTTGCGGCCGTGGCGCTGTCGGGCGAGCATTCGCAGAACGAGCGCAACCATGCGCTGCAATCGCTGCGCGACCGCCGCGCGCGCGTCTGCGTCGCGACCGATGTCGCCGCGCGCGGCATCGATCTGCCGACGCTCAGCCTGGTCATCCATGTCGAAATTCCGCGCGATGCAGAGGCGTTGCAGCATCGCTCGGGCCGCACGGGCCGCGCGGGCAAGAAGGGGACGGCAGTGCTGATCGTTCCCTATCCGCGCCGTCGCCGGGTCGAATCGATGCTGCGCGGCGCGCGGATCGAAGCGGACTGGATTTCCGCACCGACGCCGGAAGAAATCCGGGTGCAGGACCGCGAGCGCCTGATCGCCGCGTTGCTCGCACCCCAGGAATATGATGATGAGGATCGCGCGCTCGCCGAACGGCTGATGGCCGAGCGTCCGGCAGAGGATATCGCCGCCGCGCTGGTTCGCTCGCACCGCGCGTCGATGCCGCAGCCCGAGGAACTCATCCCCAATTCACCCGAAGCGCGGCAGGCGGCTCAACAGGAACGCCACCGTCCGGGTTTCGACGACACGATCTGGTTCCGCATGGATATCGGTCGCCGCCAGAACGCCGATCCGCGCTGGATCCTGCCGTTGCTGTGCCGTCGCGGGCACATCACCCGCAACGAAGTCGGCGCGATCCGCATCGGCCCGAACGAGACCCATTTTCAGATTCCGCGCGCCATCGCGAACAAGTTCAGCGCCGCACTTGCGCGGACTGCGGGACAGGATGGCGACGAAGGCGATGTCCGCATCGAACCCGCGCCCGATGCACCCGAGCCCGGCGCACGCGGCGGGGGTGGCCCGCGCGAACGGCTGGCTCCTTCGCCCCATCGCAAGGGTCCACCGCGCGGTAACGCCGGTGCAGGCGCACCGCGCCACAGCCCCACGCCCTATAAGGGTGGCGGCAACAAACCCGGCGGCAATCGCCGTCCCGGCGGACCACCCCGCGCCCGGTGAGCGGCACGCCGCATATCCTGGTCGATGCCGATGCCTGCCCGGTAAAGGATGAGATCTACAAGGTCGCCTGGCGCCACGCGGTGCCTGTGACCCTGGTCAGCAACCAGTATCTGCGCATTCCCGATCACCCGCTGATCGACCGCGTGGTGGTAAGCGACGGCTTCGACGCCGCCGACGACTGGATCGCGGAACGGTCGGATGCGGCAAAGCTGGTGGTCACGGCGGACATCCTGCTGGCGGACCGCTGCCTGAAGGCCGGCGCAACGGTGCTCAAGCCCAACGGCACGCCGTTCACGACCAGTTCGATCGGGGCCGCGATCGCGACCCGCGCGATCATGGCCGATTTGCGCGCGGGCGACGACCAGATCGGCGGGCCTGCGCCCTTTTCGGGCAAGGACCGGTCAGCGTTCTTGCAAGCACTGGACACCGCGCTGGTGCGGATGAAGCGGTAACTGATTCCGCCCTGGCGGTCGGACGGGCGCAAGGCTCATCCGGTTTCGACAAGCTCAGCCTGAGCGCTGGGGGGAGGTCAATCCCTCTCGGACCGTTCGTTTCGAGCGAAGTCGAGAAACGTGAATCTGGCGCACGCGAGCGTTTCTCGACTTCGCTCGAAACGAACGGAGCTTGGTGCCCTCCAGCGCTCAGGCTGAGCCCGTCGGAGCCCGGTTTGGTCGCCCCCTAAACCCCGATCACGCCGCCATCGTCCTTTCGCACCACCACGACCGACGGGCGCGGCGGCATGTCGGGCTTGAAATCCGGCCAGCGATGCGCGGGATCAACGGCGGTCGAGCGCCGTCCGAACGCCGGCCACTTGTCCATGCCATCGGCCGCCGGATGCTGAACCGCCAGAAACAAATGCCGCCCGTCGCGGGTGAAGCGGGGTCCGCACATTTCGGCGCCCGCTGGCACGCGGAAGAACATGTGTCCTGTGCCCCTGCCCTCCCCTTCGGTTTCCATCGCCCATAATCCGTCCGCTGTGCCGCTGTTGGGCCAGTTCGAACCCTGATCGGTCGAAATCCACAACCGCCCGGCGGGATCGAATGCGCAATTGTCGGGGCAGGAGAACCAGCCGCTGTCCGATATCTCCGCGTTCCAGCGCGCGCCGACCTTGGGATCGTTCGGGCGACCGCACAGCACCAGGATTTCCCAGTCGAACCGGTCGGCGGCATGATCGCCACCCGGCGCGACCAGTTCGAGAATCTGGCCGTCGCGATTGGCGATACGCGGGTTGGCGGCATCGGGCTGCACCCGATCGGTGTTGTTGGTGAGCATGACATAGACGCGGCCGTTCGATGGATGCGCCTCGACATCCTCGGGCCGGTCCATCGGCGTTGCCCCCAGCAACGTGCCCGCACGCCGCGCCTCGATCACCACGTCCGCCTGGCTGGCGAACCCGTTCTCCGCCGTCAGCGGGCCGGTGCCGTGCACCAGCGGCACCCAGCGCATGCCGTCTTCGTCGAAGATCGCGACCGACAGTACGCCGTGGTCGAGCAGGTCGGCGTTCGCCGCGCGATCGTCGCTAACCCGGTCCCTGCTGACGAAGCGATAGAGAAATTCGTTGCGGGCATCGTCGCCCATGTAAACGACCAGCCGACCGTCGCGATTGACGATGGTTTCCGCTCCTTCATGCGCGAAACGGCCAAGTGCGGTGCGTTTTTTCGGCACCGCGTTGGGGTCGAGCGCATCGATCTCGACGATCCAGCCGAAGCGATTGGCCTCGTTGGGGTCCCGGCCGATGTCGAAGCGCGGATCGAACGCCGCCCAACCCAATCGTCCTTCACCGGGGCGCGTGGGCCTGCCGTCGTCCCGCACCACGCCCATCCGGCGATGATTGACCGTCTCGGCATGACCCTCAGGCAGCCCACCGGAAAACGGATACTGAATATTCTCCTCGGCCGTCAGATAGGTGCGCCAGGGTGTCTGTCCGCCCGCGCAATTGCCATAGGTGCCGATGACGGTGCGCCCTGCCGGGTCGGCGACCGTCCGCATCCGCGCGTCGCCGGCGGCGGGCCCGGAAATCGCCACGCGCGTCGCCAGCATGTCGACCTTGCGATTCATCGTTCCGATCACCGGGGCCCAGCCCGCGCCATCGCGGCGCAGTTCGACCATCGACACCCCGCACGCCGCGCGCTCGACCTCCGAATGGCGGCGCCCGTAACGCGCGGGGTCGAACTTGCCCGAAGCGTCGAACAGGTCCGGGAACATCAGTTCGGTCGAGACATATTCATGATTGACGCCCAGCATCATGCGGTTCGCGTCGATCGGGATCAGCCCTACGAAATCACAATTATAGCCAAACTGCCTCGACTGCGATTCGCCATTCTGGTTCGCGGGGTCGAAGGCGGGTGCGCCCGGCATTACGGGATCGCCCCAGCGCAGCAATATGTCGGCGGTATAGCCGGGCGCGACATGGTGGTTCCGATCGATCCCGTGCGAAATCGGGGTGAAGGCGAAGGCGGGGGCCGCCGCCGTGCCGCTCCCCAGCCCCGCGCCGCTATAGCCGCAGCTCGACAGCATCACCGTCGCGCCAACACCGCCCAACCCGGTCAGGATCGACCGGCGCGACAGGCGTGCCTCGACGATGGTTTCGAACGGACGCGACATGGGGTTCTCCGGGAGAATGGGAAATCCCATCCCGCCTAGGGACGCAATGTGGCAGTTTGGTGAACGCTCAGCGCGCCCAGCCTCTGAGCAGGTTGTGATAACAGCCCGTCAGCGCGATCAGCGCGGGGTCACGGTCGCCGACGCGGGGGCGGAGCGACTGGATGGCGATATCCATGTCGAACAGGGTCGCGCGCTGTGCGGCGTCGGGCACCAGGCTTTCGATCCAGAAGAAGCTGGCGATGCGCGCGCCGCGGGTCACGGGGGCGACACTGTGAAGTGTGGTCGCGGGGTAAAGGATCATGTGCCCGGCGGGCAGCTTGATCGCTTTGCCGTCATGCCCGTCCTCGATGATCAGTTCGCCGCCGTCATAGTCGGCTGGGTCGGACAGAAACAGCGTCGCCGACAGGTCTGTCCGCAACCGCCCCTGCCCGTCCGGCATCGGGCGAAACGCATTGTCGACATGCGTCCCAAACGCCTGCCCCCCGGCATAGCGATTGAACAGCGGCGGATAGACGGCACGCGGCAGCGCGGCGGACTGGAACAGCAGGTTGGCCGCCAGCGCCGCCGCAATCTCCGCCCCCAGTTCGCGCGCCTCGACGCAATCCTGCGGCAGTTGCGCATTATCCTTCGCAAGCGCCGACTGGTAGCCCGCCGTCGCCCGCCCATCGGCCCACGGCGCCTCCGCCAGTCGGTCGCGGAGACGGCGAACCGACTCCGCATCCAGTAATCGCTCGATCTCGATCATCATGTCGGGATCGAGCGTGACGGCATCAGAAGCCGACCGTCAAGGTCAGTGTCGCCGAGCGCGAGGCCGCCGGGATCGACTGGCCGCTGCCGAACGAATAGAAATACCGTTCGTCGCCGATGTTATAGACATTGGCGCGCAGCCCGAAATTCTCGTTGATCTGATATTCGGCGAACGCGTCGAACACCGTGTAGGCGGGCGCGGTGATGGTGATGTTCGACGTCGCCGACTGGCGAACGTCGCTGGTGCGGCTCGACACATGCTGGATACCGCCGCCCAGCACGAACCCGTCGAACAGCGCATAGCTGGTCCACAGATTGGCCGAATGTTCGGGTGTGTGGTCCAGCCTCTGACCGACCTCGAACGCACGGTTCGACTTGGTCACTTCGCCATCGAGATAGGTATAGCCCGCAAAGATGTTCCAGCGCGGGGTGATGCGCCCGACGATCTGCGCCTCGATGCCGCGCACGCGCTGCTCGCCGTCGAGAACAATGGCGGGATCACCCGGATTGATGCCGGGGGTGCGGCCATTGTCGCGGGTGATCTGGAACACCGCCGCCGACAGGTTTAGCAGCCCGCCCATCACATCGACCTTGGCCCCCGCTTCCCAGGACTGGCTGGTTTCGGGGTCGACGTTGAAATTGGCCGCAGTTACCGGCGCATTGCTGTTGCCGCCCGCCAGTTGAACCACCTCGACCGCGCCCGAGGGTTCGAACGCCGTGCCATAGGCGACATAGAGGCTCGACGACGGCGTCGGTTTGAACACGATCGCGGCATTGCCCGACAATTGATTGTCGGTGCGCGACAGGTCGGTGACGAAGCCGGGCGCGATTCCATTATCGTCGAACCCGCGCGCGCGGCTCTTCACCCGGTCGTGGCGCAGGCCGCCGACCAGCTTCAACTGCTCGCCCAGTTCGATCGTGTCGAACAGATAAAATGCCAGCGTCTCGACATCGGTACGCGCGCGGGTGCCGTTATACGGAATGCGCGGGGCCGCGACGAAGGCCGGGTCGAACAGGTTGAGGTTGGGGCCGTTGGCGTCGAGGCGACGGCGGTTCTCGCTCGATTCGTCGACATATTCCGCACCCGCGACCAGCGTGTGACGCAACGCCCCGGTCGCGAATTCGGCAGTCAGATTGGCCTGGTTGATGAACAGCCGGTCGACCTGATCGCGCGGTTTGGCGTTGCCGACCGCCTGGGTCGTCGCGTTCAGCGTGGTGACGTTGCCGACGAAGCGCGGTCCCGATACGACTTGATCGTTGCCGACGCGGGCATAGCGGGTGACGTTGCGGAACGTCAGTACGTCGTTGAAGCGGTGCTCGAACCGCCCGGTCAGGGTGTCGGTGACGACATCGCGATAATCGGTCGAATAGCCGTAATAATTGTTGCGATCGACCGGCGCGGGCTTCCCTTCGAACCCCGACCCCGCCAGCGAAAGATTGCGGGCGTTCGGAATGCCCAGATCGGGCTGATCGTCCTGTTCCAGATGCAGGTAGTTGACGATGAAGCTGGTGTCCTGGCCGATGCCGAAGCCGATCGACGGCGCGATTGCCCAGCGGCGGTTATGGACATGGTCGCGCCCCGGTTCGTCCGCCGAATGGCCCATCACCGTGATGCGCGCGGCAACCCCGTTCTCGGCGTCGATCACCTGATTGAAATCGGCGGTGCCGCGATAGAAATTGTCGGTGCCGATGCCGAATTCGCCGCGCACGCGTTCGACCAGTTCGGGCTGGCGGGTGACGATGTTCACCGTGCCGCCGACGTTGCCGCGCCCGGCAAAGGCCGACGCCGGACCTTTGGTCACCTCGATCCGTTCGGCATAAAAGGGATCGCGGAAATAATTGCCCGGGTCGCGGATGCCATCGACGAAGATGTCGTCGCGCGCGGAAAAGCCGCGCACGTTGAATGCGTCGCCGCCGCCGGGGGGATTGCCCTCGCCCGCCTGGAAACTGACGCCGGTGATGTTGCGCATCGCATCGCGCAGCGTGCGCCTGCCCTGTTCGGACATCAGGTCGTCCTCGACCACTGTCACCGATTGCGGCGTGTCGAGCGGGGGCAGCACCTGTTGCGGCAGCGACAGATCGTCGGTCAGATACTGGCCGGTGACCACCACTTCCTGCGGCGCATCGGGGTCGGACACCGGCTGGGCATAGGCGGGCGCGGCGGACAGGGCGGCTCCGGTGCCGAGCGCGGCGATCAACTGACGACGAAACATGAACTCTGGCCCCTTGATATTCTATATCTTGGGATGGCCGATAGTGATTTTGATACTCGCTCGCAATAGCGTTTTGACTAATCGCTCAATTCGTTCGCAATTTCGACGAAGCGGTCGATGTCGCGGACATCGTGATACAGCCCCAGCCCGATTCGCAGCACGTCGCCGCGGACATCGACGATGACGTCATGCGCCAGCAATTCCGCCCGCCATGCGGCAGCCTTTGGCGAACGCAACGCCACGAAGCGCGCGGTCGGTCGGGTGTCGGCGTTGATAGGCTCGGCCTGTGCGAGCGGCGTCCCGTCCAGCGCGGCGAGCAATCGCGCGCGCAGCCCATCGATATGCGCGGAGATCGCTGCGGTCGTCAGCCCCTCGCGCGCCAGCATATCGCGCACCGCGACGAACCGGTACAGCCCGCTCGGGTCGAAGGTTGCGCCCATGAAGCGCATGGCATCGGGCGCATAGCCGACCATGCCGGGCGGCAGCGACAGGTCGTCGAACTCGGCATACCAGCCGGTGATTTCGGGGCGCGGCCCGAAGCCGGGCGGACAATGCAGAAACGCGCACCCCTCACCCGCCATCGCATATTTATAGCCGCCCGCAGTATAGAAGAGCCGGTCGGCGACGGCAGACAGATTGGTCTCGACGGCCATGAAGCCGTGATAGCCATCGACCACCACCCACGGCCCGTCGGGACGGGCAAGGTCGGCGAGTTCGCTGAGCGCCGTGAACGGCGTGCCGCTGCCGAACATCATCTGGCTGACGAAGATCAGATCGTGGTCGCCACACCGCGCGGCGGCGAGGAAGCGGGTGGCGAAATCTTCGCCGATATCTTTCCCTCGCCGCCCACCGCGCTCACCCTGAGCTTGTCGAAGGGTGTTGAAACTCAACCCGGCTTCGACAGGCTCAGCCTGAGCGCGGAGTGAAGTGGCAACGGGAACCCGCGTCACCTCGACCACGCTGGCCTCTTCCCAGCGTGCCACCTGCCGGCGAAAGCTGTGAAACTCGCCGTCGCTGGTCAGGATGCGCAACGGCCGTCGCGGCATGGCCGACACGATCCGCACCAGCAGGTCATGGGTATTGCCCGCGAACACCACGTTCTTGCGCTCGGGCAGGCGCAATTCCTCCGCGACATGCGCCTGCGCCGCAGGCCAGATTTCGCCCATCACCCGGTCCCATTTGCGGTCGGCGAGCCGGGCTGCGTCTTCCCATGCGGCCTGCTGCCCCAGCCAGCTTGCGTCGGGCCACAGGTGATGGCTGTGCGCCGCCAGGTGCAGCCGGTCTGGCGCGGCGCCGACCGCGCGCGCGAACAGGTGTTTGTAGCTGGTCACAACAGCGTCCGCAGCGACCACAATTCCGGGAACGCCCGCTTGGACAAGGTCGATTCCAGATAAGGCACGCCCGCCGTCCCGCCAGTCCCGCGCTTGCCGCCGATGATGCGGCTGACGGTCAGGACGTGCTTGTGCCGCCACGTCGCCATCGCATCGTCGATATCGACCAGCTTTTCCGCCAGCTGATACAGTTCCCACCAGCGTTCGGTGTCGCGATACACCTCTGCCCAGGCGGCCTCGACCGCCTCATTCGGGACGTAGGGCTGCGACCAGTCGCGGGTGAGCGCGGCGCCCGGCACGGCGAAGCCCGCGCGCGCCAATGCGGCATTCGCCTCGTCCCACAGGCTGGGCCTGTCCGCCGCCTCCGCCGTCATCGGCCCGTGCCGCGCGCTGTCGCGCACCCCCAGCATGACCTCCACCGTGCGGAACTGGTCCGACTGAAACCCCGACGAGGTGCCGAGCACGTCGCGAAACCGCGTGTAATCCGCGGGCGTCATCGTCGTCAGCACGTCCCAACTGAGCGTCATCACCGCCTGAATGCGCGATACCCGCGCCAGCGACTTGTACGCCTCCACCAGCCGGTCCTGCCGCACCAGATCGATCGCGAGCGCAATCTCAGCGATCGCCTGTTTCAGCCACAGCTCCTTGGTCTGGTGGATGACGATGAACAGCAATTCGTCATGCCGGTCCGAAATCGGATGCTGCGCGGCGAGCAGGTCGTCGAGCGCCAGATAACGCCCATAGGTCATGTCGGTCACAGCGCGTCCTACCGCCCGCTCATCACGGTCGCATCGCCATTGTCCTGCATCGCGATCAGGTGATTGCGGCCATCCTCGCACACCGCGCGCCATGTCGTCGGGGTCATGCCGGGCTCGATCTCGGCGGTCTTCACCTCCTGGCACGGCAGCCCGGCGTCGCGGATCGCGCGGAACATCACGCCGCGCCGTTGGGGCTCGCTCAATGCCACGACTTCGGCGACATAATTGGTGGTGTCGGCGGCCTCGTTGACGGTTACGTTTTCGGGCTCGGCGGCCTGCTGGTTGCACGCAGTCAGCAACAGCGCGCCTGCGACGGTCGCCAGCAGCTTGGTCGATGCGTTCATTGGTCCCTCCATCGGTTCGCGCCCTTGTTTCGTGCGGGCGCCACCGGGTCAACCAACGAGCGTGCGAAAAGTTGATGCGAAAACGGCGCGACCGGGGCCGCGCCGTTCGCCGGTCACTCGGCAGGCGCCCGATCCAGCCAGCCGCCGGTGAAACCCGCACGACGCAAGCCCCGGATGATGTGCGGGTTCTTGCGCATCGTTTTCCAGATCAGCTCGCTGCGGTGATTTTCCATCATCGCCAGGATCGGTCCCTGATCGATGCCCAGATGGTCGCGCGCAACCCAGCCGATATCGGGATAGACGGTGCCGGTGGTGACGTTCTGATCTTGGAAGGTGAAGCTGGGGTTGATCGCGTCCTGAAAGCCATATTTCGTGTAGAGCCGATCGCCGTATTTTTCCTTCATCGCCATCAACGCGTCGATGGTCACCTCCGGCGCAAACGGCACCGATCCGCCCGCCGCGGTCGGGACGACCGTCCCGTCGTCGCGGGTGATCATCGGCGAGACGCCGCGCGCCGAATAGGTCATGAAGTTTCGCGGCTTGCCGTTCACCACCAGCCCATCGACCCCCTTCGGCCCGTCCGAGGCGGTCCAGCCCCAGATGTTGCCGGAGTAATCCTTCCAGTTTTCGGGATTGGCGATGCCGTAAGCGCGGTGGGCGAGCGTCGCCCGCCTGCTATTCTCGAAATAATCGATCCCGCGCGATGCGATATAGGGCTCGGTGATGCCGCGGAAATCGACCCAGACATGGCTGTACTGATGGCCGAACAGCGGTTCGAACGCCTCATATTCCTGGCCCATGAACCGGCCCCAGCGCTTGCCCAGCCCCAGCGCCCAGCCATTGTCCCAGGCATCCTCCTTGGTCACCGGATGGGTCGGCGATGCGAGCGCGAGGATATAGACGAGCATCCCTTCGTCATAGGCGATCCAGTCATGCGGTTCGTATCCGCGCTCGGGCTTCCACCCCATCGCGATCCCGCGCGAATTGGGCATGTTGGCCGCGGGCGGATCGCCGGCCTTGCGCTGCATGAAAGTCCAGTCGACGCGGCCATAGATGCGCTCGGCCAGGTCGCGGATGCGCGCCTCGGTCGGAGTGTCGCGGTCGAAATAGCTTTGCGCGAACAGGATGCCGCCCAGCAGCAACGTGGTGTCGACGCTGGACAGTTCGGTGTTGCCGCGCCGCGTCCCGTCATAATTCAGGAAGTGGTAGAAAAACCCCTTGTGCCCCGCGACGCCCGACTCCGCCGGGCCCATCTTGGCGTTCCAGTAATATTCGACGCAGGCGAGCGTACGCTCTGCCGCCGCTTCGCGCGTGACATAGCCGCGCTCGGCACCGACACCGTAAGCGGTCAGCGCAAAGCCGGTCGCGGCGATCGAGGAAAAGGGATTCGACGGCCAGCGATCGGGCGCGAGACAGTTTTTGGGGTCGGTGGTATCCCAGAAATACTGGAAGGTGCGCTGCTGAAGATCGTCGGCAAACGCGACCTGCGCGGCGGACATGGTGAAGCTACCGGGCGTTGCTTGCGCAGGTGCCGCACTGTCGGGGCCAGCGGCATAGGGCACACAAGCGGCAAGGCTGGTGCCCGCGAACAGCGACAGGATGAGGGGGCGGATGGACACCATTCGTCTCCTTGGAAAACAGGCAAAGAAAAAGGGGCCGGTCCACTCAAAAAAGCGGACCGGCCCCTATGAACCCGGCTTAGAAATTGAAGCCGGTCGACAGCTTGATCGTGCGCGGCGGTCCGTCGGTCCCGAACGCATTGTTGTTACGAATGCCGGTCGTTGCGTTGAAGCTGTTGTAGTTGCGGTCGTTCATCAGGTTGATGATGTCCGCGCGCACCCACACTCGCGTCCGGTCGGTCAGGAAGGGCAGATCGATATTCTTGGTAAGCGCAAGATCCAGCTGGCGATATCCCCAACGATCGCCGTTGCTGTCGGCTTCTACCGCGATCACCTCGAACGCCGGAGCTCCCGGCGTCGACACGAGCGACTTCAGCCAGCGCGGCGAAGCGATCTGGAACTTGCCCGACAATGCAATGCCATATGGAATATCGACCGAGCCCGCCATCACGAAACGATGCGTACGAACGCCGGACGAGCGAGCGAATGGGTAATCTTCCACCGACGGGAAATCGAGCGAGAAATACTCGTTGAAGGTCCGGTTTTCTTCAGCCCGCGTCCAGGTATAGGTTGCGTCCAAGCTCCACGGCGAAGCGGCGGTGTAGCGCTTGACCATTTTCAAATATGCCGAATGCGCGCGCGTCTCCAGACCGCTGTCGCCGAGCAGCAGCGCCGAGAAGTTCGGCGGGTTGAACGCCGCGCCCGGCGTTTGAGGACCACCAGTTGTGGGGTTGACGCCAAAGAAGCTTCCGTCCGGCCGGCGACGCCCGTTCAGATAGGCGAAACCATCTTTGCTGGTGACGTAGGAATAGCCTGTTTCAAGTTCCAGCATGTCAAACCGGGTGCGCAGACCCAGACTGAACTGATCCGAATACGGGATTTTCAGGTCGTTGTTGATGAAACGCAGTTCACGCGCCGCCCCAGGAGGCAGGGTCGACAGCAGGGTCGAGCGTCCTTCCGGCGTCAGATAGATCGGATTCCACGCAATGCAGGTCGCGGACGGCGTGCACGGCGTATTTTCGTTAGGAGCGTTGAAGAAGTTGAAGGTCCGCGACGATCCGATCCCCTGCGCTAGCTCCTGCTGGATAAAATCGAACTGGTTGCGATCGTAGGAACGCCCATAGCCGCCGAACAGAACGAAACGGCCCCGCTCGTCGAGCTGGTAGGAGAAGCCCAGACGCGGCTGCCAAGCACCCAGAAACGCCTTCCGCTCGCTGCCGGTCGAGATATAGTCATTGATGTCGTAATTGGCGTTGTTCAGGTTCGGATAAAGCGCGGGACTAACAGCCGCGACCTGTGCCGCCGAATGTACATAGTTGAGGAACGCCGGTGTCTCTTCATAATCCCACCGCAGGCCGAGGTTCAGCGTCAGGCGGTCTGTAACCACCCAATCATCCTGGACGTAGATCCCGAACTGGAAATTCTTCGAGCGGATTTCAGGATCGCCATCGGCCAGATCCTGGAACACCAGCTGATAGGGAGTGGTGTCGTTGAACGTTCCGCCGAGCGGGGTGAAGTAACGGAGCGTCGGGTTGGCCGCATTCAGCTGAAGCGAGTTCAGCTCGACCCACTTCGCCTTGACGCCCACCTTGAAAGTATGCCCCTCTAGCCCGGTATAGGTAAAGTCGTTGCCGACCGTCCAGCCGGTCTGCCCCTTGTCCTGGAAGTTGGTGCCGCCCCCGACGCTCAGGACGTCGCCAACCGAGAAGGTGCCGTTCGGGTTTTGGATGCGCGTCCGGAAAAACTGACGCGGCGCGTTCGTGACCGGACTCGGACCCCAGGTTACGTCCTCGTACGATACCTTGAAATCGTTGACCCAATTGTCGGCGGTGTGCTGCCACCTGGCCAGGCCGCGCCATTCCTTCACCAACGTATTGGTGCGCGTCTCAAAAGCGTTAGAGCCGCTCCCAAACCCCTCGCCAGATTCGTCACGATACTTGGCCGAAAGTTCGAACAGGTCGCGCGAGGTGGGCGCGAAGGTGAGTTTGCCGAAATACAGATCTTCGTTGAACGTCTGGCTCGCCGACCCGAAAACCCCCTGATATTCTGCCGGGAAGAAGCTGACGGGCAGGCTGAGACCCGGGAAAATGTCACGCGGGAAAATGCGCCGCTTACCTTCATAAGTCGCAAAGAAGTGCAACGTGTCGCGAATGATCGGGCCGCCCAGCGAACCGCCGAACTGCAGATCGCGGCTTTCGATGATCCCGCTCGGGTTGGCCGGGAAGATCTCCTGCGGACGTGCCGCACGCAAATCCTGATTGGTGAAGTCGATGAAGCCCGACCCTTCGAATCGGTTGGTGCCCGACTTGGTGACGGCGGTAATCGCCACCGAACTGACCTGATCGAATTCCGCTTTGTAGTTCGAACTGATGACGCGATATTCGCCGATCGCAAGCTGCGGGAACGGGTTGCCCGCCGACGAGTCCTGACCGGTGATCCCGTTCTTCAGGACGTAATCTTTCTGACCGACGCCATCGATGAACACGTTGACGGTACGGCTGTTCTGCGCACCACCCTGCAACCGGCTCTGGCCACTCACCGCGTCTTCGACGAACTGAACGCCCGGCGCCAGATCGGCAAAGGCCAGGAAGTTGCGGTTATTCTGGGGCAGCTGCTCGATCAACCGCTGCGAGATCGTTGTGCCGACCTCGCCGCCCTCCATGCCGCGAATGCGGTTGCCGATGACGACGACCGACCCTTCGTCAGCCCCCAAATCTTCGGTTGTGCTGGCGGTGGTGTCCACTGGCGCGCTATCGACACCGCCAGCGGTGAAATCGAAATCGAGCGCGGCGCGCTGCGCGACCGACAGGGTGAATTGGTCGGTCTGGCGCAGGCCATCGGCCAGCGTAATTTCCAGTCGATAGGTGCCCGACCGAAGCGATGCGAAATTATAGCTGTTGCCTGCGATCGACGCGTTCTGGCGATAGCCGGTGTTCACCTCAACCGCCGTGACCCGCGTCACTGCCACATTGTCGGTACGGATCGTTCCGCGCAGCGACGCATCGACGGTCTGGGCATGCGCGGGTGTCACCGCGACCGCGCTGGCGGCGGTGCCGATCATCAGCGCGGCGGCAAGGCGCATGGTGCGAGTACGGCGGCTGCGCCGATCCTTTTCAATGAACGTCATGATGGTCTCCCCTGAAAATTCTGTCACCGCGATCGTCGTGGGCGCGCCGCTTGTTGCATACGTATGCCCGGTTAATCTTCGCTCGCACCCCGATTGGTCAAGCAGATTCTACCGGCAGTGGTGCCCTCTCGATTCGCCCAGGCCATAATCACTATGTTTCAATTACTTAGTCGAAATCGATTGTGTTCCACTTGCCAATGCGGGGGTTGATTGGCAAGACCAACGCGCAATTTCGAACCGCATTCCGTTCCGAATGCGGGATTTCTGTCACACTCAACGCCACAAGTTTCGCAGAGAAGGAGACCGCATGACCGCGCGTCCGTTTATCGGGGTTGGCCTGACCGCCCTCGCCGCCGCCCTCGCCCTCGCCACCCCGCTTCAGGCACGCGACGCCGACCAGCAGCGTCGGACGCCTGCTGCGACCCAGCAGGTCGACGCCGCCGGGTGGCAGCGCGAAGACACGGCCAAGATGGATGCCTTTATCGCCGATCTGATGGCGAAGATGACGCTGGAGGAAAAGATCGGCCAGATGACGCTGCTCACCAGCGATCTGGAATCGACCGGGCCGACGCTTCGCGAAGGCTATCGCGAGGATGTCCGCGCGGGCAAGGTCGGGGCGCTCTTCAACGCCTACACGGTCGAATATACCACCGAACTCCAGCGCATGGCCGTCAACGAAACCCGGCTGAAAATCCCGCTGCTGTTCGGATATGACGTGATCCACGGCCACCGCACGATCTTCCCGATCTCGCTGGGCGAGGCGGCGTCCTGGGACTTGGCAGCGATCGAACGCGCCGCGCGCATCTCTGCCAAGGAAGCGACCGCCGAAGGGCTGCACTGGACCTTCGCGCCGATGGTCGATGTCGGTCGCGATGCGCGCTGGGGCCGGGTGTCCGAAGGAGCGGGCGAATCGGTTTACATGAACAACGTCGTCGCCAAGGCGCGGGTGCGCGGCTATCAGGGCGACGATCTGGGCGCGCTCGACACCATGCTCGCAACGGTCAAGCATTATGCCGCTTACGGCGCGGCGCAGGCGGGCCGCGACTATCACACGGTCGACGTGTCCGAACGCACGATGCGCGACGTGTATCTGCCACCGTTCAAGGCGGCGATCGATGCCGGCTCGGCGTCGATCATGACCTCGTTCAACGAAGTCGACGGCGTTCCCGCCAGCGGCAGCAAGCATCTGCTGACCGACGTTTTGCGCGACCAATGGGGCTTCAAGGGCTTCGTCGTCACCGACTATACCTCGATCAACGAAATGATTCCGCACGGGTTCTCGCGCGACGAAAAGCATGCGGGCGAACAGGCCGCCAATGCCGGGGTCGACATGGACATGCAG
The DNA here is from genome assembly GCF_054457155.1 of Sphingomonas aestuarii. Taxonomy (NCBI): domain Bacteria; kingdom Pseudomonadati; phylum Pseudomonadota; class Alphaproteobacteria; order Sphingomonadales; family Sphingomonadaceae; genus Sphingomonas; species Sphingomonas aestuarii. The sequence continues at coordinate 539,055 of NZ_JBTKVV010000002.1, read as the reverse complement.
GGCGCGGTGTTCATGAATCACCTCGCCAAATCGGTTGCCGATGGCACGGTGCCGATGGCACGGATCGACGCCGCGGTGAAATCGATCCTGGAAATGAAGTACCGGCTGGGCCTGTTCGAGGATCCGTTCCGCTATTCGGATCTGAACCGCCAGAAGACCGGTCTCTACAAGCCCGAATACCTCGAGGCTGCACGCGACGTCGCGCGCAAGTCGATGGTGCTGCTCAAGAATGAGAACAACGCGCTGCCGCTGGCGGCCACCGCCAAGCGGATCGCGGTGATCGGACCCCTGGGCAATTCCAAGACCGACATGATCGGCAGCTGGTCGGCGGCGGGCGACCGTCAGACGCGCCCGGTAACGCTGGTCGAAGGGTTGCAGGCCCGCAAGAATCCGCCCCAGATCACTTATGCCAAGGGCGCAAGCTACGAAATCGGCGACACCGACACCTCCGGCTTTGCCGAGGCGATCGCCGCCGCGCAGAATTCGGACGTCATCATCGCAGCGATGGGCGAAAAATGGGACCAGACCGGCGAAGCCGCCAGCCGCACCGATCTGGACTTCCCCGGCGAGCAGACGGCGCTGCTCAAGGAGCTTAAGAAGCTCGGCAAGCCGATCATCCTCGTGGTCATGTCGGGCCGTCCGAACACGATGCAGTGGGCGCACGAGAATGTCGATGCGATCCTCCACGCCTGGTATCCCGGCACGATGGGCGGCCACGCGATCGCCGACGTCTTGTTCGGCGATTACAACCCGTCGGGCAAATTGCCGATGACCTTCCCGCGGACGGTGGGTCAGGTGCCGATCCATTACGACATGAAGAATACCGGGCGCCCCTACACCCCGGACAATGCCGAACAGAAATATCTGTCGCGCTACCTGGATGTGCCCAATACGCCGCTTTACGCGTTCGGCCACGGCCTGAGCTACACGACCTTCAATTATTCGCCGGTGACGCTGAGCGCGGCATCGGTGCGCAAGGGCCAGCCGCTGACCGCGACCGTGACGGTCACCAACACCGGCAAGCGCGCGGGCGAGGAAGTCGTGCAGATGTATGTCCGCGATCTGGTCGGTTCGGTGACGCGTCCGGTGCTGGAGTTGAAGGGTTTCGAAAAGGTCATGCTCAAGCCAGGACAGAGCCGCCGCGTGACCTTCACCATCACCGACGCCGATCTGGCATTCACCCGCCAGGACATGAGCTGGGGATCGGAACCCGGCGAATTCACGCTGTTCGTCGGCACCGCTTCTGACCAGCTTCAGCAGGCGAACTTCACACTGACCGAATAAGCCGTAGCGGCAACCAGCCTCTCTCCTCACGCCCGGTCCGACATTGGTCAGACCGGGCGTTTTTTTGCGCGACGAAGCCGGATTGGCTTGTTAGGATGCGCGAAAGTAAATTGCGCCGTACTGGCATCTGCGTTTTGTCGCCAATGACTTAGCACGCCCGTAGCGACGCCATGCGAGAGGGGCAGAAATGCGGCGGTTATACCAGCAGGTAGCGGAGCATTTGCGCGAGCAGATCGCCTCCGGCGCCTATGCGCTGGACCAGCGGATGCCCGCCGAGCGCGACTTGGCCAAGCAATTCAACGTATCGCGACCGACCGTGCGAGAGGCAATCATCGCGCTCGAAATCGAAGGGCTGGTAGAGGTTCGCACCGGTTCGGGCGTCTATGTCATCAGCACCGAACCGACCAGCGCAGGACCGACCGATTACGATGTCGGCCCGTTCGAACTGGTCGAGGCGCGGCGCGCGATCGAAGGCGAGATCGCCGCGGCGGCGGCGGTGCACATCAACGATGTCCAGCTCGCACGGCTGGAAGAATTGATGGAGGCGATGCAGGTCGAATATGCGACGCCGACCATCGGCGAGAATTCGGACCGCGATTTCCACATGACAATCGCCGATGCGACGCAGAACCCGGCCTTTGTCGCGGCGATCGACCAGTTGTGGAAGATGCGAGACACCAGCCCGATGCTGATCGCGATGCGCAAGGCGCGCCAGGGCGGCATCGCCCCGCGGCTTCGCGATCACGAAAATATTCTGCGCGCGCTGAAGCGCCGCGATCCGCATGCCGCGCGCAACGCCATGCACTCGCACCTCAACCGCGTGCTGGAGAATTTGCTGCGCCAGACCGAAGTGGAGGCGATGCAGCGCGCCAAGGGTGAGGCGAACGCGCTACGCAACCGGTTCCGGGTGCCTCCGAAAAAGGCCGAGGCCAACGACGCGGCTTGAGGGGGACGTCAAGGCGAATCCACCCCTTCCCGGCAAGCACCGACCCGTTGGTCCTGAGTAGGGACTGAGCGTAGCCGAAGCCTGTCCTGAGCGCCTGCCTTGGCGGGCAGTCGAAGGAGCCCGTATCGAAGGATGGCGTCAGGTGACGATCCTTCGATACGCTATTTCGGCTTCGCTCAATAGCTACTCAGGACGAACGGGTCGGGGTGCGGCGATCCGAATTTGCATCGTGACTACCGGTCGTAAGCCTTGGGCAAAGCCGCTTCCGCCGGGTTGAGATAGCGCCGTAGCAAGCGGTCCTGGCGATCGACCGTCGGCTGTTCGACCCCGTCGATGAAGACCTGTTGGGCCGCGGTGCCGACCTCGAGCGGGTCGCCGTCCCAGATCACCACGTCGCCGCGGCGACCGGCGCGCAGCGATCCGAACTCGCCGCCCATGCCGATTGCCTCTGCCGGGCGCGAGCTGATCGTGGCGAATGCTTCGCCCCATTCGACGCCGGTTGCGCCGGGCACCCTGGTCAACGCCACCAGATTGCCGGCATATTGCTTCACCAGCCGCGCCTGGCGGGTTTCGTCGTCGTTGATCATGCCGATCCCGACCAGCACGCCCGCCGCCTTCATCCGCCCGACATTCGACTGGGTCGCGCCCAGCTGTTCGAAGCTGTTGGGCAGGTCGGTCAGTGCGCTGGCGATCACTGGCACCTGTGCGGCGGCGATTTCGCGCGCGACGGTCCAGCCTTCGCTGGCACCGACGAAGACGAGGTTGAGGCGTGGGAATTCGCGTTTCAGGTCGATCAGCGTCAGCATGTCCGACCCGCGCTCGACATGGATGAGCAACGGCACGCGGCCCTCGGCGACGGGGCGCAGCGCTTCGGCATCGGCGCGAGTCAGCAGCGATTCCTTGCCGCGGTCGAGATACGCCGCCGGGTTGCGCGCATAGGCCGCGACTTCGAACAGCGTGTTCCGCAGCGAAGCGAACGCCGCCGGACGGCTGCCGCCTGCGGCGCTGGCGCCGGTTTCGCCATATTCCATGAACTGGAACGCGCGCGGGCGCGTGACCGCATCCATATCGGCGGCAAGGTCGATGACCGCCCCCTGCCCGCCGAAGATCGCGCCCGATGTGCGCGGTGCAACGACCGCGCGGGTAAGCCCTTCCGCCCGGCTGATGCCGATCGACAGGTTACGCGGATTGACCGCGGGCACCACGTCGAGCGCCGCGTTGAACGGCGAGGTGCGCGCGCGGCTGTCGTCGGTTTCCTGCACGCCGTCGACATCGACGATGCCCAGGCGGCTGAACCCGGCGAAGATGCCGGGCGAGACCCAGCGTCCTTCGGCGTCGATGGTGCGGACGCCCGCAGGCACGGCGACGCCGGTGCCTGCCGCGACGACGCGACCGCCGCGAATGACGACGGTTCCGCCCTCGACCGGCCCCGACCCGTCACCGATGACGAGGCGGGCATTGGTGATTGCCACGTCCTGCGCGGCGGCGGGCAGCGCAATGGCGCTAGCGGCAAGGAATGCGGCCAGTTTCAATTTGAAGCGGCTCATTTCACGTCTCCCTCGCCGGGCTGGCCCAGCTCGAAATCGGATACCGGGCGAAGGCGCGGGTTGTTGGCGTCGAACAGCAAGGCGCCATCGACCCAGACGCGGTCGGGGCGGGTATAGACGCTGAACGGATCGCCGTTCCACAGCACGATATCGGCCATCTTGCCCGCGCGCAGCGAGCCGGTGACGTCGTCGATGCCGAGTGCCTTGGCCGGGGTGATCGCCGCCCAGCGCCAGGCCTGTTCCTTGGAAAAGTTCATGCCCGAGCGGTTGGCGGCAGCCACCACCTTGGCGATTTCCTGATTCAGCCGCTGGATGCCGTTCGCGTCATCCGAATGGATGAGGCCACACGCGCCCTCTTTTTCGAGGATGGCGAGGTTTTCGGTGATCGCGTCATAGGACTCCATCTTGAAGCCCCACCAGTCGGCCCACACCGCGGCGCAGGTACCGTTGGCCTTCAAAAGATCGGCGATCTTGTACGCCTCGACCGCATGGTGAAACGCGGTCACCTTGTACCCGAACTCCTTGGCCATATCGAGGACCAGCGCCATTTCGTCGGCACGGTAACAATGATTGTGGACCAGAATGTCGCCGTCGAGCACGCCGCGCAGCGTTTCCATCTGGAGGTCGCGGACCGGCGCTTCGCCGCCGCTTTCCTCATATTTCACCCATTTGCGCTTATATTCGACCGCCTTGGCCCAGGTGGCGCGGTTGACCGCCATGTTGCCCATGCGGGTGGAGGGCATCCGCTGGCGCCCGCCATAAACGCGCTTGGGGTTTTCGCCGCACGCCATCTTCATGCCGTAGGGCGCTCCGGGGAATTTCATCGCCTGGACCGTGCGGCCATAGACGTTCTTCAGCGTCACCGAACGCCCGCCGAACAGGTTCGCCGAACCGGGCAGGATCTGAAGCGTGGTGACGCCGCCATTGGCGAGCGCGCGGGCGAAGCCCGGATCCTGCGGCCAGACCGAATGTTCGGCCCAGACCTCTGCCGTGACCGGGTTGGTCGCTTCGTTGCCGTCCGAATGCGCGGCGACGCCCGGCGAGGGATAATTGCCCAGATGGCTGTGAACGTCGATAATGCCGGGGGTGAGCCACTTGCCCTGCCCGTCGATGACCGTCGCGCCCGACGGTGCGGCAATATTTTGCGCGACCTGAACGATCTTGCCATCGGCGAACAGGATCGAGCCGTTGTCGATCCGCCCGCCTTCGCCATCGAGGATCGTGACGTTGGTGACGAGGGTCGGCACCCCCGGGAAGGCGCGGTAGGTGCTGGGATAGGGATCGCGCGCGACCGGCGTGCCCTTCGCGCGCGGGGTCGATGACGATGCCGATCGGGTGTCCGCGTTCGGACTGGCGCATGCTCCCAAGGCCAGCACGGCGGCCATCGCCGCTGTGGCGGTGAAACTACGAATCACGCTTGACCCCCCTTGTCCCTGTTCGGCGGGCTTTCGGTCATGATGCGAACGTCATGCCTGCCCCTTTCCCGACAGGGTAAGCGTGAAAGCCATTGCGTGCAAAGCCCTGATTTGCTCCAACGCTTGGCGACCGCACGGTCGGGGGGTGAATGGCGTTTCAGGGTCGATTGCCGGAGGAAAGCGCGGATGCCGCGCCACCCGAAGCCGATCCCGCCGCGATTACCGCCGCGCATGACGCGGTGCGTGCCGACCGCTCGATCCAGTTCGATCTGGCCCAGCCCGAAACCCCCGACCCGCCGCCCGACTGGTTGATTCGGCTGTTCGACTGGCTGGCGAGCATGGGGCCGCTTTGGCAAATCCTGTTCTGGGTGCTGATCGCGGTGGCTGTGATCGTGCTGGTGATCGCGCTGGTCCCGCCGCTTCGCGAATGGGCGCTGGACCGGATGCGGCGACGCAAGGCCGTGACCGAGGAAGACGCGCCCGAATGGACGCCCGAGGAAAGCCGCGCCCGCGCGCTGCTGGCGGATGCCGACGCACGCGCAGCGGCGGGCGATTATGACGGGGCAGTCCATATCATCCTGCTCCGCAGCATCGACGATATCGAGGTCTGGCGCGGGCACGCGCTGGTCCCGTCGCTGACCGCGCGCGACATTGCCGCAGCCGACGAACTGCCCGACGCCGCGCGCGGCGTGTTCGCACGCATTGCTGCGGTGGTGGAGCGCAGCATTTTCGCAGGCCAGCGCCTGTCGGCGGACGATTGGCAGGCGGCGCGCGCCGACTATGCCGCCTTCGCGCTGGGGCGCGGCTGATGGATCAGGTAAGCGCCAACCCGTTCGGCACGCGCACCTTGGCGTTCATCATCGGCGCGGGCGTGGTGCTGCTGATCGGGTTTCTGCTGATGAGCGGTTTCGGCAATGCGCTGACGCCGGCCAACCCGATCCACCCGAGCGCGACATCGCGCGCGGGCATCGGCTTTGCGGGACTGCGACGGATTATCGAGCGCACCGGACTGGCGGGCGACGACGACGACGCGACTGCCGACTGGGACCATCCGGGGCTGCTGATCCTGACGCCGCGCATCGACACCACGAGGGAACAGATTGCCGAGATCATCGACTATCGCTCCTCCTCGGAACTGGCGACGCTGATCGTGCTGCCCAAATGGGCAGTGGCCCCGCTGGAGGGCAATCGCAACTGGGCGGAGGGCCACGGCCTGTTGCCGGTCGCTGCCGTCGCCGACATCCTGCCCCTTGTCGATGGCGGGCTGACCTTTCCCATCGGCCGCACCAGCCCTGCGGAAGTGCTGGCACCCGAAGGCTTCGTGTTACCCGCAACGGTACAGGCGACCCCCCACAACCCGTTCGACGACCAGGAAACGCGCAACGCGATCATCGTGCTGACCGATCATCCGGGCGAAGTCTATCTGATGACCGACCCCGACCTCATCAACAATATCGGCATGAAATCATCCGCCAATGCCGTGGCGGCGATCCGGCAGTTCGCGCAGATGTCCGCATTGTCGGGTCCGGTGGACATCGCGTTCGACATGACGCTTCCCCGCGGCGGGGCGGAGCGCAATCTGGTGCAATTGATGTTCACGCCGCCCTTCCTCGCAGTGACGATCGCGGTGTTCGCCGCGGCGATGCTGGCCGGTTTTGCGAGCGCCAATCGCTTCGGCCCGGTGCGCAGGGAAGCCCGCGCGGTCGCGTTCGGGCGAAGCGCGCTGATCGACAATATCGCCGCGCTGACCCGCGCCGCGCGGCGGGTGACCGGGGGCGGTGCGCGCCACGCCGATGCGGTGCGCGAGCGGATCGCGAAACGGCTGCATGCGCCGCCCGATCTGAGCGACGACGCGCTGACCGCTTGGCTCGACGCGCGCGCGCCGGGCTATGCCCATATCGACCACCGGTTGCGCCATGCGCGCACTGAAAGCGAGCTGTTGGAAGCGGCGCGCGACCTGAACGATCTGCAAAGGGATATGACGCGATGAAGGTTGAAGACGTCCAGGCGCTTGGCGCGCGGATCGACGGCGAGATCGCCAAGGCGGTGGTCGGCCAGGCGGGCACGGTCCGGTTCCTGACCATCGCTTTGTTGTCGGCGGGCCATGTGTTGCTCGAAGGACCGCCGGGAACCGCCAAGACGCTACTCGCGCAGAGCTTTGCGCGGACGCTGCACCTCGATTTCGGGCGTATCCAGTTCACCCCTGATCTGATGCCTGGCGACTTGATCGGATCGAACCTGTTCAATTTCCAGACCAGCCAGTTCGAGCTGACGCGTGGCCCGGTCTTCTGCGAAATCCTGCTCGCGGATGAGATCAACCGCACCCCGCCAAAGACGCAGGCCGCGCTGCTGGAGGCGATGCAGGAACGCAGCATCACGCTGGACGGGCGGACCGAGCGGCTGTCGGACCGGTTCACCGTGATCGCGACGCAGAACCCGATCGAGCAACAGGGCGTCTATCCATTGCCCGAAGCGCAGCTCGACCGGTTCCTGTTCAAGGTCGCGGTCGATTATCCCGACGCAGAATCCGAACGCGCGATCGTCGCCCAATACGGCACGCGCAGCGGCACACCGCGGCCCGAGGAAAGCGGTGTGAAAGCGGTCGCCGATGCTGCCACCATCGCCGCCGCGATCGGCACGGTCGCGACCGTGCGGTTGGCGGATGAGGTGATCGACTATGTCGTGGCGCTGGTGCGGGCGACGCGCGACCATCCCGACCTGTCGTCGGGGGCATCGTCGCGCGCGGCGGCGGCGCTGGCCGGGGCGGCGCGCGCGGCGGCGGCGCTGGAGGGGCGCGATTATGTGATCCCCGACGATGTGAAGGCGCTGGCCCCTGCGCTGCTGCGTCACCGGCTGATCCTGTCGCCGACCGCGGAAATCGACGGAAGGCGGGTGGACGATATCGTCGCGCAACTGGTCGAAGCGACGGAAGCGCCGCGTTGATCTATCCCACCCAGCGCGCGGTCGTGCTGACCGCCGTGGCGGCGCCGGTGGCGCTGCTGGTCGGCGTCGCGGCGCCGGGCGGCTGGGTATTCGCATTGCTGTGGGTCTGGCTGATCCTGATCCTGTTCGCGGTCGATGCGCTGCTCGCGCGCCCGATCGGCGGCGGGATCGAGGTCGATATGCCGAATGCGGTCAGCGTCGGCGAGCGGTTCGAACTGCGCCCGTCGCTCGCGGGCGGCACGTCGGCGGGCACCGGTTTTGCCGTCGAACTGGGCGCGCCCGCGATTCCCGATGGCGGCAACGCGTTCCGGGCCGCCCGTCGAGGATCGGCGCGGCTGGCGAATGTCTGGGCGCGGCGGTCGGGGCCGCTGGGGCTTGCCTGGCGGCAGAAGCGCGTGGGTGGCGAAGGCAGCATCGCGATCGTCCCCGATCTGGGGCCAGTGCGCGATCAGGGGATGCGACAATTCCTCCGCTCGCAGCAGCATGGCCTGCGGATGCGGCCCGAGGCGGGAGACGGCAACGAGTTTCAGGCGCTGACCGAATTTCAGCCGGGCATGGCACGCCGCGCGATCGACTGGAAGACGTCGGCAAAGCATCTTTCGCTGCTTGCGCGCGAATATCGCACCGAGCGCGCCAACAATCTGGTGTTCGCGGTCGACGCGGGGCGCGCGATGAGCGATCCGGTGGGTGACGTGCCGCGCGTCGATCGCGCGGTATCGGCGGCGTTGCTCTCCGCATTCGTGGCGCTTCGAAGCGGCGATGCGGTGCGACTGTTCTCGTTCAGCGGCCGCCCGCGCGTAGACAGCGGCAGCGTCAATGGCGCGCGCGGTTTCGCGGCGCTGCACAGGGCGGCGGCGGAGATCGATTATGCCTCGGAGGAGTCGAACTACACCCTGTCGCTCATCACGCTCGACCAGCGGTTGCAGCGGCGCTCGATCGTCGTGCTGTTCACCGAATTCACCGATCCGACCAGCGCCGAATTGATGATCGCCGCCGCACGCCGGATGCTGCGCCGTCACCGTATATTGTTCGTGCTGTTCGAGGATGTCGAGCTGGAGGCGATCGCCACGCGCCGCCCCGATCATGCCGACGACGTGACGCGCGCCAATGTCGCGATCACATTGCTGCGCGAACGCCGCATCGTCATCGAACGGTTGAAGCGGCACGGCATCGACGTGATCGAGGCGGCGCCCGACGCGATGCCGCTGGCGCTGGTCGATCGCTATCTCAGCTTGCGGGAACGCGCATGACCAACACCCGCCCGCTGTTCGCCATCCGGCATTTCCGCGCCGAGCGCGAAGCCGACTGGGCGCGGCTGGAAGCGTTGCTCGACCGCGTCGAAAAGCGGTCTGCCCGCCGCCTGACCGACGACGACCTGAGCGACCTGCCGCGTCTGTACCGCGCGACGCTGTCGGCGCTGTCGATCGCGCGCGAAACCTCGCTCGACGCGGCGCTGATCGCCTATCTGGAGGGGCTGAGCACCCGCGCCTATTTCAATCTTTACTCGGCGCGCGAGCCGATCGGGGTGAAGCTCAAACAGTTTATCCGCTCCGGACTGCCCCAGGCGGTACGCGGGATCGTCCCCGAGCTGCTGGTGATCGCCGCGCTGTTCTTCGCCAGCGCGCTGGCGGGTTATTTTCTGGTGACGGCCGATCCCGAATGGTTCGGGGCGATGGTCGATCCGTCGCTCGCCGCCGGGCGCGACATGGAGGCGAGCGCGGAGACGCTGCGCGCCTCGCTCTATGATCCACCGGGGCAAAGCGGGCTGGAAGTGTTCGCGACGATGCTGTTCACGCACAACAGCCGCATCGCGATCCTGGCGTTCGCGCTGGGCTTTGCGTTCGGGGTCCCGACCCTGTTTCTGGTCGCGTCGAACGGCGCGATGCTGGGCGCATTCTATGCCGCGTTCGTGCCGCACGGGCTGGGATACGGCCTGACCGGCTGGCTGATGATCCACGGCACGACCGAGATTTTCGCGATTCTGCTGGCGGGCGCGGCGGGGCTGCACATCGGCCGGGCGGTCGCCTTTCCGGGAAGCCGGGCGCGGATGGCGGCGGCATCCGAAGCGGGGCGGCGCGCCGCCAAGGTGATGGTCGGCGTGGTGGGGATGATGCTGGTGGCGGGGTTGCTAGAAGGATTCGGGCGGCAGCTCATCTCGCAGGACGTGCCGCGCTACGCCATCGGCATCGTCATGCTCGCCTTGTGGCTGGTCTATTTCTTCGGGGGGCGGCGTGGCGCGCGCGAATAGGCTCTCCCGCACGCTCGACCGTGCGCTCGTCACGCCCGAAGGCGTGGTGCTCAACGTGCGGCTGGCAGGCGCATCGGCGCGCGCGGGGGCGCTGATCGTCGACCTGTTGCTGATGCTGGTGACGCTGGGGCTGCTGACCTGGGCGGTGGTGTCGGTGTTGAGCGACCGGAACGCGCAATCGGTCGCGGCGGTGATCTGGCTGCTGGGGTTCTTCGCGATCCGCAACCTGTATTTCATCGCGTTCGAAAGCGGACCCCGCGCCGCGACCATTGGCAAAAGGCTGGTCAAGCTGCGCGTCGTCGCCCGCGACGGCGGGCGGCTGACCACCGGCGCGGTGGTCGCGCGCAACATGATGCGCGAAGTCGAACTGATGCTGCCGCTGACGATGCTGGCCGCAGCGATGGCCGAGGGAGGCGGTTCGGGCACGTTGAGCTTCGGACTCGCCTGGGCGGCGATCTTCCTGTTTCTGCCGCTGTTCAACCGCGACCGGCTGCGCGCCGGCGACATCGTTGCGGGGACGTGGGTGGTCGAGAATGAGCGGCGCAAGATCGGCATCGACCTGATCGACGCAGTGGCAGCGAACGGCGATGCACCGAGCTTCAGCGCGGACGAACTGGCGGTGTACGGAACGTTCGAACTGCACAAGCTGGAAGCGGTGCTGCGGCAAAACAACGCGGCGGCGATCAAGGCGGTGGCGGCGACGATCCGGGGCAAATTGGGGCGCACCGACTGGGGCGACGACCGGTTGTTTCTGGAGGCTTATTATGCGGCGTTGCGGGTCGAGCTGGAGGGCGGATTGCTGATGGGCAAACGCAAGGCCGACAAGTTCGATACCGCTTAGGTCCTTCCCCATCGGGGGAGGTGGCAGCGCGTAGCGCTGACGGAGGGGGTGCCACGCAAGGCATCGCTCGCGGCAAACCCCCTCCACCATCCCGCGGATGGTCCCCCTCCCCCAGTGGGGGAGGAATTTTAACTCAGATATCCCTCGGCAACCGCAACATCGCTCCCGCCGCCAGCAACAGCACCACCGCCGCGAACGCCATCGTCCACACAGGCTCGGTAGGAAAGAACGTCCGCACGATCGTCCCCATGATCGTCGCCACCAGCAATTGCGGCAACACCACGAACACGTTGAACAGCCCCATATAGATGCCGAGCTTGTGCTGCGGCAGCGTCGAGGCAAGGATCGCATAGGGCATGGCGAGGATCGACGCCCAGGCGATACCGATGCCGATTTCGGACACGAGCAGCCACTGCGGATCGCGGATGAACAGGAAGCTGGCGAAGCCCGCAGACCCGGCAATCAGGCAGGCGACATGCGTCCGCACCTTCCCCAGCCGGCGCGCGATGGCGGGGAGGAAGAAGGCAGCGAAGATCGCGGCGACGCCGTTATACATGGCGAACAGGATGCCGACCCAGTTGCCGCCTTCGTTATAGGCGGCGGAGGTTGGATCGGCCGAGCCAAACGCATACTGTGCCACGACCGGCGTGGTGTAGATCCACATGATGAACAGCGCCGACCAGGTGAAGAACTGAACCAGCGCCAGCTTTTTCATGATGTCGGGCATTCCCGCGAAATCGCCGACGATATGGGTTAGAAGGTTATCGTCTTTCCCCCGTGCCGCCATCGCGCCCGCGACGATCCGCGCGAGACCGTAAGCGGCGACCAGCACAGCGAGCAGATAAATTTCCTTTTCCAGCCCCGCAGCCACAACCAGCACCGCGATCGCCGCACCGCCACCAATCCAGGCCAGCCCGCCCGCAGTCGCGGCGGGCGGCACGGGAGCAGGGGCGTGCTCTACACCCTCGCGACCGTCGAAACGCGCGAGTTGTTCGGGTGAGTATTCGCGGGTCGTAAACACCGTCCACAACACCGCCGCGAGCAGCACCGCGCCGCCGAAATAAAAGCTGTAGCGGACTGTGTCCGGCACGCCCCCTGCCACCGCTACGTTGCTCACGCCCCAGGCATCAAGCAGCCACGGCGTCGCCGATCCGATCACTGCGCCCACACCGATAAACGCGGTCTGGAAAGCATAGCCCTGCGTATGCTGATCCTTGCCCAGCATATCGCCGACGAAGGCGCGGAACGGCTCCATCGATACATTGAGCGCGGCGTCGAGCACCCAGAGTAGCAGCGCTGCGACCAGCAAGGTCGGCGCATTTGGCATGCCCGCCAGCGCCAGCGCCGCGCAGATCGCGCCGCCAAAGAAATAGGGTCGCCGCCGACCGAAGCGCCCCCAGGTCCGGTCGCTGTAATGGCCGATCACCGGCTGGACGAGCAATCCGGTCAACGGTGCCGCCACCCACAGGATCGCAAGATCGTCGATCCCGGTCCCCAGCGACTGGAAAATGCGGCTCATATTCGCATTCTGAAGCGCGAAGCCGATCTGGATACCGAAGAAGCCGAAGCTGATGTTCCACAGTCCCCAGAACCCCTGGCGCGGCTTGATGGCCGGTTGCATGTCCATCGTCGTCGTCCTCTAGAAAAGGCTCGCGCCGCACGACTGGCGGACGACGAGGCGGGTCGGCAGCAATTGCCCCTCGACCGGTTGTTCGCGGATGCGGCCCAGCAGCGTCTCGACCAGGGTGCGTCCGGCGAGTGCCGGGTCCTGCATCACGGTGGTGAGCGGCGGATTGGCCTGGGTCGCGGCGGGAATGTCGTCGAAGCCGACCACCGCGACATCCTCGGGCACACGCATGCCCGACGCGGCCAGCGCGCGCATTGCGCCCAGCGCGATCAGGTCGGACGCCGCCAGGATCGCGTCTAAGGGCTTGCCGCTGTCAATCAGCGTTGCCGCTGCCACCTGACCTGCCGCTTCGGTCGTGATCGCATCGACCTGCAACCCGCGATCGGGGGTGATGCCCGCCGCCTGATGCGCCGCGAGATAGCCGCGATACCGGTCGTGAAATTCGGGATAATGCGAATCCGCCGAGCCGAGGAACGCGATCCGACGGCGCCCGTGCGCGATCAGATGGCGGGTCGCTGCCTCGCCGCCACCCAGATTGTCGCAACCGATGGTCAGGTTCGCCGGGTCCGAGCTGACCGCACCCCAGCGCACGAAATGCGTTCCCTGTTCGACCAGCGATTCGATACGGCTGCGATAGAGTTCGTAATCGCCGTAACCGAGCAGGATCAGCCCGTCGGCGCGCCTGCTGTCTTCATAATCGGTGTGCCAGTCGGCGGACATCTGCTGAAACGACACCAGCAAATCATGGTCGTGCGCGCCGCATGCGCGCATGATTGACCCCAGCATCGACAGGAAGAACGGGTTGATCGCGCTTTCATCCGGCGTCGGGTCTTCGAAGATCAACAGCGCCAGCGTGCGCGCATGACGCGTGCGCAGATTGGAGGCGGCCTTGTCGACGCGGTAGTTCATCCGCTTGGCGATCGCCTCGACCCGCTTGCGCGTCGCGTCGGATACGCGGGTGCTGCCCGACAGCGCGCGCGACACCGTTGGCTGGGAAACGCCCGCGGCTTGCGCGATGTCGAACGATGTCACCTTGCGCGCCATGATCGCGAACTTATCCTCCCCGTGTTGCGCGCCGTCGGCGATGTCGTCCCGCCGATCGATGCTGCGCCGCGAACCAACCCCAGCTTCGCGGCGGCGTCAATCGCACGCCGTGCCATCCGGTCCCTGCGCCTGCCGTAGCGGAAGGTAAGAAAAACCGCTGTTTCGACTGTGTTTTCGACCGGTCTAGTGCATAAAATTGAATACGTATGTCCAATTATGGTCGCGCCCGGGCCATCGGCATATTCAAATGGCAGCCCCCGCCACGCATCGGTCAAGGGGTGGACGATACGGGCATCGCCAGCAAGTTCGCGACACCAAGAATCGCGTCGGTTCGGCACGCCCGCACAAGGGGAGGATTTCATGCGGGTTTCCATCAGCAGTCGTCGGCGCGCATCGATGCGCCTGTCGCTCGGCGCGAGCATCGCCGCGCTCGCCATCGCCGCGCCTTCGGTCGCCTTCGCGCAGGACGCGCCGGTCGGGGAAGAACAGCAGGAAGGCGACATCGTCGTCACCGGTTTCCGCGCCGCGCTCGAAAGCGCCATCGCGGAAAAGAAGGACCGCGATCAGGTCGTCGAATCGATCTCCGCCGAAGATATCGGCAAGCTGCCCGACGCGTCGATCGCCGAATCGATCTCGCGCCTGCCCGGCCTGACCTCGCAGCGCGTGTCGGGTCGCTCCAACGTCATTTCGATCCGTGGTTTCGCGCCCGATTTCTCGACCACGTTGCTCAATGGTCGCGAGCAGACCTCGACCGGCGACAACCGCGCGGTCGAATATGACCAATATCCGTCGGAAACGATGAGCCAAGTGCTCGTGTACAAGACCGGTCAGGCCGATCTGGTCGGCCAGGGCCTGTCGGGTACGGTCGATCTGCGCACCGTCCGCCCGCTCGATTACGGACGCCGTGCGATCTCGGTCGGCGCGCGGGGCAGCTATGCCGATCTCGGCGCGCTGAACGCGGGGTCCAAGGAATATGGCTACCGGTTGAGCGGCACGTATATCGACCAGTTCTTCGACGACACGCTGGGCATCGCACTATCCGCCAATTATCTCGACGAACCGTATCAGATTCAGGAATTCAACGCCTGGGGCTATGCCGGGACGGTCAACGACGGTCCTCCCTTCGTGATCGGCGGCTCCAAATCCTATGTCAGCTCGACCCAGCTCAAACGGCTTGGCCTGTCGGGCACGGTCCAGTGGCGCCCCCACCCCAATTTCACCTCGACCGTCGATGCCTTTTATTCGGATTTCGACGACGATCAGGTGAAGCGCGGGATCGAATTGCCGCTGTTCTGGGGCGGTCGCCCGCTGACCAACGGCGTGATCGAGGGCGATCAGGTCGTCTCGGGCACCTTTACCGGGGTCAAGGGCGTCATCCGTAACGACAGTTTCGAGCGCAAGGCCAAGCTCTATTCGTTCGGCTGGAACGGCAAATGGGAAGGCGATGACGGCTGGAACGTCACCGCCGATGTCAGTCTGTCCAAGACCGACCGCACCGAAACCGTGCTCGAAACCTATGCGGGCACCGCCTATGGCGCGGCGAACGGCGTCACCGACACGATCGATTTCGTATCGACCGAAACCGGCGCCTTCTTCACTTCGCGCCTCGATTATTCGGACCCCAATCTGATCCGGCTGACCGACCCGCAAGGCTGGGGCGGGTCGAACGTCCAGGCGGGCTATTATAACGGCCGCATCGTCGAGGACCGCATCCTCCAGTACCGGCTCGAAGTCGAAAAGGAGCTGGAAGGCTTCCTGCGCTCGGTCAAGGTCGGCATGAACTATACCGATCGCGACAAGTCGCTGACGCCGGACGAATATCTGCTGGTACTGCCGAACGGTGCGCTGGAAGCGACGATCCCGTCGCAATTCATCCTGGGATCGACCAGCCAGGATTATCTGGGGCTTGGTCCGATCCTGTCCTACGACCCGCGCGCACTGCTGGATGGCGGCGTCTATACGCGTGTGCTAAACACCAGCTTTGACGTGCCGGCCAAGGCCTATACGATCAGCGAAGACCTGATGAGCGTCTATGCCCAGGCGAATATCGACCAGGATATTGGCACCGCGCGACTGACCGGCAATGTCGGTGCGCAGGTGGTTTGGGCAGAACAGGACTCGTCGGGTCTGGTCGCAGCCAACGGCGCGCTGAACCCGGTGACGGCGGGCGCCGACTATGTCGATTTCATGCCATCGGTAAACCTGTCGCTGCGCACCGCAGGCGATTTCGTGATCCGTGCCGCCGCCGCGCGTCAGGTGATGCGCCCGCGCCTCGACGACATGCGCGTCGCGCTCAGCTATGGCTATGACACTGCGAACCAGATCATCAACGGCGGCGGCGGCGGCGGCGGCAACCCGTTCCTGCGCCCGATCCGGTCGAACAGCTATGACCTGTCGTTCGAGAAATATTTCGGCACGTCGGGCTATATCGCCGCGCAGTTCTTCTACAAGGATCTGAAGAGCTATGTGTACAACCTCGAACGGGTGTTCGATTACACCGGCTATCCGCTGCCGTCGAACGCGCCACCCGGCGTCTCGCCGATCGGCCTCGCCAACACACCGATCAACGGCGATGGCGGCAGCATCTATGGCGTCGAACTGGCGGGCACGCTGCCGCTGGGTCAATTCACAAGCGCGCTCGACGGGTTCGGGCTGACGGGCGGGGTGTCGTATACCGAAACCGAGATCAGCCCGACGCCCGGCGGCGATCCCGAGGATATTCCCGGCTATTCGAAATGGGTCGCCAACGGCACTGCCTATTTCGAAAAGTGGGGCTTCAACGTCCGCGGGTCGGTGCGGTATCGCTCGACCTTCCAGGGTGAATTGTCGGGCTTCGCCGCAAACCGTGTCCGCCGCCGCGCGCTGGACGAGACGATCTTCGACGCGCAGGTCGGCTATGACTTCCAGCCCGGCTCCGCCCTCGAAGGCCTGTCGGTGTTCGTTCAGGGCCAGAACCTGACGGACGAACGCTTCGCCACCACCAACCCCGATTCACCGCTCCAGGTGATCGATTATCAGACCTATGGCCGCCGCTTCCTGGCAGGGGCGTCCTTCAAATTCTGATCGACCCTGCCGGGGCGGGGCATACCCCTTCGCCCCGGCGGTTTTTCGAGTATCCAGCCGATCCGCGTCTGACCGAGGGAGGGCCATGCCATGACCGAAGCGACCGCGCCCGCGAAGCGCCGCATCGTCATCGTCGGTGGCGGCACCGCGGGATGGATGTGCGCGGCAGCGTTCGCGCGATTTCTGTCGCGCGATCTGTGGTCGGTGACGCTGATCGAAAGCGATGCGATCGGTACGGTCGGCGTCGGCGAGGCGACGATCCCGCAGATCCGGCTGTTCAATGCCGGGCTGGGCGTGGACGAGGGCGAGTTCCTCGCCGCCACGCAAGGGACGATCAAACTTGGCATCGCCTTCGACGGCTGGACGCGCGACGGCGACAGCTACCTCCACGGCTTCGGCGAAGTCGGGCGCGGGCTGGGGCTGGTCGGCTTTCACCATTACTGGCTGCGCGCGCGAGCGGCGGGGAACGCCGATGAGTTCGGCGACTATTCGCTCAACAACATGGCGGCCCGCGCAGGCAAGTTCGCGCGGATCGACCAGCCGCAGGGGCCGGTCCCGGCGATGCCCTATGCCTATCATTTCGACGCCGCGCTCTACGCGAAATTCCTGCGCGGTTATGCCGAGGCGCGCGGCGTCGAGCGGGTCGAGGGGCGCATATCGTCGGCAGAGCGCGCCGACGATGGCGACATTGCGCGGCTGATGCTCGAAGGCGAGCGCTGCGTCGACGGCGATCTGTTCGTCGATTGCTCGGGCTTCCGCTCGCTGCTGCTCGGCGAGACGCTGGGCGTGGAATATGTGGACTGGTCGCACTGGCTGCCCTGCGACCGCGCGGTCGCGGTGCCGAGCGCGCGGGTCGCCGATCCGATCCCCTATACCCGTGCGATTGCACGGCCAGCCGGGTGGCAATGGCGCATTCCGCTCCAGCATCGCACCGGCAACGGTTACGTCTATTCGAGCCAGCAGCTGTCGGACGACGAAGCGGCGGCAACACTGCTTGCCAATCTCGACGGTCCGACGGAAGGCGATCCACGTTCGCTGAAATTCACGCCGGGAAAGCGGCAGGCGTTCTGGGTTCGCAATTGCGTCGGCGTCGGGCTGGCCAGCGGGTTCCTGGAGCCGCTGGAGTCGACCAGCATCCACCTGATCCAGACGGCCATCGCGCGCATCCTGCAATTCCTGCCGTCGAGCGAAATGCGCGACGCGGACCGCGCCGAGTACGACCGGCTGTCCCATGTCGAATTCGACCGCATCCGCGACTTCATCATCCTCCATTACCATGCCAATCAGCGCGACGGACAACCGCTCTGGGATCATGTCCGCGGCATGGCGTTGCCCGACGAACTGACGCGCAAGATCGCACTGTTCCGCGCCTCCGCGCGCCTGTCGCGGCGCGACGAGGAATTGTTCGCCGAGCCCGGCTGGCTTCAGGTGATGATCGGCCAGGGCATCGTGCCCCACGCGTGGTCCCCGCTCGCCGACCAGGTGGCCCCAAACGAACTCAGCCAATTCCTCGATACCGTGCGTTCGGTCGCGCGACGCACCGCCGACGCCCTGCCGACGCACAGCCAATTTCTGGAAGCGAACCGCGCTTCCCCCGCCCCGACCGCTAGCCGGAGCCAATTCGCATGAAGACCCCCCTCCCCCTGCGCGCGCTCGCCCTGATGGCGAGCGCCGCCTTTTTGTCCACGCCCGCCTCCGCCCAGGAATTTCGCGAGCGGCTGCCCCAGGACGAAGTCCTGTATTTCATGCTCCCCGACCGGTTCGAAAATGGCGACACATCCAACGACCGCGGCGGCATTCGTGGCGGCAAGATGGATCACGGTTTCGACCCCACGCTCAAGGGCTTCTTCAACGGCGGTGATCTCGCCGGGATCATCAAGCGGCTCGATTATATCCAGGCGCTGGGCGCGACCGCGATCTGGCTGGGTCCCATTTACAAGAACAAGCCCGTCCAGGGCGGACCGGGCCAGGAATCGGCGGGGTATCACGGATACTGGATCACCGATTTCACGCGCGTCGATCCGCATTTCGGTACGAATGCGGAAATGAAGGCGTTCGTCGATGCCGCGCACGCGCGCGGGATCAAGGTGTATCTCGACATTATCACCAACCACACCGCCGACGTGATCCAGTATCGCGAATGCCCGGAAAGTGCGTGCGAGTATCGCAGCCGCGCCGACTATCCCTATTCGACGCTGGCCGGGCCTGAGGGCAAGGCGATCAATCCGGGCTTCGCGGGCGATCAGGTGATGACGGCGGAGAATTTCGCCAGTCTCACCAACCCCAATTTCGCCTACACGCCGTTCGTGCCGCGTGCAGAGCGCAATGTGAAGGTGCCCGCCTGGCTCAACGATCCAATCTATTACCACAATCGCGGCAACACGACGTTCCGTGGCGAAAATTCGACGATGGGCGATTTCGTCGGGCTCGACGATCTGTTCACCGAGAATCCGCGCGTGTTGCAGGGGATGATCGATATCTATGGCGACTGGATCGACCAGTTCGGCATCGACGGGTTCCGCATCGACACCGCGCGCCATGTGAACCCCGAATTCTGGGGACCGTTTTCCCAGGCGATGATCGAGCGCGCGAAGGCCAAGGGCATCCCGAACTTCCACATTTTCGGAGAGGTCGCAAATGACGGCGATGCGGGCGATCTGGCGCTCCACACGCGCGTCCACCAATTGCCGACCGTGCTCGACTTCGCGTTTCGCGCGGCGGTTCAACAGACCGTGGCGGGCGACAAGGGCACTGATGTGCTCGCCAATCTGTTCGTCCGCGACGCGCTGTATGAGGGGGGAGAGGCAACCGCGCTGCAATTGCCGACCTTCATTTCCAATCACGATCATGGCCGGTTTTCGACCGATGTACGGAAGGGCTTTCCGCAAGCGTCGAATGCCGAAATCCTCGCACGCACCCGGCTGGCGCATTCGATGCTGATGCTCCTGCGCGGCGTGCCCACCGTCTATTCGGGCGACGAACAGGGATTCATCGGCGACGGCAACGATCAGGACGCGCGCGAGAGCCTGTTTCCGTCCAAGGTCGCAGTTTACAACGACAACGTCCTGCTCGGCACATCGAAGACGACCGCCGACAGCAATTTCGACACCGATCACCCGCTGTTCGCGCATATCGCGAGCCTCGCGAAGCTACGCGTCGAGCATCCGGCGCTGACTCGGGGGCGTCAGGTGACGCGCAATTATGGCGAGGAACCGGGGCTGTTCGCGGTGTCGCGCTTCGATCCGACGTCGGGTGCCGAGTATCTGGTCGCGTTCAACACCTCGGCACGGGCGATCACCGTCAATGTCGAGGTCGACCCCGCCAACAATGTGTGGACCACGCTCGCCGGCACCTGCGCCGCACGGTCCACCGCGCCCGGTAGCATCGCGCTCACCCTTCCCGCCTTCGGCCACGCGGTCTGCGCTGCGTCGGCCAACTGAAAGCTCGTTTCCCGATGAACGCTCCCCAGGCCATGACCCTGCTTCCGGCGACCGGCACCACCACCGAATGGTGGCGCGGCGCGGTAATCTATCAGGTCTATCCGCGCAGCTTCGCCGATAGCGACGGCGACGGTGTCGGCGACCTCAATGGCATCACGCAGAAGCTGGATCATATCGCGTCGCTGGGCGTCGATGCGGTGTGGGTATCGCCCTTCTTCACCTCGCCCATGCGCGACTTCGGTTATGACATCGCCGATTTCTGCGATGTCGATCCCATTTTCGGCACCATCGCCGACTTCGACGCGCTGGTGGCAAAGGCACACGCGCTGGGGCTGAAAGTGCTGATCGATCAGGTCTGGTCGCACAGCTCGGACCAGCATTCATGGTTTCAGGAAAGCCGCGCCAGCCGCACCAATGCCCGCGCCGACTGGTATGTCTGGGCCGATGCCAAGCCCGACGGATCGCCGCCCAGCAACTGGCAATCGGTGTTCGGCGGTCCGGCCTGGACGTGGGACGCGCGCCGCGGCCAATATTATCTGCACAATTTTTTGGCTGAACAGCCCGACCTGAACTTTCACAATCCCGATGTGCAGCAGGCGATCCTGGATGTCGCCAAATTCTGGCTGGATCGCGGTGTGGACGGCTTTCGCATCGATGCGATCAATTTTTCGATGCACGATCCCGAATTGCGCGACAATCCGCCCGCGCCCGATACGGGGCTGCCGCGCACCCGCCCGTTCGATTTCCAGCAGCACGTCTTTAATCAGAGCCATACCGACATTCCCAAATTCCTGGCGCGGGTGCGGGCGCTGGCCGACGGCTATCCCGGCGGGCGCTTTACCGTCGCCGAAGTCGGCGGACCGTCACCCGAGGCGGAAATGCACGCCTTCACCGCCGACGACCGGCATCTGAACAGCGCCTATGGCTTCAACTTCCTCTATGCCGACCGGCTGACGCCGGCGCTCGTCCGCGACGCGGTGGCGGGCTGGCCCGATGCGCCGGGCGTGGGCTGGCCGAGCTGGGCGTTCGAGAATCACGACGCGCCGCGCGCCATTTCGCGCTGGGCGATGCCGGGCGAGCGCGACCGGTTCGCGCGGATGAAGATGCTGTTGCTGATGAGCCTGCGCGGCAACGCCATCCTGTTCAACGGCGAGGAATTGGGGCTGACTCAGGTCGATGTGCCGTTCCATCACCTGCAAGACCCGGAGGCGATCGCCAACTGGCCGCTGACCCTGTCGCGCGACGGGGTGCGAACGCCGATCCCGTGGGAACGCGACGCCGCCAATGCGGGCTTCACCACCGGCACGCCCTGGCTGCCGATCGGCGAGGATCATGCCGAGCGCGCCGTCGATGTGCAGGATGGCGATCCGGCGTCGCTCCTAACCCTCACCCGCCACCTCATCGCGATCCGCAAGACCAATCCGGCATTGGCGCGCGGCACGATGACAGTGGGGCGTGCGACCGACAGCCTGCTGATCTTCGAGCGCGCCGAGGACGGGCAACGCCTGTGCTGCGCGTTCAATCTGGGCAGCGACGCGATCCAGTGGCAGCCCGACGGCGCCCATGCCGACCGGGTGCTGGTCTCGGTCAACGATGCGACGCCGCAACTCCTGCCGCCGCGTTCGGGGCTGATTATCGACCTCGGCAGCTAAGGAGAGAAGAATTGGCTCGCGCAAAGACGCAAAGGCGCGAAGGGATTGGGGGACTTGCCGCTTAGCGGCCTTCATTATCCGCGCGCCCGATTCATTCGTTCATGATTGAAGGCCACCATCGTGGCAGTCGATTCATCTTCGCGCCTTTGCGCCTTTGTGCGAGCCATTCCCTTCCATCTTTTTTCCTCGCAAAAAAGGCCCGGCATTGCTGCCGGGCCTTTCTTTTGGTCACGGTCGCAACCGATCAGTGGCCAGCGACCACCCGTTCCTCGCCTTCGCCGATCGCGTGAACGGGTGCGCCTTTCGCCAGGATCGCGAACAGGCACAGCAGGCCGTAGCAGACCATCGGCACGACGAACGCGGTCGAATAGCTGGTCGCATCCGACACCAGGCCGACAAGCGGCGGGATCGCCGCGCCACCGACGATGCAGGTGCACAGGAAACCCGACGTCGCTGCCGCGCTGGCGCTTGAACGCTCCAGCGTCAGCGTGAAGATCACCGGGAACATGATCGAGTTGAACAGCCCGATCGACAGCGCGATGAAGCCGGCCGCGATCCCGCCGATCGAAAACACGTAAAAGCACATCGCCGACACGATCGCGGTGGCGGCGATCAGCAGCGCCCAGGCGGGCACGCGGGTCAGCAGCACCGATCCGATCATCCGGCCGACCATCGCCCCGCCCCAGTAAAGCGACACGAGCTTGCCCGCGTCCTGGAGCGAAATGCCCGGCGTGTCGTCGAGCGTGACGAACCACCCGAGCAGCGGCACGGCCTCTGCCGGATTGTAATTGCCCCACACGCCCGGTGAGTTGAGCAGAAACGCGATCTGTGCGCCGATCGACACTTCGGCACCGACATAGAGGAAGATCGCCGCACCGCCCAGGATGGTCCATTTCGACGACAGCGCATCGCGCAGCGTCTCTCCGATGCCGACGCGCGGATCGCCGATCAGCGGCGCGACCGCATCGACGCGCTTGCGCTGCCACAGGAAGAACACGAACAGGGCCGCGATCAGCCCCGCGATCCAGAAATAGGCGAAATCGATGCCGATCAGCGCGTTCGCCCGCGCCTCTTCGCTCACCACTTCGCCCGGCTGGACGCCCAGTCCTTCGAGGAACAGCACCGCGCCGATATAGGGGCCGATGAAGGTGCCGAGGCTGTTGAACGTCTGGCTGAGCGTCAGGCGGAAATGGCTGTATTTCGGATCGCCAAGCGCGGCTGCCAGCGGGTTCGCCGCGACCTGAAGAATGGTGATCCCACTCGCCAGGATGAACAGGCCAAGCAGCACCAGCGTATAGATGGCGAGATTGGCGGCGAGCAGCATCACCATGCAGCCCGCGATCATCAGGACGAGCGCGACGAGGATCGACGGCGCCGCACGACGCCGCGCGACCAGCACGGCCGCAGGCAGCGAGACGAGGCCGTAAGCGATGAAGAAGGCCGAAGCCGACAGCATCGCCTGAGTATGGGTAAGGCTGAAAATCCCCGACACCGCGGCGATCAGCGGGTCGATCATCGAGGTGATGAAGCCCCAGGCGAAGAACAGGGTGGTGACCGCGGCGAAGGCGCCGATGGTCGATGATCGTTGCGCTGTCATGCACGCTCCCCGAAACGGTTTTGTCGAACGGTCAGACCGATTTTCCGCCATCCGAATCAGGTGGGTTTGCAACAGAAGGTTCGGGATTGCCAGCCTTTGTCGTAACGAGCCCGCCAGGGACGCGCGACAACATTGGCCTTACCGCCCAGCCTCACGGCTGTATTTCGCGCCCGTCCCACGCGAAAATCCGACCGCTGCCAGCCGGATCGAGGCCATCGACGACGGTCAGCAGCGCGCCTGCGGCGAAACCGGAATCGAACAATTTTCCCTCTCCGACGCTGCGCTGGAACGGGGCGCTGAGCGGCGTATCGACGGTGCCGGGATGAAGCGCGGCCACCACCGCCTTCGGCCGCGAGCGCGCGACTTCGATCGATGCGGTCCGCACCAGCATGTTTAGTGCCGCCTTCGACGCGCGATAGCCGTACCAGCCGCCGATGCGGTTGTCGGAAATGCTGCCCACCCGCGCCGACAGGGCCGCAACGACGCTGCGCCGGTCGCGCGGCAGGCGCGGTGCAGCGTGCTTGATCGCCAGCGCCGGTCCGATCGCGTTGACCGCGAAGTTGCGCGCCATCCAGTCGGGATCGAGATCGCGCAGGCTCCGTTCGGGGCGACGATCGCCATCGTGCAGGATCCCGCTTGCGATCAGCAGCAGGTCGATGTCGCCGTCGATACGCTCGAACGCGGCTGCGATGCTCGCTTCGTCGGTCAGGTCGATCCGGCCCGCAATCGCGCCGTCGATCGCCGCGTCGCCCGTTCGCGTCAGCGCGTGGACAGCGCCGTACTGCGCCCGCCCCACCAGCGCGCGGACCAGCGCCGCGCCGATCCCGCCGCTTGCCCCGATCACTACCGCCGATCCGGTCATCGCTCACCCACCCATTCGATCGCGTCACATATGCCTTGTTCGCACGGAAGCGCTTCGCCAAGAAGGGGACAACCATCTTGAGGGGATATTGTCACATGAAACCGATCGCGCTTCCGCTTGTCGCGCTGGCGATGCTTGTCGCCGCGCCCGCTTCTGCCCAGCGCATGGTGGACTTTGCCGCCACCGCGCCGACATCGGGCACGCTGGTGCTTCCGCTGTCGAACGCTGCCGAGATCGCAACGCGTGCGCCCGGCCTCGACGCCGCCGCTCGCGATGCGGTCGCCCGTGCGCTGACCGCGCAGGAATTCGATTTCGACAAAGGATCGACCGCGACCGTCGCGGCTGCCGGGGGGTATCGTTCGGTGGTGGTGATCGGCATGGGCAACGACCCGCTCGCCGCGACCGACCTGCACGAACTGGGCGCCGTCGCCGCGCGCGAGACCAAGGGGGCGACCGGGCCGGTGGCGATCGCCGCGGGCGGCCTGCCCGAAGGCGCCGCCGCCGAACTGGGACTGGGGGCGCGTCTGGGCGGCTATGCGTTCGATATCTATAAGACGAAGGACGCAAAGGCGGGCGCGCCTGCACCGATCACCGTGATCGGCACCGGCGGCGCGACCTGGGACCGGCGCAATGCGGCGCTGGCCGACGGGGTGGCGCTGGCCCGCGACCTGATTTCCGAACCTGCCAACGTCATCTATCCCGAGAGCTTCGTCGATCGCACGCGCAAGGCGCTGGCGGGCACCCGCGGCGTCACCATTGAAGTGCTCGACGAGGCGCAGATGGAACGGATGGGAATGGGCGCGATCCTGTCGGTGGGCAAGGGTTCGGCCCGCCCGCCGCGGATGCTGGTCGTCCATTATCGCGGATCGAACGCGCAACCGGTGGTGCTGGCGGGCAAGGGCATCACCTTCGACACCGGCGGCATTTCGATCAAGCCGGGCGCAGGCTTGTGGCGGATGAAAGGCGATATGGCGGGGGCCGCCGCTGTTATCGGCACCGTCCATGCGCTCGCCAAATCAGGTGCGCCGGTCAATGTCGTGGCGATCGCGGCGCTTGCCGAAAACATGCCAAGCGACCGTGCGACGCGTCCCGGCGATGTCGTGCGCGCGTATAACGGCCGCACGATCGAGGTGCTCAACACCGATGCCGAGGGGCGCATGGTATTGGCGGACGCCGTCGCCTACGCCGAATCGAAGTTCAAACCGGCCGCAATCGTCGATATCGCCACGCTGACCGGCGCCAAGGTCACCGCGCTCGGCAGCGACCATGCCGCCGTGTTCACGCGCAACGATGCGCTGGCGTCGCAACTGCAGACGGCCAGCGAAGCGAGCAACGAGAGGGTGTGGCGACTGCCGCTGACGCAGCGTTATGTCGACAGCGTGCGGTCCGACATTGCCGATTATGCGGATATCGCCGACGGCGGCGGAACGCCCGGCGCCGCTTACGGTGCAGCGTTCATCAGCCGTTTCGTTACCCCCGCCACAGCGTTCGCGCATATCGACATTGCCGGGATGCAATTCGGGGTGACCGGCCCACTGACCCCAACCGGGGTCGATGCATTCGGCGTACGGTTGCTTGAGAGCTTCGTGCGCAATTTCCAGCCGGTTGCGGGGGAGTAAGCGCCAGCATGATCGTTGCTCCCGCGGAGGCGGGAGCCCATCTCCCATCCCGTCGTCACGCGACGCGGTTGGGAGATGGATCCCCGCCTTCGCGGGGATGACGGCAGTATGAGGTCACCCCTTGCGGCTGGCCTCGAACAGGAACCAGGCGCGCTCTTCGGCCTGGTCGGTCCAGTCGTCGAGGACGCCGCTGGTGGCATTGTCCTTCGCCTCGTCGACGATGTCCTTGGCCTCGCGCAGCAGTTCGACGAGCTTCAGATTATCCTCGCGCAGTTCGGACAGCATGTCCTCGGGGCGAACGAAGTCCTTGTCGTTGTCCTTGATCGTCTGGTGACGGGCGATGTCGCCAATCGACCGCAACGTGGTGTTGCCGGTCTTGCGCACGCGTTCGGCGATATCGTCGGTGGTCGCCAGAATCTGCGCGGCCTGATCGTCGAGCATCAGGTGATAATCGCGGAAATGCGGGCCGGAGACGTGCCAGTGAAAATTCTTGGTCTTGAGATAAAGCGCATAGCTGTCGGCTAGGATGCCGTTCAACGCCTGCGCTACGGTTTTTGCCGCGTTGGCCTTGAGGTCGGTCGGGGTGTTGAGTGCGGCGTTGGTCATGATGCCCTCCAATGATTTGGTTCGGACATGAAACGAGGACGCGGGCGATTGGGTCCGTTTCCCGCTGACAAGATTTGCCGGTTGCGGTGATCGATCCGCTAGATCAGGCCCCAGGCCGACAGCGCGAGCAGCACGCCGACCAGCGCAAAGATCGCGGCAGTCGCATAACGGACCCAACGGTGCGGCAGGCGCGACCAGGCGGCCTCCCCCATCGCAACGGCGATGACGATGGGGATCATCGCGCCAAGGGTCGCACCCATCGCGGGCAGCAGCGGACTGGCGCTCCATGCCGAAAAGCCGAGCGCCAGAAATTGGGTGCGGTCACCAAAGGCGAGGATGAACGCGCCGAGAAAGGCGGTTGCGACCGAACCGATCCGCCAGCCCTCCAGCCGGTCGAGCTTTCCCTGTCGCCACGCCATGCCGAACGCGCCGAACAGGAAGGCCAATCCCAGGATCAGGCGACGCGCCTCGGGCGTCATTACGTTCGCCATGATGAGCCCGGCGCCAGCGGCAAGCGAAAAGCCGATCAGATGCGCGGCGGCAAAAGCGAGCAGAACGCGGCGCGGCGCGGCGTAACGGTCGGACAGCACCGCCGCCAGCGTCGGGGCGCGGTCGGAGAATTGAGCGAACGCAGCCGCGACCAGAACCGGAAGGAATGCGTCCATCGAATTGGAGGATCAGCCGCCGTAGCGGACGATGCAGGCGGCGGCGAAGGCCGCGTCGGCATCGGCATCGCGCCGGTCGCACCCGACCGCATCGCGCAGGATCGACAGCCAGCCGTGGATCATCGCCCGGTGTTCGCCGCGTGCCAGCGCCGAATCGATCGCATGGATGACGGTGACCGCGGGCTGGATTCCATTGGCGTGCGCGAGCTTGCGAATCGCTTCGAGTTCGGACGCCAGATCGTTCGGTCGGCTGTGGTCGGCGCGAGCATCGATCAGGTCGATGCGGGCGGATAGTTCGGCGACGATCGCCGGTTCGACTGCTCTGGCGGCCATATGCTCACCCCCCAAAGCCCGCGAGATTACGGGCAGACACAATCTTGCGCCCACATGGTAAACGAAGAATGAAGCAGCGCGCACCTGCTGGCGCGGCTTGACTTTGCGGGCGCGATATCGCATCGGCTCGCATCTGTTGGGCGGCCGCGTTCAAGCGCGTGCCGCTCTTTGCCGTTTTTCACAGTTTCAAGGGTTAAGGGTCATGGCCAAGCCGACCACCGTCAAGATCAAGCTCGTCAGCTCGGCCGATACCGGCTTCTTCTATGTCACCAAGAAGAATCCGCGCACCCAGACCGAAAAGCTGTCGTTCCGCAAATATGATCCCGTCGTGCGCAAGCACGTCGATTTCAAGGAAGCGAAGATCAAGTAAATCCGCGACGGGCGGCCCAGGCTGCTCGCCGCTTTGCTGGTTCTGATGCGGCCCGCCTGCCCCACCGGTCCTTCGGTGCGGCGGCGGGCCGATTCGCGTTTGCGGGATATACGATCGCTGCTTTAACGACTTGAACACAGCCGATTTGACGCAACGGACGCGATATTGCTCATCCGTGCTCCCGCGAAGGCGGGAGCCCAGGGTAGCACGCGATGACCTTTATAACCCTTGGCTCCCGCCTTCGGGGGAGCACGATGACGTTATAGACTTTGGTCGCACATTGATCGCGCTCTTGATGGAAGCCACAGCCTCCACGCCGAATCACATCAGCGCGCGCACCTCGTCGATGAACCGTGCGAGCGAAATGGGTTTGGTGACATAGGCGTTGGCCCCTGCCGCACGGACGCGTTCCTCGTCCTCGCGCCCGGCATAGGCGGTGACCGCCATCACCGGCACGGGCTTCAGCTTGGCGTCGGCGCGAAGCGCGCGGATCAGGTCGGTGCCCGACAGATGCGGCAGCTGAATGTCGGTAATCACAAGGTCCGGTTCGAACGCGCGCGCGCGCGTCACCGCCTCGCGTCCGTCACGCACCGGTTCGACCGCGAACCCATGAACCCGCAGCAGATCGCTGAACAGTTTCAGATTGAGTTCGTTGTCCTCGACAACGAGCACTTTCCCCACGATGTGATCGACCCCCAAACGCGTGTACCCCCGACTCGACATAGCGGACCCGACAGGGTTGCGCCAGTAGGACAAAGCGCACTAGGCGCACGACGAGATGAAGATACGGAATCTTGACGATATGGATGCAGCGGCGGTTGCGCTGCACGCGCTGGCCTGGACGCTGTCCGACGATGCGCGCGCCGGTAGGTTGCTTGCGCTGACCGGGCTCGATGCGGACGAGTTGCGGATGCGCGCCGACGAACCGTCGGTGCTGGCCGCGACACTCACATTTCTCGAAGCGCACGAGGCCGATCTGGTTGCCTGTGCCGACGCGATCGGGCATCCGCCGATGGCGCTGGTCACGGCGCGCCAGCGACTGGAGACTGCGTGAAACCCCTGCTGATCTGCGACTGCGACGAGGTGCTGCTGCACATGGTCCGCCATTTCGGAACCTGGCTGGACGAGGCGCACGACATCGATTTCGATCTGAGCGGCGGCGATTTCACCTCGTCGATGCGGCGGCGAACCGGCACGCCCGAGCTGGCGCGCGAAGAGATGTGGGAATTGCTCGACGGCTTTTTCCCGCAGGAAATGGCACGCCAGACCCTGGTGCCGCACGCGCGCGAGGCGCTGGCGACGCTGGGCGAGCGGGCCGACATCGTGATCCTGACCAATTTGAAGGATCACTGCCGGGATGCCAGGATCGAGCAACTGACCGCGCATGGCATCGTCCACCGCGTTGAGTGCAATCAGGGCGGCAAAGGCGGACCGGTGGCAAGGCTGGTCGCCGAACATGGTGCTCCAGTGACCGTGTTCGTCGACGATCTGGCGGTCCACCACGATTCGGTCGCACGCCATGCGCCGGGCGTCCACAGACTGCACATGGTCAGCGAACCCGACCTCGCGCCGCACATTCCGCCCGCCGCTGCTGCTCATGCCCGGATCGACGATTGGCGCGAGGCGGAGACGTGGATATTGGCAAGGTTCGAAGCCGGGGTTGGTGCGTAAAGGGATTTGCTCTCACAAAGGCACGAAGGCACCAAGTAAGAAGAGAAGGAATGGTTCGCGCAAAGGCACAAAGGCGCAAAGCGGTTGGTCTTCTTTGCCGCGTAGCGGCTTGATCTCTATCGGGTTTGAGCGGCCAGTGATTGAAGGCCGCTGACGCGGCAGGCGCGCCCTCTTCGCGGCTTTTCGCCTTTGCGCGAGCCATTCTCTTCGATCTTCCTTTTGCGCCTTGGTGCCTTTGTGGGAGCAAATAACCGACCACCCTTGACCCCGCCCCCTCCCCCGTGTTGGAGCAATCCCATGACCGACCAGATCAAAGCGAAACTCGCCGAACGCGGCCTGACCCTTCCTCAGGCTGCCGCCCCAGTCGCCGCCTATGTTCCCGCCATCGAAGCAGGCGGGCTGCTGCATATTTCCGGGCAATTGCCGTTCGAGGACGGCGAACTCATGACCGGTCGTCTGGGCGAGAACCGCGATCTCGATTACGGCGTCCGCGCCGCCGAGCGTTGCGCGCTGATGCTGGTCGCGCAGATCGAAAAGGCGCTGGGCGACCTGTCGCGCGTCAAGCGGATCGTCAAGCTGGGCGTGTTCGTCAATTCGCATGGCGATTTCACCGACCAGCCCAAGGTCGCCAACGGTGCATCGGAACTGATGCAGCATCTGTTCGGCGATGCCGGTCGTCATGCGCGGAGCGCAGTGGGCGTGCCCGTGCTGCCGCTGGGCGCGGCGGTCGAAGTCGACGCCATCGTCGAGATCGCCTGACCTTCGCAAGCCCTTATGTGGCGGTGACGCAACATAAGGGTCACAATTCTTCGCAAGTGCAGCGAAATCTTATTGTGCGATGCGCCGAAATTCGGCAATCTTGTAAGTGCGACTGACATCGCGCGCGACGCCGGATGGCGGACAGACGCGCGAGCCGGTTGCGACAGGAGGGAATCGTCGCTTCATCTTTCGCGAAAGGATTCCGATGCGTTTCTCTACCCTAAGCCTCAGCGCGCTGGCGCTTGCCGCCACCGCGACCCCCGCCTTCGCGCAGGAAACCGACATTCCCCCGCCGGTTTCGGTCAGCAGCACGATCACCCTGACCTCCGACTATCGCTTCCGCGGCATCACCCAGTCGGACGAAGGCCCCGCAGCACAGGCCGGGATCACCGTTTCGCACGAATCGGGTTTCTATGTCGGCGGCTGGGCGTCGTCGATCAGCACCAATTCGCTGCCCGGCTATGGTGAGGCGGAAACCAACCTGTTCGGCGGATTTTCGACCGAGACGGCCAGCGGCATCGGCTTCGACGTGGGGCTGCTCTATTATCTCTATCCCGATGCCGTATCGGGCGCGCAGACCGATTTCTTCGAACCCTATGCCGCGATCACCTATTCGATCGGGCCGGTCAGCACCAAACTCGGCGCGGCCTATGCCTGGGGCGGTCAGGACGGGCTCGACTTCACCGGCGGCAAGGACGACAACCTCTATCTCTACGCCGATGCCAGCGTCGGCATCCCCACCACCCCGCTGACGCTGAACGCGCATGTCGGGCGCAGCGAAGGATCGCTTGCGCTGCTCAACATCGATGCAAGCGACGTCTATTGGGACTGGTCGGCGGGCGTCGAATGGTCGGGCGGACCGATCGTCGGCGGCGTGAAATATATCGACACCGACATCTCGAATGCCGGTCGCTTCGCCCAGTCGCTGGGTCGCGGGTCGACGGTCGTGGGTTACGTCGGGTTCAGTTTTTAAATCTGCCTACAGCCCTCGCGCTCAGGCTGAGCCTGTCGAAGCCGGTTGGGTTCCAACACCCTTCGACAAGCTCAGGGTGAGCGCGGCGGGAAAATCTGCCTGACAGAAAAGAGCCCGGAAGGATCATCCTTCCGGGCTCTTTTCATATCCGAAACCGGTGGGCTTATTCGCCGCCGGGGGTGGTCACCCGCGTCGCCTGACCGTCGCCGGGGGGGGCTGCGATGATGTCGCGCGTGGTCGAACCCTTGTCGATGACGTTGGTCTGCGGATCGCCCACTGCCGATCGCACGCCGGGTTCCGCCGTCGGCTGGCCAGCCGCGTTCAGCGCGTTGCGTTCGGCATCGCTGCGCGGGGCGGGGCCGCCGAACAGGGCCTGGAGCGCCTGGGTCTGCGCAGTTCCTTCGGTCGAGCGAGTCGCGCCCGTCTGGGGCGGGGTCAGGCCGAAATCGGGCGGGATCACCAGCGGCGCCTGACGCGCGACGGCGAATTCGTCGGGACGCTGACGGTCGCCCAGGCCGAGCGAGGCACAGCCGGAAAGCACGACGGCAGCCGCCGACAAAGCGAAAACAGAAACTTTACGCATGGGGATTCTCCATATCGGCCGAAGCCGTCTCGGGCTTTTCGCGCACGAAGATCGCTCTGGCAAGCAGGATCACGACGCCGATGGTGATCGCGGCGTCCGCGACGTTGAAGATCAGGAACGGCCGCCACTCGCCGAAATGCAGGTCGGCATAGTCGACGACATAGCCGAACCGCGCGCGATCGACGATATTGCCGAGCGCCCCGCCCAGGACGAGCGACAGCGCCAGCACGTCGAAGCGATTCTTTTCGCGCAGCATCCAGATGCTGACACCGCCCGCGATCAGCGCGGTCATCACCACCAGCCCCCAGCGCATCGCATCGCTGTTGGCGGGCAGCAGCCCCAGCGACACGCCGATATTGGGAACGAAGCGCAGGTCGAAGAACGGCAGCAATTCCATCACCGCGCCCTGATAGCTGATGCCGAGCACGTCAGTGACAATGTATTTGATGAGCTGATCGACGCCGAAGATGATCGCCGCGATGCCGAAGCCGAAGCGTGCGTTGCTAGTCATGCTGCGACCCCCTGAGCGACGACGCTTTCGCAGCGCCCGCACAGCGCGCTGTCTTCGCTCACGTCGGGCAACAGCCGCCAGCAGCGGCCGCATTTGTGGTGTTTGGTGCGGGTGACCGCGATGTCCTCGCCGCCCTCGGTCACCTTCGCGACGATGAAGATTTCGGCGAGCAGGTCGGCATCCTCGATCAGATCGGGCACGGTGACTTCGGCCTCCAGGCTCGACCGCACGGTCTTTTCGCGGCGCAGCGGTTCGATCGCTTCGGTCACCCGCTCGCGAAGGCGACGGACATCCTCCCATTCGGTGGAGATCGCGTCGTCGCCGGGCAGCGCGGGCAAATCGGGCCATTCGAGGAAATGCACCGAGCCGTCTTCGGACGGGAAGCGCGCCTGCCACACTTCTTCCGCCGTGAAGGGGATGATCGGCGCGGCGTAGCGGACCAGTGCGTGGAACAGATGATCGAGCACGGTGCGATAGGCGCGGCGCTTGGGGTCACCGGGCGCGTCGCAATAGAGCGAATCCTTGCGGATATCGAAGAAGAAGGCCGACAGGTCCTCGTTCGCGAAATCGGTCAGCGCGCGGATATAGCGGTTGAACTCGAACGCTTCCGCCGCCGCGCGTAGTTCGACGTCGAGCTGGCCGAGCTTGTGGAGGATATACAGCTCCAGCTCGGGCAAATGTTCGACCGACAGCGCTTCCGCATCCTTGAACCCGTCGAGTGCGCCGAGCATGTAGCGGAACGTGTTGCGCAGCTTGCGATACGCATCGCCGGTCCCGGCCAGCACTTCCTTGCCGATCCGCACATCCTCGAAATAATCGGTCTGCGCGACCCACATGCGCAATATGTCAGCGCCGCTTTCGCCGATGATCTTCAATGGATCGACGACATTGCCGAGCGATTTCGACATCTTGCGCCCATTGCCGTCGAGCGCGAAGCCGTGGGTCAGGACCGCACCGTAGGGCGCACGCCCGCGGGTGCCGCAGGATTCGAGCAGCGACGACTGGAACCAGCCGCGATGCTGGTCGGAGCCTTCGAGATACAGGTCGGCGCAGACGCCTTCGCCGTAACGCTGTTCGATGACGAAGGCATGGGTCGAACCGCTGTCGAACCACACGTCGAGGATGTCGGTGACGACCTCATAATCCTCAAGCGCGTAATCCGGGCCGAGCAGCGCCTGATGATCGGCGGCATACCAGGCGTCGGCCCCACCTTCGCGAAAGGCCGCGAGGATGCGTTCGTTGACGGCTTCGTCGCGGAGGTAATCGCCGGTCGCGCGGTTGACGTAGAGCGCGATCGGCACGCCCCAGGCGCGCTGGCGGCTGATCACCCAGTCGGGGCGCCCCTCGACCATCGCATGGATGCGGTTGCGGCCCTTTGCGGGCACGAAGCGCGTGTGTTCGATCGCGTCGAGCGCGAGGTTGCGCAAGGTCGGGGCGTTGGTGCCGGGATTGACCACGGGGCCGAAGCCCGCGGCCTGCGCGAAACCGGGCAGTTCGTCGGCGGCTGCGCCTGGGGCACGTTTCTCGACTTCGCTCGAAACGAACGGCGTTTTTTGATCCCCGTCCCCGACCCCGTTCGTTTCGAGCGAAGTCGAGAAACGCTGCGAGACGCCCGCAGCAGGCCGGTCCATCGGAATGAACCATTGCGGCGTCGCGCGGAAGATCACCTTGGCCTTGGACCGCCACGAATGCGGATAGCTGTGCGCGAAATCGTCCGAGGCGGCGAGCAGCGCGCCCGCCTCGCGAAGGTCGCGGCAGATCGGGCCTTCCTCCAGCTTGCCGCCGTTTCCGGACGCGACGAACTTCGGGTTGATGACGCTCCCCTGCCCGCCCAGCCACAGCCAGTCGTCGCGATACTTGCCCTCGCCGGCCACCGCAAAGACGGGGTCGAGCCCATGCGCCTTGCACAGCAGGAAATCGTCCTCGCCGTGGTCCGGCGCCATGTGGACGAGCCCGGTGCCCGCGTCGGTGGTGACGAAATCGCCGGGGAGGAATGGGCGCGGTTTGGCGAAGAAACCGCCGAGCGCGTGCATCGGGTGGCGAGCGGTGGCGCCGGCAAGGTCCGAACCCTTTCCCTGCCAAAGCACATCCCATTTCGCATGAGAAATGCCACGCCTTCCATACATCGAGCGTACGAGTGTTTCAGCTACCACGACGATCTGGTGGAACGGGTCCGGAAGGAGTGTCCAATCGCCCGGGACTGGCTCTGTGACCATCCCGCCCGACAGACGGACAGCAACGTACTCAATCTCTTCACCATAAGCCAAAGCCTGGTTCACCGGGATTGTCCACGGCGTCGTCGTCCAGATTACCGCGTGGGCACCGACCAACTCCGGCGCGTTCGGGGCATCGACGATCTCGAACGCGACGTCGATCTGGGTCGACACCACATCCTCATATTCGACCTCGGCCTCGGCAAGCGCGGTCTTTTCCACCGGCGACCACATCACCGGCTTCGCGCCGCGATAGAGCTGGCCGCTCATCGCGAATTTGAGGAGTTCGCCCGCGATCACCGCTTCGCTGGCATAGTTCATGGTCAGATACGGGTCTTCCCAATCGCCCATCACGCCCAGCCGCTCGAACTGCGCGCGCTGGATGCCCACCCAATTGGCGGCGTATTCGCGGCATTCGGCGCGGAATTCGGCCTGGGGCACCTCGTCCTTGTTCAGCTTCTTCTTGCGATACGCTTCCTCGATCTTCCATTCGATCGGCAGGCCGTGGCAATCCCAGCCGGGGATATAGGGCGCGTCCTTGCCCATCAACGTCTGGCTGCGGACGACGATGTCCTTCAGCACCTTGTTCATCGCATGGCCCATATGGATGTCGCCATTGGCATAGGGCGGGCCGTCGTGAAGGATGAAGCGCTCACGGCCCCGACGCTGTTCGCGCAGCCGGTCGTACACGCCGATCCGCGCCCAACGATCGAGGATCGCGGGTTCCTTGGCGGCGAGGCCCGCCTTCATCGGGAAGTCGGTCTTCGGCAGGAAGACGGTGTCGCGGTAGTCGCGTTGGGCGCTGGTTTCGTCGGTCATTTGGCGCTGGCGTTAACGGAAGCCGCGCGGCGGGGAAAGGGGCTAGCGCGCAAGCGCGATGCGCGCCGCGTCGCAATCCTTCGCCATCTGCGCCTTCAGCGCTTCCAGATCGTCGAATTTTGCCTCTGGCCGCAGGAAGTCGATCAGCGCGACCTCGATCGTCTGGCCATAAAGATCGCCGGAAAAATCGAAGAAATAGGGCTCGAGCAATTCCTCCGCCTGACCCGCGATGGTCGGACGCACCCCCAGATTGGCGACCCCGTCGAGCACGCGCCCGTCAGGCAGCGTCACACGCACTGCGTAGATGCCGTATTTCGGGCGAAGATAGTTGCCGAGCCGCATGTTGGCGGTCGGATAGCCAAGCTGGCGACCAAGCTGCGCGCCGGGTTCGACCACCGCCTCGACCACGAAGGGCCGCGTCAGCAACGCGGCAGCATCGCGCGGACGTCCCTCGACCAGCAGGTCGCGGATGCGGCTTGATGAAATCGTGCCCGTGCCGTCATCGACCGCCGTGACCGTCTGCGCGCCGAAGCCCAACTCCTCGCCAAGCGCCGCCAGCACAGCGACATTGCCGTCGCGGCCCTTGCCAAAGGTGAAATCCGCACCGGTGACGACGCCGCCGACGCGGAGGCGCTCGACCAGCCGCTGTTCGGCAAAGGCGCGCGCGGGCAGGCTCGCGAGATCGCGGTCGAACGCGAACACCAGCATGGCGTCGGCCCCGGCTTCGGCAAACAACCGCTGGCGCTGGTCGAGCGTGGTCAGGCGGAACGGCGGCGTGTTGGGCCGGAAATGGCGCATCGGATGCGGATCGAAGGTCGCGATGATCGCGGGTCGCCCCTCGGCGCGCGCCCAGTCGATCGCGCGGCCCGCCACCACCTGATGCCCGGCATGAAACCCGTCGAAATTGCCGAGCGCGACGATCGCGCCCGCCAGATGTTCAGGGATAGGCGTGTTGCCGTCGAGCCGCTCCATATCGGCGCGGCTATAGGGGTGCGGGGTGCGGGGTGGAAGTCCCAACTAAACTCCTCCTCCTCTGGGGGAGGTGGCAGCACGAAGTGCTGACGGAGGGGGCTGGCCCGAAGCGCACCGCCCGCGGCTAAACCCCCTCCACCATGCTTCGCATGGTCCCCCTCCCCCGATGGGGGAGGAATTTAGAGCGGTTCCACCCCTGCCCTCAGCAACCGCAACACATTACCGCCCATCACTTGCGCGATTTCGCTTTCGCTGAACCCGCGGTCCATCAATTCCTGAGTAATCGCGACCAACTGGCTGGTATCGAAACCGGTGGTCACCGCGCCGTCGAAATCGGAACCCAGCCCGACATGGTCGATGCCCACGAGGTCGCGGACATGCGCGATCGCATCGACGATGTGGCGTGGCGAGGTGCCGCACACCGCCGCATCCCAATAGCCGATGCCGATCACCCCGCCGGTCGCCGCGATCCCGCGAATCTCTTCGTCCGACAGGTTGCGGTTGACGTTGCAGGTCGCCTGCACCCCGCCATGGCTGGAGACGACCGGGCGGCGCGCCATCGCCAAGATCTCCGCGACCGACGTGTGGCTGGCATGGGCGATGTCAACGATCATCCCCAACTGCTCCATCCGCACGACGACCTGACGACCAAGCGGGGTGAGGCCACCCTTCACCTCGCCGTGCATCGACCCGGAGACTTCATTGTCAAAGAAATGGGTCAGCCCGGCCATACGGAATCCTGCGGCATGGAGGCGGTCGAGGTTGTCGAGCCGCCCTTCGAGATTCTGCAACCCCTCGATCGACAGCAAGGCGCCGGTCACCTGCGCACCGCCGCGCCGCTGTGCGAGCAATGAATCGATGTCGGCGGCGTTGCGGATGACGCGCAATTGCCCCTCGGACGCGCGCGACTGGCGGTCGAGTTTGGTCGCATGCCACAATGAGCGTTCGAGCAGCGATCCCCAGGTGCGGATCGGCTGCAACTGGCCGATGGCAAGCGCCGTGATGTTGTCGGTACGGTCCGAATTGGCGTCGTAATTCTGGTTTTTCGGCGTCTTGGTAACCGACGAAAACACCTGAAGCGCGACATTGCCCGCCTGCAAGCGCGGCACGTCGATCTGGCCGCGATCGGCGGCGTCGAGCAGGCTGCGTTTCCACAGCAAGGTATCGCCGTGCAGGTCGGCGATGGCGAGCCGCGCATGGAGTTCGCGCGCCTCGGGCGTGATTTCGGGGAGGTCGGTCGGCTCCACCTTGTTCATCGACCGCTCGGCGATGCCGGGCGCGAGCAGGAAGAACATGCCGACCGCCACCAGGATCAGGGCGAGCGTGCCGAACACATATTTGCGCATAGTGCCACGTCCCCCACCCTAGCCTGCCCCGACCGTACTCGCGCGCAGGCAGGAGTCCAGTCCGGCAAGCCTCAATACTCGATGCCCTGGACACTCGCCTTCTCGGGGGTACGGCGTGATCAGCCGTCCCTGCCCTGCCGCGCGAGCGTGACGAAGCTGTAGGCGGGGCGTGTGCCCTCTGCCGCGTGGTCTTCGCGCGACAATTCATGCCATTCGGAACCAAAATCGGGAACCAGTGCATCACCCTCCGGTACGCAATCCACCTCGGTCAGTTCGATGCGATCGGCGTGGTCGAGGAACAGCGCGAACACCTCCGCCCCGCCGATCACCGCGACCTCGCCCTCGCCCGCCAGCGCGAGCGCATCGTCGGGGTTGTGTGCGACTTCGGCGCCGGGGGCGGACCAGCGGCGGTCGCGCGTAAGAACGATGTGCCGGCGGCCCGGAAGCGGGCTGGGAAAGCTGTCGAAGGTCTTGCGCCCCATTACCATCGGCTTGCCCATCGTCATCGCCTTGAAGCGTTTCAGGTCGGCGGGGAGATGCCAGGGGAGTTTGCCGTCGATGCCGATCACGCCGTTACGCGCGCGTGCGAGGATGAGGGTGAGCATCACCTAAACTCCCCCGGCGGAGGAGTATCTGGGTTGGCGTTCATACCGCCACGGGCGCCTTGATGTGGGCTTGCGCGACATAATCGATCAGCTCGAAATCCTCATAGTCATAAGCGTCGATCGAGGATGGCTTGCGCTTGATTTCCAAACGGGGAAGCGCTCCCGGTTCGCGCGCCAGTTGCTCGCGTGCCTGGTCGAGATGGTTTTCGTAGAGATGGCAATCGCCGCCGGTCCAGATGAAATCGCCGACCTCCAGTCCTGCCTGTTGCGCGAGCATGTGCGTCAGCAGCGCGTAGCTGGCGATGTTGAACGGCACGCCGAGGAAGATGTCCGCCGAACGCTGATAAAGCTGCAACGACAGCTTGCCGTTCGCAACATGCGTCTGGAACAGGCAGTGGCACGGGGATAGCGCCATTGCGTGAAGTTCGCCGGGGTTCCAGGCGGTGACGATCTGGCGGCGCGAGGCGGGGCTCGTGCGGATCGTCTCAAGCAACTCCGCGATCTGGTCGATATGGCGTCCGTCGGCGGCTTCCCAGTCGCGCCATTGCTTTCCGTAAACGGGGCCGAGATCGCCGTTCTCGTCGGCCCATTCGTCCCAGATGCTCACTTTGCGGTCGCGCAGCCAGCCGACATTGGTGTCGCCGCGCAGGAACCACAACAGTTCGACGATGATCGAGCGGAGGTGCAGCTTCTTGGTGGTCAGCACCGGAAAGCCCTTACTCAGGTCGAATCGCATCTGCGCGCCGAACACGCTGCGCGTGCCGACGCCGGTCCGGTCGTGCTGGATCGCGCCGTCGTCGAGCGCGCGCTGCATCAGGTCGAGATATTGCCGCATGGGAACTGGCGTAGCGCGTGCGCGGCGGGCCGCCAAGCCGGTGAGATGCATCCGAAACGGAGTTGATCGCATCCGATCCCGACCCGTCTGGGTATCGACGCCGTGCGCCGAAGCCGAAAAACTCCCTGATTGTCATGGGGGTGACTTTGGCCTTGGCGTCGGACGCGCAGGCTTCCGCGGGGAAGCGGCCCCGGCGGCTGGACAGGACTCTGGCTGGTGCCGAGCATGAAGTCGCCGCGTTCGCCTATCTCGCGCGATGCGGCCGGTTGCTCGGCACGCGGACGATCGGGTCGGGGCTGCCCGATCTGGTCGAATTGCCGATCCGGCGAATCGTACGCGAAGCGATCCTGCTCGACGCCGACGGGCTGGTGATGGCGCACAACCACCCGAGCGGCATCGCGCGGCCATCGCGGGCAGACATCGATGCGACGCGGCGATTATCGCGCGCACTGGCGATGTTCGACGTGCGGCTGGTCGATCACTGGATCGTGACCACCGACAGGAGCGTCAGCCTGCGCGCGCTCGGTCTGATGTAAGCCGCGCGTCGCGACCCGGTTGCTCGCGATCCAGCCGCTCGGCATTGGGCGTGTAGCGACACGAGGCGATGTCGGCGGGTTCGGGGCGCGGTCCTTCGGCGCGGAATACCGCCATATAGCCGCCCGCCGACGGCATCGTCTGCATCGAAACCAGCCGGTAGCCGACGGCGGCGAATTCGCATTTGAGCAGGTCGGGCGGCGTCCCGTGATTCTGGGTCAGCCGGTCGGCATCGACGACGATGACCTCGCCCTCGGGGCGCAGCGACGGTCGCATCCGCCACAGAAACTCGTAAGGCTCCGCAATCTCGTGATACATATGGACCATGAAGATGCGGTCGAAACTGGCATCGGGCAGCCTCGGGTCTTCGGGGACGCCCAGCCGGACGCTCACATTGTCGAGCCGTTCGCGCGCGACGCGCTGGGCCAGCGTGTCGCGAACCTCGGGGATGATGTCCTGCGCCAGCACGCGCCCGTCCTCGCCGACGCGCGCGGCGAGGCGCGTGGTGTAATAGCCTTCACCCGCACCGATATCGGCGACAGTCATGCCGGGGCGAATCCCGGCGCGGTCCATCACGGTTTCGGCCTCGTTCAGCCGGTCGCGCGCTTCCTCGGTGGACCAGCGGCTGGAGACGATGGTGGCGACCGGACGGTCGGCGGGCGGAAACGTGCCGACATCCTCGGTCTCGTTATTGCCCTGCGCGCGCGGTGGATTGACCTCGCACGCCGACAGCGTCAGCGCGATCGGCAGGGTCAGGAACAGCGCATGCGTCAGGCTCAATCGACGTCCTCCACCTCGACGCTTTCGCCGGTGACGCGCTGCGACAGGGCAGCGGCCATGAAGGCGTCGAGATCCCCGTCTAGCACATCGCCGGGCGCGGTCGAGGTCACACCGGTGCGCAAATCCTTGACCATCTGGTACGGTTGGAGGACGTAGCTCCGAATCTGGTGCCCCCAGCCGATATCGGTCTTGGTCGCGTTCTCCGCATTGGCGACCGCCTCGCGCTCGGCGAGTTCGCGCTCGTAAAGCCGCGCGCGGAGCTGATTATAGGCCTCCGCCTTGTTCTTGTGCTGCGAACGCTGATTCTGGCACTGGACGACGATGCCGGTCGGCAAATGGGTGATGCGGACCGCGGAGTCGGTGGTGTTGATGTGCTGGCCGCCCGCGCCCGATGCGCGATAGGTGTCGATCCGCAGGTCGCTTTCGTTGAAATCGACCTCGATATTGTCGTCGATCACCGGATAGACCCAGACGCTGGAAAAGCTGGTGTGCCGCCGCGCCGCGCTGTCATAGGGCGAAATGCGGACCAGCCGGTGGACGCCGCTTTCGGTCTTGGCATAGCCGTACGCATTCTCGCCCTTGACCAGCAGGGTCGCCGATTTGATCCCCGCCTGCTCGCCCGCATGATAGTCGATCAGTTCGACCTTCAGCCCGTGGCGTTCGGCCCAGCGGGTGTACATGCGCTGGAGCATGCCCGCCCAGTCGTTCGATTCGGTGCCGCCCGCGCCCGAATTGATCTCGATATAGGTGTCGTTGGCGTCGGCTTCGCCCGACAGCAGCGCCATTACCTTGTCGCGCTCGGCGCGTTCGGCAAGCGCGGCGAGCGCCGCCGTGCCCTCGTCCGCCATTTCCTGATCGCCTTCGGCCTCGGCCATTTCGATCAGTTCGGACGTGTCCGACAATTCCTGTTCGATCGCGCGGGTCGCGGTGATCGCTTCGTCGAGGCGGCGACGCTCGCGCATCACGTCCTGCGCGGCCTTGGCGTCGTTCCACAGCGTCGGATCCTCGACGCGCGCGTTCAGCTCGTCGAGACGGCGCAACGCGCGGTCCCAATCGAGCGAACGCCTGAGCAGCGCGAGCGCTTCCTTGATCGAATCGATATGAGATTGCGCTTCGGCGCGCATAATTGACTCCGGTATTAAAGACGTCATTCCCGCGGAGGCGGGAATCCATATTCTCATGCGTTCGAGGTTATGGATTCCCGCCTCCGCGGGAATGACGAACCACTTGAACAGCGGCTAGTAGATTCCGCCCTGTCTTTGCAAGAAGTCGCTGTCGCGCGGTTGCGCTTCGACCTGGCGCGTTACCGCCTTCGCTTCGACCTTGGGCGCTTCCCGTTCGTCGTTGCCGGTGGTGCGGGCGGTGCGGCGCGGTTCGCTTTCGGGTTTGAACGCTTCCCAGATCACGCTGGCACGCGCATCGTCGGTCGGCCAGGTTCCATAGACCGGACGCCCCGACATGCGGTCGATCCGCACCATGCGAGTGCCCGCAGGCGCGCGGAACGGCAGCACCTCCATCCCTTCATAGGCGGCGGTCGCGAACTGTTTGAAGATCGGCGCGGCGATCGTCCCGCCCTGCGCATTGCCCAGATTGGTCGGCGTGTCGTGGCCCAGATACAGCCCGGCGATCATCTGCGGCGTACCGCCGATGAACCACACGTCGCGCGGACCCGACGAGGTGCCGGTCTTGCCCATGATCGGGCGTTTCAGGTCGCGCAGCGTCGTGGCGGTGCCGCGCTGGATGACGCCTTCGAGCACATGCACCATCTGATACGCGCTCATCGGATCGACGACCTGACGCGTGCGCGCACGGGGGCGGGGCATCGGCTGGCCATCATAGTCGCGCAGGTTGCAGCGCTCGCATGCGCGCCAGTTTTCCGGCCAGATCACCTGA
Source organism: Sphingomonas aestuarii (assembly GCF_054457155.1). Taxonomy (NCBI): domain Bacteria; kingdom Pseudomonadati; phylum Pseudomonadota; class Alphaproteobacteria; order Sphingomonadales; family Sphingomonadaceae; genus Sphingomonas; species Sphingomonas aestuarii. The sequence goes on along the minus strand of NZ_JBTKVV010000002.1, from coordinate 496,459 downwards.
CCGCGCCGGTTCTGGACGAAATCGATCAGCGTGGGGTTGAGCGCGCGGCCGTGATTGACCAGCACCGAATAGGCATTGGTCATGCGCAGCACCGTCGATTCCCCTGCACCCAGCGCATAGCTGAGATAGTTGGGAAAATTCTCCGCGCTCGCGCCGATTTCGTGCATCAGGTCGGTGACGTGGTTCATCCCGGTCGTGTTCGCCGCCTGAATCGTCATCAGGTTGCGCGACTGTTCGATGCCCCAGCGCATCGTCCGCATCCCTGCGCCGCGCTGGTTACCGAAATTGCGGAAGCATTTGCGCCCCAGCCCGGCGCCCTGATCGACGCAGAAGGTGCCGTCGTTGATGAGCGTCGCGGGGGTCATTCCGCGTTCGAGCGCGGCGGTATAGACGATCGGCTTGATCGTGGAGCCGGGCTGACGCTGGGCCTGCGTCGCGCGGTTGAACGCCTGGACGCTGGCGTCGAAGCCGCCCTGCATCGCCAGCACGCGGCCCGTGCGCGGATCCTGCACGACCATGCCGCCCGACACGCGCGGGATCGACCGCAGCGCGTAGTCGCCGCTGGCAGGGGCGACCGCGATGATGTCGCCCGCTTTCAGCTTGGCGAAGGCGGTGCCGCCTTCGCCGCGCACCGGCATCGTGGCATTGCCGCGCGACAGCGTGGATTGCGTGCCGTCGGCAAAGCCGATCGCCGCGGTGTCGCCCGTTTTCGAAATCACGATCGCCGCGCGCCAGTCCTCGTAATCGAGCGCGATGTTGGTGTTGAGCAAAGCGCTCTCCCACCCATCGCCTTCGAATTCGGCTTCGCGGATCGGACCCGACCAGCCGCGCGCGCGGTCGAAGCGCAACAAGCCGTCGCGCAGCGCCTTGGTCGTATGGCGCTGGATATCGGGATCGAGCGAGGTTCGTACCCACAGTCCGCCCGCATAGACGCTGTTGGGACCGGCCTCGTCGGTTTCGCCGAACCGCTCCATCAGTTCGCGGCGCACATCCTCGATGAAATAACCGCCTAGGCTTTCCTGCGTCGGCGTCTGGCGCGGGATCGCCCCCAGCGGCATCCGCACCGCCGCGTCATGTTGGGCCTGGGTGATGAATTCGTTGCGCAGCATCTGGCCCAACACCCAGTTGCGCCGCCCGATCGCGCGCGCCTGATGGCGTTCGGGCATGTAGTTGGACGGCCCCTTGGGCAGGATCGCCAGATAGGCCGCCTCGTGCAGCGCCAGGTCGGCCACGCTCTTGCCGAAATAGGCCTGCGCCGCCGATTCGACGCCGAACGCGTTCCGGCCCAGTGCGATCTGGTTCAAATACAGCTCAAGAATCTGCTGCTTGGTCAGCGAATCCTCGATGCGGAACGCGAGGATCGCCTCGCGCGCCTTGCGGATATAGCTGACCTCGTTGTCGAGCAGCAGGTTCTTGGCGACCTGTTGGGTGATGGTCGATGCGCCGACGGGGCGACCGTCGCTGCGCATGTTGCTGATGACGGCACCGACGATCGAGACGTAATCGACACCAGAATGGTCGAAGAAATTGCGATCCTCGGCGGCCAGGATCGCGTCGATCATCACCTGGGGATATTCGTCGTACGACAATTCGACCCGGCGTTCGCGCGCATAGCTGTAGATCGGCAGTCCGTCGGCGGCGCGCACATTGGTCGGCAGCGGCGGCTCATATTCCTTGAGCGCCTCCGCCGACGGCAGGTCGCGGGTCAGCAGCGTATAGGTGGTAACGAAGCCGACACCCGCCAGCAACGCCAGCCATGCCAGCGTGCGGAACCACCAGCGGGTGTTGAGGACGGCGAACCGATCCTCGACGTGCGCCCAGCGCGCGCGCCACCCGCTCATCCCGCGTTGCAGTTTCAGATTGTACGAAGACGCATCGACATCGGCCATGATGATCGCGGTTTAGCAGGATTTGACGCCGCTGCCAGTGGTTCGCGGCGGATCGGGTGGCTTTCAGCTCTATCGCGCTGCCAATTGGGTCGCGAAATGGATCTCCACCGATTCGCGCACCGTCTCCGCGATCCGCATCCGGCCCCGGTCGGAATTCAGAAATTTCGCATCGCCTTCGTTCGACAGATAGCCCGTTTCGAACAACACCGACGGCATGTCGGGCGCGCGCAGCACCATCAGCGACGCCATTCGATGGAAATGTTCGCGGGTCGGGATGCGATCCTTGGCCTCGCGCCCCAGCAGCCGTGCGAAGCGGGCCGAAGTGTTGAGCGTTTCGCGCTGGGCAAGGTCGATCAGGATCGAAGAGATGTCGGATGTCTGTTCGGCGAGATTCACCCCCGCCAGCACATCCGCCTTGTTCTCGCGCGCCGCCAGTCGCGCGGCTTCGCGATCGGAGGCGACTTCGGACAGGGTATAGGCGGTCGCGCCCGATGCCTGGACATTGCCTGCGCTGTCGCAGTGCACCGAAATGAACAGGTTGGCGCCCAGCCGCCGGGCAATGCCATATCGTTCCTGGAGGATCAGAAAGCGGTCGTCCTCGCGGGTCAGCGCCACCCGCACCCGCCCCGATTTGACCAGCGCGTCGCGGATCGCGAGCGCGGTGGCAAGCGTCAGGTCCTTCTCTCGCGTGCCGTCGGCGGCGATCGCGCCGGGATCGTGCCCGCCATGCCCCGCGTCGATCACCACCAGCGGGCGGCTGTCGTCGGCGACGCCGTGAATGCGCGGCAGGGTGGCACCCTTTTTCGCGGGCGGCACCGCGACGCGAACTTTCGTTGCCGCCGGGCGTTCGGGGCGCTTGCCCATCGAAAAGCTGGGCAGGATGTCGATCCGCCCTGCCCCGCTTGCCTGCGCGAAGCCGCGCGGGTCGACGCGTTTGAGCATCAGCGTCAGCGTTCGGCCATCGCGTCCGAAGCTACCCTCCGTGACGATCGCCGGGCGCGCCAGATCGAACACGATCCGCGCGCCGTCACCGTGATTTCCCTGGCGCACCGCCGCCACCGGGCCGCCGGACACCAGCTGTCCCTGCCCCGGCTGAGCGCCGGTCACGTCAACCGCGATCCGGTCGGGGCCGGCGAGCAGGAATGCCGATGCGTCCGCCACCCGCGCGTCGAAGGTCAGGACGATGCGGTCGTCGCGCACCTCGACCGCCGTCACCACGCCCGCCAGCGCAGGCGCACCCTGAAACCACATCAGGAGGATCGTGACGAACAGCCCCATACGCAGGCTATGCCAAGCGGAGCCGATGCCGGTCCAGCCGAAAATCATGCGCTATACCCGTCGTTACTGCCCTGTTGAGCATCGGATAGGGCTTGCCGCCTTCAATCGCGGTTCATGTGTGCGGTTAATTTGCCGTTCGGCATAATCTTGCCGGTCGACCGGCAAGAAGCTGCCAGTTGATGCGCACGCCCGGCGGTGCTAGGCCGCAGGGTGACCGGAAAGCTGCGACATGTGCGCCGCAGTTTGTTTCGGCATTCATCGCCCGCCCCCAGCTTCCTTCGGGGACGGCGCATCCAGGTTGACGCTGCATGAGGCCTTTCCCGTCATTTCCGCAACTCGGCGCTCGTTCGAGCGGCCGTGCGGCGACGGGAGTTCCAACCCACCGGGTCGGACATGTCGATGCAGCAGAGGCACATCATCCACATCGTGCGAACGGAGCGGCGCTTTACCGCCCGGTCGCGACCCCTATGAGCGCGCGGCCGAACCTTTCACGGGGACGGCGCGCGTGGAGAGACTTTCATGACAACGCGTATGCTGATCGACGCACGCCACCGGGAAGAAACCCGCGTGGCGGTCGTCAAGGGAAACCGGATTGAGGAGTTCGATTTCGAAAGCGCCGAGCGCAAGCAGCTCAAAGGCAATATCTATCTCGCCAAGGTAACCCGCGTCGAACCGTCGCTTCAGGCGGCGTTCGTCGATTATGGCGGCAATCGCCACGGGTTCCTGGCGTTCAGCGAAATCCACCCGGATTATTATCAGATCCCCCGTGAAGATCGCGAAGCGCTGCTCCGCGAAGAGGCCGAACACGCCGCCGAAGAGGCCGCGCTGCGCGCCGAGGCGGATCATGACGACGACGATCACGAGGACGGCGACGTCGAAGTGGTCGAGCGTCCGTCCGACGAGGACGAAGCCGAGCATGGCGACGATGCCGACGAGGATGACGCCGAGGGCACCGACGAGGAAAGCGGCGACAATCGCCGCCGCGGACGCGGCCGCAAGAAGAACGGCAGCGAAGACCCGGCGGTCGAGGCGCTGCGTCAGCGCCGGTTGAACCTGCGCAAGCGGTACAAGATCCAGGACGTGATCCGCAGGCGTCAAGTGCTGCTGGTCCAGATCGTCAAGGAAGAACGCGGCAACAAGGGCGCGGCGCTGACCACCTATCTGAGCCTGGCGGGCCGTTACTGCGTGCTAATGCCCAACACCGCGCATGGCGGCGGCATCAGCCGCAAGATTTCGAGCGCGTCGGACCGCAAGCGGCTGAAGTCGATCATGTCCGAACTGACGCTGCCGCCGACGATGGGGTGCATCGTCCGCACCGCCGGGCTCCAGCGCACCAAGACCGAGATCAAGCGCGATTTCGACTATCTGGCGCGCCTGTGGGACGGGATCCGCGAGGAGACGCTGAAATCCGCCGCGCCTGCGCTCGTCTATGGCGACAGCGACCTCATCAAGCGCGCGATCCGCGACATCTATAACCGCGAGATCGACGAGGTGATCGTCGAGGGCGAGGAAGGCTATCGTCAGGCCAAGGATTTCATGAAACTGCTGATGCCGAGCCATGCGCGCAAGGTGAAGCAATATTCGGACGCGGTGCCGCTCTATCAGCGCCACCATGTCGAGGATCAGCTAGCGGCGATGTATCACCCGGTCGTCCAGCTGAAATCGGGCGGCTATCTGGTCATCAACCCGACCGAGGCGCTGGTGTCGATCGACATCAATTCCGGGCGCTCGACGCGCGAACATTCGATCGAACAGACCGCGACCGCAACCAACCTTGAAGCCGCGCAGGAGATCGCGCGCCAATTGCGGCTGCGCGACATGGCCGGGCTGGTCGTGATCGATTTCATCGACATGGATCATTCGTCCAACGTCCGTAAGGTCGAAAAGGCGATGAAGGAGGCGTTGAAAAACGATCGCGCCCGCATCCAGGTCGGCCGTATCAGCGCGTTCGGGCTGATGGAAATGAGCCGCCAGCGGCTGCGCACCGGCGTGCTCGAAGCGTCGACCCGCCAGTGCCCCCATTGCGAAGGCACCGGGCTGGTCCGCACCGCATCGTCGGCAGGCCTGTCGGCACTCCGGCTGATCGAAGACGAGGCCGCGCGCGGTCGCGGATCGCACATCACGCTGCGCGCCAGCCAGGAAGCGGCGTTCTACGTGCTCAACAACAAGCGCGCCGACATCGCCGAGATCGAGGAACGCTACGGCGTTCGCGTCGAAATCCTGTCGGACGGCGAACTGGAGGGTGCGCGCATGTCGGTTGAGGCGAGCGGCCCGCCGCCTGCCTATGCGCCCCGGTTTGCCCCGGTCGTCGAAGAGGTCGAGGAAGACTATCCCGAAGACATTGAGGACGAAGCCGACGAGGAAGAAGCCGAAGCAGCCGAACTGCGTGCCCGCCGCGAGCGCGACGATGCCGACGGCGAAGGCGGTCGCAAGCGCCGCCGCCGCCGCGGACGCCGCGGCCGTGGACGCGACGAAGGCGAAGCGGTCGAGGGTGAAGACGCTCAGGCCGATCGTGACGAGTCGGAAGGCTCGGACGACGCGCAGGACGCCGACGATCGCGAACCGTCCGAAGAAAATAGCCACGAATGCGGCGAAAAGCGCAAGCGGCGCCGGCGCGGCCGTCGCGGCGGCGCGCGCCGCAGCGAAACGGCTGCGAGCGGCGACGATGCGGTCGATGCGGGTGAGACTGCCGATGCGGACGGCGCGGTGCCGGTCGACGAGGCGGTGATCGCGGCGTCCGAACCGGTCGAACCGGTCGCGGAAGAAGCCGTCGAAAAGCCCAAGCGGGCACGTCGTCGCCCACGGGCGCGCGCTGCCGATGCCGACACGGTCGAAACCGTCGAGGCTCCGGTCGAAGTCGTCCCCGAATCGCCGGTCGAGGCGGAAGCGGAAGAAAAGCCGAAGCCCAAGCGCACGCGTCGCAAGAAGGTCGAGGCGGAAGCCGCTCCCGAAACGGCCGAAGCGTCCGTCGTGGCTACGGACAGCGACGAGGCTCCGGCTGAAAAGCCGAAGCCCAAGCGGACCCGGCGCAAGAAAGCGGACGCCGCCGAAGCCGCGGCTCCGGCCGTCGAGGACGCCACCCCGGCGGACGCTGCCCCCGCAGCCAACCCCGCCGTCGCGGCGGTCGCCGATGCGGCTGAGATCGAAGCGGCCGAAGGCGAAGACAACGCCAACCCCCGCCGCGGCTGGTGGCAGCGCACCTTCGGCGCATAGTGATGTGATTGGCGCGTCCCGTTCGTTTCAGCGCGAACGGGACGCCGCTTTCACCGAAGGCGCGACGCGCTAGGCGCTCAAAACCCCAAAACCGTCATCCCTGCGAAAGCAGGGATCTCAAGCAACATGGCGATCGTACCTCGCCAGATATCCCTGCTTTCGCAGGGATGACGCTTGGGGTTTGGGCACCCTCCACCCGTCAGAACGCCCGTGTGGCGCCTTGGTACCCCACCCCCCCGTCAGAACGCCATCGAATACCGCGCCACCGCCCCGACATCGTTGCTCAGTTGTGCGAAATTGCCGGGGTGGCGACGCAGGAACAGGTTGGTCCCGAAATTGCCGACCCACAGCGGCGTCGAATAGCGCATCTCGACATCGATTTCGCGGCCCGTCGGGGTCAGGTTCAGCCGCTGGGTCGTCCAGACATCGACGCTGCCGCTGGCATAATCCCAGTTGGTCGGCAGGCGAAGATCCAGTCCGCCGCGCGCGACGCGCAGCGGCTGGGCGATGCGCAATCCCCAGCTATCAAACCCGTGCAGCACGCCCTGTTTGCCGATGTCGAACGCATAACCGTTGGTGCGCAGCAACCCGCGTCCCTCGACGCCGCGCAGTTCGGCGCGCGTCCAGCCCTGGCGCATCGACCCGCCGAGCGACCAGCCATCGGAAAGCGACCACCGCGCCGCCAGATCGACGAAATGGCTGATCGCCCGCGCCGACCCGAACGCGCCGGAGAAATGCGCGCCCAGCAATGTATCGGACTCCGCCAGTCGGGCGATGTTCAGCGTGGCGGCGACGGGGCCGAAGCGGCGGTCCAGCCCGATCGTCAGCCGGTCATAGCCATGTCGGTCGAACCGGGTGCGAAGCTGGGCAAAGTCGCTTTGCCGCCGGGTGAGCACATCGCCAGTTTCGATGCCGACGCTGAGCCCCAACCGCCCGAATTGCTGGCGAACCGCGACCGAGGCGTCCGACGATATGTCGAAGCCGGTGCTGCGCGTTGCATCGCCCGCGACCAGAAACGCGGGATCGTCGCGACCGGACAGCCGCGCGACCAGACCGCCGCTCCCTTCCGCGACCGCAAAGCCGAACGTCGCATCCTCGCCCAGCCTGCCGGTGGCGGATGCCGCAATGGCGCGCGACACCTGCGCATCGGCCATCGGCATTTCCAACCGCTCGATCAGGCTGCGCTCGCGCGTCGGCGCGATCGTCACCGCGATCGACCCGCCGGGAAATGCCGCGCCCAGATGGCGGCGATCGGTACGCAACACGCCCGTCAGCGTCCTGGCCGGACGGTCGCGCCGGATCGTGCGTGCCAAATCGATCGCAAAGGCGCGGTCATATCCGTCGAGGATCACCGCACCCACACCGCCGCTGCTCGTCGCATCGCCCATCGGCGCGGACAGGACCGCGTTGTTGTCCAGCGACACGCTTTCGCGCGACGCCGCCATGCTGGTCGCGCCGACCGGCTGGAAGGCGCGGGTCAGGTCGAGGACGCCGCGGCCATAGATCGCATCGGTGCCGGGATCGCCCACATCGCGTGCGGTGGTCATCAGCAGATCGACGATCTGTTGCCCGGTCAGGTTGGGAAAGGCCTGCGCCAACAAGGCCGCAGCCCCGGCGATCTGCGGCGCGGAAAAGCTGGTGCCCGACCACAGAAACGGCGTGTTCGCCTGATTGGGGGCGCGCACCCGTTCGCCCACCGCCGCCAGGTAGACCTGCGCCGCATTGCCCGCACGGTTGCTGAACGTCGAAATCACGTCGCCCGTCCCCACCGACCCGGCAATGATGATCAGTCCGCGCGCCACCGAGGCATTGAGCGCAGGCGTCGCGGCGAAACTGTCGGGATTGGCTTCGCCGTCATTGCCGGCGGAAATGACGATGATCACGCCCGCCGCCGTTGCGCGATTGATCGACTGGAGCAGGGTCGAGCCGACGCCGCCGCCGCCGCCCAGCGAAATATTGACCACCCGCGCTCCGTTCACCCGCGCGACGTCGAGCGCCGATGCGATCGCGCTTTCGGGATGGCGGCATCCGCTTTCGTCATTGTCCGGGTCTTCGGTCGCGCAGCTTCCCGGCCGGTCGGTCCTGAGCGCAAGCACGGTCGCGTCGAACGCGATCCCGTGCGTTCCCGCATCGTTGCGGCGCCCGGCAAGCGTGAAGGCGACCGCAGTGCCATGCCCGCCTTCGTCATCGACGGTGCCGTTGCCCGCGGTGTCCCGGGACGCCGGGTGGATGCGGTTGCCGAATTCCTCGCTTTGCAGGTCGATGCCGGTGTCGATGACGCCAACGGTGATCCCCGCCCCCGTCGCCGCGCGGTTATAGGCGGCAAGCGCATTCGCCGACACCGCGCCGACGGTCGCACGATATTCGGCGGTGTCGTAATTGACCGTGGGGGTCGGGGTCGGCGTGGGTGCCGGTGTGGGCACGGGAGTTGGGGTCGGGGTCGGGGTCGGGGTCGGGGTCGGTGCGACCGGGGGCGCAGGCACCGGATTGACCCCGCCGCCACCGCCGCCGCCACAGGCGGATGCGAGCAACAGAACCGCCAGCGCCGCACCACCGCGCAAATGACTGGCCCTCAGTCGAGCAGAACCGCGCCGCTCGTCGGAGAGGAAATAGGATACGCAATACATGGGCCGAACCCTCAACCGCCTTGTCGGTTGGCGGAGCGCGCGGGGGCTCACCCTTCCCGCTCGCGCGCGCTTCGCTTGCCCCGCGCAAGCGCCGTGCCTAAAGGCTTGGCGCAATGCTTGCCCAGCTTTCGCATATCCGCAACTGGATTTTCGATCTCGACAACACGCTGTACCCGGCGTCGGCGGGGCTGTTTAACCATATCGACGCGCGAATGGGCAGCTTTGTCGCCGATCTGATCGGATGCGAAACGGATGAGGCGCAGCGCATCCAGAAAGCATATTTTTTCGAACATGGCACGACGCTCGCCGGGCTGATGGCCGAACATGGTGTCGATCCGCATGCCTTCCTCGATTACGTCCACGACGTCGACATGTCGGCGCTGCAAGCCGATGTCGCGCTCGCCGATGCGATCGCGCGGCTGCCGGGGCGCAAACTGGTGTTCACCAATGGCGATGCGCCCTATGCGCTGAAAGTGCTCGAGCGGCTGGGATTGCAGGACAGTTTCGAAGCGATCCACGACATTCACGCGGTCGGTTACCAGTGCAAGCCGATGGCCGCCGCCTATGCCAGCCTCTGCGACACCCACAACCTCGATCCTCGGACAAGCCTGTTCGTCGAGGATATGGCGCGCAATCTGGCGCCCGCCAAAGCGATCGGAATGACGACGGTGTGGGTCGACAATGGCTCCGAACAGGCGTCCGACGCGGCACGCGACTTCATCGATTTCACGACACACGATATCGGGCACTGGCTCGAACAACTTTTGGAGGGCACATGTCCAGCGACCTGATTTCCGTCATCGACGCCGCGTGGGAAGATCGCGCCGCCATCAGCTTCGCGACGACCGGCGCGGTGCGCGATGCGGTCAACACCGCGCTCGAACAGCTCGACAGCGGCAAAGTGCGGGTGGCCGAGCCTGACGGCAATGGCGGCTGGACGGTCAATCAGTGGCTGAAGAAAGCCGTGCTGCTGTCGTTCCGACTGAACGACAATGTGCTGATCGACGGCGGCAGCGCAGGCACGCCCGCGTTCGACAAGGTGCCGTCGAAATTCGCCGGCTGGGACGAAGCGGCGTTCCGCACCGCGGGCTTTCGTGCCGTCCCCGGCAGCATCGTCCGCCGCGGCGCGTTTATCGGCAAGGGCGCGGTGCTGATGCCCAGCTTCGTCAATATCGGCGCCTATGTCGGCGAAGGCACGATGGTCGATACCTGGGCCACGGTGGGTAGCTGCGCTCAGATCGGCAAGAATGTTCACCTGTCGGGCGGTGCCGGCATCGGCGGCGTGCTGGAACCTCTGCAGGCCGACCCCGTCATCATCGGCGACGGAGCGTTCATCGGCGCGCGCGCCGAGGTCGCCGAGGGCGTCCGCGTCGGCGAAGGCGCGGTGCTGTCGATGGGTGTCTACCTCGGCGCATCGACCAAGATCATCGACCGCGCGACCGGCGAAGTGTTCCGTGGCGAAGTCCCGCCCTATGCGGTGGTCGTGCCCGGCAGCATCGGTGGTAGTGATGGAAAGCCTGCGCTCTATTGCGCCGTGATCGTCAAGCGAGTCGACGAACAGACGCGGTCGAAGACGAGCATCAACGAATTGCTTCGCGATTGAGGCCGCCGCTGGTCCTGAACGGATCGGCACGCCGCGACGGCGACACCGCGCGCGCGGTCGCGGCATTCGTCCCGGCCTTTCCGGGGGCTGTCACGGCGATGCTCTGCCAGACGCGGATCGCGCCTTATGTCTATGCGCCTGCCCGGCTGGACGATGATTTTGTGCCGCTGGTCGATGCCATGCTCGCGACCGACGACATTGTGTTTGCGACACCGGTTTATTGGTACGCGATGGGCTGGCCGATGAAGGTGTTTTTCGACCGACTGACCGATCTGCTGCGCGACGCCGGTTTTCGAGAGAAAGGGCGCGCGCTTGCCGGACGGCGCGGATGGCTGATCGCGGTCGGCACCGACCCCGAATTGCCGCCGGGTTTCGAAGAACCGTTTCGTCGCACCTGCCGCTATTTCGGGATGAACTGGGAAACCAGCCTGTACCTCAACAGTCGCGGCGACAACTGGGATCGGCATATTGTCGACCCGCTCGGTTCCTTCACCACGCGGCTGCGCCAAGCGCGCGGCGGGGTGTGAACAATGCGATGGCAGATTAGCATTGCCCGCATCGGAACGGCGTAAGGTCAGGCGACCGACGCGATCCCCAGCCGCGGAATCTCGATCTTGGGGCAGCGGTCCATCACGACCTTGAGCCCAGCCGCCTCGGCCCGCGCCGCCGCGGCTTCGTTGACGACGCCCAATTGCATCCACACCGCCTTTGCGCCGACGTCGATCGCATGATCGACGGCGTCGGCGGCGGCTTCGGAATTACGAAAGATATCGACGATGTCGATCGGCTCGCCGATCTGGCTCAATTCACGGAACACGAATTCGCCGTGGATATGTTCGCCGGTGATCTGCGGATTGACCGGGATCACGCGATATCCACGACCCTGCAGATATTCCATCACGCCGTTCGATGCCCGCTCGGGGCGATCGGAGGCGCCGACCATCGCGATCACCTTTGCCGATTCGAGGAGTTCCTTGATCTCGGCATCGCTGGTGATCGGCATGGCATTACTCCGGCTGGTGGTTCAGCCAGTCGCTGACGCGTCCGGCCATATCGATGAACGCCGCCGCGTCCGCGCCGTTCCCGAATGCGGGCGGCGTGCCCGCGTCGGACGCGGTACGGATATCGATCGACAGCGGAATGCGCCCGAGGAACGGCACGTTCAGCTGCGCCGCGGCGGCCTCCGCGCCGCCCTGCCCGAATGGATCCGACACTTCGCCGCAATGCGGGCAGGCATAGCCCGCCATGTTCTCGACAAGCCCGATGATCGGAACGCCCGCGCTGTTGAACAGGTCGATCGCGCGGCGCGCATCGATCAGCGCCAGATCCTGCGGAGTGGAGACGATCACCGCGCCCGTCGGCTTGTGTTTCTGCACCATCGTCAACTGGACGTCGCCGGTGCCGGGCGGCAGGTCGAGCACCAGCGTATCGGCATCGCCCCAATCGGCATCGACCAGTTGCCCCAGCGCGCCCGACGCCATCGGCCCGCGCCACGCCAGCGCCTTTTCGGGCGCCACAAGCTGCCCCATCGACAGGATCGGCACGCCGTATGGCGTGGCGACCGGGAGCAATTGCTTGTCGCGCGCCTGCGCCTTGGTGTCCGCGACCCCGAACAAGGTCGGCTGCGACGGGCCATAGATATCGGCATCGACCAGCCCGACCCGGCGCCCCGCCTGTGCCAGCGCGATGGCGAGGTTGGCGGAGACGGTGGATTTCCCCACCCCGCCCTTCCCGCTCGCCACCGCGATCAGGCGGCGGCGCGTGCGGTTCGATGTCTGGACGATCCGCACCGTCGCGATGCCGGGCGCGGATTCCGCCGAGGCGCGGACATCGGCCTCCAGCGCATCGCGCGCACTCTCGGGCAAGCCCGTCACGTCGAGCATGATGCTCGCCAAACCGTCCTTCACGCGCGCGGCAGCGCGTCCGGCGGCGATGGGGGCAAGCAATGCGTTCAGGCCAGCGGTATCGGTCATGCGCGGCGACATAGGCGCTGGATGCGGGTTTGAGAACGCCGATGATGCAATCCGCACCAGCGGCGTTGCGAATGACGCTCCGTACTCCTGCGAAAGCAGGAGCGTTGGCTTATCACGCACCGCTTATGGCCAAGCCTCCTGCTTTCGCAGGAGTACGACCGTAAAAGCTTGATGCGCCAGCCTTGCCAACAAACCGCGTGTTGCCACTGTAAATCGGCGCGCAGCCCCCTATAAAGGATGGCATGTCGATTTTTTCGGGGTGGTTCGCGCGCGCCAGCGTGCTGAGGAACGATAATGCCAAAGGCCCGTGGGGCAGTGGCGGCAACAACAATGGCGGCTCGGGCGGCGAAGGCGGCCCGCGCAACCCGTGGCAATTCCCGCCGGAGGGCAAGCGCAGCCGTGGCGGCAACGCCACGTCGCTAGAGGATTTCCTGAAGCGCACCCGTGGCAATGGCGGCGGGGGTGGCGGCTTCGGCGGCGGCGGGTTCGAAGCGCCAGGCGGCAAGAAGGTCTGGATTTTCGGCGCGCTGCTGGTGTTCGCGCTGTTCCTGGCGTTCACCATGTTCCACCGCGTCGGCCCGCAGGAACGCGGCGTCGTATCGTTCCTGGGCAAATATTCGCGCACCCTGACGCCCGGCATCCACCTGACGATGCCGGCACCGTTCAACACCGTCCGCGTGATCGACGTGACCGGCATCCGCAACGAGGACTTTCCCCAGGGCGGCGGCGAGAATCTGGTGCTGACCGGCGACCAGAACATCGTCGATCTCGCATATTCGCTGCGCTGGAACATCTCGAACCCGGAAAGCTATCTGTTTCAGATCGCCAATCCCGAATCGACCGTGCGCGCCGTCGCCGAAAGTTCGATGCGTGCTGCCGTTGCCAGTGTGACGTTGGACGAGATCATCGGCGCGGGCCGTTCGGCGACCGAAGTGCGCGTCCAGCAACTGGCACAGCAGATGCTCGACGAATATAATTCGGGCATCCAGGTTCAGGGCGTCGCCATCCGTACCGCCAACCCGCCCGCCGCAGTGGACGAAGCGTTCAAGGCGGTCACCGCCGCGCAGCAGGCGGCACAGGCCAACCTGAACCAGGCACGCGCCTATGCGCAGCAGATCATTGCCCGCTCGCAGGGTGACGCGGCGTCGTTCGACCAGATCTACGAACAATATCGCCTGGCCCCCGCCGTTACCCGCCAGCGAATCTATTACGAGACGATGGAAGAAATTCTGGCCAAGTCGAACAAGACGATTGTCGAGACGCCCGGCGTAACGCCGTATCTGCCGCTGCCGGCGGTGCGCGGACAGGCGCAGCCCGCGCCGCAGCCGCAAGCCGCGACGGGAGCACCGCAATGAGCTGGTCAATCAAGAACCCGATGGTGCTCGCGATCATCGCGGTATTCGTCGCGATCATCCTGTCGATGTCGATGTCGATCGTCCCGGAAACGCGACAGGGCGTGATCCTGCGGTTCGAACAGCCGGTCGGCACGGTGAACCGTTACCGCGAGGGCGAGGCGTTCGGGAATACCGGGGCGGGCCTGATCGCGCGCATTCCGCTGATCGAGCGGATCGTGTGGGTCGACAAGCGGGTGCTGGATATCGAGCTTGAGAATCAGCAGGTGCTGTCGATCGACCAGCTTCGCCTGGAAGTCGATGCGTTCGCGCGCTTCCGCGTCGTCGATCCGCTGCGCATGGTGACCACCGCGCGCAGCGAACAGGGCGTTATCGACGCGCTGCGCCCGATCCTGGGCTCGGCGCTTCGCAACGAGCTTGGCAAGCGGCCGTTCGCGGCGCTGCTCAGCCCCGAGCGCGGCCAGGTCATGGAAAACATCCAGACCGGTTTGCAGAATGTCGCGGGCCAGTACGGCGTCGAGATCGTCGATGTGCGGATCAAGCAGGCGGGGCTCCCCACCGGCAGCCCGCTCGATTCGGCGCTGGAGCGGATGCGCACCGCGCGTAGCCAGGAAGCGCTGACGATCCGCGCGCAGGGCGAACGCCAGGCGCAGATCATCCGCGCCGAGGCCGATGCCCAAGCCGCGCAGATCTATGCCACCAGCTTCGGCAAGGACGCCGAGTTCTACAATTTCTGGCGGGCGATGCAGTCCTATCGCTATACCTTCAACCAGCGCGGCGACGGGACTGACGGGGAGACGGCATTCGTGCTGGCACCCGACAACGCCTATCTCCAGCAATTCCGGGCCGGGGGGCGGTAGAGAAACGCTGACGGACCGTTCATATTCAAACGGCGTTCAGCATCGAAAAGGGATGAATGGCGGGAAACCGCCCGGCCCATCCATCGGGGTCGTGACACAGTTAGGAAGGAAGACCTAAGTGCGATACGCTTATGCGATCACCTCTGCCCTGCTCGTCGGCGGCGCCGCCGCGACGATGGCGCTCCAGACCCCGGTCGGCGCGCAGACCGCACAGAATGACGGGATGACCACCGCCAGCGCACCGCGCGCAGGTGCGCCCGGAAGCTTTGCCGATCTGGTCGCGCGCTTGCAGCCCGCCGTTGTGAATATCTCGACCGAACAGCGCGTAACTGTTCAGCAGAACAACCCGTTTGCCGGCACGCCGTTCGAAGGCTTTTTCGGAAATCGTGGTGGCAGCGGGCAACCCGTTCAGCGTCGCGGCAATTCGCTGGGCTCGGGCTTTCTGATTTCCAACGACGGTTACATCGTCACCAACAACCACGTCGTGTCGGCTGGCACGCGCAATGCGGTGGTGGAATCGATCAAGGTGACGATGACCGATGGTCGTGAGATGACCGCACGGCTGGTCGGACGCGATGTCGAATCCGACCTGGCCGTCCTGAAGGTGGAGGGCAACGGTCTGCCGTTCGTTCGTCTGGGCAGTTCGGGTAATGCGCGTGCCGGCGACTGGGTCGTCGCCATCGGCAATCCGTTCGGACTGGGTGGCACGGTCACCGCCGGGATCATTTCCTCGGTGCAGCGCGTGACCGGTCAGGGCGGTCCGTTCGACCGCTTCATCCAGACCGATGCCTCCATTAACATGGGCAATTCGGGCGGGCCGCTGTTCGATCTGAACGGCAACGTCATCGGCATCAATTCGCAAATCTATTCGCCGACCGGCGGCAATGTCGGCATCGGCTTCGCCATCCCCGCCGACGAAGCGCGTTCGATCATCGAAACGCTGCGGAGCGGCGAAACCGTCCAGCGCGGCTATCTGGGCGTCGGCATCCAGCCGCTGACTCCGGACCTGGCGCAGGGGTTGAACCTGCCGTCGAACCTGCCGCGTGACCGGGGCGAAGTCATCTCCAGCGTCCAGCCCGGCCAGCCTGCCGCAGCGGCGGGCATTCGCCAAGGCGACGTGGTGGTCCGCGTCAACAACCAGGATGTGACGCCGGACCAGTCGCTCAGCTATCTGGTCGCCAATGTCCGGCCCGGCACGACCATCCCGGTCGAACTGATCCGCGACGGTCGCCGCCAGACGGTCCGCGTCCGCGTCGGCACGCGCCCATCCGCAGAGGAACTGGCAGCGACGGAGTTCGACCCCAATGCCGAACAGCCGATGCCGGGTCGTCCGTCCGACGACGCAGCCAGCGCAACCGCCGCTCTGGGCCTGAGCGTTCAGGCGCTCACGCCGCAGATCGCGCGCAGCATCGGCGTTGCGCAGGATACCCGCGGCGTCGTCATCCTCGCGGTCGATCCGTCGAGCGATGCCGCGCAAAAGGGCCTGACCCGTGGTCTGGTCATCACTTCGGCCAATCGCACGCCGGTGGCAACGCCTGCCGACCTGGCGCGGGTGGTGACACAGGCGCGTGCGGCCAATCGCGACAGCGTGTTGCTCTATGTACAGACGCGCGCGGTCAGCCGGTTCGTCTCGGTGGAACTGGCCGCTCGCTAAGACGATCCAACCTCGAAACAGCGGCGCGCGTCGGGATACTGACGCGCGCCGTTTTTCGTTCTAGGCTCCCGATTCTCGGCAGGCGGGGAGAACGGGCATGAGCGATGCAGGCGTCTATATCGGTCTGGGCGGCGGCCAGCCGCAGAACCTGGTCCTCAAACGCGCCAATCGCCACGGGCTGATCGCGGGTGCGACCGGCACCGGCAAGACGGTGACGCTCCAGGGACTTGCCGAGGGGCTGTCGAATGCGGGCGTTCCGGTGTTCGTCGCCGATGTGAAGGGCGATCTCGCCGGGCTGGGCATGGCGGGATCGCCGACCGCCAAAACGCATGAGCCTTTTGCGGCGCGGGCAGCCGAGATCGGCATGACCGACTGGGCCTATGCCGCCTGCCCGGTGCAGTTCTGGGACCTGTTCGGCGAACAGGGCCATCCGGTGCGCGCCACGGTTTCCGAAATGGGGCCGCTGCTGCTGGCGCGGCTGATGAGCCTGAACGACACGCAGGAGGGCGTGCTGACCATCGCCTTCACCATCGCCGACGATCAGGGGCTGTTGCTGCTCGACCTCGACGATTTGCAGGCGATGCTGGTCCACTGCGCCGAAAATGCCGACCAGATCGGCGTGCAATACGGCAATGTGACCAAGGCGAGCGTCGGCGCGATCCAGCGACAATTGCTCCAGTTGCGTGCCCAAGGCGGCGACCATTTCTTCGGCGAACCCGCGCTGGAACTCGTCGACTTCATAAAGGCCGACGAAAATGGCCGCGGCGTGGTCAACATTCTGGCGGCCGACAAGCTGATGGCCTCCCCGCGGCTCTACGCGACCTTTCTGCTGTGGCTGCTGAGCGAACTCTTCGAAACGCTTCCCGAGGTCGGCGACCCCGACAAGCCCAAGCTCGTCTTCTTCTTCGACGAGGCGCATCTTTTGTTCGACGAAGCGCCGCCTGCGCTGATCGACAAGATCGAGCAGGTCGTGCGCCTGATCCGCTCGAAGGGCGTCGGCGTGTATTTCGTGACGCAGAACCCGATCGACATTCCCGAGACGGTCGCGGGGCAGCTCGGCAACCGTGTGCAGCACGCCCTGCGGGCCTTCACCCCGCGCGATCAGAAAGCGGTCAAATCCGCGGCCGAAACCTTCCGCGCCAATCCCAATGTCGATGTCGCGACCGCGATCACCGAGCTGAAGGTCGGCGAGGCGCTGGTGTCGCTGCTTCAGCCGGACGGATCGCCCTCCCCCGTCGAACGCACGCTGATCCGCCCGCCTGCCTCGCGCGTCGGCACGCTGACGCGCCAGGAACGCGGAGTGCTGACGATGACCGACGCCGTGGGCAGCAAATATGACGAGCCCATCGACCGCGAATCGGCCGAGGAAATCCTGAGTGCCAAACGCGCCGAGGCGCAAGCCGCCGCGACTGCCGAGAAAGCCCGGGCCGAAGCCGACAAGGCCGCCGCGATCAAGGCGAAGGAGGACGCGCGCATCGCCAAGGAAGCCGAACGCCAGCGCGTCGCCGCCGCCCGCGAAGCCGAACGCCAGCAACGCGCAGCGGAGCGCGAAGCCGCCAACTCCCCCTGGGAGCGCGCCAAGAAAAGCGCCACCCGCACCGCGACGACCACCGTCAGCCGTCACGTCGCCACCGAAATCAGCAAGGCGGTGTTCGGTGGCGGCAGAAGCGGCGGCCTTGGCGGCAAATTGCTGCGCGGCGTGCTTGGCGGGTTGTTCAGGGGGTAGATGGGATACCGATCCCGCCCGTGCTCAGACTGGGCACGGCTTACTGCCAGTCGCCAACCTTGCTTACGCATCCGCCGCCGTTTGTTTCGAGCGAAGTCGAGAAACGTGACCCAACCGAGCGAGAGCGTTTCTCGACTTCGCTCGAAACCAACGGGGTCGGGGATGTGCGAAATTACATCGCGGCGAGCAGCGATCCCACCTTCACGAACGCGAACGCTACCGACGAATCGGCGACGCCGTAGGGGATGAACAGCATGTCGCCATGCCGGATCGCGCCGCACGAATAGACGACGTTGGGGACATAGCCTTCGCGGTCCTGCCGTGCGGCCTCCAGGATCGGTTGTTTGGTGCGGCCGATCACCTTTGACGGGTCGTCCTTGTCGAGCAGCACCGCGCCGATCGAATATTTGCGCATCGCGCCGACGCCATGAGTGAGCAGCAACCATCCTTCGTCGAGTTCGATGGGTGGCCCGCAATTGCCGATCTGCACCAGTTCCCACGGATAGCAGGGTTCGAGCAGCTTCTGCCCCTCGTCCCAGTGCGTCAGGCTGTCGGATTTGATGAGAAACAGGTTTTCGCCGTCCTGCCGCCCGATCGTCATATAGTGGCCGCCGATCTTGCGCGGGAACAGCGCCATGCCCTTGTTCCGCGCGGCGCTGCCGGTCATCGGCACCAGATCGAAGTCGCGGAAATCGCGGGTCCGCAGCAGTTCGGACTGGATACCGAAGCCGTTATAGGCGGTGTAGCTGCCCAGCCATTCGTAATCGCCGTCGCCATGATCGAACCGGACGAGGCGCAAGTCCTCCAGCCCGTTCGACTGCTGCTTGGTGATCGGAAAGATCACTGTGCCGGACAGCGTCGAATCGCGGTGGCGCTGGATCGTCACTTCGCCTTCGGGCGCGGTGCGTTCGTCCCCGTGAAAATCGCAAGTCGTCGCGAACGGCGCGTCGGGCGCCAGCCGCAACTGGCCCTTGTCAGTGATGATGCCCTCGCGGAACGCTACGGAAGAAATATGCCCTTCGCCGACGGCGCGCAGCGACATGATGATCCGAAGCGAGCCCTTGGGCATGCCCGTCTGGTCGTGATGCGGCACCGCGCTTGGGTTCATCAGCGCGGCGGCGGCATAGCTGTATTCGTGGCAGAAATAGGCGCCGATCAACTGGCGTTTCTCGTCCGAAATATCGGGATCGATGGCGACCAGTTCGGCGATTTCGTCAAAGCGGGTCATGAACACGCGGCGCGTCTGCCAGTGGCGCGCCTCGAAATCGCGCAAGACCGCCTTCAACTGCTTGGTCGCCTGACCGGGCGACATTTCGAGCACTTCGCGCACCAGCCGCTGGGTGCGGCTTTCGCCAGCGCCATTCGATTGCCAGCCGATGTGGAACGGGCGGACCACGACGCGGGACGGGTCGGCGTGCAGCCGCAGGCTGTGGTGGAAGAGTTCGATCATCGGCGACCCCTGGCTGTTACGCGCAATCAACAAGGTTGCGCGCAACCGTTCAGGCGCTCGCGCGTCGGTCAGCCTGTGCCACGGTTCCGCTGCGTTTTGAAAGGGCCGAAATCGCGCAGGACGCCAATTGGAGGGCCAGGATCGATTCGGCGCCCTGGTTGCGGTTGACGCCGGTCGGCATCAGCCCGTCGTAACAGCCGCCATCGGCACCGCTCGCCAGCGGCACATCGAGTTCGTTCGCGCCCAGATACCAGCGATAAGCGCGCATCACCTCGTCCACCCAGCGTGGATCGCGCGTCGCGTCGAACGCTGCGGCGCAGGCGTCAATCGTTGCCTGCGCCTCCAGCGGCTGCTGGTCGAACGGCAGGGGGTCGGCATATTCGCGCCCGAAACTTTCGGTGCCGATCGCGCGGAAATGCCCCTCTGGCGAGGTCTGGCGCGCGACGATCCAGTCGAGCGTCTCAATGCCGCACGCGACCAGATCGTCGCGGCCTAGCGCCACGCCGGCGCGGATCAGCGCTTCGGGCAATCGGGCATTGTCATAGGCGAGGACGATTTCGAACCATTTCCATTCGGGACGGCGGGCGGCGTCGAGCAGGGTGAGCAACTGATCGCCGAACCGCGCCATCAGGTTTCGGGCGAGCCCGTGGCCCGGACGCGCAGCATCGATCGATGCTGCGCCCAGCATGGCAAAACCCTGTGCACGCGGGCTGCCGAAATCGAGCGCGATGGGGGCGGTCTGATCGAACAGGGCCGTCGCCCAGTCGCGATGCTTGCGCTCGGGCGCTTCGTTGGCGGTGACGCCGAGCGCCCACAAAGTGCGACCGTTCGAGTCCTCCGAACCCTTGTCCTCGCACCAGCTGCGGTCGAACGCCATGAAGTTGCGGAAGGCGCGGGTGTCGGGGTTCCAGGCGTGCTGGACGAAGGACGCATAAACGGTCGTCCACTTGTCGCGCGCGGCCATGTCGAGGCCGGGAATCCGGCTCGCGAGGATCAGCGCGCGGGCATTGTCGTCGATGCAATAGCCGTGGCGGCGATCGGGCACCGAATAGATGCCGTGCTGAAGCATCCCGGTCGCGTCGCTCATCCGCTCGACCGCCTGAAAATCGGGATCGAGGATCGTCGGCGCCTTTCGCGCGGCGATCACCGGGGTCAGTCGGCGCGGTTTGGCGGCGACGGCCGTGGCAAGCTCCACCATGCCGTTTTCGGCCAATTTTGACCAGATCATCGAGCGGCCGCGGGCATAAGCGCGCGCCGCCAGCGCGCCGCGGGCCGCATCGTCCGCCAGCAGCGCCGAAATCTCGCGCGCAAACCCCTGGCTGTCGCCGAAGTCGACCAGGCGCCCATGATCGTCGTTCAGGATTTCGGTCGCGTGGATATAGGGAGTCGATACCACCGGCTTGCCGGATGCGACGGCGTAGGACAGCGTCCCCGAGGTGATCTGCGCCGGATTGCTGTACGGGGTCACGTAAATGTCGGCAGCGTCGAGATAATCGAGCAATTCGTCGGTTTCGGCGAATTTGTCGATGAACTCGATATGATCGCTTACCCCCAATGTGGCGGCACGGCAGATCAGGCCGTCGCGATACGCCTCGCCTTCATGCGCGACCAGATTGGGGTGCGTCGCACCCAGTACGGCATAAAGCGTGTCGGGATGCGGCGCGACGATCGCGGGCAGCGCGTCGATCATCGTCTCAATCCCCTTGTTCGGGGCGAGCAGGCCGAAGGTCAGCACGACGCGGCGGCCTTGCCAACCGAATGCCGCTTTCTTCGCATCGGGATCGATCAGAGCGCGGTCGGGCACGCCATGCGGAATCATCGCGATCTGGCGGTCGTCGGCACCGTGGACCCGCTTCAAGATGTCACGGCCTGCCTCTGCCATGACGATGACCCTCGACGCGCGACGCAACAGCGCGTCCATCACCCGGCGTTCCTCGACACTGGGATGTTCGAGCACGGTGTGCAGCGTGACGACCACGGGCAAGGTAATCCGGTCGAGCAGACCGAGCAGATAATCGCCCGCCGATCCGCCATAGATGCCATATTCATGCTGGACCCAAAGCGCCTTCGCCCCCGATTCCTGGATCGAACGCGCGGCGTCGGAATAGGCGGCGCGATCGGCCTGGGGGATCGCGCGGGTTACTTCAGGCGGATAGGCGTAGCGACCCGGATGATCGTCCATCGCATAGACATCGACGCGCAGGTCGGGGAACCGCGCCTTCATCGCCAGATAGGTGTCGGTGGTATAGGTCGCGAGGCCGCATTTGCGGGGCAGGTAATTGCCGAGCAAGGCAATATGATCGATCGACGAGGATCCGGCCGCAAAATGCGTCATCGCAGTCCCTTCGCAAGAGCGAGAATGCGCCCGCATAAGACGGGCGGCGACTCAGTAACCGCTTGAAGGACAGATGGTTGCACTAATGTTGCAATGCAGCAAGACAATTCGCGACGAGTGCTTTTCGGCTTGCGCCAAATTGCGCGCTCTCACCCCCGCCCGCGATAGTTCTGGACGCCCTGGTCGGGCAGCCACAACCCTTCCGGCGGCGCACCCGATTGCCAGAACACGTCGATCGGAATGCCCCCGCGCGGATACCAATAGCCGCCGATGCGAAGCCATGTCGGTTTCATCTCGTCGAACAGGCGCTGGCCGATCCCGACGGTGCAATCCTCGTGGAAGGCGGCATGGTTGCGGAACGCGCCGAGGAACAACTTGAGCGATTTGGATTCGACGATCGTGTCGCCGGGGGCATAGTCGATGACCAGATGCGCGAAATCGGGCTGGCCGGTCACCGGGCAGAGCGAGGTGAATTCCGGGGCGGAAAAGCGCACGCAGTAAAGCTGTCCTGCGCGCGGATTGGGAACATAATCGAGCGTGGCTTCTTCCGGCGTGGCGGGAAGCGCGCTGGTCTGGCCAAGATGCTTTGGGGTCATGCCTGCGATTTAGGAAGGTTGGGGCGGAATTGAAACACTCTGTCGAGACGCTGATTCCGGTGCTGGGCGACCAGTTGTCTCCCGACATCGCGGCGCTGAAGGATGCGGACCCGGCAACCAGCGTCGTGCTGATGATGGAGGTGGATGAGGAAACCACCTATGTCCGCCATCACAAGGCCAAGATCGCGTTCATCCTGTCCGCCATGCGCCATCATGCCGAACGGTTGCGGACGCTGGGCTGGACGGTCGATTATGTGCGGCTGGACGACGCCGACAATGCCGGGAGTTTCACCGGCGAAGTCGCCCGCGCGGTCGAGCGCCATGCGCCCGCCACGATCCGCGTGACCGAACCCGGCGAATGGCGAGTGCGCACCGCGATCGACGGCTGGGCGGACAAGTTTGATTGCGCGGTGGAAATCGTCGAGGATGACCGCTTCATCTGTTCGCACGCCGAGTTCGACGCCTGGGCCGACGACCGCAAGCAGTTGCGGATGGAGTTTTTCTATCGCGAGATGCGCCGCAAGACCGGGCTGATGATGGACGGGGACAAGCCCGAAGGCGGGCAGTGGAATTACGACTCCGAGAACCGCAAGCCCGCGCAGAACGACCTGCTGATGCCGCGCCCGATCGCGTTCCGGCCGGACGACATCACGCGCGAGGTGATCGACATGGTCGCGGAGCGTTTCGCCGATCATCCCGGCAGTCTCGACCGGTTCGAGTTCGCGGTGACGCATGACGAGGCGATGCGGGCGCAGCGGCAGTTTCTGAAGCACGCGCTGGCCGGGTTCGGCACCTATCAGGATGCGATGCTGACCGGCGAGCCCTATCTGTGGCACGCGGTCCTGTCGCCCTATCTCAACGCCGGATTGCTCGATCCGCTGGACCTGTGCCGCAAGGTCGAGGTTGAGTATCGCGCCGGGCGGGCACCGCTCAATTCGGCCGAAGGATTCATCCGCCAGATCATCGGCTGGCGCGAATATGTGCGCGGCATCTATTGGCGCGAGGGGCCGGATTATGCGCGGCGGAACTTCCTGAATGCCAAGCGCGCCTTGCCCGGGTTTTACTGGACCGGCGAGACCGACATGCACTGCCTTAGCCAAGCCATCGGCCAGACGCTGGAGCGGGCCTATGCCCATCATATCCAGCGGCTGATGATTACCGGCAATTTCGCGCTGCTGATCGGTGCCGACCCGCATCCGGTGCATCTATGGTATCTGGAGGTCTATGCCGACGCCTATGAATGGGTGGAGTTGCCCAATACGCTGGGGATGAGCCAGTTCGGCGACGGCGGCCTGCTGGGATCGAAACCCTATGCATCGTCGGGCGCCTATATCGACCGGATGTCGGATTATTGCCGGTCGTGCCGGTATGACGTGAAGCAGCGGGTGGGCAACGATGCCTGCCCCTTCAACGCGCTTTATTGGGATTTTCTGGCGCGCAATCGCGGCAAGCTGGGCGACAATCGTCGGTTGGCGATGCCCTATCGGAATTGGGACCGGATGGACGGTGACACGCAGGATTCGCTGCGCGAACAGGCGGGCAGGTTCCTGAAATCGCTTGCCTGACTCGCACCCCGGCGGTCAGGATCACCCGCACAAGGGAGGGACGCATGGACGATCTGGTTTCGACGCAGTGGCTGGCCGAGCGGCTGGACGAGAGCGATCTGGTCGTGCTCGACGCCAGCTGGTTTCTGCCCGAACATGGCCGCGATCCGCGCGCCGAATTTGCCGAGCGACATGTTCCCGGCGCGCGGTTCCTCGATCTCGCAGCGCTGGTCGACGCGCACGATGCGCTGCCGATGATGCTGCCGTCGGACCACCAGTTCAACGAAGCGATGCGGGCGCTGGGGGTGTCGAACGACAGCCGGGTGGTGCTCTATGACGACAGTCCGCTGCATCCATCGGCGCGGGGTTGGTGGATGCTCAGGCTGATGGGGGTGCCGCGGGTCGCGATCCTCGATGGCGGGCTGGCGGCATGGCGCGCGGAAGGGAGGCTGCTCGATCGCGGCGAGACGCCCGCATCGCCCGGCATCTTCATGGCGCATTCGGATCGCGGGCTGGTGCGCGACCGCGCGGCGATGCAGGCCAATCTGGCGAGTGGCGAGGAACAGGTGATCGATGCGCGTTCGCCGACGCGCTATGCGGGCGACGAGCCCGAGCCGCGCGCCGGCGTCGAGCCGGGGCATATTCCGGGCAGTATCAACCTGCCCTATTCGCGGCTGTTCGACGCGGAGGGACGCTGGCGGTCGCGCGAGGCATTGCGCGCGCTGTTTGCCGAAGCCGGGGTCGATGTCGATCGCCCGATGGTCGCCACCTGCGGTTCGGGGGTGACCGCTGCGGTCATCGTCTTCGCATTGCATTTGCTTGGGAGCGAGGCGGCGCTCTATGACGGCAGCTGGGCCGATTGGGGCGGCAGCGACCTGCCCAAGGCGAAGGGGACCGCGTGAAGGACAAGGGCGACGACCACGAACTGGGCAAGGCGACGCGCGTCGTCGCGGCGGGGCGGCGCAAGGAATGGACCGGCGGGATCGTCAACCCGCCGGTGTGGCGCGCGTCCACCATCCTGTATGAGTCGGTCGCCGAGATGCGCACGCGCGGCAGCGCCGATACGCATCACAAATTATTCTACGGACGGCGTGGCACGCCCACGCAGTGGAGCCTGGCCGATGCGCTGACCGAACTGGAACCGGGGGCGGAGGCGACGTTTCTCTATCCATCGGGCGTGGCCGCCATCGCCGCCGCGCTGCTCACCGTGCTGTCGCCGGGCGACGAACTGCTGATGGTCGACAGCGTCTATGACCCGACGCGCGGGCTGTGCGACGGGCTGCTCGCGCGGATGGGGATCACGACTCGCTACTACGATCCGATGGTGGGCGCGGGCATCGCCGACCTGATCGGCGAGCGCACCCGTGCCATTTATATGGAAAGTCCCGGCAGCCTGACCTTCGAGGTGCAGGACGTGCCCGCCATCGTCGAGGTCGCAAAGGCACGCGGGCTGGTTACCCTGCTCGACAACACCTGGGCAACGCCGCTGCTGTTTCCGGCGATCGGGCGGGGCATCGACTATTCCATCCTGGCCTGCACCAAATATGTCGTCGGTCATTCGGACGCGATGCTTGGGTCGGTGACCGCCGCGCCCGGCAGGTTCGACCCGCTGCGCCAGACCAGTTTCCAGCTGGGCCAGTGCGTGTCGGCGGACGACGCGTATCTGGGATCGCGCGGGCTGCGGACGATGGCGCTGCGGTTGAAGGAACAGGGGCGAAGCGCGCTCGCCATCGCCGGGTGGCTGGCGCAGCAGCCGGGCGTCGCGCGGGTGCTGCACCCGGCGTTCGACACCTGTCCGGGGCACGACGTGTTCGAGCGCGATTTCTCCGGCGCGTCGGGGCTGTTTTCGTTCGTTCTCGACGGCGGAAACGATGCGGCGCGCACCGCCCTGATCGACGGGCTCGACCTGTTCGGCATCGGCTATAGCTGGGGCGGGTACGAAAGCCTGGTGGTGCCGGTCGATCCCCAGCGCCACCGCAGCGTCACCGACTGGCAGGCCGCAGGGCCGGTCGTGCGCCTGCAGATCGGGATCGAGGACAGCGAAGACCTGATCGCCGACCTGGCGCTGGGCCTCGAACGGTTTCGTGCCGCATGCCGATAGAGCAGTTCAACGCCTGGCTGGTTGCGCGCGGCATCGTCGTGCCGCCGACGGCAGAGCTGATCGAGGCGGCGGTCGCGCTGGGCTTTGCGCTGCTGGCGCTGGCCGCCGGATGGTATGCCGGTCGGCGGCTCGGGCCGCGACTGAACGATTTCTGGACCGAAAAGGTCGGCCATGCCGAAGGGCTTACCGGCCGGATGGGCTCGATCGTTCGGCACGGCGTCGCGGCGCTCCTGCTGGCGATCCTGTTCTATCTGTGGCCGTGGGAGACGCTGGCGGCACTCGGTTTCGGCATCGCGCTGGGGGCGGCGACGGCCATGCTGCTGCTGGAGGTGATGCGCGGACTGGCCATGCCGCGCTGGGCGGCGCGGACGATCGCGGCGTTCGTGTTCGTCGCCATCCTGTCGGGCGCGATCGGCGGGCTGGGCGAAGTGACCGGCCTGCTCGAAAGCGTCGGCTTCAATCTGGGGCGACGGCGCATCTCGCTGCTCAGCGTCGTCACGCTGATCGTCACCATCATCGCGCTGTTCGCCGTTGCGCGACTTGCCAACCGGCTGGTCGCGCATTCGATCGAACAGGCGCGCGGGTTCGATGCGACGCAAAAGCTGCTGTTCCAGAAACTGGCCGGCATCGCGATCCTGGTCGCGCTGTTCTTCTTCGCGATCGACCTGCTCGGCCTCGACCTCACCACCTTTGCGGTGTTCTCGGGCGCGTTCGGCCTGGCGCTGGGCTTTGGCTTGCAAAAGACGGTCGGCAATCTGTTTGCGGGCATCGTCCTGCTGATGGACCGGTCGGTCAAGCCGGGCGACGTGATCGTCGTCGGCGACCAGTTCGGCTGGGTGAACAAGATCGGCGTGCGCGCCGTCAGCATCATCACCCGCGACGGCAAGGAGCATCTGATTCCCAACGAGAATCTGATGACCCAGGATGTCGAGAACTGGTCCTATTCGGATCGCAACGTCCGCGTCCGCATTCCGGTCGGCGTGGCCTATGAATCGGACATCAAGCTGGCCCAGCAACTCATGCTGGAGGCAGCAAATGAAAGCCCCCGCGTGCTCGACAGCCCGAAGCCCAATGTCTGGCTGACCTCGTTCGGCGATTATGCGCTGGAACACGAAATTCTGGCGTGGATCAACGATCCCGAAGGCGGCGTTGGCAACGTCAAATCGGACGTGCTCAACCGGCTATGGGTCAAGTTCCAGGAACACGGCATCGAAATTCCGTTCCCGCAGCAAGTGCTCCATTTCCGTTCGAGCAAGGGCGACCGGATCGGCAGCGTCGCAGGCAAGCGATCGGATGGCCCCGTCGGCGGAATGGAGGATGCGCCCTAAGGGTGAGGACTCATTGCCGGATCATGTTGCGAGCGGGCGGCGCGGCGAACCACGACGAAATGCGATCCCGCCCTATCGCCCGGAACGCCGTCCATCGGCTTGGCCGGCATGATTGTCGCGGGATTTACGGTGTCGGGCATTTGGCCGCGTCCAAAGCTCTGGCATCGCGCGTCAATCGGCCTACATCGGGCGGGTGAGCGAACCTATCGTGACTGCCCATATCGCCCCCGGCGTCGCGTCGGTACCGCGCGAACGCTGGGACGCCTGCGCGGGCGATGCCGACCCGTTTCTGAGCCACGCCTTTCTGTCGGCGCTCGAGGAATCGGGATCGGTCGGTCCCGGCACCGGCTGGCAGGCGCTCCCGCTGATCGTCGGTCCCGACGACGCGCCGCTGGCGGTGGTGCCGAGCTATGCCAAGGGGCATAGCCAGGGCGAATATGTGTTCGACCACGCCTGGGCCGATGCGTGGGAGCGCGCGGGCCAATCCTATTATCCGAAATTGCAGATCGCGGTGCCCTTCACCCCCGTCCCCGGCGCGCGCATTCTGGTCCATCCATCGACGGACCGCGATGCCGCGACCCGCGCGGCGATCCGCGCGATCGAGACGGTGACGACCGACGCCGGGCTGTCGTCGGCGCACGCGACCTTCGTCGCGCCCGACCAGATCGCCGCCTTCGAGGCGGCGGGCTGGCTGATCCGCGAAGGCACGCAGTTTCACTGGCGGAACGCGGGTTATGGCGGCTTCGACGATTTCCTCGGCGCGCTGGCCAGCCGCAAGCGCAAGGCGATCCGAAAGGAGCGCGCCGCCGCCATCGAGGGTCTGACGATCCGTCCACTGAACGGAGCGGCGATCACCGAGGCGCATTGGGATGCGTTCTGGACCTTTTATCAGGACACCGGCACGCGCAAATGGGGCCAGCCCTATCTGACGCGCGCATTCTTCTCGCGGATCGGACAGGCGATGGGCGACCGGCTGTTGCTGATTCTTGCGGAACGCAATGGTCGGCCGATCGCGGGTGCGCTCAACCTGATCGGCGGCGATGCGCTGTACGGCCGATACTGGGGTTGCACCGAGGACGTGCCGTTCCTCCATTTCGAGCTTTGCTACTACCAGGCGATCGATGCCGCGATCGAACGCGGCCTGTCGCGGGTCGAGGCGGGCGCGCAGGGCGAACATAAACTGGCGCGCGGTTATGTGCCGGTGACCACCTGGTCCGCCCATTACCTGCCCGACAGGGGCTTTCGCCACGCCGTCGCCGATTTCCTGCGCCGAGAGCGTGCCTCGGTCGAGCAGGAACAGGCGTTTCTGGGCGAGATGACGCCGTTCAAACGACCGGGGTGATCTGATCGAGGAAAAGGTGGTGGACAGGGCTGGATTCGAACCAGCGTACGCTTTCACGGGCAGATTTACAGTCTGCTGCCTTTAACCACTCGGCCACCTGTCCATTGGGGCCGCCATCTGGGCGAGCGGCGTCCATTGCCGATGCGCCCCGTCTGTGTCAACGCCTGACCCGCGTCTTTTCACCCCAGCCGTCAAGGAATCCTCGTCATGTCGCGTCGCGGTCATCGTCCCAGCAAGGCCCAGTCGGGGCGTCCGCGCTTCTGGGGCAAGCATGCGGTCACCGCAGCACTCGCCAATCCCGAACGGGTCGTGCGCAAGATCTGGGGCACGCGCGAGGCGCTGGGCGCGTTGACGCTGCCGTCCGACCTGCCGATCGTCTATGCCGACGCCGCCGATCTGGGGCGCCTGGTGCCCGGTGACGCGCCGCATCAGGGGCTGGTCGCCGAAGTCGATGCGCTGGAGGATGTGTGGCTGGGCGATCTGCTCGATCAGGGACAGGGCGACATGCGCCCGCTGGTCGTGCTCGATCAGGTGACCGATCCGCACAATGTCGGCGCGATCCTGCGTTCGGCGGCGGCGTTCGACGCGCTGGGCATCGTCACGCAGGACCGCCACGCGCCGCCCGAATCGGGGGCGCTCGCCAAATCCGCGTCAGGCGCGCTTGAGATCGTGCCGTGGGTGCGCGTCGTCAATCTGTCGCGGGCGATGGACGAAATGGCGGAAGCCGGGTTCTGGCGCATCGGCCTTACCGGCACCAGCGACATGACGCTGAAAGATGCGCTGGGCGACGCGCGCATCGCGCTGGTGCTGGGGGCCGAGGGCGAAGGGATGCGGCACAATACCGAGGCGCATTGCGACCAGTTGGCAAGGCTGCCGATCTCGCCCAGGATGGAAAGCCTGAACGTGTCCAACGCCGCGGCGATCGCGCTCTATGCGGTGGCGGCGCGGGGGTAGGACCCGCAGCCGTCACCCCGGCCACCGTGCCGGGGTCCACCGGGCGGCGCGGTTCGCGCTCCGAGGATCGCACGCAGCGCAAGCGGCTTAGGGTCACGGATGAACCCTCAATCCTCGGCGGCGATCTTCACCCGTAGCCCGTCCAGCGCGCTGGTGAACTGGATCTGGCACGACAGGCGCGAGGTTTCATCCCGGTCCATCGAGGAATCGAGCAGGTCGTTCTCGTCCTCGCTCATGGGCGCCAGTTTGCCCGCAAATTCCGGGTCGACATGGACGTGGCACGTCGCGCACGAACAGCAGCCGCCGCACAGCGCCAGCAATTCGTCAAAGCCATTGTCCCGGATCACTTCCATCACCGACAATCCGACCTCGCCCTCGACGGCACGTTCTTCCCCATCGCGGGTGACGACGATAAGCTGCGGCATGGAATCCTCCCTGTGGTTCGCCCGCCGCCATGCCGCGCGCGGTCGCCAACATCAAGAGACGTAGCCGATGGGATTGAGCGCCGGCCAGTTGCAGACCGCGCTCGACGCGCTGGCGCTGCGCGAACCCGCCTTTGCCGCAGGGCTTGCGCGCGCGGGCTATCCCGAGCCGCGTATTCGGGAACCGGGCTATGCCACCTTGCTGCGCACGATCGTCGGCCAGCAAGTCAGCGTCGCGGCGGCATCATCGGTGTGGAACAAGCTCGACGCCGCGCTGGGCGGACGTGCCGACGATCCCGACGCATTGCTCGCTGCCAGCGATGAGGTGCTGAAGGGTGCAGGGCTTTCGCGCCAGAAGCTAGGCTATGCGCGCAGCCTGGCCGGGCTGGTGACGAGCGGCGAACTCGATCTCCACAATCTTCCGACGGACGACGAGGACGCGATTGCCGAGCTGACCAAGATCAAGGGCATCGGGCGCTGGTCCGCCGAAATCTACCTGTTGTTCGCCGAAGGACGCGCCGACATCTGGCCCGCAGGCGATCTGGCCGTTCAGATCGAGATCGGGCGACTGCTGGGGCATGACGAGCGCCCCAGCGAAAAGGCGATCCGGGAACTTGCGGAAAACTGGCGCCCGCACAGGGGCGCGGCGGCGATCTTCGCCTGGCATCATTACAAGGTCGATATGGACGTCATCTGATCCGTCTATTCGGCCGTCGGCATCGGGCCTGCGAGCAGCATCGGGTCGATGCGGGCGTCCCCCCATTTCATGCCCCAGTGCATATGGGGGCCGGTCGCGCGCCCGGTCGCGCCCACCGTGCCGAGGCGCTGGCCCCGTCTGACCGCCTGGCCTTCCTTCACGTCGATCGCATCCATGTGCAGGAACGCGCTGTTCAGCCCCATGCCGTGATCGATCATCAGCAACCGGCCCTCCAGCGTGAACTCGCCGGGCGTCGCCAGCACCACGACGCCATCGGCGGGCGCCATCAGCGGCGTGCCGGTGGGGCGCGCGACATCGACGCCCGAATGATAGCTGCCGGGTTCGCCGCGATAGATGCGCTGCGCGCCGAACAGGCCGGAGACGCGCCCCGTGACCGGCCACAGAAATTGCTGACGCCAGCCGTTTGCGCCGGTGTCCTTGGCGCGCGCCGCATTGATCTGCGCGAGTTCGGGAGCGCGACGACGCTGGAATTCGGCGCTGGGCTGCGAAATGCGCGGCAGTGAATTGAGCCGCTCGATCCGCCAGGCGCGCGGGGCGACCGCGATCGCCTGGGTCACGCGGCTGCCGTCCGAACGCTCGGCGACGAGCGACGCGGTCGTCCCGGCATCGCGGTCGAAGGCGAGGATGAAGCGGCCGTCATCGGCGACGCGCACCGGCGTTCCGTTCAGCGTCAACCGCGTCGTCCCCGCAGGTGCGGTGCCGAGCATCACGCCGCCCTGGATCGCCTGACCTTCGAGGGCAATGCGCGTCACTTGCGGCAATCGCGCAGGTGTCGGCAGCGCAACCGGCGTCACTGCGACGCCCGCCGGGCTCCACGACGCGCGCCGCACCGGCGATGGCAGCGCCGATGCGCATCCCATCAACAGAACCGAAATGGCGGCGGCCGCCCCCCAGCGCGCCGATGTCATGCGGCGGTCATCGCCTTCGTCGCGATTTCGGCACTGGCATAGGGCTCTTGCCGGGCGACGCTCCAGTAGCGCAGTTCGTCGAGCGAAATGCGCTCCCCCGATACCGCGCAGACGACATGGTCGCCCGACGCCAGCATCCGAAAGCCGTTGGCCATATAATGAAGCCGCGCGGCGCGGCTGTTGTTCGACATGAGCATGGTCTTGCGTCCCAGTTTGAGCATCAGAACAGGTCGCCCTGCTCCGGCTTCGTCCCAGCATAGGATTTTCGCGGCGTTTTGGGAACCGCGCCATCGACGGTGGCGTCGACTTCGCCGTCCTTGAAGTGCAGCCGCAGGGCGCTGGCGGAACGGGCCTCGGCGGCAGTCGCCGCAACCTTGCCGCTGGCGCGCGCCTCGACCCAGGCATAGCCGCGCTCCAGCGGGCGTTCGGGGTGGGCGGCAGTCAACAGCCGCTCCATGTCGGCGAGCCGTTGCCGCGCGCCCGTCAGCCGCGCCTCCAGCGCCGCCGGACGCAGCGCGCCCGCCACCCGGTCAAGCTGCCGCCGCGCGACGTCCGCGCGCCGTTCCAGCCCGCGCCCCAGCCGCTGGCCTGCATCGTCCACCCGCTGGCGTTGCGGCCCCAACAGCGCGTCACGCTTCGGCATCACGCGCACCAATGCCGCGAGCTGTTCGGCACCACGTTCTCGATACCGGGTCACGCAGCGCTCGGTGCGCGCGCCAAGCGTCGTCAGCGTGTATTTCAGATCGGCAAGCACCGGCACCGCGATCTCCGCCGCCGCAGTCGGCGTCGGCGCGCGCAGATCGGCCGCATAATCGCCCAGCGTCGTATCGGTCTCATGCCCGACCGCCGAGACGATCGGGATCGAGCATTCGGCGATCGCACGCACCACCGCTTCCTCGTTGAACGCCCACAAATCCTCGATCGACCCGCCGCCGCGCGCGACGATCACCAGATCGGGACGCGCCACCGGGCCGCCGGGAGAAATCGCATCGAACCCGCGGATCGCCGCCGCGATCTGCGCCGCCGCGCTCTCGCCCTGCACCTGCACCGGCCAGACGATGACATGGCTGGGAAAGCGATCCTCCAGCCGGTGGAGAATGTCGCGGATCACCGCGCCGGTCGGCGAGGTCACCACCCCGATCACACGCGGCAGATAGGGGAGCGGCCTTCGCGCCTTGCCCTTGGCGAACAGCCCTTCGGCCTCGAAGCGCGCCTTGTTCTTTTCCAAGAGCGCCATCAACGCGCCCTCGCCCGCGACCTCCATCTTGTCGATAACGATCTGGTATTTCGACCGCCCCGGATAGGTCGTGACCTTGCCGGTCGCGACAACCTCGATCCCGTCCTGCGGCACGAAGGCCAGCGCCCCTGCCGCGCCGCGCCACATCACCCCGTCGATGACCGCATCGGCATCCTTCAGCGTCAGATAGACATGGCCCGACGCGGCGCGCTTATAGCCCGAAATCTCTCCCTTCACGCGAACATGGCCGAACTCGCGCTCCACCATCCGTTTCAGATTGCCCGAAAGCTCGCCCACGCTCAGCGGCGCGGCGTTGTCGCCGGGCGAACTCTCGGCTAGCAGGCGCGCAGTCGCATCAAACAGGGGATCCGCCATGAACGTCCTTCTGATCGGGTCGGGGGGCCGTGAACATGCGCTGGCGTGGAAGCTGGCGCAATCGCCGACCCTGACTAAGCTTTACGCCGCGCCGGGCAACCCCGGCATCGCGAACCATGCCGATATCGCCGACATCCCCGCGACCGACCAGCGCGGGATCATCGATTTCTGCCTGCGAAATTCGATCGAATTCGTCGTCATCGGCCCCGAAGCGCCGCTGGTTCAGGGGCTGGGCGACAATCTGCGCACGATGGGGATCGGCGTGTTCGGTCCCGACAAGGCGCCCGCGCAGCTTGAGGGATCGAAGGGCTTCACCAAGGATCTGTGTGCCCGCGCCAACATTCCGACTGCGGGCTATGCGCGCGTCACTTCATTGGACGGCGCGCGCGCCGCGCTAGGCGATTTCGGGCTGCCGGTGGTCATCAAGGCCGACGGTCTGGCGGCCGGCAAGGGCGTCACCATCGCCATGTCGCACGACGAAGCCGAGGCCGCGATCGTCGCCCTGTTCGACCGTCCCGGCGGCGAAGCGGTGATCGAGGAGTTTCTGGACGGCGAGGAAGCCAGCCTGTTCGTGCTGACCGACGGCACCAACCTGATGCCGTTCGGATCGGCGCAGGACCACAAGCGCGTGGGCGACGGCGATACCGGCCCCAATACCGGCGGCATGGGCGCCTACAGCCCCGCGCCGGTGCTGACGCCAGCGCTGGAACAGCGGGCGATCGACGAGATCGTGCGGCCGACGGTGCAGGCGCTGGCCGATATGGGGATGCCCTATTCGGGGGTGCTCTATGCCGGGCTGATGCTGACCAATACGGGCCCGAAACTGATCGAATACAACGCGCGGTTCGGCGATCCCGAATGCCAGGTGCTGATGGCGCGGCTCGACGACGATCTGCTGGACATCATGGTCGCCACGGCGACGGCCAAGCTGGCCGAACGCACACCCGCCCGCTTCCGCGACGATCACGCGATGACCGTGGTGGTGGCAGCGAAGGGCTATCCCGGCACCGCCATTGCGGGCGGTGCGATCACCGGCATCGACGCGGCGGAAGCAAGCGGACCGGTCACGGTGTTCCAAGCCGGAACCAGCTTCGATGGCGGCCGCTTGCGCGCCAGCGGCGGCCGCGTGCTGACCGTCACCGCGACCGGCCCCGACCTGCGCGCCGCGCGCGACGCGGCCTATCGCGGGGTCGAGGCGATCGACTTCGAGGACGGTTTCTGCCGCAGCGACATCGGCTGGCGCGAACTGGCGCGCGGATAGCGAACAGATATTCCCTCCCCATCGGTGATTTGATCTCACCGATTTGGCGGTCCAGCCTCGTCCCGCTATGACCGGGCGACACCGATTATGCGCAAAGGCGGATCATGGACGAAAAATCGCTGCAATCGACCTCTCCCCTGGGCGCGATCGACATGATGGGGACGATCACCACCATCCATCTGATCCTGATCGCGCTGTTCGCGGTCGCCGCGGTGGCGATCATTCTGTGGGGGACCAAACGCTGGCGCGCGAACAAGCGCGCGATGTCCGAACTGGAAGCCGATGGGCGGATCGAGGCGATCGATGCCGACGCCCCCGCAACCGGTGAACCCGCCGCCCCGACCGAACCGGTCGCGCGCCCCGCCGATCCCGCACCGGTCGTGGCGCCAGTCTCCGAAGCCATTCCCCAGCCGGTGCCCGTCGCCCCGCCTCCGCCGCCGATCATCGAACCCCAGGCGGAGGTGATCGCACCGCCCGCTGCTGCTCCGCAGCCGACGCCAGGCGACCTTACCCGGCTCAAGGGTCTGGGTCCGAAAGTCGCCGCGCGGCTCGCCGAACTCGGCGTCACCCGCATTGCCGATCTCGCCGCGCTCGACGACGCGCAGGCCGCAGATCTCGACGCGCAGCTGGGCAATTTCAGGGGCCGCATGGGCCGCGACAAGTGGATCGAACAGGCACGGCTGCTGAGCGCAGGCAACATCGCGGGGTATGAAGCGCAGTTCGGGAAACTCGGCTGAGTTTGTTTCCGACGTCATTCCCGCGAAGGCGGGAATCCATAATCTCTTCCGCTTCGAAAGAAGCGCTACGTTCGAGAATATGGATTCCCGCCTTCGCGGGAATGACGAAATCTTGGAACAATTCGGCATGGCGCACTGGATTGCTTCGCAGCGCTCGCAATGACGACGCGTTGAGGCCGATCAATCCCGCTGTTCGACCAGCAGCTTGTCGATCTTGCGGCCGTCCATGTCGACGATCTCGAACCGCCAGCCCTGTTCGGTGAAATGGTCGCCTTCCTCGGGCAGCCGTTTGATGACCGACAGCGCCAGCCCGGCGACGGTGGCGAAATCGCGATCCTCGGGCAAATCGATGCCGATGCGTTCGGCCAGCGCGTCCGCGGCCATCTGGCCCGACACCAGCAGCGATCCGTCCTCGCGTTTCACGACATGCGGCGCGTCGTCGTCATCGGCATCCGACGCGAAACTGCCCGCGATCGCCGCCAGCAGGTCGGCGGGCGTCACGATTCCTTCGAAATGACCATATTCGTCATGAACCATGCCCATCGGCACGCCCGATCGGCGCAGCACCGTCAGCGCGTCCATCGCGTCGACCTGATCGGGCAGCACGGGTGCCGCGCGCATCAGCGTGCGCAGCGACAGCGGCTCTTGTTTGACGAGGGCAGCGACGATGTCGCGCGCCTCGACCACGCCGAGCACCGCGTCGATCGACCCTTCGGCAACCACCAGCCGCGTGTGCGGCGTCACCGCCAGCTTGGCGAACAGCGCATCGCTGCCCAGATCGGCATCGACCCATTCGACATCGGTTCGCGGCGTCATCACTTCGCGCACGGGGCGATCCGCCAGCCGCACCACGCCCGAGATGATCGAGCGTTCATGCTCCTCGATCACCCCCGACCTTGTGGCCTCCGCCACCAGCAGGTGCAGTTCCTCCGCCGTCACCCGGTTTTCGGATTCGCGGTTCATGCGAAGCAGGCGGAACACCAGTCCCGTCGATTTGTCGAGCAGCCAGACGAGTGGCGCGGCGACCTTCGACAGAAAGATCATCGGCAGCGAAATCAACGTCGCGATCGGCTCGGGCGAGCGCAGCGCGAATTGCTTGGGCACCAGCTCGCCGATGATGAGCGAGGCATAGGTGGTGAGGCCGATGACCAGCGCCAGCCCCGCCGCGTTCGAGGTCGCATCGGTCAGCCCCAACCACAATTCGAGCCGATCGGCGACCGGCTGGCCCAGGCTCGCGCCCGAATAGGCACCCGCGACGATGCCGATCAGGGTGATGCCGATCTGGACCGTCGACAGGAACTTGCCCGGATCCTCGGCCAGCGCGATCGCGGCGGCGGCGCCCCGGCTCCCCTTTTGCGCGGCCCCTTCGAGCCGTGCCTTGCGCGAGGAAACGATGGCGAGTTCGGACATGGCGAACACGCCGTTGAGCGCGACCAACGCCAGGATGATCGCGACATCGAGCCAGGGAAAAGGAAGGGGGTCTGTCATGGTTGACTGGACCAAGCCTTAGCGCCTCGCGGGCGGCACGCACAAGCGGCGAATCACGGGATCATAGGTTTCGTTCCGATGAACGAGCCGTTCAGCATCGATTCGCCCGTGGAACAACTATCAGGCGAGCGGGTTGGAGGGTCCGAGGTTCGGATGGGGAAACCGAATTCCTAAAAGGAGGACGATATGAAACTGACCAGCAAATTCTCGATGCTCGCCGCCGTCGGCGCGCTCACCCTGACCAGCGCCTGCGTCACCGACCCGGTGACCGGCGAGCGTACGATTTCGAAGACCGCACTGGGCGGCGTGGGCGGCGCATTGGGCGGCTATCTGCTCGGCGATCTGGTCGGCGGTCGCAACGATCGCACCGCCAAGATCGTCGGCGCGGGCATCGGCGGCCTCGCGGGCGCCGGCATCGGCAATTACATGGACCGCCAGGAACGCGCGATGCGCGAACGCACCGCCGGCAGCGACATCGATGTCGTGCGCCAGGGCGACGATCTGCTGCTGCGGATGCCGTCGGGCATCACCTTCGCCACCGACAGCGCAAACATCGCGCCGCAGTTCCGCCCGACACTGAACGAAGTCGCCGCCGTGCTCGCCGAATACCCCAACACCTATGTCGATGTGTACGGTCACACCGATTCGACCGGATCGGATGCGTATAATCAGGGTCTGTCGGAACGCCGCGCATCGGCGGTTGCCAATTACCTGACGTCGCGCGGCGTCGCATCGGCGCGCCTCGGCACGCGCGGCTTCGGCGAAACCCAGCCGATCGCGTCGAACGATACCGAAGCGGGCCGTGCGGAAAACCGCCGCGTCGAAATCAAGGTCGTGCCGATCGCCGAGAGCGATCTGCGCTGATCCGATACCGGTTGTGTGAATATGGGCGCGCGGGGCATGCCTCGCGCGCCTTTTTCATGATACCAGTGCATCGAGATAATGGGGGCCACAAGCCCCTCCACCGTTTGTTTCGAGCGAAGTCGAGAAACGCGCAGCGTGCGCCCTGTCGCGTTTCTCGACTTCGCTCGAAACGAACGGAAATTAAGCGCTTGGGAGCAGGCAAGATGAAGACCGAACGGATCGCCCTTTCCACCGGCATCACCCTCAACGTCGCCACCGCGGGCGAACCCGGCGCGCCGCCGCTGATCTTCCTCCACGGCTTTCCCGAATCGCATCGCACCTGGCGGCACCAGATCGGCGAGTTCGCGAAGGATCATTTCGTCGTCGCGCCCGACCAGCGCGGGTTCGGTGCGTCGGACCAGCCCGAAGGCGTGGAGAACTATACCCCCGACAAGCCGGTTGCCGACCTGATCGCGCTGGCCGACCATTTCGGCATCGATCGCTTCACGCTGATCGGCCACGACTGGGGCGGCGCGATCGCGTGGATGGCGGCGCTGCAACGCCCCGACCGGGTCGCGGGCCTCGTCATCGTCAACGCCCCCCATCCGCTCGTCTTTCAGAAATCGCTGATCGACGATCCCGCCCAGCGCGCCGCGAGCCAGTACATCACCGCGTTCCGCTCGCCCGGCATCGAGGCGCATATCGCCAAGATGGGCGTCGAGGCCTTCTTCGACACCAGCTTCGCCAAGCACGCCGATCCTGCCCTGCTGGCCGAGGAAAAGCCGCATTACCTCGCCGACTGGTCGCGCCCCGGCGCGATGACCGCGATGCTCAACTGGTATCGCGCCAGCGCGATTGCGGTCCCCGCGATGGACGAGGACGCGGCGATGCCCGCCTTCGTCAACGCGCCGTTCCCGCCCGTCCAACCGCCGACGCTGGTCATTTGGGGAATGCAGGACAAGGCGCTGCTGCCCGTCCAGCTCGACGGCTTGGATGCCTATGTGCCCGATCTTACGATCACGCGGATCGAAGAGGCCGGGCATTTCGTGCCCTGGGAACGACCGGACGCGGTCAACACGGCGATGCGCGACTGGCTCGACGAGCGTTGACCAGCGTCAGTCGATCCGGTTGAACCTGCCGAAATCGGGGCGCGGGCTGCGATCGAAAATGGTCGAACGGTCACCCTTGCCGAAGGTCGCGATGAAATTGGCGGTGACGCCGGGCTGGTCGGCAAAGAACGCCGCGTTCACCTTGTCCGCGTCGAAGCCCGACATCGGCCCCGTGTCCCAGCCCAGCGCGCGCGCGGCGATGATGAAATAGGCGCCCTGGAGCGTGCCGTTACGAAACGCGCTGGTCTTGCGACCCGCGCGCGCCGCTTCGCTGTCGCCGTCGAACCACGCCTTCGCGTCGGTATGCGGGAACAGCCAGGGCAGATGTTCGTGAAAATTCTCGTCCATGCCGATGACGACGGCGGCGGGCGCGGCGCGGATCTTGTCGGGGTTTGTGCCGGTCGCCGCGTCGGCAAGCCTGTCCCTGGCGTCCTGAGACAGGCACCAGACGAAGCGCGCGGGCTGCTGGTTGGCGGAGGTCGGCCCCATCTTCACCAATTCGTAGATCGCCCTGATATCCGCTTCGGTGACGGGCGTATCGTCATAGCCGTTATAGGTCCGCGCGGTGCGGAACAGGGTGTCGAGTGCGGCGTCGTCGAGGGGCTGGGTCATGCGATATCCTTGAACGATTGTATCTGGGGCGCTCAGGCTGAGCACGCGACGATAGCAGGGCGATTCAGACCGCGCGGACTTCGGTCACTTCGGGCACGTAATAGCGCAACAGCTGCTCGATCCCGCTTTTCAGCGTCATCGTCGAGGATGGACAGCCCGAGCAGGCCCCCTGCATCTGGAGATAGACCTTGCCCTGATCGAAGCCGCGGAACACGATGTCGCCGCCGTCATTGGCGACCGCGGGGCGGACGCGGGTTTCGATCAGTTCCTTGATCTGGGCGACGATCTCCGCGTCTTCGGGATTCTCGGCAAATTCCGCATCGGCAGGCGGCACCGCAATCCCGGCGGCAGAGCCAGCACGGAACAACGGCATGTTAGCCGAGAAATGCTCCATCAATATGCCCAGCACATCGGGCTTCAGATCGGGCCAATTCACCCCCGGTGCCGCCGTCACCGAGATGAAGTCGCGTCCGAAGAACACGCCGGTCACGTCACCGAGGGAAAACAACGCTTCGGCAAGCGGCGACGCTTCGGCTTCTTCGGGCGCGGCGAAATCGCGCGTCCCCGCCTCCATCACCAACTGGCCGGGCAGGAATTTGAGGGTGGACGGGTTGGGCGTCGCTTCGGTTTCGATCAGCATGCGTGCCATGTGGCGTGAGGAGGCGAAGGGATCAAGGCAAGCGACGGCAACGAAGCGTTTTCCAACGCCCCCGTTCAGCAACGCGCAAGGTGGGGGCGTCATCCTCGCGCATCAGATCATTGCCGCTGGCGACACCGTGCCTCACCGCCTAGATTGGACCCTATGAACAGCCTTGCCCGGCGCATCTCGCGCCTATCGCTCGTCTCCCTCCTCGCGCTATCGGTCGCGGCCAATGCGCAGACGGTGCAGACCGCGCCGCAAGCCGCAACCGTCGCAGCGCCGCAATCGTCGGGGACGCCGTGGCTGTTCCAGGGCAGCGACATTCCGCCCGATCCCGCCTGGACGTTCGGCGTGCTGCCCAACGGCCTGCGCTACGCGGTGCGTCGTAACGGTGTGCCGCCGGGTCAGGTGTCGATCCGCGTGCGCATCGACGCGGGCTCGCTGATGGAGCGCGAAAGCGAGCTGGGTTACGCGCATCTGCTCGAACATCTCGCCTTTCGCGGTTCCGAACACGTTCCCGACGGCGAATCGAAACGCGTGTGGCAGCGGCTGGGCGTCACCTTCGGGTCGGACAGCAATGCCGCCACCACGCCGACCAACACCGTCTACAAGCTCGACCTGCCGACCGCGACCGATCAGGGGCTGGACGAGTCGATGAAGATCGTCGCGGGAATGCTCGAGCGTCCGTCGATCACCACTGCCGCGCTCAATGCCGAACGCCCCGTCGTGCTCGCCGAACAGCGTGAGCAGCCGGGGCCGCAGATGCGCTTCGGCGAAGCGTTGCGCGGATTGTTCTTCGGCGGCCAGCCACTCGCCGAACGATCGCCCATCGGCAATATCGAGACGCTGGAAAAGGCGACCGAACAGAGCGTCCGCGCGTTCCACCAGCGCTGGTATCGCCCCGACCGCACCGTCGTCGTGATCGCGGGCGACAAGGACGCCAGGCTGCTCGAACAGATGGTGG
The DNA here is from genome assembly GCF_054457155.1 of Sphingomonas aestuarii. Lineage (NCBI taxonomy): Bacteria > Pseudomonadati > Pseudomonadota > Alphaproteobacteria > Sphingomonadales > Sphingomonadaceae > Sphingomonas > Sphingomonas aestuarii. Next base: position 455,320 of record NZ_JBTKVV010000002.1, on the reverse strand, counting down.
TCAAGCATTTCTCCGACTGGAAACCGGTCGGCGCGGCGACCCCGACACCCGATTTCGGCAAGCCCGATCCGTCTCAGCCGACGACGGCCGCGACCGCCGAGGCATCGCTGCCGCCTGCGGTCAGTTTCGCCTGGCTGCGGCCCTGGTCGATCACCGCGGACACCATCCTGTTCAATCAGGAGCGCCTGACCGACCTGCTCGCGTCGCGCATCGTCAACCGACGACTGGAAAGCCGCGCGCGGGCAGGCGGCAGTTTCCTGCGCGCAGGCGTCAGCCTCGACGATATCTCGCGATCGACCAACCTGACCTCGGTCTCGGTCTATCCGCTGGGCGACGATTGGGAAGCGGCGCTGAAAGACGTGCGCGCGGTGATCGCCGACGCGACGACCCGCGCACCGACCCAAGCCGAAATCGACCGCGAACTCGCCGAGATCGAAAATGCTATGAAACAGGGCATCGCCACCGCGCCGGTCGAACCCGGCGCGCGGCTGGCCGATACGATGGTCGAGGCGGTCGACATCAACGAAACCGTGGCGTCGGCGCAGGTCAGTTACGACATCTTCAACGACGCCCGAACCAAGGGCATGTTCTCGCCCGCGCGCGTGCTCGCTTCGTCGAAGAAGATTTTCGACGGCACCGCGCTGCGCGGCATCGTCAACACCCGCACCCCCGACAACACCGCGACCGCGAAACTCGCGACCGCGCTGAAAACCGAGGTGACCGGTTCGGAAGCGCTGGCCAATGCCGAACCGGTGTCGATCGACGACCTGCCCCCGCTGGGTGCGCCAGGCACGGTCGAGGTGCGCCAGCCGGTGCTGAGCAATCCCGAAATCAATATCGAGGCGATGCGCCTGTCGAACGGCGTCAGCGTCCTGATGTTCCCCAACGATGCCGAAACCAACCGCGTCTATGTCCGCGTTCGGTTCGGCAGCGGGTTGAAGGGATTGCCCGCGAAAGAGCAGACCGTCGCCTGGGCCGGGCCGATGGCGCTGATGCAGTCGGGGATCGGCGATCTCGACCAGGAGAAGCTCGACCGGCTGGTCGGCAACCGCAATATCGGGCTGAGCTTTGCACCTGACGACGATGCCTGGATCTTGGGCGGACAGACGACCGCCGCCGACCTGCCCGATCAGTTGCGGCTGCTGGCGGCCAAGCTGACGCATCCGCGCTGGGACGCCAATCCGGTGATCCGCGCGCGGGCCGAAATGCTGGCGGGCTATGCGGCGATGGAGGCGTCGCCCGACGGCATCCTCGCGCGCGATCTCGAAGGCTTGCTGCGCGACGGCGACCTGCGCTGGGCGACGCCGAGCCGCGCGGCGGTCGAGGCGCTCGACCCGGCGAGTTTCCGCGCCTTCTGGGAACCGATCCTGAAGACCGGGCCGATCGAGGTTCAGATTTTCGGCGATGTCGAAAGCGAAGCCGCGGCAAAGGCGGTGGCGGCGACCTTCGGCGCATTGCCGCCCCGCGCACCGGCCTCGACGCAAGGGGCGCCCGTTGTCGCACCCGCGCACCGCGATGCGCCGGTGGTGCGAAACCACAGCGGCCAGCCCAATCAGGCCGCGGCGGTCATCGCCTGGCCGACCGGCGGCGGCAGCGCCGGGCTGGCCGAAAGCCGCAAGCTCGAAGTGCTGGCGGCGGTGTTCCGCGACCGGGTGCTCGACGAATTGCGCGAACGCACCGGCACCAGCTATTCGCCGACGGTGCTCAGCCAGTGGCCGGTTGGTCTCGACAGTGGCGGGCGCATCATGGCCATCGCGATGGTGACGCCCGACCAGACCAAATTCTTCTTCGAAGCCGCGCGCAAGATCGCCGCCGATCTGGTCGCCACGCCGATCACCCCCGACGAATTGCAACGCGCGGTGCTGCCGACGGTGCAACAAACGATGCGGATGTCGAGCGGCAACAGCTTCTGGATGCAGCAGACCGCAGGCGGAACGCGCGATCCGGCACGGATTCAGGCGGTAACGACGCTGGTTCCCGATTATCAGCGCACCACGCCGGCCGAAATTCAGGCGCTGGCGGCGAAATATCTGGGCGCCGACAAGGACTGGTCGATGGTCGTGCTGCCGGAAAAGGGAGCGGAGTAAGGCTCCCTGCCCCTAATATTCCGTCATTCCCGCGAAGGCGGGAATCCATAACCCATGTCGGAGAATATGGATTCCCGCCTTCGCGGGAATGACGGACTAAGGCATGACGGGGCGCTTCTCACCCCTGTTTGTAGAGCGCGTCCAGCCGCTCGCCATAGGCGGCGCGCAGCACGTGGCGGCGGATTTTCAGGCTCGGCGTCAGTTGCTCGTTCTCGATTGCGAAGGGCGCATCGGCGAGGATGAACCGGCGGACGCGTTCCGTGACCGACAAATCCTTGTTCACCCGCTCGACCGCGGCATTCAGCGCGGCGCGATATTGCGGGTTCTGCGCCAGGCTGACGAAATCGCATTTCGCGCCGCCCGCCGCGCACCATTCCTGAGTCCAGTCGGGATCGGGGACGATCACCGCGGTCATATAGGGCTTGCGGTCGCCATAGATCATCGCCTGGACGATCTCGTTCTGGAGAGTCAGCATCCCTTCGATCTTTTGCGGGGCGACGTTATCGCCCTTGTCGTTGACGATGATGTCCTTCTTGCGATCGGTGATCTTGATCCGCCCGGCCTCGTCGATAAGGCCGATATCGCCGGTGTGCAGCCAGCCGTCTTTCAGGACGCGGGCGGTTTCTTCTTCGTTGCGCCAGTAACCGTGCATCACCAGTTCGCCGCGCACCAGGATTTCGCCGTCTTCGGCGATCCGCACCTCGGTATTCTTGAGCGGCGGGCCGACCGTGTCCATCTTCAGTCCCGCCGACGGGCGGTTGCACGAAATCACCGGGGCGGCCTCGGTCTGGCCGTATCCCTGCAAGAACGTCAGGCCGAGCGACTGAAAGAAATTGCCGACTTCGGGCGTCAACGGCGCGCCGCCCGACACCATCGCCTTCATCCGCCCGCCGAACCGCTTTGAAATCTTCGGCTTAAGCAGCCGGTTGACGATCAGGTTCATCGGCATGTCGCCCACCGCGACCTTCCCCGTCTCCGCCTTCCTGCCGCCGATCGAAACCGCGCGATCGAGCAGATAGGCGGACATCTTGCCCTGTTTCTCGACCGCCTTGGTGATCCGCGTCCGCAGCACTTCGAACAGGCGCGGGACCACGACCATGATGGTGGGCCGCGTCTCCTCGATATTCGATGCCAGCTTGTCGAGCCCTTCGGAATAATAGATCTGCCCGCCCAGCCCGATCGGGAAATGCTGCCCGCCCGAATGCTCATAGGCGTGGCTAAGCGGCAGGAAGGACAGGAATACCTCGTCCCCCCAGCCGAAATCCTCGCTGATGACCGCGCAGCACCCCTCGACATTATGGAGGATCGCGCCGTGATGCTGCATCACCCCGCGCGGCGCGCCGCCCGTGCCCGAGGTATAGATGATACAGGCCAGATCCTCGCGCTTGAACTGCGCGCGCGCCGCGGCCGCTTCGGGCTCGGCCGGGTGGTCGGCGATGAGTCTGGACCAGTGGTGGAAATCGAGCGTGCCGGATTGCCCGATCTTCAGATCCTCCATGCCGATGACATGGTGAAGGTGATCCGAATGGAGCGCTGCGGGCAACAGCACCCGTGCCAGCTTCGCCGTCGATACGATCACCGCCGCCGCGCCCGAATTTTCGATGATGTGCGTGTGGTCGCGCTCGGTATTGGTGACATAGGTGGGCACGGTGACGCAGCCCGCCGCCATGATCGCCAGATCCGAGATGCACCATTCGGGGCGGTTTTCGCTGACCAGCATCACCCGGTCGCCGGGCTTCAGCCCGATCGCGGTCAGCCCCGCGGCGAGGCTCGCGACCTGACGCGCGGCGTCTGCCCAGCTGATCGACACCCAGGCACCGGCCTGTTTCGCCCACAGGAACGGCTTGTCGCCATTCTCGCGCGCGCGGGTGAAGAACATGGTGACCAGATTGGGAAAATGTTCGAGCTGCCGCATGGGGCCGACCTGCCTCTCGCCTATATCGTTGGCGAAAGGACTAACCCCTAATCGCAGGGGCGCAAGGCCGTAACGTCAATCCGCCCTTCCCGGCATGGGATGGCGGTGGACGAGAATGTCGAGCAATTTGCGCGGGGTCATCCGCGCGTTCCACGCCTTTTCATGGAAGAAATAGGCGACGGCGTTGCACAGGGGCTCGACCAGCGCGATGCCGCCCGCGATCGCCACCGATCCGGTGAAGAGATAAGCGACGGTGAAGCCGATCCCGAGATGGATCACCAGATAGCTCAATGTTTTCGCCAGATCGCGCGACATGCGGATTCTCCTCATGCGGGCACAATGCGCGAGCGGCGCAAATCGATCCAAGCGATTGTCGCGACGAGCGTGATCGGGCGGGTCGATGATGGCCACGCCCCCTCACCCGTTCGTTTCGGGCTCGATCAAATTCCGTTCGCGATGCGGCGCGCGAGGCCCGGTCCTTCGAACACCAGGGCCGAATAGAGCTGGACCAGGCTTGCTCCCATCTCCAGTCGCCGCCGCGCTTCGTTGGCGCTGTCGATGCCGCCTGCCGAGATCAGCGGGATCGCGCCGCCGGCGATCGCCGCGACCTCGCCCAGTTTTTCCCGCGCAAGAAGCTGCAAGGGCTTTCCCGACAACCCGCCGGCCTGCCCGCGATCGCGCGACCGCAATTCGGGGCGCGAGATGGTGGTGTTCGACACGATCAGCGCATCAATCTTTCCATCGATCACCGTCCGCACGATCGGATCAAGCGCAGCACGGTCGAGGTCCGGAGCGATTTTCAGGAACAGCGGCACGTGCCTGCCCGCGACCATCCGCGCACCGTCGCACGCCGCCAGCAATTCGCCGAGCATCGCCGGATCCTGCAAATCGCGCAAACCCGGCGTGTTGGGCGACGAAATGTTGATCGTCACATGGTCGGCATGCGGCGCCGCCTTCGCCACCGCGCCTGCATAGTCGCCGATGCGGTCGGACGAGTCCTTGTTGGCGCCGACATTCACCCCAACCACGCCGCGCCGCCTGGCTGCGGCCACGCGAGGAAGCGCGGCGTCCAACCCGCCATTGTTGAACCCCATGCGGTTGATGACGCCGGCATCCTCCGCCAGCCGGAACAGGCGCGGCTTGGCATTGCCCGCTTGGGCACGCGGGGTCAGCGTGCCGACCTCGACTCCGGCAAAGCCCAGCGCGTGGCACGCGTCGATGCTCTCGGCATCCTTGTCGAATCCCGCCGCCAGACAGACCGGGTGCGCAAATTCGATTCCGGCGACCGTCACCGGACGGCGTTTCGGCGGCGAAGGCGCGCCCGGACATCCCGCCGCCTGCCACGCGGCCAGGCTGCGAATCGTCAGGCGGTGCGCCGACTCGGGATCGAGTCGGAACAGGAGCGGGCGAAGGGTGGTGAACATCGCGTTTTCGCATGGCGCAAGGCGCGATATTCGTCAAAGCCCGTGCCGGATCGATCCGAAATGGCGATTCCATCCAATACGAAACGGGTGCGAATCGATTAGGAAAGCCGTGCGACCCGAAGCGGACGTCATCGACGAACGCTTAACCCTAATGGCTCCGCGGCCTTTCAGGCTGCGGGGCCATTTCTTTCGGCTGCGAAACGGGCTATGGTGCCGATCCGTCAACAGGGGGACGGAACGCATGTCGATCGCGCTCGACTATGCGGTGCCTGGCGCTGGTGCCGCCGAGATATTCACGCTGTTCTATCATTTCCGCGCCGATGTGCCGCGTTTCGAGGATACCGAGCGCGCCGACCACGCGCAGTTGCGCTTTCGCCTTTCGACCGGAGGCGCCACCTATCACTTCGCCGACGGGAGCGCGCAGGAGGCGCCCGCCCATCATGTCGTCGGCCCGACCAGCGGGGCGATGCGGGTGGTGGCGGAAGGGCCGGTGCATGTGTTCGGCGCGGGAATCACGCCCGCGGGCTGGGCGGCGATCACCGGCGCGAGTGCCTCCGCCTTTCTGAATCGGGTCGTGGATGCGCACGCACTGCTCGGCTGTGCGGTCGGAGAAGCGGCGGCGGCATTGGGGCGGGCCGCCGACACCGCCGATATGGTCGCCATCGTCGAGGCCATGATCGACGGATGGGTTGCCGATGCCAGGCGCCAGTCCAGCTTCGTCGCACAGGTCGATGCCTGGCTGGCGGCAAGCCATTCTCCGCAAGTTGACGATCTGGTCACCGCCACCGGGCTGTCGCGGCGTCAGGTCGAACGGCGATGCAATGCGCTGTACGGCGCACCGCCCAAATTGTTGGCCCGCAAATATCGTGCGCTAAAGGCAGCGGTTTCGCTGGCGGCGCACGAAGCCGATACCGACGCGCTGATCGAGCGCGGATTCTACGACCAGTCGCATTTCATTCGAGAGGTAAAGCAGTTTACCGGGCTGACCCCGGTCCAGCTGCGCGAACAGCCCAGTCTGCTCGCGCAATTGACGATCGCCGGACGCCATGCGCTGACCGGACAGATCAACCCGATCATCTCCGAAACCTGACAAGCCTGCGGTTGACGCAAGCATCGAACGCCCCCATCTGCCCAATCGGAACGATTCGATCCGATTTGAGAACCATTCGCACATGCGCCTTTCCGCCCAGGCAGATTATGCCGTCGTCATGCTCAGCGCCGCGGCCCGCCATTGCGGCGGCGTCGCGCGACTGAACGCGACTTTGCTGGCGGAGGAAACCGGCTTGCCGCTACCGACAGTTCAGAAACTGGTCAGCCGATTGTCGTCTGCGGGCCTGATCGAATCGACGCGCGGCACCGGCGGCGGTTTCCGCCTGTCGCGCCCCCCCGCCGCGATCAGCCTGGCCGACATCGTCGAGGCGATCGAAGGTCCGATCGCGCTGACGACCTGCGTCGATGCCGGGCGGCACGATTGCGCGATCGAGGGCAATTGCCGGATCAAGCCGCATGCCAATGCCGTCAACGGCGCGGTGCGCGGGGCGCTGGCGGGGATCAGCCTTGCAAATTTGAACCAACCAATCCCGTTTGTTTCGAGCGAAGTCGAGAAACGTGATCTGGGCGCGCGCGAGCGTTTCTCGACTTCGCTCGAAACAAACGGATGAGTGGATAATATGGCCACCAAGAACGCAGAGGCGCTCGCCGCCGCGAACAAGAAATATGAGTGGGGGTTCAGCTCCGATATCGAGCAGGACTTTGCGCCCAAGGGGCTGAGCGAGGACACTGTCCGCTTCATCTCGGCCAAGAAGGGCGAGCCCGAATGGATGCTCGACTGGCGGCTGAAGGCGTTTCGCCTGTGGGAAACGATGGAGGCCCCCGACTGGGCAAAGCTGAACCTGGACCCGATCGATTATCAGGACGCCTATTATTACGCCGAACCCAAGGCGAAGCCCAAGCTCGGCTCGCTGGACGAGGTCGATCCCGAAATCCTGCGCGTGTACGAAAAACTCGGCATCCCGATCGAGGAGCAGAAAGTGCTCGCGGGGGTCGAAGGTGCGCGCAAGGTCGCGGTGGACGCGGTGTTCGACAGCGTGTCGGTCGCCACCACCTTTCGCAAGGAACTGGAGGCCGCCGGCGTCATCTTTCGGTCGATCAGCGAGGCGATCAAGGAATATCCCGATCTCGTCCGCAAGTGGCTGGGCAAGGTCGTGCCGATGCACGACAATTATTTCGCGACGCTCAACTGCGCGGTCTTTTCCGACGGGACGTTCGTCTACATTCCAGAGGGCGTGCGCTGCCCGATGGAACTCAGCACCTATTTCCGCATCAACGCCGAAAATACCGGCCAGTTCGAACGCACGCTGATCGTCGCCGACAAAGGGTCGTATGTCTCCTACCTCGAAGGCTGCACCGCGCCGATGCGCGACGAGAACCAGCTCCACGCCGCGGTCGTCGAACTGATCGCGCTCGACGATGCCGAAATCAAATATTCGACCGTCCAGAACTGGTATCCCGGCGACGAGAACGGCAAGGGCGGCATCTATAATTTCGTCACCAAACGCGCGCTGTGTCAGGGCCGCAATTCGAAGGTATCGTGGACGCAGGTCGAGACCGGCAGTGCGATCACCTGGAAATATCCGAGCTGCGTGCTGAATGGCGAAAACAGTGTCGGCGAATTCTATTCGGTGGCGGTCACCAACAACCGACAGCAGGCCGATACGGGCACCAAGATGATCCACAACGGCAAGGGATCGCGCTCGACCATCGTGTCGAAGGGGATTTCGGCCGGGCGTTCCGACAACACCTATCGCGGGCTGGTGCGCGTCGGCCCGAATGCAGAGGGCGTGCGCAACTTCACCCAGTGCGACAGCTTGCTGCTGGGCGATCAGTGCGGCGCGCATACCGTCCCCTATATCGAGGTTCGCAACCCGTCGGCGCAGATCGAGCATGAAGCGACCACTTCGAAGATCAGCGACGACCAGATGTTCTACGCGATGCAACGTGGGCTGGACGCCGAAAGTGCGGTGGCGCTGATCGTCAACGGGTTCGCGAAAGAGGTGTTGCAGCAACTGCCGATGGAGTTTGCTGTCGAGGCGCAGAAGCTGCTGGGAATCAGTTTGGAGGGATCGGTTGGATAGTCCCTTCTTTTTTGAAGCAACTCACTATTGGTCCGATGGCGATGAACGCGCACATTTCGACTGGCTGAAGCGCATTGGCTGCGTCCGGGGTGTGCACGGTAAAGGTCAGCGGCTTTTTCTAGAAATCGACCGAGCAGTGACTACGGAAGACCTGCTTGAACTCAAGGCGATCTACCATCGCTACGGTGGTGATATCAGCCAACTTAAATATCTCGAAGAGGGCATAAATGCTCAAGATTGAAAACCTGCACGCCGAAATCGACGGCAAGCCGATCCTCAAGGGCCTGTCGCTCACGATCAACGCGGGCGAGGTCCATGCGATCATGGGGCCGAACGGCGCGGGCAAGTCGACGCTGGGCTATGTACTCGGCGGACGGCCCGGATACGAAGTGACCGAGGGCACCGCGACGTTCGACGGCAAGGACCTGCTCGATCTCGAACCGCATGAACGCGCTGCGCTCGGCTTGTTCCTCGGTTTCCAATATCCGGTCGAAATCCCCGGCATCTCCAACGTGCAGTTCCTGCGCGAGGCGCTCAACGCGCAGCGCAAGGTTCGCGGCGAGGGCCCATTGTCAGGCGCCGAGTTCCTGAAGATCGCGCGGGCGCAGGCCGATGCGCTCGGCATGGATCAGGAAATGCTCAAACGCCCGGTCAATGTCGGCTTTTCGGGCGGCGAGAAGAAGCGCAACGAAATGGTCCAGATGGGGATCATTGCGCCGCGTCTGGCGATCCTCGACGAGACCGACAGCGGACTCGACATCGACGCGCTGAAGGCGGTCGGCGATGGCATCAACCGCATCATGCGCGCCCCCGACAAGGCAGTGCTGCTGATTACCCATTACCAGCGGCTGCTCGATTATGTGGAGCCCGATTTCGTCCATGTGCTGGCCGACGGGAAGATCGTCGCGAGCGGTGGGCCGGAACTTGCCAAGACGCTGGAACGCGAAGGCTATGCGGCGGTGGCGGCTTGAACGCGATGAACGCGATCACCATCCCCCGCGATGTGCGCGAAGACTGGCGCTGGGCCGATCTGCCGACGCTCGAGGCTGCGGCGGTCGCACCGTCTGCCGACTCGGGCGTCGATATTCCCGCGCAGTTCCTCGACCTCGACGGTCCGCGCCTGACCTTCGTCGATGGCCGGTTCGAGCCCGCGCACAGCCGTCCCGGCAAGGTCGTGGTCGAACGCCTGTCACTGGACACTCGCCACCCGCTTGGCGCGCGCGCAACGGGCGAAGGCTGGTCGCTGACACTTGGCGACGACCATGCGACCGGACCCGTGCAAATCGTCCATGTCTCGACCGGGGGCGAGAACCATCTGCCCGCGCGCATCGTGCTCGCCAAGGACGCGGTCGCCGAAGTCGTGGAGACTTATGTCGGTCACGGATGGGCCAACCGTCTGACTCATATCAAGCTTGGCGAAGGCGCCCGCCTGATGCGGTCGGTGCGGCTGCTCCAATCCAACGGCTTCGTATCGGTCCGCGACGAAGCGGAAGTCGGCAAAGCCGCGAGCCTGGTGTCGATCTTCCTGGGCGCAGGCGGCATGGGCACGCGCATCGACGGCCATATCCGCGTCACCGGCGAGGGCGGCTTTGCGGAGATGGGCGGCGCGCTGCTGACCAGCGGCGACCAACGTCAGGAAGCCGCAGTCGCGCTCCGCCACGACGCCGAATATGGCACCAGCAAGCAGATCTGGCGCGCGGTCGCCGCCGACCGCTCGACCGCCAGCCTTGCGGCGCGCGTCAAAGTCGCACGCGGCGCGCAGAAGACCGATGGCGAGCAGAGCTTGCGTGGGTTGTTGTTGAAACGCACGGCGACGATCAATCTGAAACCCGAACTTGAAATCTTCGCCGACGACGTGAAATGCGCGCATGGTGCCACGGTGGGCGAACTCGACAAGGCGGCGATGTTCTATCTCCAGTCGCGCGGCATCGACGAAGCGCGCGCGACCGCGCTGATGACGCGGGCCTTCGTGGCCGACGCGATCGACCGGATCGGCGACGAAACAGTGCGTTCCGCGTTTGCTGCCGACGCGGAAGCGTGGCTGGAGCGGGCGTTGTGAGCCTTTCTTCTACCCAATCCGTTTGTTTCGAGCGCAGTCGAGAAACGCTTGCTGGATGCTCGGAACATGTTTCTCGACTTCGCTCGAAACGAACGGGGAGGTTGGCGCGTGATTGACCTCCAACTCGACACCCGCCCCCTCGACCTGCTCGCCGATTTCCCGGCGATCCCGGACGGCTGGGCGTATCTCGACACCGCCGCCACCGCGCAGAAACCTGCCCAAGTCATCGACGCGATCACGCGCGGATACGACACGAGCTATGCCACCGTGCATCGCGGCGTGTATCAGCGCTCGGCGGACATGACGCTTGCCTATGAAGCCGCACGCCGCCGCGTCGCGACCTTCCTCAACGCGCCAACGCCCGACGAAATCGTCTTCGTCCGCGGTGCGACCGAGGGGATCAACCTCGTCGCGCAGGGCTGGGCCGCGCAGCACCTGAAATCCGGCGACCGCATCCTGTTGTCGGCACTGGAGCATCATTCGAACATCGTGCCGTGGCAGATGGTGGCGGAGCGGATCGGCGCGCACATCGACGTCGTGCCGCTGACCGACGACCACCGCATCGACCTCGACGCGATGGAGTCGATGCTCACGCCCCAGCACAAGCTGGTCGCGCTGGCGCATGTGTCGAACGTGCTCGGCTCGGTCCTCGACGCCCGCCGGGCCGCGGACCTTGCGCACGGCGTTGGCGCAAAGCTGTTGCTCGACGGCTGCCAGGCAGTCCCGCGCATTGCGGTCGATGTGCAGGCGCTCGACTGCGATTTCTACGTCTTCTCCGGCCACAAGCTGTACGGCCCGACCGGCATTGGCGTGCTATGGGGCCGTGCTGAGCTGCTGGAGGCGACGATGCCCGTACAGGGCGGCGGCGCAATGATCGACCGGGTGACCTTCGAAAAGACGACCTACGCCCCGCCGCCTGCGCGGTTCGAAGCCGGTACGCCACACATCGTCGGCGTGCTCGGGCTCCATGCCGCGATCGATTATGTCGACGCGATCGGGCTCGACCGTATCCACGCGCACGAAACTGCGCTCGTCGCGAAGACCCGCGATGCGCTGTCGTCGCTCAGCAGCATCCGCCTGTTCGGGCCGGAGGATGCGGCGGGCATCGTCAGCTTTGCGGTGGAGGGGGTTCATCCCCACGATGTCGGTACCATATTGGACGAGGAACGCGTGGCGATCCGCGCCGGGCACCACTGCGCGCAGCCGCTGATGGACCTGCTCGGTGTCCCCGCAACCGCGCGGGCGAGCTTCGGCGTGTATAACGATGAAAATGACATCGACCGGCTGGTCGCCGGACTGAACCGAGTACGAAAGATTTTCGGATGAACGAGCAAAGCAAAATCGCTGTCGAGGAAGTCGATGCCGTCATCGCCCCGCCCAAGGCGCGAGTGGAGGATGCGGCGCGCGAGACCTTCGAGCGCAAGCGCGATTACCTCGAAGGTTTCCTTGCCAAGAAGCCCGAACCGCTTGACGGCACTGAGCCCGGCGGCGAACTCTACGAAGCGGTGATCGCGGCGATCAAGGAAATCTACGACCCCGAAATCCCGGTCAACATCTATGATCTGGGCCTGATCTACGGCGTCGAAATCGGTCCCGACAATCACGCGATCGTGACGATGACGCTGACGACCCCGCATTGCCCGGTCGCCGAATCGATGCCTGCCGAGGTCGAACTGCGCGTCGGCGCGGTGCCCGGCGTCGGTGCGTCGGAGGTCAACCTCGTCTGGGATCCGCCCTGGGATCCGCAAAAGATGTCGGACGACGCGAAACTGGAACTGGGAATGCTCTGAAAAAGTCCGATCCGGCGGCGAAGCGGGTGCAACAACCCCACCGCCGGATCGGGATCGAGGAACCGCAGCCACGCCCACAGGGGGGCAGTGTTGGCGGCGTGACCCAGGCTCCTCTGTCGGGACACATGGAGAAGACGATGACGACGACCCAGACCCGCAACCGCCCGGCGGCGATTATTTTGACGGCTTCGTCGGAAGCCAGAGTCGCCGAACTGATGGCGCGCGCACCCGAAGGTGCGATCGGGGTCAAGCTGTCGACCCCGCGCCGGGGCTGTTCGGGCCTCGCCTATTCGGTCGATTATGTGACCGAGGCCAACCCGATGGACGAGCGGATCGAGACGCCCGGCGGCAGTTTCTTCGTCGACGGCGCGTCGGTGCTGTATCTGATCGGATCGACGATGGACTGGGTCGAGGACGATTTCACCGCCGGCTTCGTGTTCACCAACCCCAACGCCAAGGGCGCGTGCGGCTGCGGTGAGAGTTTCACGGTCTGATCAGATCGCTCCGTCGATCATCACATCGCCATCGATAATCCGCGCGCGCACGCCGTAAACCTGCGCGATGCGCTCCACCGTCATCGTCTCTCGCACTGATCCGTCGGCGACAACGCGGCCATCCTTCATCCACACCAGCCGATCGGCATAGGCCGCCGCCAGCGCCAGATCGTGCAACACCGCCAGCGCCCCGCCGCCGCCGCGCACGAAATCGCGCAGCAGGCCCATCACCCGGTGCTGATGCCGTGGATCGAGTGCCGCCACCGGTTCGTCGGCAACGATCAGCGGCGCCTCCGCCGCCAGCGCGCGCGCCAGATGCACCCGCGCCAGTTCGCCCCCCGACAGCGTATCGGTCGCCCGGTCGGCCAGCGGAATCAGATCGCAGCGGACGAGCGCCGTATCGACCGCCCCGGCATCGCGCGGCGATAGCCGCCCCAACGTCACCCCATGCGCAAACCGCCCCAGCGCCACCACGTCACGCACCCGCGCGGGCCAGGCGAGCGGACGCATCTGCGGCAGATAGGACAGCGCCCGCGCACGGGCGGCAGCGGGCATCGATGCGGTCGAATGGCCGTTCAGCGTGGCGCTGCCGCTCGCGTCGATCAGCCCCAGCGCAGCCCGCAACAAGCTGGTCTTGCCCGCCCCGTTCGGTCCCAACAACACGACCAGTTCGCCGGGCGCGACCGTCAGGCCGGCATCCGCCACCAAGGTTGCACCGCCCACCTCGACGCTGATCCCGTGTGCGGTCAGGGTCATGCCAGTCCCCGTCGCCGCACCGCGATCAGCAGGAAGATGGGCGCACCGACCAGTGCGGCGACGACGCCCAGCTTCAGTTCGTTCTCGCCGGGCATGACGCGCACGACGATATCGGCGAGCACCAGGAACAGCCCGGCAAGCAATGCCGACGGCACCAGGCTGCGCGCCGGATCATGGCCCACCCAGGGGCGCACGAGATGCGGCGCGACGATCCCGACAAAGCCGATCGCGCCCGCAATCGCCACCGACGCGCCGGTCGCAACCCCGGCGCCCAACACCGTCGCCAGCCGCTGACGCCGGACGTTCAGCCCGATGCCCGCCGCCGCTTCTTCACCCAGGGTCAGCGCCGACAGCCCGCGCCGCGTCGCATAAAGCAGCCCCAGCCCGACCGCCAGAAACGGCAGCCCCAGCGCGATGTCGGGCAGGCCGCGATTGGCGACCGATCCCATCATCCAGTTGACCATGTCCGCCAGCGTGAACGGATTGGGCGCGAGGTTCATCAGCAGTGACATCAGTGCGGCGGCAAAGCTCGACAGCCCGACCCCGATCAGGATCAGCGTCGTCATCGACTGCGCCCGGATCGCTGCCGCCGCGAGCAACGCCGTTGCCGCGCACGCTCCCGCAATCGCGGCAAGCGGCAGGACGAAAGGCGACAAGGCAGCGAACCCGAAATGGAGCGTGATCGTCGCGGCAAGCGCACTCGACGCACTCACCCCCAACACCCCGGGTTCGGCCAGCGGGTTGCGGAGCAGTCCTTGCAGCGCCGCACCGCTCGCGCCCAAGGCGCCACCGACCAGCCACGCCGCGAGCGCGCGCGGCAAGCGGATTTCCCACACGATGACCCGGTCGGCGATGTCGCCTGTCCCGATGAGCGCCGCGAGCATCCGCTCGGGCGGCAGCGGCGTCGAACCCAGAAGACACGCCGCCAGGATCGCGACCAGCCCACCCGCGCCGAGCCACAGGTTCAGTCCGCGCGTCATTGCCGCCGCGCCTTCGCCAACGCCTCGACCGCATCGACCAGAAACCAGCCGCCGCAGGCCGTCCACGCGCCTTCGATGGGCACGACCGGCGTGTCGCGCATCGCCCGCGCGACGATCGGATGCCGCGCCGCGCTCCACCGGTCGGGCGGGGCATTCCAGAAACTGGCACTGGCGATCAGGTCCGGCCCCTCATGCGCCAGCCGTTCGAGCGGCAGTGTGCGCCAGCCGGGCGCGGCTTCGAAATTGTCGTAGCCCGCGACGCGCATCATCTCGTCCACCAGACCGCCGGGGCCGGACGTAACCCCGCCCGGCGTGACGTAGAGCGCGCTCGGCCGCCGCGCATCGGGTGGCGGCAGCGCCGACAGACGCCGGTCCATGTCGGCCGCCAGCGCCGCGCCCTTTGCGCCCTCGCCCAGCCCGATCGCGGTCTCCACCAGCACCTGGCGCACTGCCTTCAAGTCGTTCGCATAGCCGATCTGGAGCACCGGCACGCCCGCCCGCGCAAACATCGCCGCCGCATCCGGACCACCGCCATAGGAACGGATGACCAGATCGGGTTTGAGCACCAGCACATCCTCGGCGCGCGGACTCACGCTGGGAACGCCGACCGCGGCGGCGCGCATATAGCTGAAATCGCGGTCGGCGTCGGGCGAGACCGCGGCGATCCGGTCGCGCTCGACCAGCTTCAGCACATATTGGTCGGCGCAATAATCCAGGCTGACGATCCGCATCGGGCGGTCGGGCAGGACAGGGTCAGCCGATGGTTGCGGCACGCAACCCGCACTTCCCAAAACCCCGATCAGGATCGCCAGCCCGGCTTTCACAATTTGATCCGCACCCCTCCGAACGCCGCACGGCCCGGCGTGCCATAGGTCGCGACCACCTCATAGCGTTCGTCGAACAGATTTTCGACGCGACCATAGACTTCGATGTTGGCAGTTACCGGGAAGCTCGCGCGGAGATCGACCAGCGCATGGCCATCGACGCGCGTGGTATTGGCAGCATTGTCGAACCGGTCGCCGATATGGGTGATCGTCGCGCCGGTGCTCAGCCCGAACGGCCAGACATAATCGACGACCGCGCTGACCGAATGGCGCGGACGGCGGGCGAGTTCGTTGCCGGTTTCGCGGTCCTTTGCATCGACGAAGCTATACTGTCCGACCACCGACAGTCGATCGACGGGCTTAAGCCCAAGCGTGAACTCGACTCCTTCTGCCCGTGTCAGGCGCAGATTGTCGTAATAGCCGAATCGGTCCGGTGCGCCGTCGCAGATCGGCGGGGGGCTGGCGGTGAAGCACGATATGTAATCGATCTGGTTTTCGGTATCGCGGCGGAAATACACCGCGCCGACCTCGACCGCGCCATCCATGAAGCGCTGGTCGATGCCGACTTCCCAGCTTTCCGACGTTTCGGGCTGGAGCGCGTCGTTCCCGACATTGCTGTAGAGTTGATAGAGGGACGGCACCTTGAACCCCTCGCCGTAACTCGCGCGGATGCGGGTCGCGCCATCATTGGGGGTGAACACGCCCCCCGCCGACACCGTCGTCGCCCCGCCAAAACGGTTATGTTCATCGTGGCGCACGCCGCCCGACAGCGTCAGACCGCGAACCGGCTTGGCGGTCAGCTCGCCATAAAAGCTGTCCAGCGTTGCGCGGCCGCTGCCCACCGTGCCGAAACTGTCGGAATCGAACCGCGACCATTCGCGCTCTGCGCCGAACACGGCCTCCGCCCAATCGAAGGTCGCCACCCCCTGATATTCCAGCCGCTCGTTGGTGCCGACCGAATCATAGGTGATGGGGAGGAAGCCCTCGGGATCGTAATCGGTCCGCTCGACCCGCGTGATTGCATAGCCGACCCGGTTCTTGAGCGGTCCGAATGCGAAATTCACGCCCGCATAGCCGGTGATGTCACGCTGATCGCCATATTGGAGGGTATCGCCGAACGTAAAACTCGGCGTAAACCCGTCGATATCGGTGCGCCCGTCGGCGATCGATCCGCGCAGGTCGATCCCCGCATTCTCACCCAGCGCAACCGCGACGCGGCCATTGGCGTGCCATTGTTCGTATCCGTCGCGCTCGATCCCGCCGCGCGCTTCGTTGAACGCGGAAAAGCCATCGGTCTTGTACCAGCCGCCGCCCAGGCTCGCCGCGACCGGACCCAGCGAGGCCGCGACGTTGCCGACCGCGTTATAGGTTTCGCGACCGCCCGCTTCGGCCCGCGCGTTGACGACGACGCCCTCGCCGGGTTGCGGCGCGCGGGTGATGAGGTTGACGACCCCGCCGATCGCCTGGCTGCCGTACAGCACCGAACGTGGCCCGCGCACCACCTCGATCCGCTCGATATTGCCGGTCAGCAGCGTCCCGAAATTATAGCCGCCGCCGGTGGAGGCGGGATCGTTGATCTTCACCCCGTCGATCAGCACCAGCGTATGGTCGCTTTCGGCACCGCGGATGTTGACCGTCCCGATCGCACCCGGACCGCCGCTGGTCGTGGTGGTCAGACCGGGCAGCGTGCGCAGCAGGTCGAGGACCGTGGCCGACTGGCGGGTTTCAATATCCTGCTCGGTCAGCACGCTCACCGATTGCGGGGTTTCGTCAGTATCGCGTGCAGTGCGCGCGGCGGTGACGGTGACGCTCTGTTCGTCGCGCCAGCCTTCGCTGGCGGGCTGGGCGGAGGCGATGGCGGGGAACAGCGCGGCGACGGGCAGCGCGAACAGGGCATATTGCAGCCAAGCCGCACCGTCATTGCGAGCAGCGCGAAGCAATCCAGCCCTTCGGCGCGATCCGCTGCTGGATTGCTTCGCTACGCTCGCAAAGACGGTAGGCGTCAAGGCGGTGAGATCATGGTCAGACGAAAATTGCTTCACTTGTGACTTCCTTCGCCCCATCCGCGGTCGAGACGGCGGGGCAGCAACGACAATATCCGGCCCACCGGTTGCCCGGTGCGACTAGCGGCCATGACTGTCGTTTCGAAGGATGCGCGAACGCTCCGTCCCCGAATGGCTGAACCCGGCCACGGGTGAACGACGCGATGGCAGGTCTCCTGGCTCGCCGATCGTCGCTTTGCGGCCGTCTTCCCGGTGTTTGGGCACCAGTGACTAAGTGGCCGTAAGCTCCCGGCTTACAGTTGCGGGCACAGCGCCGGTATCGCACCGGCTTCCCTCTTCGCTCCCGGTTAGGGGAGAACCATCTGGTCGCGCCCCTAGTGCGGCGGGACGGCTCGTGTCAATTCAGCGATTGAAAGGGGATTCAGCGAAGCGCGGCATCGCTCGCGATCGACGCGAGCCGGTCACGCTCGGCAAGGAGCGCGACCGACGCTTCCGCCGTGCCCGCATCGGGCATGTGATATCCGTAATAGACACGGTGCGTGTCGCGCCCCACGGCAAAACCGCCCAGCACATAGCCGGTGCTCAATCCGATCAACGATATGCCGATCAACCAGATCGCGGCCTTGGCAGCCCAACCGGTCATGGTTCACTCCCTTTACTGCCCGCCGCATCAATGCGGAGCAGCGCAAGGGGTTCCCAACGCCCTCCCCCACTCCGTTCGTGGGTGGTTACCAGCCCTATTTCAGCAACTTGGTCCCATTGTCCGCCAGCTTCTCGCGGATCTTGTTCGCGAACATCGCCAGGAAGGGCGGCAGGTCCACCGTTGCCTTCACCACATCCTCCGCCACATCCAATCGGCTCGCCACGCGCTGGCCCATGCCCTCGATCGTAAAATAGAGCGTATCGCCGTCCCAGCGATTGTCGGTCAACGCGCCGCCGGGGATCAGATCGGCGATCTTGCCCACCCCGCCCGAAATCCGCGCGCGCGCGCCTTCGCGGCCCAGTTTGTGGGGAATATCGACGGTGATCGGCTCGGCCATCGGGCGCTCCTCAAGTGGATTAAGCGACTAATACGCTTAGGTAGGGCCTCGGCTCCCGCGTGCCAAGCCTTGCGCGACGCCCGCTTCCCGGCAATAGCGCCAGCCATGCGTCGATCCTGGACCGCTCCGCTGCTCGCCATCGCCTCGGGCTTCGCCTCCGCGCTGGGATTTGCGCCGACCGACTGGTGGCCGGTTACGCTGGTTGCGGTCGCGGTGTTGCTGTGGCTGGTCCATGACGCACCCAGCTTCAAACGCGCGCTCCTGATCGGCTGGTTGTTCGGCGTCGCGCATTTCACGCTCGGCAATAGCTGGATCCAGCACGCCTTCGACTATCAGCAGGAAATGCCGCCCGAGCTTGGCTATGGCGCGGTGGTTCTGCTGGCGCTCTACCTCGCCGTTTATCCCGCCGCCGCCGCAGGGCTGGCCTGGCGCTGGGGGCGCGTGACTGGCGGGCCACCCGACGAACGCTATGTGCTGGTGTTCGCAAGCGCGTGGATCGTGACCGAATGGCTGCGCGCGTCGATGTTCACGGGGTATAGCTGGAATCCGCTGGGCATGGTCTGGCTTGCCCCCGGCGTCGCGCAGATCGCGAGTTTCATCGGCACCTATGCGCTTTCCGGTCTTGTCGTGCTGGCGAGCGGCGGGGGGCTGTTGCTGGCGGCGGGGCTTCGCTGGCGATTGGGCGCGATCGTCGCGGTCCCGGTAGTCGCGTCATTCTTCGTCCAGCCTGGCGCGCAGCCCAACTATGCTGCCGACCACGCGCGCGTCCGCGTGGTCCAGCCCAATATCGGTCAGGAAAATGTCGGCACGCCGGGCTACAAGGAAGATGTCTTCCAGCGCCAGTTGAGCCTGAGTGGCGGCCCGGCCCCCTATCCCCGCATCCTCGCCTGGCCCGAGGGGACGGTGAATTACTATCTGGAGGACGATTACCCGTTCGAATGGTATGAAGGCGTCTCCCCCGCCGTCATCCGCGCCCGCATTGCCGCGCGGCTGGGCGAGCGGGACATCGCACTGGTCGGCGGGACCGCGCTGATCTTCGGTGCGGACGGCGAACTCGATGGCGCGGGCAATTCGGTGTTCGCGATTGCGCCCTCGGGCGAACTGGCGGGCCGCTATGACAAGGCGCATCTGGTGCCCTACGGCGAGTATCTGCCGATGCGCTCGATCCTCCAGCCGCTCGGCCTGTCGCGGCTCGTCATGGGCGACATCGATTTCCTCCCCGGCCCCGGTCCGGCCAATCTGTCGATCCCCGGCATCGGTCTGGCGGGGATGCAAATCTGTTACGAGATCATCTTTTCCGGCCAGGTCGTGAACGATGCGGCACGCCCGCAATTCCTGTTCAACCCGTCGAACGACGCCTGGTTCGGCTATACCGGCCCGCCCCAGCATCTGGCGCAGGCGCGGATGCGCGCGATCGAGGAAGGGCTGCCGATCCTGCGTTCCACCCCTACCGGCATCTCCGCCGTCATCGGCGCGAAGGGCGAGCTGATCGCGGCAATCCCGAGGGGTGTCGAGGGCGCGATCGAAGTCCCCCTGCCCGCGCCTCGCGAGCCCACCATCTTCGCGCGCGTCGGCAACTGGATGGTGATCCTGTCGGCACTCCTCCTGATCGCGATCGCATTTGCGTTCCGCCGCGCAAGGCGTTAGGAACGCCATATAAGGAAAGCTTTATATCAGGCATGGCAACGGCCCGGCTTTCCTCTGGTCCCACACAAGGAAAACACATGCGTTCCAATTATCTCTTCACGTCCGAATCGGTTTCCGAAGGCCACCCGGACAAGGTTTCCGACCAGATTTCGGACGCGATCGTCGATCTGTTCCTGGGCATCGATCCCGAAGCGCGCGTCGCCTGCGAAACGCTGACCACCACCCAGCTCGTGGTTCTGGCCGGTGAAATCCGCGGCAAGGGGATTTACGAAAACGGCGAATGGGCGCCCGGCATTCTCGACCGCGTCGAACAGACGGTTCGCGATACGGTAAAGCGGATCGGGTACGAGCAGGACGGCTTTCACTGGCAGACGCTGCGCTTTGAAAACAACCTGCATGGACAATCCGCGCACATCGCGCAGGGCGTGGACGCATCGGGCAACAAGGACGAAGGCGCCGGCGATCAGGGGATCATGTTCGGCTATGCCGCCAACGACACCCCCGACCTGATGCCCGCGACGCTCGATTACAGCCACAAGATCCTGCAGGCCATGGCCACCGATCGCCATTCGGGCGCGGCCCCCTTCCTCGAGCCCGACGCCAAGAGCCAGGTGACGCTGCGTTACGAAGGCAGCAAGGCCGTCGCCTGCACCGCCATCGTCGTGTCGACCCAGCACTCCGAAGGATACGACCAGGGCGAGCAGGAAGCCGAGCTGAAGGCCTATGTGAAGGCGGTGGTCGCCAAGGTGATCCCGGCCGAATTGCTGTCGGACGAAACCGAATATCACATCAACCCGACCGGCAGCTTCGTGATCGGTGGACCCGATGGCGATGCGGGCCTGACCGGGCGCAAGATCATCGTCGACACTTATGGCGGTGCGGCCCCGCACGGCGGCGGCGCGTTTTCGGGCAAGGATCCGACCAAGGTCGATCGCTCGGCCGCGTACATCACCCGGTATCTGGCGAAGAACATCGTCGCGGCGGGCCTGGCGCAGCGCTGCACCATCCAGCTCGCCTATGCGATCGGCGTGTCCAAGCCGCTGTCGCTCTATGTCGACACCCACGGCACCGGCACCGTCGGCGACGACAAGATCGAGGAAGCCATCGCCCGCATCGAAAAGCTGGGTGGCCTGACCCCACGCGGCATCCGCCTGCACCTCGGCCTCAACAAGCCGATCTACGCCCGCACCGCCGCCTATGGCCATTTCGGCCGCAAGGCGGACGGCGATTTCTTCCCCTGGGAAAAGACCGATCTGGTCGATGATCTGAAGGCTGCGCTGGCGGCGTAAGCCTCACGCACTCGGCCGAAATGAAAAGGCCTGCGCTACCGGTCCCCGAGATGGGTGGAGCGCGGGCCTTTCTTGCATGCGACACACATGCTCACCCCCGTCAACCCGCACTTGTTCGACGCTATCTCTTCGCACACCTGTTTGACGCAAGGGCCTGAATCCGCTTAGCTTCCCGCAGGGGGAGCTAATGTCGGAAGAAACGATCAGCCTGTATTTCGGGTTAAAGAAAGGGGCTA
Source organism: Sphingomonas aestuarii (assembly GCF_054457155.1). Lineage (NCBI taxonomy): Bacteria > Pseudomonadati > Pseudomonadota > Alphaproteobacteria > Sphingomonadales > Sphingomonadaceae > Sphingomonas > Sphingomonas aestuarii. Next base: position 433,642 of record NZ_JBTKVV010000002.1, on the reverse strand, counting down.
CCGCCGATCTTGAAATTATATCGGCTGCCGCAATCGCTTGGGTTGAGACCTTACGCGCTGCGGCTCAAGCCATTGACCCGAATAGTGACGTTCGAGTTCAACTAGTTAACGTCGACCAGAGCAGCGCGGTCTATAATGTCATTGCGGATTGGTTTGAGCGCAACGTAGAGCCGAAACTAGATCGTCTAGCAAAAGGCCGGGAGCGAAATCCGCGATCTAGAAGAATGGTTGTAGGGCTCGCTGCCTTCACCATTACGACGGCCTATCCCACTTACGACGCCTATTTCGGTGATGCTTATACTCAAGAAGACCGTGAGCGGGACAAGCGCATCGAAGATAAACTCAACAAGAGCTTGGCGCTTGAAACGGCAAAGCAGAAATTTTTCCGGACGATGGAACGTGAGAGAGCAATTACTTCGGTAGCGATCAAAGAGCGACCCGACTCTGACCCCATTGTTTCAGTAGAAAGCTCTGAATTTCCGATAGCGGGAGGAGTATTCGCCCTCGAAGAAGAAGGGGTGCAGGAGCGGATCACGCAGACAGTGTTAGACGTTGTTCTCGTCAAACCTGCGTTGGTTCACACACCGCGTTCATGGACCTTCAAGCCAGACGGCCTCGCAGAATTTGACGCTGTGATGCGTGACGCGAAGGTTCTCCAAGCAATTCAGGACAGAGGGTTTCCTGCCCAGATGAAAGAGGGCGTTCGGATGACGATCCGCATCGAAGCGCGTGAAGTGCAGGTCGATGGTCAATGGAAGCTCGTCCGAGGCGGCCGCTCAGTAATGCGAGTGATAGCGCCCAAATTCGACTAACCGTCTTTCCCGGCGATCCAAAACGAAATGATCAACCCGACGAGGGCAACACAAGCGATAAGAAACGTAAGACCGGGCGATAAACGCCAAAATCCGAACAGCGCGATAACGGTCGTTAGCGTAATGGCCAAACCAGCGAGCCAGCGGCGGGTCGATTCCTTGGGCACGGTGGCGGTCATAGCGACAAAAAGCCTCAAATGTGATAAATTATCGCGTTTCGCATCGTAGCACACGATGAGGCGATCGCGAAATTTGAGATATTTCAACTATTTGATTCGATTAGGAAAATTGCGCTGGCATCGGACCGCGCTTCACCGCCGTCGACTGCGACCCGTCGTCATCGGATCGGGCTTCTTCGGACGGGTCCACCCTTCCGGCGCATCACGCTTGGGCCGTTCCGACCCAATACCCATCGCGCCGGGCTGCTGGCGTTTGAGCCCGGCGAAATCGGCGTCGGCGGCGTCGCCACCCGCTGCCTGCCGCCGCACCGCGATCTCGTTGCGGAGCGCCGCTGCGCGCTCGAAATCCTGTGCTTGCGCTGCCGCCGCCATTTCGGCGGTCAGGCGCGCGATGACGTCATCGCTTGCCATCGATCGCAGCCTTTTCGAACGCGCGCGCGACCAGCCATTCGCTGGCCAGCCCGACGATCGCACCTGCTGCGATGTCGATCGGGAAATGCGTGCCGCGCACCGGCTGGATCGCGGCGATCGCTGCCGCGCCCAGTGCGGCGGACGTGTTGGTGGCGGGATATTCGCGCGCGATCGCCCGCGTCACCGCGACCGCGCCTGCGGTATGCCCTGAGGGAAAGCTGTTCATCGGCCCGTCGTCGGTATCACCCGGCGTGATCCGATGTTGGTGATGCGTGGTGAACGCTCCGGGGCGCGCGCGATCGACGCGCTGTTTGATCAGCGTCTTGATCGCGGTCGCGACCAGATGGCTCGCCAGCATCCGCGCACCCGTCTGCGCCAGCCGTGCATCGTCGCGCACCAGCCCCACAGCCAATGTCGCCACCGAAAGCGCGATCAGCGGCGGTTGATCGGCAATTTCGCTGACGGCACCCAGCGCCTTAACCGCCGGATGATCCTGATAGCGCGCTGCCGCGTGACCGATCGCGATATCGGCCTTTTCCACACGCGTGGCGGCGCGCCTGGTATCGCGCGCCGCCTGTTCCGCCCTGGTCTTTTTCGTCACGCGAGCATGCGCACGCCGGGCTCGCGATCGTAGAAGCGATGTTTCGCCGCCTCGACGAAGCCGCCCAGATCGGTGACGCCCGCATCCGGCTCGACGCCCGCCTTGTCGAGCAGCGCCTGCGCGCCGTCATTGGCACCGATTGCCTTCAGGTGACCGAACGCATCCATCGCGAACTGCACCGCCGCGCCTTCCTTGGTCAGCGCCTTGGCGCCGTCCGCCGACAGGATGATCGCCACCGCGTCGAAGATCTGGCTGGGCGTGCCCGCCAACTGCCCGTCCGCTGCGCGCATCTTGCCATCGGCCAGCTTCGCGCCGCCGACCTTGGGCGCGACGATCATCACCGTGCCGCCCGCCTTTTCGACCGCGGCCTTCACCTTGTCGATCTCCGCGCCGTCCGAACCATTGGCGATCAGGATGCCGACCTTGCGGCCCTCCAGTGTCGCCTTCATGTTCTTGTGGATCGACAGTGCATCGCTCGGCTTCATGTCCACAGGCTCGCGCGCGGCCTTTGCTTTCGATGGCAGGTCGATGGCCAGCCCGTCGGCAACGCGCTTCGCCAGTTCCTCATCGACATTGCGCAGATTGGCGACCATCCGCGGGCGCACCTGTTCGAGTCCGACCTTCGAGAGTTCGAAAACGAAGGACGACGCGATATGTGCCTTTTCATGGTCGTCCTGCGATTTCCAGAACAGCCGGGCCTGGCTGTAATGGTCGGCGAACAGTTCGGCACGCACGCGCAGCTTCTCACCGCTCTCGTCCGATCCGGTCGCGGCATCGACGGTGACGAAGCCCTTGGCCGCGCTCTCACGCGGGCCGCCTTCTTCGCCATGCTCGGCCAGGCTGTTGGGTTCATAGTTCGCGCGCCCCTTGGGCACCATCGTCTGCATCATTCCGTCGCGCTGGAAATTATGCATCGGGCATTTGGGCGCATTGACCGGAATCTGGTGGAAATTGGTCGTCCCCAGCCGCGACTTCTGCGTGTCGAGATAGCTGAACAGCCGTCCCTGGAGCAGCGGATCGTTCGAGAAATCGATGCCGGGCACGATGTTCGACGGCAGGAACGCGACCTGCTCGGTCTCGGCAAAGAAATTGTCGACATTGCGGTTGAGCGTCATCTTGCCGATGATTCGCACGGGAATATCGTCCTCGGGGATCAGTTTGGTCGCGTCGAGCACGTCATAGGGCTGCGCCTCGGCAAAGGCTTCGTCGAACACCTGAATGCCCAGTTCCCATTCCGGGAAGTCGCCGCCGTCGATCGCCTCGAACAGGTCGCGGCGGTGATAGTCGTTGTCCGCGGCCTGCAATTTCAGCGCCTCGTCCCAGATCGTCGACTGGATGCCGAGCACCGGCTTCCAGTGGAATTTGACGAAGCTCGCCTTGCCCTTCTCGTTCACCAGCTTGAACGTGTGGACGCCGAAGCCTTCCATCATGCGCAAGCTACGCGGCAACGTGCGGTCGGACATCGCCCACATCAGCATGTGGGTCGTCTCCGGCATCAGGCTGGCCCAGTCCCAGAACGTGTCGTGCGCACTGCCGGCCTGGGGATAGGCGCGATCGGCCTCCATCTTCACCGAATGGACCAGGTCGGGGAACTTGATCGCATCCTGGATGAAAAACACCGGGATGTTGTTGCCGACCAGATCCCAATTGCCTTCCTTGGTGTAGAATTTGACGGCGAAGCCGCGCACGTCGCGCGGCGTATCGACCGATCCGGCACCGCCCGCGACCGTCGAGAAGCGCACGAACACCTCCGTCTTCTCGCCCTTTTTGAACACCGCCGCGCGGGACAGGTCGGAAATATCGTCGGTCGCCTCGAACACGCCGTGCGCGCCCGATCCGCGGGCATGGACGATGCGTTCGGGAATACGCTCGTGATCGAAGTGGAAGATTTTTTCGCGCAGGACGAAGTCTTCGAGCAGCGTCGGTCCCCGTGCGCCGGATTTCAGGCTGTTCTGGTTGTCGCTGATCGGAACGCCGTGGTTGGTCGTCAGCACCGCCGCGTCTCCGCTCGCCTGCTGGTGCGTCTCTCCGCCATTGCCTTTTACGGTCTTGAATTGCTCGCCGGCCATGATGCCCTCCTGTATGGGTTCGGACATGCAACACGCAGCAACAGGCAAAGGTCCCCCGACTGATCCGGATCAGTATCATTCCTGATGGGCATCGCCTTGGACATGGCCAACTCTGGAGACTAAGGGACGCGCGAAATGAACGATCCCACCACCATCCGCCGCCTTTACGGCCGACGACAGGGCCATAAATTGCGCACCGGCCAGGCCGCGCTCGTCGAGGAATTGCTGCCCAAGCTGGAAGTCCCCGAAACCGGCGCGCTCGACGCGACGTTGCTGTTCGGCGACGCCCCTGGATCGCGGCGCCCGCTCGAATTCGAGATCGGCTTCGGCAGCGGCGAGCATCTCGCGGGCCAGGCCGAAGCACGGCCCGACCACGGCTTTATCGGCTGCGAGCCCTTTATCAACGGCGTGGTCGGCGCGCTGACCCATGTCCGCGACCGCGACCTCAGCAATGTCCGCATCCATATGGGCGACGCGCTGGAAGTGCTCGAGCGTTTTCCAGATGCGAGTTTGAGCCGCGTGTATCTGCTCCATCCCGACCCCTGGCCCAAGGCGCGGCACGCCAAGCGCCGGATGATGAATCACGGTCCGATGGACCTGATCGCCGCCAAGCTGAAACCGGGCTGCGAGTTCCGTCTGGGCACCGACGACCCGACCTATTGCCGCTGGTCGATGATGGTGATGGACCAGCGCCGCGATTTCGAATGGCAGGCGGCATCTGCGCAGGATTTCCTGACCCGCCCCGCCGACTGGCCGGAAACGCGTTACGAACGCAAGGCGCGGCGCAAGGGCCACGAAGTCTGGTATTTCCGCTATTTGCGAGTCTGATCAGACCGCAGGTCTATGCCCACTTCGCGCCCAAGCCCATCCCAATGCATCCGCCGCGATACCCGCAATCCCCGGTCGCACGAACAGCCAGTCGCGGATCGCGGGGCCATCCTCGGCGCCGATGGTGCGCTTGTAGCCGCTGTCGCCTGCGCCCCAATCGACGCGCGTGATGCCGTCGCCCAGCGCACGGACCAGATTGCGGTAATAAAGCAATTTCCCCGGCGAATGCTTGGCGTAGGCGGGCAGGTAGCTGTTGGCGATGGCGTATTTCAGGTCGCCGGCGTTGAGGTCGAACGAGAATGCCGCGGGCTTGCCATCGACGCGGAGCACCGCCGCCCACATCGCGCCGGCGATCACCGGGTCCGCCGCCGCCAGCCGCCAGAAATGGCCATGCGCGTCGCTGGCGAACTTGGCGTCGCGCCCATCGGTCCGTTCGCCGATCCAGCTGCCGCGTTCGATATCGGCGAGTGCATCGAATGCCGCCTCGTCCCAGCCCGCGTCATGCACGAAACGCCAGTCGAGCGGGCCATGTTCGCCCAGATGCTTTTCGTGAAAGCGGTTCTTGCGCAGCGTCGAGTTGCGCGGCCAGGTCCCCTCGGCGCGCAGTCCGGCCATGTCGAGCACGAAGCTTTCGGCGACGAAGCGCGACACCGCGCGCCAGCCGCACCGCTCGGCCGCGGCGCGCAATCCTTCGAGTGCCGGATCGCCATCATAGACCGGCCCGAATCGCAGCACGCGAGTATCGCGCGCGACCGCATCCAGCAGCGCATCGAACGCGCCCGGCCCCGCCTCCCCCGCCACGGGGAAACTGCGAAACGGCCAATAGCTGCCCGCGACCATCGCCATCTTCAGGCCCCGAGGGCCGACCGATACGGCAGGCAACGCGATTACGGGCAGGCCGTCGCGCTCCACCACCCAGGTGCGCGGCCGTCCACCATAGGCCCGAACCGCAGCAGCGAACCAGCCATGCCGCAGGAAGCGGTGCGTGGGCGCGCCGCATTCGGCGACCGCATCGATCGCCGTCGAGAGCCCGTCGCGCACCAGCACGGCGTGCCGGTTGGCGAAGCTGGCGCGGTCGCCTGCAACGATGGGAGCGTTCATCACCCGATGCCCCTACGCCCAAATGCGTTACCAACCGGTGGAAATCGGTCCACAGCATCAAGTGGCTTGCAGCACGGGACGGCCCCGCGCCATAGTCGCTGCGCAATGGAATTTTCCCCCGGCATCTCGACCGTCGCCGCGACGATCCAGTCCGCGATCGCGCCCGTCTTCCTGCTTGCCGGGATCGGCGCGATTCTGAACGTGCTGGCCGGGCGGCTGGCGCGCATCGTCGATCGGGCGCGCACGCTGGAAAAACTGCACCCGGCATCGACCGGCCCCGAACATGACCGGCACGTCTGGGAATTGCGGCTGCTCGACCGGCGGATCACCGTCATCAACGGCGCGCTTTCGCTCTGCGTGCTGAGCGCGGTGGCAATCTGCCTGGTCGTCGCGCTGCTGTTCGTCGGCGCGCTGACGAACCTGTCGATCGGACGGATCGTCGCCTTCGCCTTCATCCTGTCGATGGCGGTGCTCACGATCGGGCTGATCCTGTTCCTGATCGAGGTTCAGATGTCGCTGAAAGCCATCCATGTCCGCGCCGAACTGCTGGAGCGCGACGCAACGTGAGAATGTCGGTCGAACGCCGATTGCTTCAGGGCGTGATCGCTGCAACCTGCACCGTATCGCTTTCGGCCTCGGTCACTTCGATCCTGTCGGGGCCGGGCTGGCTGATGGCGGACGGCTATGTCGCGACCGATCTCGACAGCCATTTCCGTTACCTTTCGGGGCTGCTGCTCGCCATCGCGATCGGATTTCTGAGCTGCATGCGCAGGATCGAGCAAAAAGGGCCACGGCTTAGGTTGCTGGCGCTGATCGTGGTCGTGGGTGGCCTGTCGCGGGCATACAGCATCGGTGTGGTCGGTTTGCCGTCCTTCGGTCATCTCGGCGGGCTGACGATCGAACTGGTGATCGTGCCGCTGGTCACCGCGTGGCAATGGTCGTTCGCGCGGCGCGCCAATCGGGAAGCGGCGGCGCTGCTTTAGGGTCCAAACTCAATCAGGAGATCGACGTGACGGAGCCGATTTTGGTGTCAGGCAAGGCGCGAGGAAGGCGCGATGCTTGAGCATCGTGCCCGATGAGCAACGCTGCCTGGCGCCGAAATCGGCCCGCCGCAAAGCGGTCGCCCGGAGCGGCGGGTGGGCGCCGTCAGGCCGCTTGCGCGTAGCGCCGCTACGCGTCTGCGCGACCTTCCTTGCCCACCCGCCGCTCCGGGCGATCACGTCGACCTCCTGATTGAGTTTGGACCCTATCGACCTCTCCCCCGCTTGTTTCGAACGAAGTCGAGAAACGTGGTTCCGGCGCGCGCAAGCGTTTCTCGACTTCGCTCGAAACGAACGGGTTGGGAATATTATCGCGCGCCCTCCAGCCCCTCGCCCGTCTCGACGCTCGGCAGATAGCGCGGCGGCTGACGCAACTTGCCCGCACGTTCGAACACATATCCCGCGCCCAGCAGCAGCCCGTCGCTGTGCGCGGGGCCGATGAAGGACATTCCGACCGGCAAGCCATCGACCAGCCCTATCGGCACGGTCAGGTGCGGATAGCCCGATACCGCGGCCAGCCGACTTGCGCTCGGCCCGCCGAAATTGTCGCCGTGGACCGGATCGCTCAACCAGGCCGGGCCATTCGACGGCGCGACGTAGAGCTGCGCATTGGCCGCTTTCAGGATCGCGTCGATCCCTTGCGGCCCCGCCTGTCGCCGCGCCTTGGCCAACGCTTCCTTATAGGCCGGATCGTCCAGCCCCTTGGTATCTTGCGCCATCGCAAAGATTTCCTGCCCGAAATAGGGCATTTCGCGCGCGGCCTCGCGCGTGTTGAACGCCATCACATCGGCCAGCGTCCGCGTTTTCACCGCGGCGGGCGTGGTGGCGAGATAGGCGTTCAGATCGGCCTTCAACTCCGCGAGCAGCACCGCGAACTCGGCGTCGCCAAGGCCCGGCAAGTCGGGCATCCTGGCATCGACCAGCACCGCGCCTTCAGCCTTCAACACCGCAAGCGCGGCGTCGTAGCGCGCTTCGATCTCGTCCGACATGGTGGGACGCAGCACCGCGATCCGCACGCCTTTAAGCGACGCGCTCGACAGATCGGCCGCATAATCGCGCCGGTGGCGATCGGCGTCCTTGGTCGTCGCATCCGCATAGTCGCTGCCGATCATCGCAGAGAACAGCGCGGCGACATCGGCGACGCTGCGGCCCATCGGCCCGGCAATGTCCTGGCTGTGGCTGATCGGCACGATATGGGTGCGGCTGATCAGGCCCATCGTCGGCTTCAACCCCACCAGGCCGTTGATGGCGGCGGGACAGGTGACCGATCCGTCGGTTTCGGTGCCCACACCGACCGCGGCATAGCTCGCCGCGATCGCCGCCCCGGTGCCCGACGACGATCCGCAGGCCGACCGGTCGAGCGCATAGGGGTTCCTGACCAGCCCGCCGACCGCGCTCCACCCGCTCATCGATTCGGTCGACCGGATGTTCGCCCATTCGGAAAGGTTGGTCTTGCCCAGGATCACCGCGCCTGCCGCGCGCAGCTTTGCCACCACCGGCGCGTCGCGGCGGGTGACGTTGTCTGCGAGCGCCAGGCTCCCTGCGGTGGTCGGCAACCCCCCACGCGTTTCGATATTGTCCTTCACCACCACCGGCACGCCGTGCAGCGGCCCGCGCACCCGCCCGGCACGGCGTTCGGCGTCCATCGCGCGTGCTTCGGCGATCGCGCCGGGTTCGACCGCGATCATCGCGCGGAGAGTCGGGCCTTTGCGATCCATCGATTCGATTCGGGCCAGATAGGCAGCGGCAATCGCCTCGCTCGACACCTCGCCGCGCGTCATCATCGCCTGAAGCTCGGCGACCGATCGCTCCTCGACCGTAACGCTGCGCGTCTGCGTGACCGGATCGTCGGGCGTCGCCGCGCCCATCGCCCCCAACGCCGCCAGCCAGTGCCAGATCATCGCATTATCCCCCGCTACGGGTCGTTCCGCCCCCCCAACACCGTGGATGGGATCGGATCGGACACCCCCGTTCGATCAAAGGCTAGTCGGCCAACGCGCCGCAACACAAGCACTTGTGGTTGCTGGTGCATTCAGGACTCATCCGACGAAATAAATTTCGCGTTCGATTCCTGTTCGCTTGCGTTTTCCGGAACCCCCATAACGCCGCGCGTCGCGGCCGGTTCGGCAATGGCGCCACGCGACGAAGCGAGCCTTTTCATCGACCAACAGTTGGATGAACAAAAGATTTACAGGCTTGCGTCGAAAGCCGTTTGGCCACAATCTCTAGTGGTCACGACGGGGGACAAGCGCTAGCACTGGTATGCCAGCCACGCGATGCTATTTCGGGTGGGGGCTGGCTTTGCGCCCTTTCGATGGCCGCGGACCCGATTTGTTCTGTGGCCTCCACCCCGTCCGAAATGCTATCACTGGGGCTTGTCCCCGAGTCGAACGAATTAGGAACGGGGGCCAGTCATGGATTTCAGGGAAACGCAGGATGATCGCGTGAACGATACCGCCACCCACACCGCCGAAGCGCCCGTCGCGGACGCTGCCCACAACGCCCGCGCGCCCAAGCGCGAAGGCGCGGTAAAGACCGTCGACAGCAAGTCGGTAATCCCCTCGCCCTATCCGGTCGAGGTCGATCACAGCCGCGACGCGCTGCTGACCGAATTCGGCAAGGATACCCTGAAGGACCGCTATCTGCTGCCCGGCGAATCGTTCCAGGATCTGTTCGTGCGGGTGGCGTCGGCTTATGCCGACGATGCCGATCACGCGCAGCGCCTCTACGACTATATCTCGAAACTGTGGTTCATGCCCGCGACGCCGGTGCTGTCGAACGGCGGCACGGGGCGTGGCCTGCCGATCAGCTGCTATCTCAATTCGGTCCCCGACAGCCTTGAGGGCATCGTCGAGACCTGGAACGAGAATGTTTGGCTCGCGTCGCGCGGCGGCGGCATCGGCACCTATTGGGGCGCGGTGCGCGGCATCGGCGAGCCGGTCGGTCTGAACGGCAAGACCAGCGGCATCATCCCGTTCGTGCGCGTCATGGATTCGCTGACGCTCGCGATCAGCCAGGGCTCGCTGCGTCGCGGCTCGGCGGCCTGCTATCTCGACGTGAGCCACCCGGAAATCGAGGAATTCCTCGAAATCCGCAAACCGAGCGGAGACTTCAACCGCAAGGCGCTGAACCTCCATCACGGCGTCCTCATCCCCGACGAATTCATGGAATGCGTCCGTTCGGGCGGCGAATGGACGCTGCGCAGCCCCAAGGACGGGTCCGAGCGCGGCAAGGTCGATGCGCGCGCCTTGTTCCAGAAGCTGGTCGAAACCCGCCTCGCCACCGGCGAGCCGTACATCGTGTTCAGCGATCATGTGAACTCGGCGATGCCCAAGCATCACCGCGATCTGGGGCTGAAGGTTTCGACCTCCAACCTCTGCTCGGAAATCACGCTGCCCACCGGCCGCGACCATCTGGGCAATGATCGCACCGCGGTCTGCTGCCTGTCGTCGCTCAATCTCGAAACCTGGGACGAATGGAACGGCGACAAGCGCTTCATCGAGGACGTGATGCGCTTCCTCGACAACGTCCTGACCGATTATATCGAGCGCGCGCCCGACGAGATGGCCCGCGCGCGTTATTCGGCGGAACGCGAACGCTCGGTCGGGCTGGGCGTCATGGGCTTCCACAGCTTCCTCCAGGCGCGCGGCCTGCCGATGGAAGGCGCGATGGCCAAGTCGTGGAACCTGCGCATGTTCAAACACATCAGCGGCCAGGCGAACGAGGCGTCGATGGCGCTGGCGGTCGAGCGCGGCCCCTGCCCCGACGCCGCCGAGATGGGCGTGATGGAGCGCTTCTCGTGCAAGATGGCGATCGCGCCCACCGCGTCGATCTCGATCATCTGCGGCGGCACGTCGGCGTGCATCGAGCCGATCCCGGCCAATATCTACACCCACAAGACGCTGTCGGGGTCGTGGTCGGTCAAGAACCCGTATCTGGAAAAGCTGCTCAACGAAAAATCCAAGAATTCGGACAATGTCTGGAATTCGATTCTGGAAAAGGGCGGCAGCGTCCAGCATCTCGACTTCCTGAGCCATGAAGAAAAGGACGTGTTCAAGACGTCGTTCGAACTCGACCAGCGCTGGCTGCTCGAACTTGCCGGCGACCGCGCGCCGTTCATCGATCAGGCGCAGTCGCTCAACCTGTTCATCCCGGCCGACGTCGACAAATGGGATCTGCTGATGCTCCATTTCCGCGCGTGGGAACTGGGGATCAAGTCGCTCTATTATCTCCGCTCCAAATCGGTGCAGCGCGCCGGCTTTGCGGGCGGGGTCGAGGCCGACAACACCTCCGAACTCGCCAAATATGATCTGGGCGAGAGCACGGATTATGACGAATGCCTGGCATGTCAGTAGTCGAAGGCCCCTTTATCGCCGCCAGCGACACCGATCCGCTGGTCGATGCCGGGCCGACGCTGACCCCAGACGAACTCGTCACGCTCGCGACCCGCGCGTTGAAGCGTCCGGAATCGATCAGCGTCGATGAAATCCGCGTCCTCGCCGCCTCGGTCCTGACCGAGGCGACGGGACAGGCAGCGTAAGTCATGCCTGCGCGCGCCCCCTCTCCAACCGCGCTCACCCTGAGCTTGTCGAAGGGTGTTGCCACCCGGCTTCGACGGGCTCAGCCTGAGCGCGGGGGAACAGGTGTGCGCATTTTTGCTGTGATCGCCGCCGCCGCGACGCTTTCCGCCTGCGCGTCGCAGGTCGCATCGGGGGTCGATCCCGCCGCCCCCGGTTTCTTCTGGGGCGTGTGGCACGGCTTCATCTTTCCGGTCGCCTGGATCCTGTCGCTGTTCGTCGCCGACATCGCCATTTACTCCGTTCCCAATAACGGCGGCTGGTATGATTTCGGCTATTTCATCGGCGTCGTGTTCTTGGGCGTCGGCGCGCGCAGCAGCCGCACCGTCTATCGCACCCGCGTCGTCGAACGCCCCGCCCGGCGCGGCACCGTGATCGAGAACGAGCGGTAAGGCGACCATGAAAACCACGCTCACCGCGCTGACCGTCATCGCCTTCGTCGTCGCGATCGCCTGTCTGTTCCAGTCCCGCAACGGCGCCTCCAAGGCACCGCGCCTGATGGCGATCTGTGCGGGGCTAGCCATTGCCGCGGGGCTGGTGCTCGGCACCTTCGCCCTCGTCGCCCAACCCACCGTTTAGTCCGCCATTCAGCCCGTAAAGGAGCGCGTTCCATGTCCCTTCTCGAAGCCCGCAAGACCTACAAGCCCTTCGAATATCCCTGGGCGTACGATTTCTGGAAACGCCAGCAGCAGATCCACTGGATGCCGGAAGAAGTCCCGCTGGGCGAGGATTGCCGCGACTGGGCACAGAAGCTGACCGATCACGAGCGCAACCTGCTCACCCAGATCTTCCGCTTCTTCACCCAGGCCGATGTCGAGGTGCAGGATTGCTATCACGAGAAATACGGCCGGGTGTTCAAACCGACCGAGGTCAAGATGATGCTTGCCGCCTTCTCCAACATGGAAACGGTGCACATCGCCGCCTACAGCCACCTTCTTGACACGATCGGCATGCCGGAAAGCGAATATGGCATGTTCCTCGAATATGCCGAGATGAAGGACAAGCACGATTATCTGCAGAATTTCGGCGTCGATACCGATGAGGATATCGCCAAGACGCTGGCGATGTTCGGCGGCTTCACCGAAGGGCTGCAATTGTTCGCCAGCTTCGCGATGCTGATGAACTTTCCGCGCTTCAACAAGATGAAGGGCATGGGCCAGATCGTGTCGTGGAGCGTGCGCGACGAAAGCCTGCACTGCGAAGGCATCATCCGCCTCTATCATGCCTTCACCAAGGAGCGCGATTGCCTGACCAAATCGGTCAAGAGCGACATCATGGACATGTGCCAGACCACGGTGCGGCTGGAGGATGCGTTCATCGACCTGGCGTTCGAACAGGGTCCGGTGACCGGCATGACGCCCAAGGAAATCAAGAAATACATCCGCTACATCGCCGACTGGCGGCTGGGGCAGCTTGGGCTGAAGCCGATCTACATGATCGACGAACACCCCCTCCCCTGGCTCGCCCCGCTGCTCAACGGCGTCGAACACGCCAATTTCTTCGAACAGCGCGCGACCGAATATTCGAAGGGCGCGACGCGGGGCAACTGGAACGAGGTATGGGACAGCTTCGACAAGCGCCAGAAGGCAAAGGTTGTCGCGCCTGCGAATGAGGATGCGGACGGCGGCGAGGGGGATATGTTCTCGCGGGCTGGGGTGGCGGCGGAGTGAGGCGCGTCGCGCAGCGGATTAGCGAACGCTAATCCGCGCTACCGGCGGCGCGCCCGGCCGGCGGCGCTACAGCGCCGACCGACGCCACGGGCTTTCCCCGTGGCGGGCGATAAGCAAAAACGCCACCCTTGACCGGAACGTATTGGGAACATATCGTCCCCGCTTCTCAACCGTGAGCGAAGTTATGCAGTCGATCGAATTTTGCGCCGGTGCGGGTGGGCAGGCTCTTGGCATCGAACAAGCCGGTTTCGGACATACCGCTCTGGTCGAGATCGAACCGGACTTCGCCAAAACCCTGCGATTGAACCGTCCCAGTTGGGACGTCCACACCGCCGACATGAACGATTTCGACGGGCGGCCCTATAAGGGCGTTGATTTGTTCGCAGCGGGGCTCCCTTGTCCGCCATTCTCGGTGGCGGGCAAGCAACTGGGCGATAAGGACGAACGCAATCTGTTTCCAGCCGCATTGCGCCTGATCGACGAAATTCGGCCACGCGCCGTGATGATCGAGAATGTACGTGGATTTTTGTCCGCCGTTTTCGAGGATTACCGGAACAATCTGCGCCGCCAGCTCGAAAAGCTGGGCTACCAAACCGAATGGCGGTTGCTCAACGCGTCGGACTTCGGCGTTTCCCAGCTCCGCCCCCGCGTCGTCATCGTCGCTGTCAGGAAAGACATGACCGATCTTTTCGACTGGCCGACCGCTCAACCGCACAATCCCGCGCCCGTTGGCTACCTGCTTCGTGATTTGATGGGAGCCAATGGCTGGCGTGGTGTCGATGTCTGGGCTCGGTGCGCCAATGACATTGCACCCACGATCGTCGGCGGTTCGAAAAAACATGGTGGACCCGATCTCGGTCCCACTCGCGCCCGAAAGGCATGGGCGTCGCTCGGGGTTGAGGGACGCAGCCTGTCGGACGATGCGCCGCCTTCCGATTTCGTCGGAATGCCACGATTGACGGTGCGGATGGTCGCTCGCCTGCAAGGCTTTCCCGACCACTGGCAATTCTACGGCCGCAAGACGACCGCCTATCGCCAGGTCGGCAACGCCTTCCCCCCGCCGGTGGCCTGTGCCGTCGCCCGCAACCTGCGTGTCGCCATGTCGGTAAGAAAATTGTTCGCGGCATGACGGTCGCTTCGCTCACCGCTTTACGCGCCGAATTTCACGATCGTTTGTGCGACAGACTTTTGGTTTTATCGGACGGCGTCGCTTCGAACGCGGACGGTAGCCAGCAATCGAGCGTTCGCATCGCTGCCACTATTGCTGAAACTCTGGGAGCGCGCGACGGAAAGAAGCTTGCCGGTCAAACCGCCGGTGTGGAATTCGAAACCGCCGTGACCGCGTTTATCCAATCGGTATTCGCTCATCTGGCAACGATCCGTCCGGGCGAATGGAAAACCGAATGCATCAACGCGCGGTCCGAACTGGTGATCGCCCGCTATCAGCAATATTCGCATCTGGCCGAAGTACAGCGAATAACCAAAGCAAACCCCGATCTGGCGGCGTTCGTCGGCGGCGATTACGCGGTCGCATCCGATATCGTCATTTCCCGCACGCCACTTGCCGATGCGGCCTTCGCGAGCAGCGGTTTGGCGCTGGATGAAATTTCCGGTCTTCGCTCGCCGCTGCGACACCGAAACAACGCAATGCCGCTGATGCACGCGTCCGTTTCGTGCAAATGGACCATGCGCAGCGATCGCGCACAGAATTCCAGATTCGAAGCACTGAACCTGATCCGTAGCCGTAAGGGCCGCGTACCGCACATCGTTGTTGTCACCGGCGAACCATCACCCAGCCGTCTGGCTTCCTTGGCGCTCGGAACGGGCGATCTGGACTGCGTCTATCATTTCGCACTGCCGGAACTTGTCCAAGCGGTAGAAGCATTGGGACAAGACGAGGTGGTGAACCTTCTTGGCATGATGATCGAGGGCGATCGGCTGCGAGATATCGCAGACCTTCCCTTGGATTTGGCCAGTTGAGCGCTCGATCCGGCCTGACGATCTGTTTTGGAGGACCGCCGACGATCATTAAAGGGCGGACCGTCATGATGTGCATCAAATGCAAAAGCGAAGCGGTTTCGCGAGACGCGTGGGCGAACTGAGATGAACAAGACCAGGATTGGGTGCACGGCGCAGTCTTTGACCACGCACATTGCCATCAATGCGATGAGGAAACGACTCTCGTGGAGATAAAGCGCCAAACAGTAACGAACATTGTGGCTTAGTCGAAAAACTGACCCTCCCTGGTGCGATGTTTCCGCTGTCCTACAACGCCGCACTTTGCTTACTTCCCTTGGCGGACGGGCAGGGTGCGGAGGAGCAATGGCAGCGGCGTCAAAGCGCGGGGAAACGGCACCGAACACCGCCTCGTCCGCCCCCTCCCGCAAACCGCGCATTGGACCAACTTTCGACTAACCTTCCGAACGCCGTGCGGGCCACACCCTGCCTCAACACCACCCGCGACGTCCCTCGCCATACCAGCGCGCGACGCCCGCGCTCACCATCGCCTCGCCCACCGACTCGCCGCCGCGCGTGACGCGACGCAGCTTGCGGCCGTAGCGGTCCTCGTCGCGGTCGATGCGCTCCAGCGCGAAGGGGCCGGCGTTGAGCTGAACGATCAGCGCATCGGTCGCCCGCGCGCCCAGTCGTGCCTCAGACGCGCATTTGGGGCTGGAGACTTCGGGCGCGTTCAGATCGGCGATGCGGATCTTCTCGCCGTCCATCCAGAAGGTGTCGCCATCGACCACGCAGTTGACGCGCACCGGGCCGGAACAACGGTCGAACCGCGCATGGGCGACATCGCCTGCGCCTGCTCTGGCCTCTGTCTCCGGTTCCGCGCCCGGCACGACCAACCCGATCTCCGCCGCGCCCTCCGCGAACGCCCTGCCGTTCAACCAGTCGTCGGGCATTGCGGCAACGCTCAGCCCCGCCAAGATTCCGCCCAGCACGACCAGCCGCAACTCGCCCCAGCTGAACCGCATACCGCGCGCGCGCTTTCGCCCGCGCCCGAACTTGCCGTCGTTCGCGCCATGCCATCCGCGGCGGTGATTGGATCGGTTTCTTGTCATCGTCGCCGACGTTACCCGCGCGAGGATGACCAGCCGGTTGACGCCCAAACCGAACCGGGCGCATCACGCGCGCTGCGCCGCAGCCGGGCCACGATCCGGCGCACCCTGCGCGACCGGACGGCGCATTCGCCGTCGAAGGTCGGCCTTGTCCTTGACCTCCTCAGGCGGGAACTCGACAAGTTGTCGGATCAAGCCATCAGGAGTGCCGTCCGCCAATGCCATCGCTGACCGACATTGCTGACCGCGCATTCCAGCCTGCGGCCGCCAGCGTGGCGAGCGCGCGCATTCCGGGCGCGATCCTGGGGATCGTCGCGGCCGATGGACGCCGGGCGACCCGTGTGGCGGGACTGGCGCAGGTCGAGCCGGAAGCGGAGACGCTGACCGCAGATCACTGGTTTGACCTCGCCTCGCTGACCAAGGTGATCGCGACGACGCGGTTGGTGCTGCGGCTGGCGGAGGAGGGACGGATCGCCCTCGACCGGCCGTTGACCGACGCAATTCCCGACTTGCGGCAATATGATGTGGCGGGGGCAGCCGAACGGCGGCTGACGTTCCGCGATTGCCTGGCGCATCGCACCTTTCTGCCTGCGGTCGAGCCCCTCTACACCTATGGCGATGATCCCGACCGGCTGCGGGCGTTCGTGCTGCAACGCCAATGGCGGCACGGGCCGCCCGTTTATTCCGACATCAATTTCATCCTGCTGGGGATCGTGGTCGAGCGGCTGACGGGGGGATCCCTCGACGCCTTGCCGCTGGGCGATGGCCTGTCCTGGGGACCACCGCCCGGCCCGGCGGTCGCGACCGAACGGTGCAGTTGGCGCGGACAGGTGATGAAGGGCGCGGTGCATGACGAGAACTGTTTCGCGATGGGCGGGCGCACCGGTCATGCCGGGCTGTTCGGCACGGTCGCCGGAGTACTCGATTTCGCGGCCGGGTTGCTCGACGGCAGCGCATCGGCGTTCGAGATCGAGGCGATCCGCACGCGGGTTCACGCCAACCGCACGCATGGCTGGGAAGCGCGTGCCGATGGCTGGCCCGGCGGGGATGCGTGTTCGGATGCGACGATCGGGCATACCGGCTTTACCGGCACCGGGCTGTGGGTGGATTTCGAGCGCGGGCTTGCCTGGACATTGCTGACCAATCGCGTGCATCCAAGCCGTCATTCGGACAGCGGCATCGTCCGATTACGCCGCGAAACCGGCGACGCGGTTATCGCGGCCTGGGACCGATCAGTAAGCGTCGGCGATCAGGTTTAGCGCCGCGTCCACCGTGTCGCGCACCGATTTGTCGGCGGGCATGTCGTTGGCGAAGCTTGCAAAGGTCAGCGTCCGGCCGCTTTTGGCGGTGATGAACCCCGACAGCGCGTTCGACGCATTCAGGCTGCCGGTCTTGGCGAACAACCGTCCTTCGAGCGGCGTGCCGGTGAAGCGGCGCGACAGCGTGCCATCCTTGCCCGCAATCGGAAGCGTCTCGCGAAACGCCGCGCCCCAGGGGCGAGTCTGCGTCCAGCGCAGGAAGGTGACGGTGCCGCGCGGCGACAGACGATTATAGGTCGACATGCCGGAGCCGTCGGAAAAGTCGTACTGGTGCCGCGCGACGCCTGCGCGGGTCAGCATCGCCTCGATCGCCGCCTGTCCATCTGCGACCGATCCGCTGCCGGTGATTGCCGATGCGCGACGCAGCAGCAGATCGGCGTAGAGATTCTGGCTAACCTTGTTGGTGATGGTCAGCGTGTTGGACAGCGCGGGCGGCGTCAGCGTCGCAAGCGCGGGCTGGTTCGGCACTTGCGGCGCAGGCGCACCACGCGCGGGATCATCGGACGGCGAAATCGCGCGGTGGCGGGTGCCGACATCGCCGGTCACGCGAACCCCACGCGCCTCCAGCATCCGGCGCATCAGCCAGGCGGCGCGGTGGGCGGGGTCTTCGATGCCGACGCGGACCAACTCGGGCGCTGCACCGGCAGCGACGGTGCCCCACACACGCAGCCGCCCGCTGCCCGGCATCCGCATCGTCGACAGGTCGGTCTTTGTCCCAGTGGTGACGTGATTGTCGATCGCCTCATACCCATCGCCATCGATGCGCGCGGCCTCTCCGATCGCCCCGGGCGTGACCCTCACGCGCCATTCGTTGTCGTCGATCGACAGCGCGGAAATTGCGGTGCCGTAGCGGCTGGTCATGTTGTTCCAGCTCATCCCCGACGGCCAGCGCTCGTCGGGGAACAGCGTGTCGTCACCGATGACGTCGCCCACTACGCGCGTCCGAGCCGCAACCGCATCGGCGAGCGTGGAGAGGCAATCGACCGTGCAATCCGCCGTGCCCGACAGCCGCGGATCGCCGCGTCCGACCAGGATCACGTCGGGGCGCGGCCCTTCGCCCAACCGAACCTGCGTCCCGCCCACCGCGTCGGGGCCGTCGACGCTCAGCGTTTCATAGGCGAGCGCGGTCGAATACATCTTGGTATTGGAGGCGGGGACGAAGCGGTCGTCGGGGGCGATCGCCACGATCTCGCGCCCCTGATCGTCCACCACGACGAGGCCGAAGCGCGTGCCGGGTCCGGCCTCCGCCAGTTTCGCACGGACAGCGTCCTCGATTGGATCGCTGGCGGCAGCGGGCTGGGGCAGGGTGAGGAGCAGCAGGGCTGCGAGGGGCGCACGGATCATGGCGCTCAGGCTATCGGACGGGCGCGGCTTCGCAAGGGGCACGCGCATTCGCAATGGTCGGGCGGTCATAACCGCGTGTCATTCACCCTCGACGACGCGACCCATCGTTTTAAGGAAATCGAGCGCGAGCGCGGTCGGGGGACGGTTCAATAGGAACATCGCATGGACGTCGAAGGTGATGGAGGGTTTGAGCCCGCGCATCGCCAGCCCAGGCCCCATCGCGGCTTCTGCGGTGAAGCTATCCACCACGGTCAGTCCGACGCCGGCGCGCACCAAAGCGGTCGCGATGTAAAAGGTGCGCGCCGACACCACTTCGTCGAGCACGACCGCGCGCCGGTCGAGTTCGGCGCTGAACAACAGGCCGATCGGGCCACTTGCTGCCAAGCTGATGAACGGGCGTCCGCATAGCGCCTCCAGCTCCAGGCGAGGGGGCGCGTCGGGCATGTCCTCTTCGCGGTAGAGGACCACCAGTTCGCCTTCGCCCAGCCATTTGTGGCCGATGGGGGCGGCGGGCGGGACTTCGTAAGCGATCGCGACATCGGTCTCGCGCTCGTGCAATTTCCGAAGCAGGTCGTCGTGATGCACGGTCTGAAGGTCGAAGCGGACCTTGGGATGCGCGGTCAGGAAATGCGATACCGCGGTTGGCAGCGCGCCCAGTGCCAGCGACGGTAATGCCGAGATCCGCAGCATCCCACCTTCGCCGCGACGCAGGTTGCGGCCCGCTTCACGCAGGGCGTGGACACGATCCTGAATTTCGCTGACTTCGGAGAATAGGGCATGGGCATCGTCGGTCGGGATCAGCCGCCCGGCGGCGCGCTGAAACAGCTCGAAACCGAGCAGCGATTCGGCGTGGCGCAGCGTCTTTGATACGGAGGGCTGTGAAATGTTGAGCGCCCGCGCCGCCGCGCTGACCGATCCGTTCACATAGACGGCGTGGAAAATCTCGATGTGGCGAAGGTTCATGCTTGGCCGAGCATAGCCATGCGCACTGCCCGCGTCACGCGGTGGCTTGTCCGCTGAACCGGTCGCGGTCGATCGCGCCCTCCGCATGGGCGACGAGCGTCGTCACGGTCAGGTTGGCCGAAGCGCTGGGCACGGTGCGCGTCATGTCGAGCAACCGGTCGAACGGCAGGACAAGCCCCACGATCAGCGCGGTCTGTTCGGCGCTGACCCCGACCGAGGCGAGCATCGCCGCGAGCATGAACAGCGATGCCGACGGCACCGGCGCGGTGCCAAATGCGGCGAGCGCGCCGGTTGCGAGCATGATCGCCAGCATCACCCAGTCGGGGGTGATGCCCAGCGCCTGCAACGCGAACTGGCCCATCAGCCCGACATAGAGCGCGGTCCCGTCCTTGCCGATGCTTGCGCCCAGCGGCAGCACGGTGAAGGCGATGGGTTTCGCGACTCCCAGATTATCGCTGGCGACGCGCATCGCGACCGGCAGCGTGGCGGAGGATGAGGCGGTGGAGAAGGCGACCGCCAGCGCATCGGTGATCCCGCGATAGAAACGCGCGACGGACAAGCGCGCGATGCTGGCGAGCAGGCCGCTATGGATCGCCATCTGGATCAGCGAGCCGAGGATCACGCACAGCGCCAGCCAGCCGACATTGACGAACAATGCCGCGCCATTGGTGGCGATGGCGTTCGCGATCAGCGCGAACACGCCGAACGGGGTGAACTCCATCACGATGCGGACGATGTGCAGCAGGACGTTCGAAAGCGATTGCAGCAGCGCGACGACCGGCTTGCCTGCTTCGCCTGCGACCACGCTGCCGATGCCGAGCAGTACCGCGACGAAGATGATCGCCAGCATGTCGCCGCGCGCCAGTGCGTCGATGATGTTGGCAGGGATGATCCCCAGCAACTGGTCATAGGGGGTGACGGGCGCACCCAGCGCGTGCGCGGTGACGCCGCCCAGCACGATGCCCTCGCCAGGGCGGGTCAGCAGTCCCAGCGTCATGCCGACCGTCACCGCGATCAGCGTCGTCATCGCGAATAGCGCGACGGTACGCCCGCCGATCGGCCCCAGCCGCCGCGGATCGCCGATCGTCGCGATCCCTGCGGCGATGGTGACCAGCGCGACCGGCACCACCAGCATCTTGATGAGCCGGACGAAGATGTCGCCCAATATCTGCACCGCGGGCGCCCATGCAGGCGCGAGCGCGCCGAGCAGGATGCCGAGGACGAGCGCGCCGACCACGCGTTTCCACAGCGGAATCGCAAACCACGCGCGCACCATCGTCATCCGCTAACCCCGTCGCCCCAGAACCCTTTGCGCGCCGGGTGTAGCATACCCGCGATATCGGTCACGCCGCCTACGTAATCCTCGGCCAGCCAGAGCGGCCCGTCGAGATCAACGAATTCCGCCTCCCCCGCCAGTGCCATTGCGGGCACGATCCCCAACGACGATGCGACCATGCAGCCGACCATCAAACCGAACCCGCGTGCCTTTGCCATGCGTGCCAGCACCAGCGCCTCGGTCAGCCCGCCGGTCTTGTCGAGCTTCACGTTCACATGGCTGTAGCGGCCGACCAGCGATTCGAGATCGCGCGCGGTGTGGAGCGATTCGTCGGCGCAGATCGACAGCGGCGTGGCGAAATCGGCGAGTGCGGCATCCTTGCCCGCAGGGAGCGGCTGTTCGAGCAGATCGACGCGCGATGCGATCAGGAAATCGTGGAGTTCGGCGATGGTGTCGATCGTCCAGCTCTCGTTGGGATCGACGATCAGGCGCGGACCGGGTGCGACCTCGCGAACGGCGGCGATCTGCGCGCGCGGGTCGCTGGCATCGACCTTGACCTTGAGCAGCGGGACATCGGCGGCGCGCGCGGCGGCAGCGGCCATCGCCTGCGGCGCGTCGAGCCCGATGGTGATCGCCGAGGGGAGAGCGAGCGGCTCGGGCAGGCCCGCAAGCGCGGACACGCTGCGTCCCCCCAACCTCGATTCGAGATCCCACAACGCATTGTCGATGGCATTGCGCGCGGCGCTCGCGGGCATCGCTGCGGCCAGTGCAGCGCGGTTGCCCCCGGTTTCGATCAGATCGCGAGCGCCCTCGATCGCGGTCAGGGCGCTTTCGATGCTTTCGCCATAACGGGCATAGGGCACGCCTTCGCCGCGCCCGACATGATCCCCCTGACGGATCGTCACGGTAACGACATCGGCGTCGGTCTTCACCCCGCGCGAAATGCGGAACGGGGCCTTCAGCCGGTAGCGGTCGTGGCGTGCGTCGAGGGTGCGAAACATTCGAGGGTCCAGTCCACGATAGTGTCGGCGCCGAAGCGATACGGGTCGGTGGTCGGCAGGCCCAGCCGCGCGGACGTTTCCTCGCACAACCTTCGCGCCGCAGCTTCGTCCAGCGATACGGTGTTGAGCGCGACGCCGACCGCCTGCACATCGGGGCTGGTCAGCCGCGCGACGTTGAGGTTCGCCTCCAGGCATTCGGCGAGATCGGGCACGGCGAAATGCGGCAGGCCGCGCATATGTTCGCGCGCCGGATCGTGACACAGCACCAGCGCCTTGGCCTGCGCACCGTGGAGCAGGCCGGTCGATACGCCTGCGAACGAGGCATGGAACAACGACCCTTGTCCCTCGATCAGATCCCAGCCGTCGTCCTCGCGCGCGGGGGAAAGCATTTCGATCGCGCCCGAGATGAAGTCCGCAACCACCGCGTCCAGCGGCACCCCGTCGCCTGCGATCAGAATCCCCGTCTGGCCGGTGGCGCGGAAATCGGCCTGCACGCCGCGCGCGACAAAGGCGTCCCGCAAGCACAGCGTCGCATACATCTTGCCCACCGAACAATCGGTGCCGACGGTCAGCAAGCGGTTGCCCGCGCGTCGCTTTCCGCTGCCGACTTTCAAATCGGCGGGGGGGTCGCGCACGTCGATCAGACGGACGCCTGAGCCCTGAGCCGCCGCGACCAGCTGCGGATTGTCGCGCAGCCGCTGGTGCAGGCCTGAGGCCACGTCCATCCCCGCCGCGATCGCCGCCAGCGCGTCGTCGATCAGCGACGGACCGAGCGTCCCGCCTGCATTGGCAATGCCAAGGACCATTGTCCGCGCACCCGCCGCCCGCGCTTCGTCGATCGTCATGCGCGGCAGGCCAAGGGTCAGCGGGCAATCGTCGTGGCGGAACTCGCCGACGCAATCTTGCCGTCGAAACGCGGCCAGCCCGCGCGAAGTCTTGATTCCGACCGGATCGTCGGAATGGCCGAGATAGAGGAGATAGGGCGCAGCGATCATCGCGGATCTCGATCAGGTGGAGATTGAGGAGTAAGCGCGAACGCCAGCGCACGAACAATCGCGGTGCGCGCGCCTCCTATAACGCGGGGCTATGATGCCGGACAATCGGCAGGGCGGGAACGCAGCAGCGCGCGGCCCGCAGCGGTGCCGGTCGCCTTGCCCCTGTCGAGCGCAAGCCGTCCGTTGACGAACAGTGCCTCCACCCCGACGCTGGGCACGCGCGGGTTCACATAATCGGCGCGCGGTGCGAAGTTCACGGGATCGAACACGACGACATCGGCATAATGACCGGGTTTCAGATAGCCGCGTTCGGCGATCTTATAGGTGTCGGCGGTCAGCCCCGTGGAGCGGCGGATGAACGCAGCCATGTCGACAACCTTCCGCTCGCGGACATAGCGCTGATATTTCTCCGGGAAGGTCGCGTACTGGCGCGGATGGCCGTCCGATCCGTCGGAGGCGGTCAGCACCCAGGGCTGTTGCATGATCCGGTCGACATCGCCCTGCGCCATGTTGAACGACGCCACACCGACGCCGCGCGCGCCGGTTCCCGCGGCATTCGGCGTGCGCAGGATGCGGACCGCGGCGTCGACGGGATCGAGGCTCCACGTCGCGCCCATCTGCCCCAAGGTGCGACCGGTCCAGGGCTGGCCCTGAGCGGTGAGCAGGATGGACTCCGCGCCCCCGCGACGACGTAGATTTTCGGCCATCTCCTTGCGGATGCGCGCCAGCGTCGCAGGTTCGTCGAACCGCGCGATCATCGCCTTGTAGCCGCCATCCACCGCCCATCTCGGGACGAGCGCCGCGTCGAGACTGGTGCCCGAAGCGAGCCAGGGATACTGGTCGGCGGTCACCTGCTGCCCGGCTTTCCGGGCCGCCTCGATCGTCGCGATCAGTTTCGGCGCCTGGCCGTGGAGATCGACGCCCAATGCCTTCAGATGCGCGAAATGCACGGGCATGTTTGCCTCACGCCCGATACGCAGCGCTTCCTCGGTGGAAGCGATCAGACCGATCGAATAGGTGGATTCGTCGCGCTGGTGCGTGTCATAAAGGCCGCCGCGCGACCCGACTTCGCGCGCGACCGCGATCACTTCCTCCGTCTTGGCGAAACTCTGCGGGGCGTAGAACAGCCCGGTGGACAGCCCCATCGCGCCTTCGCACATCGCTTTCGCCGCGAGACCGCGCATCCGTGCCAGTTCATCCGCGCTCGGCGCGCGATCGTCCTGCCCCAGCACCCGGCTGCGGATCGCGCCGAAACCGACCATGTGCGCGACATTGGTGCCGATCCCGCTTGCCTGGAGCTTGGCCGCGTCCGCTGCCACATCGGGCGTACCGCCGCCATCGACGCCGATGACGATGGTCGAGACGCCCTGCGCAAGCCAGGGCAGGTTGAGCCGCGCCTTGGCATCGGCCGCGCGGATGTAAGTGTCGGGATGGGTGTGCGGATCGATGAAGCCAGGCGCGACGATCTTGCCGCGTGCATCGACGACCTTGGACGCCGGTGTCTGCCGCGGGGGTCCGACATAGACGATCCGGTCGCCGACCATCTCGACATCGCCGGTGACGGGCGGCGCTTCCGCACCCGTGTAAATGGTGCCACCGCGGATTGCGACGTCGACGCGGGTTTGGTCAGGGGCCGCGCCA
The DNA here is from genome assembly GCF_054457155.1 of Sphingomonas aestuarii. NCBI lineage: Bacteria > Pseudomonadati > Pseudomonadota > Alphaproteobacteria > Sphingomonadales > Sphingomonadaceae > Sphingomonas > Sphingomonas aestuarii. The sequence goes on along the minus strand of NZ_JBTKVV010000002.1, from coordinate 408,750 downwards.
ATCGTCACCAGCGCCAGTCCGGCCATCCCGATCCGCCGCATCACGACGCAGGCGCCAGCATGGTACGCGACTTCGCCGCTGCATCGACCCGCGCACGGCTGAACAGCAAGGGCTGCATCTGCTCGTTCACCCAGGGGCGATAGAAATCGCGATAATGCGGCGAGTTCGGATCGGCGGATTGACCCGGCAGCATCAGGAATACGCTATTGTCCCACGCGCCCACGTCGCACACCATCAGATAGCTGGCGCCGCCCGACACGCGCCAGCTCGACGACGGAATCCAGCGCGCCATCGGGGTATAGGAATCGCCGCCGGTCCCCTCGCCCTCGATCGGCGGAAACGCCCTGGCGATGGCGGGGATGCTGGAGAGCGGATGCGCGATGCGGACCCGGTGCAGCGTCGCCCAGCGCCACGCCGCAGGATCGTCCCCCATCAGCCGCTTCGCGCTGAACCAGGCGGTGGCGAGCGCGGCGAGCAGCAGCGTATCGCGCGCCTTTACCGGTTCCGCACCCAGCCGCGCGTCGGGATGCGCGATTAGGCCGAGCACGACCGAGGGCGACAGCGAATCCACCAGTTCGCGGGCACGTTCGGGGATAATCAGTCCGCGCAGCCGGTTGCCGAGTTCGCGCCAAAGGATCTGATAGAGCGCCGCCGCACCGCTATCCCCATCGATGCGTCCATCCCAGTCGCGCAGCATGGCGAGCGCGAGCCCGGCGTCGCCGTCCGCGGTCTTGGGCAACAACGCCTGAAGCTGGCGGGCGGGCGTCGAATAAGTGTCGTGGAGCAACGTCACGCTGTCGGCGATGCTGTGCTTGTCCTGAACCTCCAGCACCGATTTGATCCGCTCGTATCGGTACGGATCGCGAAACGAGAAGGCGAGCGGATTGGCCTTGAACGGATAGTCCGCCGGAATGTTGTTCTGGTTGGCAGAGGCGAACCAGCCGGGTGCGGGATTATAGCTAGACGGCAGCCGGTCATACATGATCCGCCCGGTCCAGTCGTAGCGTCCGTCGCCCGGCACCGGCATCAACCCGTCGCCGCGCTTCCTTACGGGCGCATGGCCGATCACCTGCCAGCCGGTATTGCCGTCGATGTCAGCATAATGGAAATTGGTCGGCGAAGGATGGAGGCGGAACGCCGATTTCAGGCTCTCCCAGTCGCGCGACAGGTTGATCGCGATCATCGCGAACCAGCCGCAGCCGCCGGGCCGATAGTCGATCGACGCCACCGCACTTGCCCGCCGTCTGGCGGGGTCGCGCGCGCCGACGGGGCCGTGCACCGAATAATATTGCTCGACCACCCGGTCGGCCTCGCCCGCGACTTTGATCGTATCGCGGTGAACGGTGAAGCGCTTCCATTCGCCGTCGTGGCGGTAACGCATCGGATCGTCGGGATGGGTTTCGAGGATGAACAGGTCGTCCCCGTCGATGTGGAAATTGGTGCGGCCAAAGGCGAAACGATCGGTATGCCCCTGCATGATGCCAGGCAGGCCGGGCGCCCCCCCGCCGATCACGTCGAGGCCGGGCGCGGTCAGATGCGACACATGGCGCGGACCGAACCCGCCGATGCCGAGATGCGGATCGTTGGCCAGGATCGGTCGTCCGGTCGCGGTACGGCTGCCGTCCACCGTCCACGCATTGCTTCCGGCATTGCCGCGCTCGATCACGTCGTCGTCCGGCCCCTGATCGGGGTCGTCGGGATTGGCGGCAGGCGTGGAGGTGCTGAACGGCAGTCCGCCGCGCGTCGCCAGCAACACGCCCAGATCGGCTTCCGACACTGCGGCCGTATCCAGCCCCTCCGGCACGGTCAGCGTCCAGGCCGGGCGCAGCGGCGCGATCAGCGCGTCGAGATGCGCGAGGCCCATCGCGTGCAACCGCGCACGGCGCACCTCGTCGGTCATGTTGCCGCTCGATGCCCCGCGCGCGATCACCATGTCGGTAATGTGCCAGCGCATCGGCCTCAGGTTTAGGATACGGTATTCCGCCGGGAGCAGCGCGGGGTTTGCCTCGACCTCCGCCATGCGGGCGTTGACGCCATCGACATAGCCCTGCGCGCAGTCGAGCACCTCCGCGGGAATGCCCGCGAGTTCCGCCGCGATATCGCCGCGATAATGGAAGAGCCGCGCGCGCCGGTCGGCCTCTGCGAAGCCTGGCCCGAATGCCTCGGCCATCCGCCCCATCTCTCCCCGGCGGCCCAGGTCGATCTGGAACAGCCGGTCGCGCGCGACGACATAGCCCTGGCCGAAGAAGGCATCGCGCTTCGATTGCGCGCGGATATGCGGCACGCCCATCGCGTCGTCGATGATCTCGATCGGGGCGGATGCCCCCTTCACGCTCGCGCGCCGCGCCGCCTGGGTCGCGCGGACCATGTCAGGGGCAAAGGCCAGGATCGCCGTTGAACCCAGCAGAAAGGAGCGGCGGTCGAGCAATTTCTTCCTCCTGCGTCGGCATGGCGTAATCCGCGTGGATGGTGCCGCCAGTCTAGGCCGCGAATGCCCTGCGTCTCATGGCAAGGACTGCCACCGTCATAAGGCAAGGCTATGGACAGGCAGGATCATGCCCTTGGGCTATGGACCAGCAAAGGCATAGAAGCGCCCAACGCCTTGACGATGTTCGCGCCCTACCGGCACGATTTGCCCTTGGCTGACCGATCGATCACGACCCGTTTCGGGCGGGCGACCGGCGGCTGGCAGGGAGCCAATTTCAGCGGTTCGGGCCGTTCTGATCCCGCACAGGGGAACGGCACGAACGGGGAAGCGGCAATCGAATGTCCGAACGGCGCCTCAGCGTCCTAGGGCAGTATCGTTGCAACAGGATGACGGTCGGTTCCGTCATCATCGGTAGCGGGGGCTTCCATGAATTATCGCGCCACATCCACCCAACGCATGATCCGCCTGTCGATGTCGGCCAGCGCCGCGTCGATGCTCGTGGCGCTCGCCGCGCCCGCCTCCGCGCAGGAAGTTGCGCTCGGCACGGCCGCCACGGCGACCGCGTTGCAAGACGCGCCGCAGACGCCGGAGGAACAAGCCGCGGAAGGGAACGTCGTCGTCACCGGCACGCGCGTCGCCCGCGACGGATTCCAGGCACCGACGCCGCTGACCGTACTGACGCTGGAGGATATCCAGAACAGCTCGCCATCGAACAACATCGCCGATTTCGTCAACCAGCTGCCGTCGATGGCGGGATCGACCAAACCCGCCAACTCGCGCCTCAACCTGTCGAGCGGCCAGGCCGGGATCAACGCGCTCAACCTGCGTAATCTCGGCTCCGAACGCACATTGGTGCTGCTCGACGGCAGGCGCGCAGTGCCATCGACGATCAACGGACTGGTCGATGTCAACACGCTTCCCCAGGCGCTGATCGAACGGGTCGAGGTCGTGACCGGCGGCGCATCGGCCGCCTATGGTTCGGACGCTGTGGCGGGTGTCGTCAACTTCGTGCTCGACAAGGATTATCAAGGGCTGAAAGTTACGGCCGACAGCGGGATTACCGAGGAAGGCGACGGCTTCAATTATTCGTTCGGGGTTGCGGGCGGCATGTCGTTCGCGGGCGGGCGCGGACATATCCTGCTCAGCGGCGAGCTGGCGCACCGCGACGGCATCTTTTCGACCATCGGGCGCGACTGGAACCAGCAGGGTTTCCTGCGGTTCGAAAACCCGGCCTACAATGCGGCGACCAATTCGAGCGTGCCCTTCTACATCTTCGTGCGCGGCGCCGGAGCGGCCAATTCCACGCCGGGCGGGTTGATTACCAACTCCGCAGGAGGCGTGGCCAATCGGCTGCGCGGCATCTATTTCGGTTCGAATGGCGAAGTGCTGCAATATCAATATGGCGCGCTGACCTTTCCGTCGCCGACGGGAACCGCCGTGCCGCTCAGGACGCAGGGTGGCAGCTGGCAGGTCAACGATTCCGGCAGGCGGATCGGTCTCGATCCCGAGGACGACCGTTACGGCGTGTTCGGTCGCCTCAGCTATGAGGTCGCCGATGGCGTAACGCTGTTTGCGGAAGGGGCCTATAACCGGCAGGAAGTGTTCTTCAACGCCGGGCCGAACCTCGCGACCGGCGCCGTCCTGACCGCAACCGGGTGCGGGACCGCGGCGACGCCCGCTGCCGCCCCCATCACCTGCAACGCGTTCCTCTACAATGCGCTCGGCCCTGCTCGGTTACAGGGCATTACCAGCGTGACCGTCGCCACCACCTTCGCCGACCTGCCGTTCCGCGCCGTCGACAACAAGCGCGAGGCGCAGCGCTACACGATCGGCGCGGAAGGCGATCTTGGCCTGTTCGGTAAAGCGGCGCCGTGGAATCTCTACGGCCAATATGGCCGCGTCGACACGCGCGAGCAGTTGCGCAACATCCAGAATATCGCCCGATTGCGCGACGCAACCAACGTCGCCTTCGCGCAGGCCGGAAACCCCGGCGGGTTCGCGGTCGGGTCGATCCAGTGCACGATCAATCTGGACGCCAGCACCGCCAACGACGACCGCAACTGCATTCCGCTGAACCGGCTGGGTCTGGGCGTCGCCAATCCGGCGGCTATCCCCTATGTGCTCGGCGATCCCTACCGCGAACAGACGCTGGAACAGATTGCCGCGGGTGTGAACCTTTCGACCACGCCGTTCGCGACCTGGGCAGGCGATGTCAGCATCGCCGTCGGCGCCGAATATCGCGAGGAAAAGATCAACGGCTTCGTCCCCGACGAATTCCAGCCGGTGCCGATCCGCGACGCCAACGGCAACGTCACCGGCGCGTCGAACCGCTGGTCGGTCGGCAACTATCTGGCCAGCGTCGGGCGCTACGACGTGAAGGAAGCCTATCTGGAAACGGTCGTGCCGCTTGGCCTGGGCCTCGAATTCAACGGCGCGGTGCGTGCGACCGATTATTCGACGGCAGGCTATGTCACCACCTGGAAGGCGGGTGCGACGTGGCAGCCGATCGACGATATCCGCTTCCGCGTCACGCGGTCGCGCGACATTCGCGCGCCCAACCTGAACGATCTGTTCCAGGCCGGTTCGGCAAACAGCGACTCGGTCGGCAATCCCGGTTTCGTCAACGGCGAAAGTCCGCCCTTCGTGCCGGCGGGCCAGCCGCCACAGGCCGGTTACAGCTATTCGGGTTTCGCCACCGGCAACCCGAACCTGGAAGCGGAAAAGGCCGATCAGTGGAATGTGGGCGTGGTCCTGTCGCCGACCTTCCTGCCGGGCTTCAACCTGTCGGTCGATTATTTCGACATCAATGTCGATCAGGGCATCAGCACGTTCAGCGCGCAGCAGATCGTCAATCTCTGCTATCTCGGCAATGCAGCCTTCTGCGACGCGATCAGCACCGATCCGGCCCGCACGCAGAACCCGGCGCAGCCCTATCTGATCATCCGCAGCCAGCCGTTCAACGCGGCAAGCCAGCAGGTTCGCGGCGTGGATATCGACGCGTCCTATCGTCTGCCGCTCAACCGGCTGTTCGCCGATGCGGACGGCATGTTCACCATCCGCGGCGTCGCCACCCGCTACATCGAAAACCGCTTCGACAGCGGCGTGCCACAATCGGTGGTGCTCAACACGGTGGGCGTAAATGGCGGACAAGGCGGCACGCCGACCTGGATGTACCGCGTCAACGCAAGCTACGACACCGAGGATTTCTCGATCACCGCTGTCGGTCGCGGCATCAGCGCGGGTAAATATGTCGCGAACGGCATCGAATGCCAGACGACCTGCCCGGTATCGACCACGCAGTTCCCAACCTATGAATCGAACCGGGTCAGCGGCCTGTTTTACGCCGATCTGAACGTGACGCAGAAAATCCGCTTCGGCAGTGCTTCGGAAGCGCAGTTCTTCGTCAACGTGACCAACCTGTTCAACCGCGATGCGCTGATCCTTCCCGAAACCGGGCTGGCCGCGAACAGCACCTATTCGGACCTGCTGGGACGCCAGTTCCGCATCGGCATCCGGATGGAGACGCGCTGATTTTTGCACGGGGTCGCCCCGACGAGCGGCCCCGTTTTTTCGTTGCCTACGTCTCGTGCTAACGCGCGGCGATGTCCAGCGACCCTCGATCCCCGCACGGCCCGTTGGTGGCAATCCTTGCCGCCGGATCGGCTCGCCGCTTCGGCGGGAGCAAGCTCGATGCGCCGCTTGGCGGCCGGGCGCTGGGCGCATGGGCGCTGGCGAATGCGGCGGAAAGCGGGTTCGCGATCGCGGTGGTGGTCGGATCGACGCCGCCGTCCTTTGCACTCGAAGCGCAGGCGCGCTTAGGCATTCGACTGATCGACAACCCTCACGCTGCGCAGGGCATGGGCACATCGGTCGCCTGCGCCGCGCGCGCGGCCATGGCGGGCCGTCATGCGGGGCTGATCATCCTGCTGGCCGACATGCCCTTCGTCGATGGCCGCGCTCTGGCAACGCTGATCCACCCCGGCCACGCGACGTTCGCACGCCATAGCGGCGATGTTGGCGGTCCACCCGCCTGGATCCCCGCCCGGCTGCTGCCCCGGCTGGGCGGGCTGACCGGCGAACGCGGCGCGCGATCGGCGCTGGCAAACGCGGACATGGGGCTGATCGACTGGCCCGCCGACCAGTTGCTGGACATCGACACGCCCGAAGCACTCGACCGCGCGCGCGGCATGATCGAACGACCGTCAGGCAGCACGCAAACCACGGGCGCTTTACCGGGAGCGTCGCCCGGCATAGGCTGAACCGCATGACCAATGACGACATGATCCTACAGACGATCGAGCCGACCACCCATGACCTGGGCGGATTCAAGGTCCACCGCACCTTGCCCAGCCGCCCGCGAACGATGGTCGGGCCGTTCATCTTCTTCGACCAGATGGGGCCGGCACATTTGCCCGAAGGCGACGGGATCGACGTGCGCCCGCATCCGCACATCAACCTGTCGACCGTCACCTATTTGTTCGATGGCGCAATCGACCATCGCGATTCGCTGGGGACGTTCGCGACGATCGAGCCCGGCGCGGTGAACCTGATGACCGCCGGCCACGGCATCGTCCATTCGGAACGTTCGCCCGGCGGTGAGCGCCAGCGCGGTCCGGCCCTGTCGGGCATCCAGACCTGGCTCGCACTGCCCGAGCGGCACGAGGAAACCGACCCCGATTTCGAGCATGTCGAGGCGAGCGCACTGCCAGTCATCCAAAGCAAGGGCGCAAACGCGCGGATCATCATGGGGAGCCTGTGGGGCGCAACCGCCCCCACGACCACCCACGCCGAAACCATCTATGCCGACATCGTGCTGGAGCCGGGCGGGTCGGTGCCGATCGATGATTCGACGGACGAACGCTGCGTTTATCTGGCGATGGGCGAGGCCGAACTGGAAGGCATGACGCTGGAGCCGCAAAAGCTCTACGTCATCAGACCCGGTATCGCGGCGACCTTGCGCTCAGCCAACGGAGGCCGCGTAATGCTGGCCGGCGGCGAAGCCTTCGCGACCCCGCGCCACGTCTGGTGGAATTTCGTCAGCTCGTCACGCGAACGCATCAACGAGGCGAAGCGCGCCTGGACGGCGGGTGAGTTTCCCAAAGTGCCCGGGGATGAGAAGGAATGGATCCCCATCCCCGAAGTGCCGAAAACGGTCAGTTATCCGTGAGGGGATAAAGAGTCTCCTCCCTCGTTTGTGCTGAGTCGAGACCGAGTAGCGCGCGCCCGCGCGCCTATCGAAGCACCGTTCCGCGCCTCACATCCTTCGATACGCGCTCTCGATACGCCCCTTCGGGGCTACTCGATCGCTACTCAGGACCAACGGGTGGGGATAGGATGGATAATCGTAAAAAAATGGGCGGCCCCTTGCGGGAGCCGCCCTCTTCATTTCCGGTGCAGAAATCGCCGCTTACGCCGCCAGCTTGCGCAGCACGTAATGCAGGATCCCGCCATTGAGGAAATATTCCAGCTCGTTGACGGTATCGATCCGGCACTTGGTCTGGAAGGTTTCGGTCGAGCCGTCGGCGCGGGTCAGCGTGACCGACACGTCCTGCCGCGGGCGGATTTCCGCGACGCCGGTAATGGTGAACGTCTCGCTGCCGTCGAGCTTCAGCGTCTGGCGGGTCACCCCCTCGGCGAACTGCAAGGGAAGCACGCCCATGCCGACCAGATTCGAACGGTGGATACGCTCGAAACTTTCGGTGATGACCGCGCGGACGCCGAGCAAATTGGTGCCCTTCGCCGCCCAGTCGCGCGACGATCCGGTGCCATATTCCTTGCCCGCGACGACGACGAGCGGCGTGCCGTCGGCCTTGTGGCGCATCGCCGCGTCATAGATCGGCATGGTTTCGCCCTTGTAGGACGACATGCCGCCTTCGACGCCAGGAACCATTTCGTTCCTGATGCGGATATTGGCGAAGGTGCCGCGCATCATCACGTCATGGTTGCCGCGCCGCGCGCCGTATGAGTTGAAATCGGCACGCGCGACCTGATGCTCTTGCAGATACGACCCCGCCGGGCTGTCGGCCTTGATCGAACCGGCGGGCGAGATGTGGTCGGTGGTGATCGAATCGCCGAGGATCGCCAGCGGCTTGGCGTCGATGATGTCGGTCACCGGTGCGGGCGTCATCGTCATCCCGTCGAAGTACGGAGGATTGGCGACGTAGGTGGAGGCGGCGGGCCAGCGATAGGTGTCGGACCCTTCGACCTCGATCTTCTGCCAATGCTCGTCGCCGAGATAGACGTTGCCGTAGCGCGCGCGGAACATGCCGTCGTCGATGTTGGCGGCGACGGTGGCGGCGACTTCTTCGTTGGTCGGCCAGATGTCCTTGAGGAACACGTCCTGTCCGTCCTTGCCCTGACCGATCGGGGTTTCGGTGATGTCCTCGGTCACCGTGCCCTTCAGCGCATAGGCGACGACCAAAGGCGGCGAGGCGAGGAAATTGGCGCGCACATCCGCCGACACGCGGCCTTCGAAGTTGCGGTTGCCCGACAGCACGGAGGCGGCGACGATGTCGTTGCCGTTGATCGCCTTCGAAATCGGCTCGGCCAGCGGGCCGGAGTTACCGATGCAGGTGGTGCAGCCATAGCCGACCAGGTTGAAGCCGATCGCGTCGAGGTCGGCGGTGAGGCCCGCCTTGGTCAGATAGTCGGTGACGACCTGCGAACCCGGCGCGAGCGAGGTCTTGACCCACGGTTTGGGCTTCAGGCCCAGTTCGTTCGCCTTGCGCGCGACCAGCCCCGCGGCGACCAGCACCGACGGGTTCGACGTGTTGGTGCAGCTGGTGATCGCGGCGATCACCACGTCGCCGTCGCCGATGTCGTGGTCCTTGCCATCCACTGCGACGCGGTGGCCATTTTCCTTGCCATAGACCTTGAACAGGTCGCTGTTGAACACCTCGTCGACCTTGCCCAGCGTCACCCGGTCCTGCGGGCGCTTCGGACCCGCCAGGCTGGCCACGACCGAGCCCATGTCGAGTTCGAGCGTGTCGGTAAAGATCGGATCGGCGGCGTCATCCTCGCGCCACATGCCCTGCGCCTTGCAGTAAGCCTCGACGAGCGCGACGGTTTCGGCATCGCGACCGGTCAGGCGCATGTAATCAAGCGTCTTGTCGTCGATGGGGAAGAAGCCGCAGGTCGCGCCATATTCGGGCGCCATGTTGGCGATGGTCGCACGATCGGCCAGGCTCATCATCGCGAGACCGGGGCCGTAGAATTCGACGAAGCGTCCGACCACGCCCTTGGCGCGCAGCATCTGCGTCACCGTCAGCACCAGATCGGTGGCGGTGATGCCTTCCTTCAGCTTTCCGGTCAGCTTGAAGCCGACGACTTCGGGGATCAGCATCGATACCGGCTGCCCCAGCATCGCGGCTTCCGCCTCGATTCCGCCGACGCCCCAGCCCAGCACGCCCAGCCCGTTGATCATCGTCGTGTGGCTGTCGGTGCCGACCAGCGTATCGGGATAGGCGACCGTGGTGCCGTCAGGCGCAACCGAATTCCAAACCGCGTCGCCGATATATTCCAGATTCACCTGATGGCAGATGCCGGTGCCTGGCGGCACCACCTTGAAATTGTCCAGCGCCTTCGATCCCCATTTCAGGAATTCGTAACGCTCGCCGTTGCGCTCATATTCCAGCTCGACATTCTGCTCGAACGCCTTGGGCGTGCCGAATTCGTCGACCATGACCGAGTGATCGATCACGAGATGGACGGGCACCTGCGGATTGATCTTCGCCGCGTCACCGCCCAGCTTGGTGATCGCGTCGCGCATCGCCGCGAGATCGACGACGCAGGGAACGCCGGTGAAATCCTGCATCAGCACGCGCGCGGGGCGATACTGGATTTCGCGGTCGGACCGCGCGTCCTTCTGCCAGTCGACCAACGCCTGCGCGTCTTCGGGCGTGACCGTCACGCCGTCCTCGAAGCGGAGCATGTTCTCAAGCAGCACCTTCATCGAGAAAGGCAGGCGCGAAATGTCGCCGAGCTTCGCCGCGGCCTTGGGCAGCGAATAGTAGCTGTACTGCTTGCCGCCGACATCGAGCGTGTCGCGGGTGCCGAGCGTGTCCTGGCCGATGGCTGTCATGTGACGTTACGTCCTTCCCTGTTTCGTCGTGGCGCTCACGGGGAGGCGGCAGGGAGCCGCGCGAGCGCGCCTTGAGACGCTGAATGCGGTGGTTTGCGCGGGCCATAGCAAGCGCGGCGGGGTCGGGAAAGGGGTGAGCCGAACAGTTTGAACTGCCCTGCCCCGCCTATTTCGCGAACAGATTGCCCATATCGGCGAACGCCTTGAACTCGAGCGCATTGCCTGCGGGGTCGAGGAAGAACATCGTCGATTGCTCGCCCGGCTGACCGGCGAAGCGGGTATGCGGTTCGATGACAAAGGCGACGCCGTTCGCGGTCAGCCGATCGGCCAGCGCTCGCCATCGTTCGGGCGTCAGGACGACGCCGAAATGCGGCACCGGCACCGCATGGCCGTCGACCGGATTATGCGCCGCGCGCGGGCGATGCCCAGCGACGCGGTGCGCCACGATCTGATGCCCGTACAGGTCGAAATCGATCCAGTCGTCGGCGCTGCGCCCCTCAGGGCACCCCATCACCTCGCCGTAGAACGCTCGCGCAGCGTCCAGATCGTCGACCGGAAAGGCGATGTGGAACGGGGTCAGCGCGCTCATGGCGCGGCCTGCCCGCGCGGTGCCAGCGTGATGCTGCGCGCCACGCCGTCGCGACGCGGATCGGCCGCGCCGTCGAACCGACCGTCGCGGATGATGACGCCGTGCAGCCCCGAATCCTCGCCCGATCCGGCGCGGACCGTGACGCCCCGTTCGGTCATCGCGCGCCGCATTTCGGGCGTGAACCGGCTGACCTCTCCGTTGAAGCTCGATCCGCGCGCGATCAGATTGGGCAGCGCGATCGCTTCCGCCATCGGCAGATTCCAGTCGATGACGCCGATCAGCGCCTTCGACACATAGCCGAGAATGGCGTTGCCGCCGGGCGACCCGATCGCGCCGACCAGCTGGCGGTCACGGTCCAGTATCACCGTCGGCACCATCGACGATCGCGGGCGTTTGCCCGGTGCGATGGCATTGGGGCCGCTCGGCACGAACGCGAAATCGGTCATCTGGTTGTTCAGGAAAAACCCGTCGACCATCCGGCCCGATCCGAACAGGCTTTCGACCGTCGTCGTCATCGACACCGCATTGCCCTCGCCGTCCACCACGACGAAATGCGAGGTTCCGGCGACCTCATGAGTCGCGTCGATCGACGCGGTGCGCGCGCCCGGTGGCGTCCCCGGCTTGGGTGCGGCCCCGGCGCGGTCGCCGACCAGCGCCGCGCGCGACGCGACATAGGCCGGATCGAGCATCCCCTTCACCGGCACGTCGGGCGTATCGCCGACATAGGCGTCGCGATCGGCATACATCAACCGGCTCGCCTCGGCATATTTGACCCAGGCGACCGGGTCGGTCGGCCCGCGCGTGCCGATGTCAGTGCGCTCGACCAGCGCCATCAATTGCAGCAGCCCCACCCCGCTCGACGGCGGCGGCGGCGCGCACAGGATATAGACGCGGTAGGGATTGCAAAGCCCCTCGCGGACGACCGGGCGATAGGCGGCGAGATCGCGTTCCGTCATGGTCGATGCCAGGTCGCCCTCACGCACCCGCGCGACGATTCGCCTGGCGGTCTCTCCTGCGTACATCACCTCCGGCCCGCCATCGGCCAGCCTTCGTACGAACGCCGCATAAGCGGGGTTGCGCAGCCGATCGCCGGCACGGATTTTCTCGCCTGCTTCGTTGCGGAAATAGGCGACGACATCGGGTGCGCTTGCCTGTGGCGCGCTGCCGTGGACGAAGCGCTCCAGTCGTGCGCCGATCACGAATCCCTGCTCGGCTGTGCGGGCGACATCGCCGAACAGGTCGCGCCACGCCAGCTTGCCGTGGCGTTCATGCGCCATCGCCAGCATCCGCACGACCCCCGGCACGCCCGTCGCGCTGCCCGACAGCACGGCGGCGCGATAACCGATCGGTTTGCCGTCGGCGCCCATGAACACATCCGGCCGCACGCCCGCAGGCGCGGTTTCGCGGCCATCGTAAACGGTGACGGCGCGCGTCTTCGCATCATAGCGGACCATGAACGCACCGCCACCCAGCCCGGAACTCTGCGGCTCGACCAGGCTCAACATCGCCTGGATCGCGACCGCCGCATCGACCGCACTGCCGCCGCCCCGCAGCACGTTCAGCCCCGCCTCGACCGCCAGCGGATGCGCGGCGGCAACGAATGCCTGACCCGATACCGCATTGGGCGCGACAGGCGCATTATCCGTCAGCCGCGGTGCCATGACCGGCGCGCATGCGGATATCGAGAGCGCGCCCGCAACCAGCGCCGCCGCGCCGCGCACCCGCAGGACGCGCCTTGTCCCAGCCAAATCGATCATCTTCGAATGCGCCCCTGTTCCACCGCTCGCGCCGACGCTAGCGGAAGAGGTCGCCACGATGGAACCCCAAACAGGAATTGGTGCGTGAGCCGATAACCGCCCATTCGCAAACGACGTCCGAAGCTGCCGAGCAAATTTCCAAATTTTTCCAAATTGGCAGGAAGCGCCGGAGAGCGGCAAAAGTCGGACAACGACAAAAGGGAGCCGACATCGCTGTCAGCTCCCCCGTGTCGCCGTATCCGGCGGCGGTTGCTCCCTCATCGGGCGCGTCGCCGCCTTCGCTCGGCGGCTTCACGATCATTCTGCCTCGCACCGGCAAGGGCGGCGAGACTTCACGATCATGAGGTCGGTCACCGGGGCCGGTCGCCTGTCCGCGCCGACCCGGAGGTCGATGCTTCCCGCGTTTCCGGCCTCGGCGGCCAGCTCCGCTTCCTTTGCCCGAAGGCAAATTCCACGTTGCTTCGGCCCGTTCGTCGATCGCCAATTCCTCCGATGTTTCCATCCGATGAAGCCGCGTTCGTGTATCCGTGGCCAGCCTCCCGCGCGGCGAACCGCTCGTTTGGCCTGTGGTCGTTTCTTCGCGGGTCCGGTTACGTCCGGTCGTCGCCACTTGGTGACGCAAGCGCCATTCAGCATCGACACCATTCGCATCCGGTCGCTCCGATCGACCGACCCAATCCGGCATATGCGGTTTCCCGAAGGCACCAGCCCATGCCAAATGAGCCACAAGCAATTGACTTTGCTAGGATTTCTCTTCGTTCCGTCGCTCGCTTGCAAATGGATGGTGTCACCCTTTGCGAGTCGCACAAAGGGTAAATCGACGCTGCCGTCCCTGTGGATAACGTGGATAATGGGGACAGCCGAACCGCATCCAAGATAAGGCCGCGGCCCGGCGACAGAACGCCTCGTCGCACGATCGAACCGCCCTGTCGTCCGACGATCAAGCCCGCAGCGGACGTTCATATCGCGCGGTTCATTTCGGTTGCGCTTGCTCGGTATCAATCGAGGCGAGCACGGAATGGCCGGTTTCCCTGTCATTCCGTTCATGAAACTTACCCGCGCGTCGATGCGTTGGGGGCACATATTCCATAGTACGGAAGGGAGTATTTCAATGAACAAGCTCATGATCGCAGCCGTCGCCGCTGCTGTCGCCATCCCGGCGGGGATCGGCGTTTCGGACAGCAACCGCGTCGAAATCAAGTCGGCGACCGCCACTGCGGCTTCGTTCGACCAGAACCGGCGCTATCGCGAGTGGCGGGGCCGTGACGGTCGCTATTACTGCACCCGCCCCGACGGCACGACCGGCCTGCTGGTCGGCGGCGTAGCGGGCGCGCTGGTCGGTCGCACGGTCGACACCCGCGGCGACCGCACGCTCGGCACCGTGCTCGGTGCAGGTGCCGGCGCCTTGGTCGGTCGCGAAGTCGAACGCAGCGGCCAGAAGCGCGAATGCCGCGCCCAGCGTCGCCGTTGATCGAAGCCATCAGGGGCGCCCCATCCGGGGCGCCCCTTTTTCCATAAGCAGCATTCAACAGAGGGAGAGTGACGATGAAGAAATTGATGATCGCCGCCAGTGCCGCGGCTACCGCAATGACGCTGGGTGCGTGCAGCCAATATGGCAGCGGGTTCGACCGTCCGGGCTATTCCGATAATTGGGACGCACCGCGCTATTATCGCGACGGCCCCAACTACACCGAGCGCCGCCTCAGCCGGAACGATCGCATCTATCGCGGGTCGGACGGACGTTACTATTGCCGTCGCCCGGATGGCACGTCGGGCCTGGTCATCGGCGCGGCAGCCGGTGGCACCCTGGGTGCGGTGATTGCACCCGGCGGATCGTCGCTGCTCGGCGCGCTGATCGGGGGTGCCGCCGGTGCCGCGATCGGCGAATCGGTCGAAAAGGGCGAAGTTCGCTGCCGCTAAGCAAAGGGAAGTTGCCATGACCACCCGCAGCGGCTCCGCACGCTACGACGGCCTGGGCAAGGACGGGAAAGGGCACGTCTCGACACAGTCGGGCGTGCTCTCCGACCAACCCTACGGCTTCAACACACGGTTCGAAACCGAACCCGGCACCAACCCCGAAGAGCTGATCGCGGCGGCGCATGCCAGCTGCTTCACGATGGCACTGTCCTTTGCCCTGGCAAAGGCCGGGCACTCGGCAGGCACGCTGGAAACCAGCGCCAAGGTCACGCTGGACAAGGATGGCGACGGGTTCAAGATCACCCGGTCCGACCTGACGCTGACCGGCAAGGTCGAGGGAATCGAGGAAACCGAGTTTCGTCGCATTGCCGACGAAGCAAAGGCAGGATGCCCGGTTTCCAAGGTTCTGAACGCCGAAATCACGCTGGAAACGACCTTCGGCTAAGCCGCATTGCGGCACAGAAGAGGCTCGCGGGTAACCGCGGGCCTTTTTTGACGAACCGCGCCCGCATCGACGCGACAGAGGCAAAATCGGGTTCCGCAGGGACTGAGTGGGCGAAGTTTTGTCCCCTCCCACCCGGCGGATTTTCCGCGTCACCAACGATCGTCACATCGTCACCAATGACACTGGCGGCGATGGCGGGCGAACGTGGAAGCGGTTTGACCGGGGGCATGGGGGTGTCGGAATACCACCATCACGTCTGCGGCGGGTTTCGGATGCTCAGGCCCGGAGGCCCGGCCCTTATTCTATTCGGCCGGACAGAGCACCGCACGCTTTTCCGGTTTCCGCTTTCGCACCCTTTGACCGCTGCCCCGCCGGTGGCCCCTTCCGATCAATCCCCCTTGCGCGCGCGCAATTCGTCGCGGATTTCGCGGAGCAGGACGACGTCGGCGGGGTCCGCCGCGGGCGGCGCGGTCCCTTCCGCCTTTTCCTGCTCTATCCGCGCGACCATTCGGTTCACGCCCTTCACGAACAGGAAGATGATGAAGGCGAGGATCAGGAAGTTGATCGCCACCGTGACGAACTGGCCGTATCCGAACAGCGGCACGCCCGCTTCCTTGAGCGCGGCATAGTTGGCGAGCGATCCGGTATAGCTTTCGGGAACATCGCCCAGGATCAGGAAATAGCTGGAAAAATCGAATCCGCCGAACAGCCAGCCGACGACCGGCATGATCAGATCGTCGGTCAGCGATTTGGTGATCGTCGCGAACGCGCCGCCGATGATGACGCCGACCGCCAGGTCGATGACGTTGCCGCGCGCGATGAAGGTCTTGAATTCGTTCAGCATCTCCGGTCTCCCTTCCCCAAGGTCTCCGATTTCGCTTTTACGCCACCCACCCGGTGTCGTATCAACGGGTAACACTTAGGCGATGAAAGGCCACCGCATGTCAATTCGTCTCGCATTCATCGGCATCATGGCGCTCAGCCTCTCGGCCTGCGGCATCAACAGCGTGCCCACCGCAGAGGAAAATGCCAAGGCGAAATGGGCCGACGTTCAGGCGGCCTATCAGCGCCGCGCCGACCTGATCCCCAATCTTCAGGCGACGGTGCAGGGAGCGGCGGGCAGCGAGCGCCAGATCCTGACCGACGTCATCGACGCACGCAGCCGCGCGACCGCGATCCAGGTTTCGGGCGACGATCTGACCGATCCGGCGCGCGTCCAACAGTTCCAGGCCGCGCAGCAGCAGCTGGGCGGCACGCTGTCGCGGCTGCTCGCCAATGTCGAGGCCTATCCCCAGCTCCAGAGCCAGCAGGGGTTCCAGACCTTCATGAGCCAGATCGAGGGGACCGAGAACCGCATCAACATCGCGATCCGCGACTATAACGAAGCGGTGCGCGGCTATAACACCACCATCCGCACCTTTCCCGACGCGATCGGCGCGCGGGTGATCCACGGTGCTGAACCGATGGTACCCTTCGAAGCACAGGCAGGCGCGAACCAGGCGCCGACCGTCGATTTCGGCAATAGCAACTGACGTTGATCCGCCCCCCTCATTGGCTATTGCTGGTGCTGGCGTTTGTCGCCAGCCCCGCAGCGGCGCAGACCTTTCCCGAGCTGACGGGCCGCGTCGTCGATTCGGCGGAGTTGCTGTCGCCCGAACAGGAAGCGCAACTGACCGCGCTATCGGCGGAGATCGAGACGGCGTCGTCGCGCCAGTTCGTGGTGGCAACCGTGCCCGACCTGCAAGGCTATCCGATCGAGGATTACGGATACCGGCTGGGGCGCGAATGGCAGATCGGCCAGTCCGAAGCCAATAACGGCGTCATTCTGCTCGTCGCGCCCAATGAGCGCCGCGTGCGGATCGAGGTCGGTTACGGCCTGGAGCCGGTGATCCCCGACGGTTACGCCAGTCAGGTCATCAACGGCACGATCCTGCCCGCATTTCGTGACGGCGACATGGGCGGGGGCATCGTCGCGGGCGCGAACGAGATCGCCGAGCAGCTTCGTCTGCCGCTCGAACAAGCGGAAGCGCGCGCGCTGGAGGCGGCCAAGGCCAGTCGCTCGTCGCGCGGTGGCGGCGACGTCAACTGGATCGCGCTCATCTTCTGGATCGCCGTGCTGCTGTTCATCCTCGTGCCGGTCGTGATCGGCGCGGCGGGCGGCAAGAAATATCGCCGCGGTCGCGCCCCCGTCGTCATCTGGGGTCCGACCTGGACCGGATCGGGTGGCGGTGGCTGGGGCGGCGGCGGTTTCGGCGGCGGCAGCGGCGGCGGGTTCGGCGGTGGTGGTTTCTCCGGCGGCGGCGGGTCGTTCGGCGGCGGCGGCGCATCGGGGGGCTGGTGATGGCGACGATCCGACTGTCCGAGGCCGATCACGCGCGGGTCACCGCTTCCGTCGCGCGCGCCGAACAGGGCACCGATGGCGAGATCGTGACGATCGTCACCGGCCATTCGGACGATTACCGCGATGTCGCCTTCATCTGGGCGGTCGCGGCGATGCTGTTCGCGCTGGGCGCGATCGCGCTGTTTCCCGGCGTGATCGAGGCGAAGCTCGACTGGGTGTCGGGCGGCTGGCGCGCCGAGGGCGATGCCGAGGCGCAGCGGCTGTTGCTGTTCGTGCTCGCGGCCGAGCTGATCGTGTATCTGGTCGTGCGATACGCGCTGTCCTGGGACCGGCTGCGGTTCGCGCTCACCCCGCGCGCGGTTAAGTCGCGACGGGTACGGCGGCGCGCGGTCCAGTTTTTTCGCGCCAGTGCTGAAAAGCGCACCGCGACCCGCGTCGGCATTCTCCTCTACCTCAGCCTCGACGAGCATGTGGCCGAGATCGTCGCCGATGAAGCGATCCACCATGCGGTGCCGCCCGAACGCTGGGGCGATGCGATGGCGGCTTTGGTCGACCGGGTGCGCGACGGCGATCCGGCGGGCGGGATGGTCGCGGCGGTCGATGCGATCGGCGATATCCTCCACGCGCATGTGCCCGCATCGGAGGACAATCCCAACGAACTGCCCGACCGGCTGATCGAGCTTTGAGCCTGCCGCCCGATCATGATGCGCCCATTCAGACGATGTGGGCCGGGCGGTTCGTCACCGCGAAGAAACAGGGCCGCTGGGAATATGTCTCGCGCGCCCGCGGCATCCGCGCGGCGGTCATCCTGGCGGTGGACGACGGGCATGTGCTGCTGGTCGATCAGTATCGCGTGCCGCTGGGGCGGCGCTGTCTGGAACTGCCCGCCGGGCTGATCGGCGACGATGATGCGGGCGAGGCGCCGGAAATGGCAGCGGCACGCGAGTTGGAGGAAGAAACCGGATACCGCGCGGGGCGGATTGAAAATCTGGATGAATTCTATTCCTCGCCCGGCATGGTCTCGGAAAGCTTCCACCTGATGCGCGCGCATGATCTGGTGCGCGTGGGCGACGGCGGCGGGGTGGAGGACGAGGGGATCGTCGTGCACCGTGTCGCGCTGGCGGAGGTGCCGGGGTTTATCGCCGAGATGCGCGGCAAAGGCTATGCGGTGGACGTCAAACTGCTGTTGCTGCTGGCGGGCTCGATACTCAGTTAGCCGCTAATCGCCCCTCCCATCCGTTCGTTTCGAGCGAAGTCGAGAAACGTGACCAAAGCGCTGGTAGGCGTTTCTCGACTTCGCTCGAAACGAACGGGATAGGGGAGCGCGAGCCTCCGAAACAGCTTACCGGAAATTATCCGCATAGGCTTGAAGCTTCAGCTTGCGCTCCGGTGCCGCGGCGATGTGATGCGCGATCCCCTCGCGCGTCGCATATTCGACCGCCGCTTCGCAGGTCGGAAAGCTCAGCCGAACCTGTTCGCGCGTGTCGCCCGAACCGGCCCAGCCGGTCAGCGGATCGGGCTTCTTCGCCTCACTGGGTTCGAATTCCAGCATCCATTCGGCAGTGCGCGCGCGGCCCGACTGCATCGCGTTTTTGGGGCGCTGATAGATACGGGCGGTGGGCACGGCGGCAAACTCCGGTTTCGACTCGCGTTCCGATTAGCGCGAACCGCGCGCCCGTGCATCCGCATTTTTGGTGCGCAATGTCGGTGAAGCGTTTGCGGGATCGTCGGGCCAGGGATGGCGAGGGTATCGACCGCGCATTTCCTTGGCCACCGCACTCCAGCTTCCCGCCCAGAAACCGGGCAGGTCGCGAGTCGTCTGGATCGGGCGTCCGGCGGGCGAAGTCAGGCTGAGCACGATCGGCACCCGCCCGCGCGCCACCATCGGGTGCCCCGCCAGCCCGAACAGCGCCTGGGGGCGGCATTCGACCGTCGGCCCGGCTTCTGCCGCATAGTCGATTGCGTGGCTCGATCCCGCAGGCGTGGAAAGCCGCGCGGGCGCAATGGCATCGAGCGTCCGCAGCCCATCCCAGCCAAGCAGCCCTTCGAGCGCCTGGGTGAGGGCGGCAGGCGACAGGGCGTCGAGCCGCCGCTTCCCCTCGACCAGCGACGGCAGCCATTCGTCGAGCCGGTCGATCAGCGTGGCATCGTCGAGCGCGGGTAACGCTGCGCCGTGCGTCGCGGCAAAGGCAGCGCGCGCGCGAAGCGCCAGTGCGACGTCGTCCCAAGGCAGCAGCGACAGGCCATGCGTGCGCACCCCCTCGACCAACGCCGCCGCGATCGCTTCCTTCGACGCCGACGCATCCTGCCCGCCGCCGAGTTTCAGCGCGCCCAGCCGCCGCTCGCTGGTCGTCGCCACCGTGCCGGTCGCGGGGTCGAAGGCGACATGGGTGCGGCGTTCGATGCGGTCGCCGAACAGCGCCTCGATCGTCGCCAGGTCGATCGCCGCCGCCGACAATATCCGCGCGCCCGACGCCACCCCCTGCGCTTCGCCAACCGCCAGCCATTCCTCGCGCGCGAGGCTCGACAGCGGATCAAGCCGATAGCCGCGCCCGCCGACCGATGCCCATTGCTCGCCCGACGCGTCGCGCCGCCGCGCGATCCGGTCGGGAAAGGCAAGCGCCAACGCGACGGCGACCGGCGAGGCGCTCAGCCGGGACGGTGCATCGGACGGCCGGGAAGCCAGCTTCGCCCAACGCCGCGCCAGCGCCCGCCCCGCATCGGCGCGCTTGCCGCGTTCGCCGCGCCAGCGGCGCGCGCGCGCCTCCAGATCGGGGTCGTTGCCGCCCAGTCCGCGCTCGCCGAGCAGCACCGCGACCTCCGACGCACGGTCGGCGATGCCAAGTTCACCCGAACGAATCAGCATATGCGCGAGCCGCGGCGGCATCGGCAGCGTCGCGATTTTTCGCCCGTGCGGTGTCGGGCGGTGGTCGGCGTCGACTGCCCCGATCGAGTGCAACCGCCGCCGCGCCTCTGCGATCGCTGCATCGCTTGGCGGATCGAGCCAGTGCAGATCGCGCGGATCGGCCACGCCCCAGATCGCGGTCGCCAGCACCAGCGCCGACAGATCGGCCTCTGCAATCTCGGGCGGATCGAACGGCGGCAAGCCCGCGGTCGCCGCTTCTTCCCACAGCCGATAGGCGATACCCGGCGCCTGACGCGCCGCTCGACCGCTGCGCTGGGTGGCCGATGCCCGGCTGACGCGCTCGGTCATCAGCCGCGTCATCCCCGCCGCGCGGTCGTAGCGCGGGCGGCGCGCCAGGCCCGAATCGATGACGATGCGGATGCCGTCCAGGGTCAGCGCGCTTTCGGCGATCGAGGTGGCGAGCACGACCTTGCGCCGCCGCTCCGGGTCGGGACGGATCGCGCGGCGTTGCTCGGCGGGGTCCGCGCCGCCATGGAGCAGGTGCAGCGCGATGCCGTCGCCCAGCCCCTCCAGCCGCACCGCCGTGCGGTTGATCTCCGCCACGCCGGGCAGAAAGGCGAGGATGCCGCCATCGTCCTCGGCCAGCGCGCGGCGGATCGCGCGGGCCATGTCATCCTCGATCCGCGCTTCGCTGCTGCGTCCGACATGGCGCAGGTCGAGGCTGTGGCTGCGGCCTTCGCTCTCCACGACGGGGGCGTCCATCAGCGTCGAAAAGCGCGCGCCGTCCAGCGTCGCCGACATCGCCACCAGCCGCAGGTCGCCCCGCAATCCGGCTTGCGCGTCGAGCGCCAGCGCCAGTGCGAAATCGCTATCGAGGCTGCGTTCATGCACCTCGTCGAACAGCACCGCCGATACCCCCGCCAGTTCGGGATCGGCCTGGATACGGTTGACGAAAATGCCTTCGGTCAGGACGGTAACGCGCGTCGCTGCCGACCGCTTGCTGTCCATCCGCGTGGCGTAACCATAGGTCGCGCCGACCGCCTCCCCCGCCAGTTCGGCCATGCGTTCGGCAGCGGCGCGTGCGGCCAGGCGACGGGGCGACAGCAGCAGGATTTCGCCGCCGCACCACGACTCGTCCAGCAGCGCGGGCGCGACCGCCGTGGTCTTGCCCGCGCCGGGCGGGGCGACGAGCACAAGGTTCGGCGCACCCTGAAGCGCTGTAAGAATGTCGGGAAGGACCGCCGCGATCGGCAGTCCGGCGGTCGGGTCAGCCCCGGCCATTCAGGCTGGGCACGGCGCGCAGGCACGCGTCGAGCGCCGCCTTGTCGCCGCTCGCTGCCGCAGCGCGGGCGCGGTCCTGCGCGGCGGCGAAATCGCGATCGGTGACGTCGGCGTCGCGCGCGATCTCGGTGGCGGCGAGCGACCAGTAAAGCCCGGCGTCGAACAGGTCGTCATTCTCGGCATCGGCCAGGCTCGCGACATGGACCAGCGCCGAACAACGCTGCGCCTGATCGAGCGTCGGGCGCTCGCCAGCGCTTTGCACCAGTGCAGCAATGGCGATCAGCGATACGAGCATGTCAGAAATCGATCCATTCGGTGCCGCCGGGCGCAATCCGGTCCTCGACCTTGTCGCCGACCCACACGAAGCCGGTCAGCAGGCTGACCACGACGACCAGTTCGACCAGCAGGATCGCGGCCCATACCAGTTTCGGGTGGAACGGGCCGATCCGGTCATAGCCGTCGGCGGTCACACGTGGGTTGTTACGCATCAATAGGCCCTGTGGATTGCGAACTCGACGGCCTCGACCATCGCGCGTTTGGCGGCGGAATCGGGAAAGATGCCCAGCGCGTCGATCGCGCGCTGGCCGTAATGCCGCGCGCGCGCCAGCGTGTCGGCCACGGCGTTGGTTTCCTGAACGCGGCGAGTCGCTTCGGCCAGATCGTCGTCGGACGAACGCCGTCCCTCGATCGCGTCCTTCCAGAATGCGCGCGCCTCGGCATCGCCGCGGGCATAGGCGAGAATTACGGGCAGGGTCATCTTGCCCTCGCGGAAATCGTCGCCCGCGTCCTTGCCCATCGTGCCTGCGTCCGACACATAATCGATCGCGTCATCGACGAGCTGGAACGCGATGCCCAGATTGCGGCCATAAGCGTCGAGCGCAGCTTCCTCCGCCTCGGGCCGCTCGGCGACCACTGCGGCGATGCGGCACGCAGCGGCGAACAAGGCAGCAGTCTTGGCGCCGATGATGTCGAGATAGCGTTCCTCCGACGTGTCGGTGCGGCGCGCGGCGGTCAATTGGTTGACCTCGCCTTCCGCGATCACGGCGGACGCGTTGGAGAGGATTTTCAGCACCTTCAGGCTGCCATCCTCGACCATCAGTTCGAAGCTGCGGCTGAACAGGAAATCGCCGACCAACACGCTTGCCGGATTGCCCCAAATGACGTTGGCGGTGCGTTTGCCGCGCCGCAGGTCGGATCCGTCGACGACGTCGTCGTGGAGCAGCGTCGCGGTGTGGATGAATTCGACCGTTGCGGCCAGCCGGTGGTGTCGCGTGCCCGCATAATCGAGCAATTTGGCGCTTACCAATGTCAGCATCGGGCGCAGGCGCTTGCCGCCGCCGGCGATCAAATGCCCGGCCAGCGTCGGGATCAGCGGAATGTCCGACTGCATCCGGTCGAGAATCACGCTGTTCACAAGGTTCAGGTCGTGCGCGACCAGCCCGACGAGCGGATCGAGCGATGGGGCGGAGGAGGCGCCCAGGCGGTGGACCGTGGCTGTCATGTCGCTGCGCGATGTGGCGGAGGGGCCAAGCAAAGGCAAGGGCGGGTCGAAGAAAACCAGGGTTGCCGCGGGGGCGCAACAAGGCGACACATCCCCCAACCGCGCTCAGGCTGAGCTAGTCGAAGCCTGCCATAACACCCTTCGACAGGCTCAGGGTGAGCGCTCGAAAAAGGATCGCGCATGACCGACGACCGGCTGGAGCATTACCGCCAGAGCATCGACAATATCGATGCCGCGCTCGTCTTCATGCTGGCGGAACGATTCAAGGTGACGCAGGCGGTGGGCCGCTACAAGGCCGAAACCGGGCTCCCGCCTGCTGATCCGGGCCGCGAGGAACGCCAGATCGAACGGCTACGGTCGCTGGCGCGCGATGCCAATCTCGACCCCGAATTCTCGGAGAAATTCCTGCGCTTCATCATCGACGAGGTGATCCGCCATCACCAGCAAGCGCGTGATGGCGCCTAAACTACTCCGTCACCCCGGCCACAGTGCCGGGGTCCACTGAGCCGCTTTAAAGTAGCTAAAGAATTCAGCGCATCGGATACCGCTCGGTGGATCCCGGCACCGCGGCCGGGGTGACGGTTGATGTCACTCCGCCGCCAGCAACCCCTCTGCTCCGCCGAGATCGACCGACACCAGACGGCTGACCCCGCGCTCGACCATCGTTACCCCGAACAACCGGTGCATCCGCGCCATCGTCGCGGCGTTGTGGGTGACGATCAGGTAGCGGGTCTCGGTCTCGCGCGTCATCGCGTCGAGCAGGTCGCAAAAGCGTTCGACATTGGCGTCGTCGAGCGGCGCATCGACCTCGTCGAGTACGCAGATCGGCGCGGGGTTGGTCAGGAACAGGCCGAAGATCAGCGCGACTGCGGTCAGCGCCTGTTCGCCGCCCGACAAGAGCGTCAGCGACTGGAGCCGCTTGCCGGGCGGCTGGGCCATGATCTCCAGCCCCGCCTCCAGCGGATCGTCCGAATCGACGAGCGCGAGATGCGCCTGACCGCCACCGAACAATGTCGTGAACAGCCGCTGGAAATGCTTGTCCACCGCCTCGAACGCGGCGAGCAGCCGCTGACGCCCCTCACGGTTCAGCGTCCCGATAGACCCGCGCAGCCGGTGGATCGCGGTTTCCAGTTCGTCGCGCTCGCGGATGTTGGTCGCCGTGCCCGCCTCAAGTTCGGCGAGTTCGGTCTCGGCGACCAGATTGACCGGCCCGATCCGCTCGCGTTCGACGTTCAACCGTTCATGCTCGGCGGATTCCGCGCCCGGCTCGCGCACGCTGTCGGCGTCGAACACTAAGCGTTCCGGCAAGAGTGGAGGCGGGCATTCGAAGCGCTCGCCCGACAGCCGCCCCATCTCCACCCGTCGCAGTTCCTGGTTCTCGGCGCGCGCCAAAGCCCCGGCGCGTTGCTCGCGCGCTTCGGCGAGCGATTCAGCGGCGGCGGCGGCCTTTGCCTCCAGCGCACGCAATGCCGCCTCTGCCTCGCGTTCGGCGATCACTCCCGCTTCGGACGCGGTGCGCGCTTCCTCCGCCTCGGCGCGCGCGGCGTCGAGCGCGCGCGCAATGTTGTCGGGCTTTGCCGCCAGCACCGCCGCTTCCTCGGCGAGCGCGACCGCGCGCTTGTCCATGTCGGCGATCCGTTTGGCGGCATCGCCCGCGCGCGCTTTCCAGTTGCGGATGTCGGCGGTGGCGCTCGCCTGACGTTCGCGATTCACCGCCAGCGCCTGGTCGATGCCTGCGCGTTCGGCGCGTGCGGCGGCGACCGCGCCGCGCTTCGCTTCCGCGCCGCTGGTCAGTTGCGCGACCCGATCGCGCGTGGCGCTGCCGTCGGGGAGTGCGGCAAGCGCGGCATCGGCGCGCGCGACTTCCGCCGCCGCATCGTCGCGATCGATCGCGACGCGAGTCGCCCTCTGCGCCAGATCCTGTGCCTGCGCGTCGAGCCGTTCGAGCGCGGCGGCGGCGCGGTCCTCGGCGCGGGCGGCGTCGCGCGACAGCGATTCGCTGGCATCTAGCAGCCGTCTGCAATCCGCAGCGGCGCGCCTCGCCTCGGATATGTCGCCATCGACGCGCGCCAGATCAGCGTTGGCGGCGTCGACCGCACGGATCAGCGCCGGGCGCGCCTTTTCCAGCGCGCGGAGCCGGTTGACGCGCTCCAGCCGCTCGGCCGCCGCCGCGCCGCCGCTCAGCGCGACATAACCGTCCCAGCGCCGCAACACCCCCGCCAGGGTGACGAGGCGCTGGCCGACCGCCAGCGGCTGGCCGTCATCGGTTTCGGCCACGAAAATCTGCGCCAGCCGCCGTGCCAGCGCCTCGGGCGCATCGACCATGCGGGCAAGCGGCGTGGTGCCGCGCGGCGCGGGAGGATCGGCGGCGAGCGGCGACGCGCCCGCCCAGTGGCGCTCGTCCTTGGGGTCTAGCCCGGCTTCCAGATCGTCGCCAAGCGCCGATGCGAGCGCGCGTTCGTACCCCGGTTCGGCGCGCAGCCGGTCGAGCAGGCGGTCGCGGCCGGACGGGCGAATCGCCTTCGACAGCGCCGCCGTTTCGCTGTCGAGCGCGGCAAGTTCGGCATGCGCGGCAGCGCGGGCGCTCTGGGCGCGGCCTTGCGCCTCGATCGCGCTGCGTTCGGCGGCGTCGGCGCGGTTCAGGCCGGCGCGTGCCGATTCGATCTGGCGGTCGGCGCGCGCGCGATCCTTGCGCGCCATATCGCGCGCGGCCTGTAGCGGCGCCGCGTCGGACAGCCCCGCGCGCTCCGCCTCGATCCGGGCGACGTCGCGGGTCGCCCGGTCGAGCCGCTGGTGCGCCGCCGCGACCGCTGCCTGCGCGACGCGCGCGTCGGCGGCCTCGCGCGCCTGATCGGCAAGCGCCTGCGCCAGCGCGACTTCCGCATCGCGCGCGGCACGTTCGGCGGTGGCGAGTGCCGCATCGGCGGCGGGCACCCGCTTCGCCGCATCGGCGATCCGCATCTCCAGCGTTTTCAGTTCGTCCGCCAGCCGCTTGAGCGCGTTGGCGGCATCGTTCGCCAGATCGCCTTCGCGCGCGCGGTCGGCACTCAGCCGCTCGCGCGCATCAGCGACCTCGGCGATGCGGCGCTCCGTGCTCGCCTGTTGGGACTCCAGCGCCTCGCGTTTCCTGAGTGCATCGCCTGCCGCATCGCGCGCCGCCAGCGCCGCGACGCGCGCGGTCGCCAGCTTCTGCGTCGCATCATGGCTGTGCGCCGCTGCCGCGCGCTGCGCCTCGGCCCGCTGCATCACCAGCGCCTCGGCGGCCTCGGCTTCGCGTTTCGCGACATCCGCCGCCGCCGCCGCATCGCGCCAGCGGGCATAGATCATCCGCGCCTCGGCAACGCGAATGCGGTCGGACAGCTGGCGATAGCGCTCGGCCTGCCGCGCCTGGCGTTTCAATTGGGATGCGCGTGCTTCCTGATCGGCGATGATCTCGCCCAGCCGCGTCAGGTTCGCCTCGGTCGCGCGCAGGCGCTGTTCGGCATCCTTGCGGCGGACGTGGAGCCCCGCGATCCCCGCCGCTTCCTCCAGCATCGCCCGGCGTTCGGCGGGTTTGGCGGCGATGACTGCGCCGATCTTGCCCTGGCTGACGAGCGCGGGCGAATGCGCGCCGGTGGCGGCGTCGGCGAAGATCAGCCCGACATCCTTGGCGCGCACGTCGCGCCCGTTGATGCGGTAGGCGGACCCCGCCCCGCGTTCGATCCGGCGGACGATTTCGAGTTCGTCGCCCTCGCCGTCATCCGCCAGGATCGAGACTTCGGCGAACTCACGCTGCGGGCGCGTCGCGGTCCCGGCGAAGATCACGTCCTCCATGCCCGAACCGCGCATGGATTTGGCGGAATTCTCGCCCATCGCCCAGCGCAGCGCTTCGAGCAGGTTGGACTTGCCGCAGCCATTGGGGCCGACGACTCCGGTCAGCCCCGGTTCGATCCGAAGGTCGGCGGGATCGACGAAGCTCTTGAAGCCCGAAAGCCTCAATCGCCTGATCTTCATCGCCCCGCCCCCCGACGTCCTTTACGCGCCGGCCGCTTTCAGCGCCTGCTCGACCTGCGGCCACGCGACCGCGTTCGGCACGACCTTGCCGTTGAGCAGGAAGGTTGGGGTACCGGGCAGGTTATATTCCTGCGCCGCGCTTTGCGTGCCGTCGGCGAGTGCCTGTGCGGCATTGGTGTCGGCCAGACACTGGCGAAGCTGGGGTTCGGGCACGCCGCGCGCCTTGGCAAATTCGACATAGCCGAGTGCATCGGCCAGCGCCCCCGCCTGTTGCGCGGGCGGCATCCCCTGAAGCTGCGCCTGCAAGCCGTCACCCGCTGCTTCCAGCCGTTCGAACATCGCCGCCTGGTCGGCCATCATCCCCTCCAGCATCGGGAAGAACGCGGCGGTGCCACCGCACTGGCCCACCAGTGCCGCGGAAATGTCGAGCGGCGAGCGGATGAAGTCGCGATATTCGAAGCTGACCTTGCCGCTGGCGACATATTGCTGCTTGAGCGGCTCGGACGCGGTTTCGGAGAAATTGGCGCAGGCCGGGCACGAGCGCGATCCATATTCGACGAGCTTCAGCGGCGCGTCCGGGTTGCCCATGCGAAAGCCGCCTTCGGGGGTGCGCTCGACCACCTCGGTCCAGCTCTGGCCTGCAGGCGCGGCGACATTCTCGATCGAACCGGCAGGCGCGGTGACGACGTTGCCGTCGCCTTCGCCGCCGCATGCCGCAAGCGCCAGGGCAGAGGCCGTGATGAGCAGAATACGCATCGGATAATTCTCCTGAAAGATGGGCTTATTTGGCGCCGGCCGCCGTCAGCAGTGGCTGAAGCGCGGTCCAGTTGTGGACGTCATGGGCGATTTTGCCGTTGATCTCGAACCCCGGCGTGCCGTGGATGCGGGGGAGTGCGGCTTGCGTCGATGTCGACAGCCGGTCGAGTTCGACGCTGTTCGACAGGCATTGTTCGATTCCCGCATCGGTCATCCCGCGCGACTTGGCGAGATCGGCGAGGCCGCTTTGCGCGGCAAAGGCCTTTGCCTGGTCGGTCGGCGATCCGGCGAGAAACGCCGGACGGATACGCTGCGCCCGGTCGATCAGCGCCCCCTGATTGGCATAGATCAGGTCGTGCATCGGCACGAAGCCGCTTGGCCCGGCACAGCGCGCGAGCATCGCGGCGGCCATGTCGAGGCCGTTCAGCGTCATGTTGCGAATCTCGACCCGCACCACCCCGCGCCGGACCAGATCGCCGCGCAGCGCGGGACTCGATTGTTCGACGAACAGGCGGCAGGCGGGACAGGTGAAGCTGATATATTCGGTGAGCGAAACCTTTGCCGCCGGATTGCCGATGACGTAATCGCCCGCCTGTGTCCGGGTGACGTTGGTTCGCCAGTCGCGCTGCGCCTGGGCGGCGGGTGCGGCGACCAGCAGGGCGAGCAGGACGCCGACAAGGCCGAGGATACGCGACATCAGTTGATTTTTCCGATCTTGGGGATGGGACGGGGTTGCGCGACGCCGACCGCCAGCGCCTCAAGCACCGCCTTCAATTCGGGATCGACGATCGCGCGCAGCGAATCGCCGAGTTCGGCGGGAACGGCGACGGGTTCAGCGGCTTTCTTTTCCCGCGGCGCGTCGCGGCGGACGTCGCCCTGGCGAAACGCCACCTTAGCGACCGCGGTATAGCCGAAGAAGCGGTTCACGCGGTCGATGATCTCGGGCGAGATGTGCTGCATCATCGTCCCGTGCGCGCCCTCGACGGTCAGCGTCAGCACGCCGTCGGCGCGCTGTCCGTGGGGAAAGCGAATCGATTCGGGCGTCGAGACGCGCGCATAGCGATCGCCGACGATTTCCGCCCAGCGGCTGACGATCGAGCTTTGCACGAAGCCGAAGCGCCGAAATGCCGCCGCGCCGATATCGGGCAGCAGGTCGGACACCGCGCGCACGCCACCGCGCGGCCGTTCGGTGGCGGCAACGGGTTTCGCACGCGATTTGCGCGGTTTCTTCGGAGGGGGTTCGTTCGCCATTCGAATATCGCCGCCACCCATGCCATAGGCGAGCCGTGCTAGACAATCTGCGAACTGATCCGGGCGGGATCGCGGGCACGCTGCTCGACTGGTACGACGCCAATGCCCGCGACCTGCCGTGGCGCGCGCCGCCGGGGGCGAATGCCGCCGATCCGTACCGGGTCTGGTTGTCCGAAATCATGCTCCAGCAGACGCAGGTCGCGAGCGTGATTCCCTATTTCGAGAAATTCACGACCCGCTGGCCGGACTTCGAGAGCTTCGCCGCCGCCGAAGACGCGGACGTGATGAGCGCCTGGGCAGGGCTCGGCTATTATGCCCGCGCGCGCAATTTGCTGGCGTGCGCGCGAGCCGTGGCGAGCGAGCATGGCGGGCGGTTACCGACCAGCGAAGCCGAATTGCTCAAGCTGCCGGGGATCGGCGCCTATACCGCCGCCGCCATCGCCAGCATCGCCTTCGGCCAGCGTGCGGTGGTCGTGGACGGCAATGTCGAGCGGGTGGTGTTGCGACTGTTCGCGGTCGAAACCCCGCTGCCTGCCGCAAAGCCCGAACTCAAGCGCCTGACCGATACGATCACACCGGACACGCGCGCCGGCGATTTCGCGCAGGCGATGATGGATCTCGGCTCGGGGATCTGCACGCCGAAATCGCCCAAATGCCTGCTCTGTCCGCTGGCACCCGATTGTGCGGCGCGAGCAAAAGGTGATCCCGCAACTTACCCGCGCCGCCTGCCCAAACGGGCCAAGCCGCAACGGTTCGGCACGATCTTTCTACTGCATGACGACGATCGCGTGCTGCTCGTTCGCCGCCCGGACAAGGGATTGCTCGGGGGTATGCGTGCCTTTCCTACGGGTCTGTGGAACGATGAACCGCCCGGCTTGGCCGATGCCCCCGTCGCCACCGAATGGCAGCCGATCGATGCCGAGGTCACCCACGTCTTCACTCATTTCGCGCTCAGATGCGCGCTTGTGCGCGGGACATGGGACGGGCAATCCTCAGTCGAAGGCGAATGGTGGCCGATCGCCGATCTCGATTCGGCAGGGCTGCCCACCGTGTTCGCCAAGGCCATAAAGCATCTGGGAGAGACCGACCGATGACCGTCCTGAAACGCGCCGCCGTCGCCGTCGTCCTTGCCGGGACCGCGCTCTCCGGCATCGTCTTTGCGCCGACGCTGGAAGCGCAAGTCGCGCGCCCCGCCCCTGCACCACGCGCCACGGCCACCGCCACCGACGCGCTTGCCGAAAGCTATGTGGCGCAAAACCGCGCGCCGGGGATCGTGCTGGCGGTCGGCACGCGCGGCCAACCCGCCCATTTCGCGCACGCCGGACGCATCGACGATGCCGCCAATGGCGAATCTGCCGACGCCGACAGCCTGTGGCGCGTTTATTCGATGACCAAGCCGATCACCGGCATGGCGGCAATGATGCTGGTCGAGGACGGCAAGCTGCGGCTCGACCAGCCGATCCACGAGCTGATCCCGGCGTTTCGGAACATGCGGGTGCTGACCGATCCCGAAAACAGCCTGAACAGCCGCCCCGCCGCACGACCGATCACTGTCCGCCACCTGCTGACGCATACCGCAGGGCTCGGTTACTCCATCGTCACCACGGGGCCGCTCAAGGCCGAATATGAGCGGCTGGGCATCCTCCCCGGCGCGGTCGAGCCCAAGACCGAGGCGCAGGCGGTCACCGTCCGCCCCAAAAGCCTGGAGGAATTCGCCAACCGGCTGGCGACGCTGCCGCTGATCGCCGATCCGGGGACCGAATGGAGCTATTCGATCGGCCTTGACCTGCTGCCCCGCGTCATCGAGGTCGCGAGCGGCATGTCGTTCGAGCACTTCCTGCAACGCCGCATGTTCGGACCGCTGGGGATGACATCCACCTATTGGGCGGTGCCTTCGAGCGAAGCCGGACGGTTGGGGCCGAACTATTTCTGGGCGGGCGACAACCGCATTCCGCTCGATCCCGCAGGCAGCGCTTCGGTATACGCCAAGGCGCCCAGCTTTCCCTATGGCGGCGCGGGGCTGGTGATGTCGGCGCGCGATTATGACCGGTTCCTCGCCATGCTGCTGAACGGTGGCGAGCTGGACGGCCGCCGGGTCATGAAAGCGGAGACGGTGCGGCTCGCCATGTCGAACCTGTTGCCGCAAGGCGTGACCTTTTCAGGCATTCCCGGCACCGGCGCGCAGAACAATGCGGGCGGCTACGGCGCGGGCGGGTTCGTGACGCTGACCGATGTGCCCGGCGGGCCAGGGGCGGGCACCTATGGCTGGGGCGGTGCGGCGGGGACGATCGCCTGGGTCGATCCCAAGAACGGCCTGCGCGCATCGGCTTATGTGAATTATTTCCCGGCGGAGAAATGGCCGCTCCGCGCCGATCTGATGAAGGCGGTCTATTCGCGGTGAAGTTGCGACCCGGCTTTACCGGCGGCGGGCTCGACCGTGCCGACCGGTTCAGGAACGATACCGACGCGATTCAAGCGATGCTGGGCGACTGGCGCGGGCGGTTGCTGATGCTCGACGCGCTCGATCCGTCGCTCGACGATGCGGGCGGGCTGATCTGGACGACGCTCGCCGATCTGCCTGAAAACGCGGAGCCGATCCTGCTGGGGCTGGAGGGCGAGCGGCCCTATTTCACTTGCGTCACCCCCGATATGCGGCCCGTCCGCGGGCGCTCGCCCAGGATCATGCAGATGCTGGGGCTGCTGCGCGAAGGCGACGCCGCGCGCTATGCCCAGGCGAGGAGCGTGGTCGACTGGCATGTCCGCAACCAGTTCTGCGCCGAATGCGGCAGCCCCACGCGGATGATCCGCGCCGGCTGGGCGCGCGCCTGCGACAATTGCGGCGCGGAGCATTTCCCGCGAACCGATCCCGTCGTCATCATGATCGCCGAACATGACGGCCGCGCGCTGCTGGGTCGCGGCCCCGGCTGGCCGCCGGGGCGCTATTCGGCGCTGGCGGGGTTCGTGGAAGTCGGCGAATCGGTGGAGGAAGCGGTCGCGCGCGAAATCTGGGAGGAAACCGGCGTGCGCGTCGGCGAGGTCGATTATGTCGCCAGCCAGCCCTGGCCGTTCGCCTCGTCGCTGATGATCGCCTGCGTGGCGAAAGCCGAGGACGATGCGCTGACGATCGACCGCAACGAACTGGAGGACGCGATCTGGGTCCGCCGCGACGATTGCGCCGCCGCGCTGGCCGGGGATGCGGGCGCGCCGTTCCTTGCGCCGCCGCCCTATGCGATTGCGCACACGCTGCTGACGGCGTGGGTGGGGGAGGATTGAGCCACCCGTCACCCCGGACTTGTTCCGGGCTCCACCGGGCGGCAGATGATACCGAAAGAGGATCGAGCAAAGCGCAAGCGGCTTGGTGGACCCCGGAACTAGTCCGGGGTGACGGAAGGGGTGTGGCTAACCCCGCGCCCGCGCCTGTCGGTACGTCCCCAGCAGCCGCACCCATTTGGTATGAAACGCCAGTTCGGCCAGCGCGCGATCGACGGTTGCGTCGCCGGGTCGCCCCTCGATATCGCAATAGAATTGGGTCGCCGCGAAGCTGCCGCCCTGCTGATAGCTTTCCAGCTTGGTCATGTTGACGCCGTTGGTCGCGAAACCGCCCAGCGCCTTGTAGAGCGCGGCGGGGATGTTCTTCACCTCGAACACGAAGGTCGTCATCCACGGCCCCTCCCCCGCAACCGGCGGCGCGTCGCGCGCCAGCACCACGAAGCGCGTGGTGTTGTGATCGGCGTCGGCGATGTCCGCCTCGATCAGGTTGAGCCCGTAGAGCCTCGCCGCCGCCGGGGGCGCGAGTGCTGCGACCGCCGGGTCGGCAAGCTCCGCGACCACCGCTGCGGCGCCCGCGGTGTCGGGATAGACGACCGGCGCGATGCCGTGGTCGCGCAGCCAGTGGCGACACTGGCCGAGTGCC
Source organism: Sphingomonas aestuarii (assembly GCF_054457155.1). Lineage (NCBI taxonomy): Bacteria > Pseudomonadati > Pseudomonadota > Alphaproteobacteria > Sphingomonadales > Sphingomonadaceae > Sphingomonas > Sphingomonas aestuarii. Next base: position 375,632 of record NZ_JBTKVV010000002.1, on the reverse strand, counting down.
TGTTCGTGGCTCATCGCGGATGTGATCTGATCGCGCGCGCCCACCCCCATCAGCGCATGGCGGATGCCCAGGAAATGCTCAGCCGTGATGACCAGCCCCGATTCGGGCAGCAGGAAATGAATGTCGGCGACGCGCCCGTGGAGCGAATTCTCGATCGGGATGATCGCGCAGTCCGCCCGTCCATCGCGCACCGCATCGATCGCGTCGGTGAAGGAAAAACACGGCAGCGGCAGGCAATCGGGAAAGGCCTCGACCGCGGCGACATGGCTGTTCGCGCCGGGTGCGCCCTGAAACGAGACCGCGCGGCCAGGCTCGGCGGCGGCGGCGGCGGTCATGCGCGCGACGATCGGGCGGGCGGGTTCGGCGAAGCTCTGCATCGTGGTCGCGGGCCTAGTCGCGGGCGAACAAGCGATCAAGCGTGGCTTGCGATAGGCGATATGCCCATCTAAAGGGGCACGACTTTTATTCGCAACACGGCGGGCTGCTGACGCACATGGACAATCGGACGAACACGATCGCGGGCTGGGCATTGGCCGGGTGCACCGCGGCACTTGGACTTTCGATCATCAGCGGCATCTATTTTCATTCGGAGCGCCCCGAAACCATGGGCTATCCGATCGAGGGCGTCGAGGAAGCCGGCGGCGGTGCCGAAGAAGTGCCGATCGCGACCCTGCTCGCCAGCGCCGACCTGGCCGCGGGCGAAGCCTCGTTCGCCAAGTGCGCGGCGTGCCACACCATCAACCAGGGCGGCGCGAACGGGATCGGGCCGAACCTGTGGGCATCGCTGGGCCAGCCGCACGGCCATGTCGCCGGGTTCGCCTATTCGGATGCCTTGAAGAGCATTCCGGGCAACTGGGATTTCCAGAGCATGTCCGATTGGCTGGCCAGCCCGCGCCGCTATGCGCCGGGCACCAAGATGACCTTTGCCGGGCTTTCGAACCCGCAGGAACGCGCGAACATGATCGCGTGGATGAACACGCAAGGCTCGAACCTGCCGCTCCCCGCCGCACCCGCGCCGGGCGAGGAAGAAGCCGCCGAGGGCGCGGAAGGCGAAGCGGATGCTGCCGCCAATGCGACCGACGCCGATGCGAATGCGACGGATGCGGCAGCGGAGAACGCGACCGCCGCCCAATAAGCGCCGTTCGGTTTGAGATAGCAAAAGCCCCGGCGGTGCGGACTGCCGGGGCTTTTTTTCGTTCTAAACTCCTCCCCTGTTCGGGGGAGGTGGCAGCACGAAGTGCTGAGGGAGGGGGCGCCCCGCAGCACAGCGTCTGCGGCCAACCCCCTCCACCATCCTTCGGATGGTTCCCCTCCCCCGGTGGGGGGGGAGGAATTATCGGTCAAAACTCGTCGCTGTAGAACCGCTTGATCGCGTCCCAGCCTTCTTCAGCGGTCTCGCAATAGGTGATGAGGTCGAGGTCGCGGGGTGAGATCACGCCTTCCTCGCACAATGCCTCGAAGCTGACCACGCGGTCCCAGAATTCGCGGCCATAGAACAGCACCGGAATGCGCGCGATCTTGCCGGTCTGGATCAGCGTCAGCAGCTCGAAACTCTCATCGAACGTGCCGAACCCGCCCGGAAAGACCGCCACCGCACGCGCGTGGAGCAGAAAGTGCATCTTCCTGAGCGCGAAATAGTGGAACTGCATCGACAGCGACGGCGTGACGTAGGGATTGGGCGCCTGTTCGTGCGGCAGGACGATGTTCAGCCCGATCGAATCGGCGCCGACATCCTGCGCGCCGCGATTGGCGGCTTCCATGATCGACGGCCCGCCGCCCGAACACACGACGAAGTGACGCTTGCCGTCCTCGTCCACGGGAAACTTGCTCGAAATCCGCGCCAGTTCGCGCGCGACGTCGTAATATTTGGACTTGGCGACCAGCCGCTCGGCGATCCGGCGCGACTGGTCGTCCTCCGCCAGTTCCAGCAGCGCGGCGGCCTTTTCCGGCTCGGGAATGCGCGCCGATCCGTACATCACCAATGTCGATGCGATATTCGCTTCGTCGAGCAGCAATTGCGGTTTCAGCAATTCGAGCTGGAAGCGGACGGGACGCAGATCCTCGCGCAGCAGGAAATCCATGTCCTGGAACGCCAGCTTATAGGCGGGATGTTCGGTCTGCGGGGTATGCGACTGGGCGCGGGCGGTTTCGGCGTCTTCCTGCGCTCGGGCGAAAACGCGGCTCGGTACTTTGGTTTCGGTCATTTCGTCGGCGTTAGCGGGTTTTCGGGGGCCGCGATAGCCTTACCGGCAGAAGGGTCCGCGCCCCATGTCGAAATGGAAATGGTCGTGGTGCGCGGCGTTATATTCGGGGCTGAGCACGGTGCGAAACCGCTTGCACGCCGACTGGTGGATGACGGTCAGGAACTGCTTGGTCGCAGGGTCGCTGGTCCGCCAGTCGCCGCGAATGGTGATGCGGCGTCCATCCGCCAGCACGAAGCCCGACACGTCGATCGCGTTGGCCAGCGCATGTTCGGACAAGCGCCCCGATGCCGCCGTACCGCCACCGACGATCCCGCGACAGCTATAGGTGCCCATCGTCTCCACCCGGACCAGCTCGCTTCCCAGCATCTGCCGCGCGGCGGGGCGCACGGCATGTTCGACCCAGGCGGAGAAGTTGCGCGCGAGCGGACAGCGGATCGAGGTGATGCCGGTGACCGGCACGCCGATGTCGAGCAGTTGCACCGCCCCGATCACCACGCAGCCGCCGCCGAAATCGCGATCGGGCAGCGGCGAATAGCGTATGTTCGCGCGCGAGAGGTCGGTGAAGCATTGCTGCGTTTCCGCGCTCGGTCGGCTGAACAGAGTGCGCGGACCCGATGGGCGTTCGGCGATCCGCTTGGGCGGCACGTCGCGCGCCCGGTCGCCCCCGCCGAAACAGGCAGCGAGCAACAGGGGCAACATCGCTGCTGCGGACAACCGACCGATACGCATCGGTGACGACTATAGCCGGGGCGACTCCAGCTTGCCCACCCTTTGCGGCCAGCGTTGCGACCACTTGTGCTCCGGCGAAAGCCGGAGCGTTGGGTAGAGGTCACGCGATCGCCGCCAGCGCTCCGGCATTCGCCGGAGCACGGAACGCGCTGGTCGCGACACGGTTGACTCACCACCCCACATCGCTAGGGCCGTCGGCGGGCCACGCGGCCCCAACGCCGCGCGCGCTCTCTGTGAGGAGAGACTACATGACTGATTACCCGCCGAAGCCGGCCACGAAACCGACGCGTCCGCATTTTTCGTCCGGACCCTGCGCCAAGCCTCCGGGCTGGACCCCCGAACAACTCGATACCGCCGTGATGGGCCGCTCGCACCGGTCGAAGCTGGGCAAGACGCGGCTGCAATACGCCATCGACCTCATGCGCGAGATGCTGCGCCTGCCCGACACGCACCGCATCGGCATCGTCCCCGGTTCCGACACCGGCGCGTTCGAAATGGCGATGTGGACGATGCTCGGCGCGCGTCCGGTGACGACGCTGGCGTGGGAAAGTTTCGGCGAAGGCTGGGTGACCGACGCGGTCAAGCAGTTGAAGCTCGATCCCACCGTGCTCCGCGCCGATTATGGGCAGCTCCCCGATCTGAACGCGGTCGACTGGTCGAACGACGTGCTGTTCACCTGGAACGGCACGACCTCGGGCGTGCGCGTGCCGGACGGCGAGTGGATCGCCGAGGACCGCGAAGGGCTGTCCTTCGCCGACGCGACCAGCGCGGTGCTCGCCTATGACATCCCGTGGGACAGGATCGATGTCGCGACCTTTTCGTGGCAAAAGGTGCTGGGCGGCGAAGGCGGGCACGGTGTCCTGATCCTCGGCCCGCGCGCGGTCGAGCGGCTGGAACATTATACCCCGGCCTGGCCGCTGCCCAAGGTGTTTCGTCTGATGGCCAAGGGCAAGCTGGCCGAGGGCGTGTTCAAGGGCGAGACGATCAACACGCCGTCGATGCTGGCGGTCGAAGACGCGATCTTCGCGCTCGAATGGGCGAAGGCGCTCGGTGGCCTCGACGGGTTGATCGCGCGCTCGGACGCCAATGCCGCCGCGCTCGACAAGATCGTGGCGGACCGCGACTGGCTCGGGCATTTGGCGTCGGACCCGGCGACGCGGTCGAAAACCAGCGTCTGCCTGACGGTCGACGGTGCGGATGAAGCGCTCATCAAGAAGATGGCATCGCTTCTGGAGGCCGAACACGCCGCTTATGACGTGGCCGGATATCGCGATGCCCCGCCGGGCCTGCGTATCTGGTGCGGCGCGACGGTGGACACGTCCGATATCGAGGCGCTCGGCCCCTGGCTCGACTGGGCCTATGCGAGCGCCCGCCAATAACCTCATTGTCATTCCCGTGAAGGCGGGAATCCATAATCTCGAACGTCGGTCAACAAAGCGCAGCTTCAGCGTGTATGGATCCCCGCCTTCGCGGGAATGACGGACGTGGAATTAAAAGGACCATCCCATGCCCAAAGTGCTCATCAGCGACAAAATGGACCCCAAGGCCGCCCAGATCTTCCGCGAACGCGGGGTCGAGGTGGACGAGATCACCGGCAAGACGCCGGAAGAACTGGCCGCGATCATCGGCGACTATGACGGCCTCGCCATCCGTTCCTCGACCAAGGTGACCCAGGCGATCCTCGACGCCGCGACCAATCTGAAAGTCGTGGGGCGCGCCGGGATCGGCGTCGATAATGTCGATATCCCGGCGGCATCGGCCAAGGGCGTGGTCGTCATGAACACGCCGTTCGGCAATTCGATCACCACCGCCGAACACGCCATCGCGCTGATGTTCGCGCTCGCTCGCCAGCTTCCCGAGGCCGACGCATCGACCCAGGCGGGCAAATGGGAAAAGAACCGCTTCATGGGCGTCGAGCTGACGTCGAAGACGCTGGGCCTGATCGGCGCGGGCAATATCGGCTCGATCGTCGCCGACCGCGCGCGCGGGCTTCGCATGAAGGTCATCGCCTTCGATCCGTTCCTGACGCCCGAACGCGCGATCGAAATGGGCGTGGAAAAGGTCGAGCTGGACCAGTTGCTGGCGCGCGCGGACTTCATCACGCTCCACACCCCGCTGACCGACAGCACGCGCAACATCCTGTCCGCCGAAAATCTCGCCAAGACCAAGAAGGGCGTGCGGATCATCAACTGCGCGCGTGGCGGGCTGATCGATGAAGCGGCACTCAAGGACGCGCTCGATTCGGGCCATGTCGCGGGCGCAGCGCTCGACGTGTTCGTGACCGAACCGGCCAAGGAATCGCCCCTGTTCGGCACGCCCAATTTCGTCTCCACCCCGCATCTGGGCGCATCGACCAGCGAAGCGCAGGTCAATGTCGCGATCCAGGTCGCCGAGCAGATGGCGGATTATCTAGTCAACGGCGGCGTCACCAACGCGCTCAACATGCCGAGCCTGTCGGCAGAGGAAGCCCCGCGGTTGAAGCCGTACATGGCGCTTGCCGAAAAGCTCGGCAGCCTCGTCGGCCAACTCGCCCACGGCGCGCTCAAATCGATCGCGATCGAGGTCGAGGGCGCGGCGGCCGAACTAAACCAGAAGCCGATCACCGGCGCAGTGCTGGCGGGTCTGATGCGCGTCCATTCGGACACGGTGAACATGGTCAACGCGCCCTATCTGGCCAAGGAACGCGGGCTAGACGTCCGTGAGGTGCGGCACGAGCGCGAGGGTGATTACCACACGCTGGTGCGGGTGACGGTCAAGACCGAGGCGGGGGATCGCTCGGTCGCGGGGACTTTGTTCGGCAACGAAGCCCCGCGCCTGGTCGAATTGTTCGGGATCAAGGTCGAGGCCGATCTGGCGGGCAACATGCTCTATGTCGTCAACGAAGACGCGCCCGGGTTCATCGGCCGCATCGGCTCGCTGCTGGGTGAGGAAGGCGTCAACATCGGCACCTTCCATCTCGGACGCCGCGATGCGGGCGGTGAGGCGGTGTTGCTGCTGTCGGTGGACGATCCGGTGTCAAACGAGCTGGTCGCCAAGGTCCGCGCGCTGCCGGGCGTGCGCATGGCAATGGCGCTCAGGTTCTGACAAAACCGTCATCCCAGCGAAAGCTGGGATGACGAGCGGCAGGTGCGGGAGCCTGCGGCACAATATCCCGGCTTTCGCCGGGATGACGCTTGGTTCAAAGGGGCACCCATGACCGGACTTCTCCCCAAGGGCTTTCACGACCTCCTCCCTCCGCTCGCCGATGCCGCCGCGCGGTTCGAGGAAGCGGTGCTCGGCGCGGCGTTCTCGCATGGTTACGAACGCGCCGACCCGCCGCTCGCCGAGTTCGAGGAGACGCTGACCGGTCGGCTGAAATCCGGCGGCGCGGCGCATGCGGTGCGCTTCGTCGATCCGGTGTCGGGGCGCATGCTCGCGATCCGGCCCGACATCACCAGCCAGATCGGGCGCATCGCGGCCACCCGCATGGCGCATCACCCGCGTCCGGTGCGGCTGAGCTATGCGGGGCCGGTGCTGCTGCTGGCGGGCACCGATCTGCGCCCGGAACGCACCCGCCGCCAGTTGGGCTGCGAGCTGATCGGGCTCGATTCGGTCGCCGCGGTGCGCGAGATCGTCGCCGTCGCGGTCGAGGCGCTGCACGCTGCGGGCTGTCCTGCGCTGACCATCGACCTGACGCTGCCCGATCTGGTGGATACGCTGGCCAAGAATCGCGACGCCGCCACGGTCGAGGCATTGCGCGACCGGCTCGATGCCAAGGACGCCGGCGGGGTTGCCGAAATCGATGCAACCTTCCTGCCGCTGATCGATGCTGCTGGGCCGTTCGACCAGGCGATCAAACGCCTGCGCGCGCTGGACACCGGCGGCGTACTGACCACCCGCATCGACGCGCTGGTAGCGATTGCGCAAAGCGTCGGCGACCGCGCGACGCTGACGCTCGACCCGACCGAGCGTCATGGGTTCGAATATCAGAGCTGGTTCGGCTTCTCGATCTTCGCTGACGGCGCGCGCGAGGAGATCGGGCGGGGCGGGACCTACACCGTCGTCGCCGACGGGCGCGAGGAAGCGGCGGTCGGCTTCTCGCTCTACGTCGATCCGGTTTTGGAAGCAGGGATTGTGTCTACCGAGCGACGGCGGCTGTTCGTGCCGCTGGGGAGCGACCCGGCGGTGGTCGCGCGGTTGCGTGGCGAAGGCTGGGTCACGGTCGCGGCGCTTGAGGACAGCGACAGTGCCGCTGCACAGGCGTGCACGCACCTGTTGACGTTGGACGGACCAGCGCCACTCTAAACGTCATCCCAGCGAAGGCTGGGATATCAGGCGGCACAGGACCGTATGCGGCACGATATCCCAGCTTCCGCTGGGATGACGGCGCGTGGAAGTCCGTTTCCATTTGCAACCAACCTCACCCCCATGCACCATGTCCCAAACAAGACATGAGGGGATGCGCGATGGCGCTCGATTTTCCGCAAGCCAGCTTCATGGCCGACGAAGAACTGCAAATGCTGGCCGATTCCGCGCGCCGCTTCTTCGAACGCGCTGCCCCGCCCGAACGCGTCGAGGCATGGCGCGAAGCCGGCCAGGTCGACCGCGATTTCTGGCGCGAAGCGGGCGCCGCAGGCTTCCTCGGCGTCAGCGTTCCGACCGAATATGGCGGCCAGGGCGGCGATTTCCGGCATGACGTGGTGCTGGTCAATGAAGTCCAGCGCGCCGGGCTCGACGGCTTTGCACTGTCGCTGCACAATGTGATCGTCGTCCCCTATATCCAGCTTCACGGCACCGAAGAGCAGAAGCATCGCTGGCTCCCCGGCCTGTCGAACGGCGATCTGGTCTCGGCCATCGCGATGAGCGAACCCGGCGCAGGCTCCGACCTTCAGTCGATCCGCACCACCGCGATCCGCGACGGCGACGATTATGTCATCAACGGATCGAAGACCTTCATCTCCAACGGCCAGCTCGCCGACCTGATCGTCGTCGTCGCCAAGACCGATCCGGCGGAAGGCGCAAAAGGCATCTCGTTGCTGGTGGTCGAGGCCGACAAGGTCACGGGCTTTCGCCGTGGACGCAAGCTCGACAAGATCGGACTCGATGCGCAGGACACGTCGGAGCTGTTCTTCGACGATGTCCGCATCCCCGCCGACAATCTGCTGGGCGGAATCGAAGGGCGCGGCTTCGCGCAATTGATGGCGGAGCTGCCACGCGAACGGATGATCATTGCGCTCGGCAGCCAGAATTCGATGGAGCGCGCGATCGAGGTGACCATCGAATACACCCGCGAACGAAAGGCGTTCGGCCAGCCGCTCATCAGTTTCCAGAACACCCAGTTCAAACTCGCCGAGATGAAGGCCAAGGCGCGCGTCGGGCGCAGTTTCATCAACGAATGCGTGGACAAGGCGGTGAAGGGCGAACTCGACGGCACGACATCGGCGATGGCCAAGATGTGGGCGTCGGAAACCGAATGGGAAATCGTCGATGCCTGCCTGCAACTCCACGGCGGCTATGGCTATATCAACGACTATCCGATCGCCCGGATTTTCCGTAACGCGCGGGTGTCGCGCATCTATGGCGGGTCGACCGAGATCATGAAATTGCTGGTCGCGAGAAGTTTGTGAACGACCTGGCCCGGCGTGCGTTGAGCGGCGGCGGGCGAACGTTTCTGATAACGAGCGGACGCGCGGATGGCGGGAGCGCAGGCGATGCGGAACGATGAGGTAGGCATGTCACGACGCGGGGTTTTGATCGGCAGCGCGGCGACCGCTGCGGCCACCCAGATGCCCGCCGTCGCCGCAGAGGCGACGGCGCCGAAGCAGGCCGCTGCTTCACCCAGCACTTCCAGCATATCGTTGCGCGTCAACGGCGCGGATCACAGCCTGACGCTCGACAATCGCACCACGCTGCTCGATGCGCTGCGCGAGCATCTGAACTTGACCGGCTCCAAAAAGGGGTGCGATCACGGCCAGTGCGGCGCGTGCACCGTGCTGGTCGACGGCAAGCGGATCAATGCCTGTCTGTCGCTCGCGGTGATGCATGACGGCGACTCGATCACGACGATCGAGGGACTGGGCAGCCCCGAGCAACTGCACCCTATGCAGGCGGCCTTCATCAAGCATGACGGCTATCAATGCGGCTATTGCACACCCGGCCAAATCTGTTCGGCCGTCGCCGTGATCGAGGAAATCAAGGCAGGCATCCCCAGCCATGTCAGCGGCGACATCACCCGCCGCCCCCGCATCACGAGTGACGAAATGCGCGAACGGATGAGCGGCAACATCTGTCGCTGCGGCGCCTATTCGAACATATTGGATGCGATGACCGAAATTGCGGGAGCGGACGCATGAGGCCGTTCACCTACGAACGCGCGACAAGCGTCGCCGATGCCGCTGCTGCCGCTGCCCGCACTCAGGGCGCAAAGTTCATCGCTGGCGGCACCAATCTGCTCGACCTGATGAAGCTGGAGATCGAGACGCCGGTTCACCTGATCGACGTCAACGGGCTGGGCCTCGACCGGATCGAACGGGTCGACGGCGGCGGGCTTCGCATCGGCGCGCTGGTGCGCAACACCGACCTGGCGGCGAACGACCGGGTGCGGCGCGATTACGGCGTGCTGTCGCGCGCCTTGCTGGCGGGCGCATCGGGCCAGCTGCGCAACAAGGCGACGACCGCAGGCAATCTGCTTCAACGGACGCGCTGTCCCTATTTCTACGACACCAATTTGCCGTGCAACAAACGCAAGCCCGGATCGGGCTGTGCCGCGATCGGCGGGTATAGCCGGCAATTGGGCGTGATCGGCACCAGCGACGCGTGCATCGCCACCAACCCCAGCGACATGAACGTCGCACTGCGGCTGCTCGATGCGTCGGTGGAGACGGTACGGCCCGACGGCTCCACGCGCGCGATCCCGATCGCCGATTTCCATCTGCTCCCCGGCAGCACGCCGCATGTGGAAACCGCGCTCGACCCCGGTGAGTTGATCACCGCGATCACCCTGCCCCGGCCGCTGGGTGGCGAGCATTTCTATCACAAGGTCCGCGACCGCGCTTCCTATGCCTTTGCGTTGATCTCGGTCGCCGCCGTCGTTCAGCGCAACGGATCGGGCCGGGTCGCGGTCGGCGGCGTCGCGCCCAAGCCGTGGCGCAGCGAAGGGGCCGAGGGCGCGCTTCGCAGCGGCGCCAGACCGGTCGTCGCGCAATTGCTCGGCGGCGCCACCCCCACCCATCACAACGCGTTCAAGGTGCCGCTGGTCGAGCGCACGCTTGCTGCGGTGTTGAACGAAGCGAGGACCGCATGAGGTTCGATACCCCCGCAGGCCCCAACCCGATCGACCGGATGACTGTGGTCGGAAAGCCGATCGACCGCATCGACGGTGCGCTCAAGACGACGGGCCGCGCGCCCTATGCCTATGAACGCCACGACGCGGTGCCCAATCCTGCCTATGGCCACATCGTCGGTGCCGCGATCGCCAAGGGCCGGATCGCCAGCATGGACACGCGCGACGCCGAAGCCGCGCCCGGCGTGCTCGCCGTCGTCACCGCGGCCAACGCAGGCAAGCTGACCAAGGGCAATTTCAACACCGCCAAACTGCTCGGCGGGCCGGAGATCGACCATTATCACCAAGCGATCGCGGTGGTCGTTGCCGAAACCTTTGAACAGGCGCGTGCCGCCGCTGGGTTGCTCCGCGTCGATTACGCGCGCACCGATGGTCGCTACGACCTCGAACATGCGATGGCATCTGCTGTCGAGCCCAGCGGCGACGACAATGCCGACACCCGGACCGGCGATTTCGAAGGCGCGTTCGATGCCGCCACCGTTCAGTTCGACGGTCGCTACACCACCCCCGACCAGAGCCACGCGATGATGGAGCCGTTCGCATCGACCGCGCAGTGGGACGGCGACCAACTGACCGTGTGGACCGCCAACCAGATGGTCGCGTGGGGTCGCGGCGATGTCGCGCGAACGCTGGGCATCCCGAAAGACAAGGTGCGGCTGATCTCTCCCTATATCGGCGGCGGGTTCGGCGGTAAGCTGTTCGTCCGCAGCGACGCCATCCTGGCCGCGCTGGGCGCGCGTGCCGCCAAGCGGCCGGTAAAGGTCGCGATGACACGGCCCTTGTCGATCAACAACGCGACGCATCGGCCCAAGACCATCCAGCGCATCCGCATTGGCGCCACCAAAGACGGCAAGATCACCGCGATCGGCCATGAAAGCTGGTCGGGCGATCTGCCCGGCGGCGGTCCCGAGGTTGCGACCCAGCAGACCCGCCTGCTTTACGCAGGCGCAAACCGACTGACCGCGATGCGGCTGGCGGTGCTCGATCTGCCGGAGGCGAACGCGATGCGCGCGCCCGGCGAAGCGCCGGGAATGATGGCGCTGGAAATCGCGATCGACGAAATGGCGGAAAAATTGGGGATGGACCCGGTGCAGTTCCGCATCCTCAACGATACTCAGGTCGACCCGGAAGCGCCCGATCGTCCCTTTTCGCAGCGCCAGTTCGTCGAATGTCTGCGTACCGGCGCGGACCGCTTCGGCTGGACCAAGCGCAACGCCACGCCCGCGCAGCGCCGTGACGGCAGGTGGCTGATCGGCATGGGCGTGGCGTCGGCGTTTCGGAACAACCTCAACATGACGTCGGGCGCGCGCGTCCGACTGGGCCGCGACGGGACCGTCACGGTCGAGACCGACATGACCGATATCGGCACCGGCAGCTATACGATCCTGGCGCAGACCGCGGCCGAAATGCTGGGCGTGCCGATTGAGCGGGTTCGCGTCGTACTGGGCGATTCGAGCTTTCCGGTATCGGCGGGCTCGGGTGGCCAGTGGGGCGCGAACAGCTCGACCGCCGGGCTTTACGCCGCCTGCGTCAAGCTGCGCGACGTGGTGGCGACCAAGCTCGGCCTCGATCCCCAGGCCGCCGAGTTCACCGATGGTCGCGTGATCGCGGGAAATCGCAGCGTTCCGCTGACCGACGCGACCAGCGACGGCGATCTGGTCGCCGAGGACAAGATCGAATTCGGCGATCTGGGGAAAAAGTTCCAGCAATCGACCTTCGGCGCGCATTTCGTCGAGGCCGCAGTCGACTCCTATACCGGAGAGACCCGTATCCGGCGGATGCTGGCGGTCTGCGCGGCGGGTCGCATCCTCAACCCCAAATCGGCGCGCAGCCAGGTGATCGGCGCGATGACAATGGGCGTCGGCGGCGCGTTGATGGAGGAACTGGCGGTGGACACGCGCTTCGGCCTGTTCGTCAATCACGATCTCGCCAGCTATGAAGTGCCGGTCCACGCCGACATCCCGCATCAGGACGTGATCTTCCTCGACGAGGCTGACGACAAGGTGTCGCCGATGAAGGCCAAGGGCGTCGGCGAGCTTGGCCTGTGCGGCGTCGGCGCGGCGGTCGCCAATGCAGTGTACAACGCCACCGGCGTCCGCGTGCGCGACTATCCGATCACGCTCGACAAATATCTCGACGGCCTGCCGGCAATCGGATGAACGCTTACGACCTGTCGGCGCTTCGGCTGCTGGCGGAACATGACGGCGCGCTGTGCACGATCGTCGGGATCGAGGGCAGCTATTCGCGCGCGATCGGCAGCCATCTGGCGATCGCCTGGGACGGGCGGATGGCGGGGTCGCTCGCCGATGGCTGTCTGGAAGCCGAACTGGCCACCCATGCGGCGGCGCTGCGTGGCAAGCCAGCGCAGATCGTCCGCTTCGGTCGCGGGTCGTCGATGATCGATTTTCGCCTGCCATGCGGCAGCGGCATCGACATTCATATCGACCCCGCGCCCGATCGGGAACGCATCGCGCACATCCTGTCCGAATTAGGCGCCAGACGTATCGCGACGCTCGATATCGGCGACCTGATCCTTAGCTATATCCCTCCGCTGCGCGTCGTCGCCTTGGGCGGCGGCCCGGAAGTCGATGCCGTCGAGCGATTGGCCGCGGCGATGGACATCGACTGCGAAACCCATCGCCCCGCCGACGCGCACCATCCGGGCCTGACCCTGGGCCAGGCGCCGAGCGGCATCACCGCCGACCCCTGGACCGCAATCCTGATGCTGTTTCACGATCACGAATGGGAACAGGCGCTGCTCGAATGGGCGATCGCGACCCCGGCATTTCACATCGGCGCGATCGGCGGCTGGCGCACCCGCGAGCGTCGCCTGGAGCAACTGGCAGCGCGCGGCCTTCCCGAATCCGCGACGCGCCGCATCCGGGCGCCGGTCGGCCTGATCCCGTCGACCCGCGATCCGGCCACGCTGGCGCTGTCGATCCTCGCGCAAGTCGTCGGCGAATATGATCGGATTGGTCGCCGCGAAGAGGCACTGCCGAAAAGCGTGCGATCGACGACCAAGGCTGGCGGAGACGGAGGGATTCGAACCCTCGGTACCCTTTAAGAGGTACGACGCTTTAGCAAAGCGTTGGTTTCAGCCACTCACCCACGTCTCCAGGCCGGTGCCGAGCGCGGGCTATAGCGAGCAGGCGAGCACCGATCAACACCCGTTTTCCCGCGGGTTCGGCGCGAAATCGACTCGGGTCATCGCCCGTTCATTGCGCTTCGTCGATGCTTGCGCATAGTCAGGTCGGCGATGCGCCTTGGGTGGGGTAATGAAGATGCGTAGGTTTTGGGTTGCGGCGATGGCCGCTCTGTTCGTGGCGACAACGCCCGCGATGGCGCAGATGCAGACGGTCGATCCCAATAATGCGATCGATCGCGACCTCCAGCCCGGTTATCAGCAAGACTATCAGCCACAGCCGCCCGTCGAGCCGGTCGAACCGACCTATCAGGATCAACCCGTGCCGGTCGATCCCGCCCCCGCCTATCCGACGCAGCATCAGGGCGAACCGCGCGTCGCCGATCAGCTCGACATCGCCCCGCCGAGCGCCATGCCCGGCGCCGCGGACCAGGCCCGCATTGCCGCCTCGACCTACCGTCGCGACGACCTGATCGGTGCAGCCGAAGGCGTTTTCGGCAAGGGCGCCGCGGGGCTTGCCGGCATCATCGAGGATATCTTGCGCGAACAGGGCGAGCCCAACGCCTACATCGCCGGGCGCGAGGCGTCCGGCGCGTTCATCGTCGGCCTGCGTTACGGTTCGGGGATCATGCATCACGCCATCGAAGGGCAGCGCCCGGTTTACTGGACCGGTCCTTCGGTTGGCTTCGATGTCGGCGGCGACGCCGCCAACGTGTTCGTGCTGGTCTATAACCTCTACGATTCGCAGGAACTCTACAAACGCTTCCCTGCGGGCGAAGGCCGCGTCTATTTCGTCGGCGGATTTTCCGCGAGCTACATGCGGCGCGGCGACGTCGTGCTGATCCCCGTGCGGCTGGGCGTAGGCTGGCGGCTCGGGGTCAACGCGGGCTATATGAACTTCACGGAAAAATCGCGCTGGCTGCCCTTCTGATCTAACCAGGGAACTCGGTCGCCTCGAACCTGACGGGGCGGCCGGTGGCGGCCCCGGCGAGTTCGCCGTCCCACATCACCCGGCCGCCACGCACGATCGTCCCCATCGGCTTGCCGGTCAGGTTGCGCCCGGTGAAGGGTGACCAGCCGCAGCGCGACGCCAGCCATGCCTCGTCGACAGTCCAGCGCTTCTTCAAATCGACGACGGTGAAATCGGCGTCATATCCGACCGCAATCCGCCCCTTGCCCGCAATCCCGAAGATACGCTGCGCCCCCGCACTGGTCAGGTCGATCAGCCGCGCCAGCGTCAGCCGTCCGTTCGCGACATGGTCGAGCAGCAGCGGAAGCAGCGTCTGAACCCCCGGCATACCGCTGGGGCTCGACGGGTAGGGCTTGGCCTTTTCCTCGATCGTGTGGGGCGCATGGTCCGATCCGATCACGTCGGGCACGCCTTGCGTCACCCAGTGCCACAGCCCGTCGCGGTGCGCGCGCGAACGGATCGGCGGGTTCATCTGGGCATGGCTGCCCAGTTCGGGATAGGCCTCTTCCCCGGCCAGCGTCAGGTGCTGGGGCGTGACTTCGCAACTGGCGATGTCCTTGTTGGCGCCCAGCAGTTCCAGCTCGGCGGGCGTCGTCACGTGCAGCACATGGATGCGCCGCCGGGCTTCGCGTGCGAGGCTCAGGATGCGCCTTGTGGCCAGCATCGCGCTTTCGTCATCGCGCCAGACGGGATGCGAGGACGGGTCGCCAGCGACGCGCAGACCGGCGCGTTCGTTCATCCGCGCCTCGTCCTCGGCATGGATCGCCACGCGACGCTGGCCCGATGCCAGCACCCGTGCCAGCTCGGCATCCTCTGCCACCAGCAGGCTGCCGGTCGATGCGCCCATGAAAATCTTGACCCCCGCCGCACCGGGAAGCCGCTCCAACTCCGCCAGATGCTCGGCATTGGCCGATGTCGCGCCGACATAGAAAGCATGGTCGCACCACATCCGGTCGCGCGCGCGCGCCAGCTTGTCGGCGACCGCCTCGGCGGTGTCGGTGTTGGGGTTGGTGTTGGGCATTTCGAACACCGCGGTCACGCCGCCAAGCACCGCGGCGCGGCTGCCGCTTTCCAGGTCTTCCTTGTGTTCGAGACCGGGCTCGCGGAAATGGACCTGGGTGTCGATCACGCCGGGCAGGATGTCGAGCCCGGTGCAGTCGATCGCCTCGCCCGCATCGCCGCTGACGCCGATCGCTGCGATCTTGCCCGCGCGCACGCCGACATCGGCGCGCACCGGACCGCTGGGCGTATGGACGGTGCCGTTGGACAGGATCAGGTCATAGCTGGGCATGGTCGGCGCTTTCCTCGTCGTTCGGGCTTGTAACCCGTGCGGGCGAGACCCTAACTCTTGGCCATGACCGATACCACCCCCGGCACCTGGCTTGCCGATCGTGCGCTGCTCCGCCTGACCGGTGACGATGTCCGTGGCTTTCTCCAAGGACTGGTGACGCAGGACTTGCGCCGCGTCGCGCCCGGCGCGCCGCAATGGAGCGGACTGCTTACCGCACAGGGCAAGGCGCTGTTCGATTTTCTGTTGTGGGACGATGACGACGCGATCCTGATCGATTGCGAAGTCGCGCAGCGCGATGCGCTGGCGCGGCGGCTGATGCTCTACCGGCTGCGTCGCCCGATCGAGATCGTCGCGGTGGATGGTGGGGTGCATTGGTCGCGATCGTCAGCGCAGGGCGTGCCCGATCCACGGCTCGCGGCGCTCGGCCATCGCTGGCTGGGCGAAACGGGCGAACCGGCGGAAGGGTGGCGCGCGCACCGATTGTCGCTCGGCGTTACCGAAGGCGCAGACGAACTCGGCCAGGACCAGACGCTCTGGCTGGAGGCAAACGCTCGCGAACTGAACGGCACCGCGTTCGACAAGGGCTGTTTCATCGGCCAGGAAAACACCGCCCGGATGCATTATCGCGGCAAGGTCAACCGGCGGCTCGTGGTTGCACCGATTGCCGATGGCGAAGCGAAAATGCGGATCGCCTATCCCGCACTCGGAAAGATGGTCGCGCTACGCCGCATCGAGGCCTTGGGCGACGCGCTGACCCCTGACTGGCTGAATGCCGCGCTTGCTTGCGGCGGCTCCGACCCAACATGATCGCGGTCAACCCGATCCGTTGGTTGCGGACGGGATTGAGAAAAACGGAAACACCAGAATAGAGTCGTCTAACCGCGTTTCATGCGGTCGGTCTCGGGGCCCATATCCTGGGTCCGATCGACCGACTCCACGCATGCTTCGTCGCAAATTCTTGCAAGCGCGAAGGCCGTCGCTGGCAGCGTCCTTAGGGTCAGGACCCATTAACGGCGCGCTGCATGCCGAACTTGCTGACGCAAGCGCTCTCACGCAAAGAAAAAGAGAGGCCGGATTACTCCGACCTCCCCATTCTCGTTCCCGAAGGAAGCGTGGCTTACATGCCCGAACCCGGACCGTAGGTGATTTCCACACGACGGTTCTGGAGTTCGCGAACACCGTCTGCGGTGTCGACGCGCGGACGGCTTTCGCCGAACGCTTCGGTGGTCATCACGCCATCGGGGATGCCGCGCGAGCCGAGATAGGCGCGCACCGAGTCCGCACGACGCTGCGAAAGACCGACGTTGTAGCTTGCTGCACCCGAACGGTCGGCGTGACCTGCCAGCATGACCTGCGCGTTACCGCAGCTCTGATAGGCCGACACGGCGTTGTCGAGGATACCACCGGCTTCCGGCGTGATGTCCGAGCGATCCCACTCGAAGAACACGATGTACGGGCCAGGCGTGCAGACGACCGGTTCCGGCGTCGGAGCAGGCTGCGGAGCGGGCGGCAGCATCGGAGCGGGCTCCGGTTGGGGCGGCAGCGGCGGCGGCGGCGCACCGAAGTTGAACGTCAGGCCACCGAGCAGGCTGTGCGAACGGAAGCGCGATTCGAGTTCCGCACCCGTTGCCGCAACGGTGTTGACGTTGTCGGCATTGAAGAAGCGATACTTGAAGGTCACGTCGACATTGTCGCTGAGCGGCGCACGCACACCGGCGATTGCCTGCCATGCGAACACGGTGTCGCTGTCGTCGATCAGAGTCGTCGGCAGGATGCCATATTCGTTGTACTTCACGCGAGCGACACCGGCACCACCGCCGACAAAGCCCTGAAGGCCGTCATCGGGACCGAAGTCGAGCAGCGCGTTGACCATGAAGCTCAGTGCCGAGGCATCGCCAAAGGCACGATTTTCATAAACGCCGATCGGAACGCCGGGAAACGCAACGCTGGTGGTGTGCGATTCGACATTCGCTTCACGATAGCTGACTTCGGCTTCCAGACGGAAACCGCCAAAGTCGTAGCCGACCATGCCACCGACATCCCAACCATAGTCGGAATCGGTGCTGTTGATCTGAGCGCCAGTGCTGGCGAGCGTGAAATCGATATCTTCCACGATCATCGCACCGCCTTCGACGCCAACATACCACGCATTGTCGCGGGCAAGGGCGGGAGTGGCGAGTGCGGTGGTCGCGAGTGCCACTGTGAGGGCAAGCTTCCGCATCATAAATCCCCTTTCTTGGTTGTCCATACGGACAGCGCAAACTCCCTAGCCAAAGGTTGGTTTCCGCGCAAGCGAACAAAAACCCGCAACTGTTGCAGGAACAACACAGATCAAGCCGTCGACGCCGCAATCAACCCATGCTCGGTCAGCGCCGAGATGATGGAGGAAATCGCGGCTCTCGCCTCGTCGTCGATCACGGTTCCGCCCGACGGAACCGAGACCGCCGCCCCTTGCTGACCCACCACCTTCCTGCCGCTGACCCACAATTCGGATGCCGGCACGATCCCGATGCGCCAGGCGCCTTCGACATAGCAGGCGGGAATCATCGTTTCCGCCATCACGACCTGCATGCCCTCGACCGGTTCGACGAATCGCCATCCGGCTGCGGTCCAACCCGCGATCATCCGTTCCCGCTCCGCCCATTCGGCCTGCGCGTCCGGCCCCACGACATGACACTGACCCAGCTCGGGCGCCTCCGGCGGCGCAGCGTCCCCGATCGACCGGACCACCGGCTGCACCACCAGGTCGAGCAGCGCGAGCGCCTCGTTGTGCCAGATATCCTTCTGTGCCTGCCCCGCATGCAGCAACGGCAAGCCCAGCCGATGCGTATTCGACAATTCCATGTTCCACTCCCGATTGACGTCAACCCGACTGACCGATGACCAGCGGCAGCGACGCCGCGACCGTGCCCTGCTGTCGCACCGTCGCGCTCTCCATTCCCGGCGGCAGCGCGAACTCCGGAACCGCCACCTCGGCACTGCCCCCGACCCAGTCGCAGCGATAGCGTTCGCGCTCTTCGCCGATCGGCACATCGACCAGGTCGTGCCAGCCCCATCCGTTGCGGCTGCGCCGTACCCAGCGCAGCGATCGCGCGCCGTCATCGCCGTGCTCAATCACGCCGTGCACCGGAGCGGGCGGCCGTACCGACCAGCCGGTGACATGACGCACGCACTCGACACCGCCGCCCGAATCGCCGGTGCCGTTTGCCAGCACATGAACGTCGCGCCCCGGCGCGATGCCCAGCGACCCGATCGGCAGCATCGTCTCCGCCTCGATCAGGACGAAGCGGTCGCCGGTCTGCTGCGCGCCCGCGGCGAATTCGGTTCCGCGCCGCCCGCGCCACAATCGCGACAGTCGCCATCGATTGCCGCCGATCGGCTCCGCGCGCCCGAACTGGATCAATTCGTCGCCGACCATCGCCAGATTGGCGCCCGCGTCGATCGCCCGGTCATCGGCATCGTTGAGCACCGCTCCCGGCATATGCAGCTCGACCTCGATCGCATTCGCCCGGTCGATCAGCGTGGCGGGGGCCGCCTCGGGCGCTGCCGTCAGCACCCCCAGGATCGCGACGCCCGACGTGCGCCCCGCCGCCTGCCAGCTTGCGCCGGCATCGATGCTGCTCGACAGCACAGCGGCGCGCCACCCAGCGCCGGTACCGCACGCCGCGACGAACAGTTGCGGCGCATCCGCCACACCGTCGATGGGCGGCAGCTCGACCAGCTCGATGCGGGTTTCCCCGGCATTCAGGTCCGGCGCCAGCCGCGCTCGCCCGGATGCCGCCGACAGCGGAACCGCTCCAAAACCGACCCGCACCAGTTCGAGCCGCACGATCATCGCCTCGACCGTCACCTCGCGCACCCGCCACACGCCTGCATCATCCGCCAAGCGCGCCACAACGCCGGGGACCACCCCCATCCACCGCCAATCGAGCGCAATCCGTCGCGTCTCGCGCTCCGCATCGCGCCGCTCGATCGCGGCCAGCGCCAGCCCGCGCGCAACGTCGGCGCTCATTACCATCGGCGCATCGATCATCGCTTCCTGCGCGCCGCTTCCCGGACGCCGCACCCGCTGGCTGCCGATCTGGTAATCGCGCACCGGATCGTGATGCCGCAGCACCAGCGAAGTCGGCGCACGATCCGCGGTGCCGATCGCGCGTTGCGACCCGCTGCCTGGACCGCCCGAAGCAATGTCCTTGGCGCTCAGCGCGATCGCGTCACCCGCCCCGGCCCGCCAGCGCAGCGGCGCGCCCGCCTCGATCCACCCGCCCTCCACCTCGGCCATCAGTTCGACGATCGAACGCCTGCGCTCGCCCACCGCCGCGAAACCGCCAAAGCCCGTGCCCCCCGGTTCCGTCACCACGCCAGGCGCCACCGCACCGACGATCGCCGCCGCGCTTACAGGGCCGACATCGGCCTCCACCTCGAAGGTCAACGACGGGATGCGATTGCCGAATTCCTCCAGCGCCAGATCCTCGAACACGGCATAGGCATGACCGCGATGCGCGGGCGTCGCGCCAATTCCTTCCGCCGACGCGATCAGCGGATCGACCGGCTGGTCGAGATCGCCAAGGTGCAGGCGGAACCCGGTCGGCACCTTCCAGTCGCCTGCCGCCCCGCGCAGCAATTTGCCATCGGCCCAGATGCGCAGCATCCGCCGCACCGCCCGCGCCGACAACAGCACCGCAAAGGAGGCCGAATAGCTATACTGGGTGGTCGAAGCCCGTCCCTTGCCCCCGCCGCTCGTCGATCGCCTTTCCTTCAGCTCGGTCGCCCAGATCACCGTGCCCGCGACGCGCATCGTCCCGAACAGATGGGGGATGTGGCTGCCGTAACTCGACGTCTGCACCGACAAATCGGTCAATCGCGGTCCCTCGCGGCCCCTGGGCGCAAAAATCGCGGCATCCGCCTGTTGCCCGATCACCGCGCCCAGCATCGCACCGACCGGTCCCCCGATCGCGCCGCCCACCACCGTCAGCGCCAGCGTCGCCATCCGCCTCTCCCCCCGCTTCTATCCGCCAGCACCGCATCACCGGCCACGGGATCGCCCCCGGCCGCTCGACCACGCGCCCCAATCCCGCATCGGCATGGATCAGCCCGTCGCCGCTCGCGATCCCCAGATGCCATTGCCGCGCATCGACCCGGCACAGCACCGCATCGCCCGCCGCTACGCTTCCGGCCGCCTTCAACCCTGCAGCAAGGGCCGCTGCCTGAAACTGCTCGACCCGACCGCTCGCCAGCCGGTATCCGCTCGGCGCCGCGATCCGCACTCCGGCAGCCGCGAACGCCACGCAAACCAGCCCAACGCAATCCAGCCCATGCGCCGGATCGCGCCCGTGGAGCCGAAACGTCGTGCCGACCAGCGCGCGCGCCGCCGCCAGGACGACGTCCGCCGCCCCGATCATCCGCCGGGATAACGCGTCAGCAGGTCGATGCCGGGCAGATAGGGCTCGCCCTGAAAATTCATCGCATTGCCGAACCGCCCCGCACAGGTCGCCAGCATCTTGTCGCACCCCTGCTCGATCCGCACGAGCGCACCCACGCCGTCGAAACGCGGCTCGCGCCGGAGAGTCAGCGTCGGGCCATCGGACGACAGCACGGCATCCTCCAGCCCCGAATTGCCACCGCCGAACCAGACCAGTCGCCCTTCGCCATAGGCATTGGCGCCCGGCTCGACTGCATCGACCGTCAGCACCCTTCCCTCGACCGCCAGCACCCGCGCGAACCGCCGCCGCCCCGCCATCGCCACCCGGCATCGCGAATCGCCCAGCTCGGCGCGGCAATCGGGCGAGGTCCGCTCGCTCACCGGCGCGTCGAGCGCGGCAAGCGCCCCGCGCAGTTCCGCGCTGAACCCCTGCGCGCTCAATTCGACCGCGCCGAACGTCCCGCCGCCCAGCGACAGCGTCCCGCCATTCACCCAGTCGGTCGCGAACACCCGCACTTCGGCCCCGTCCCAGCGCCCGGCGATCAGGTCGACCTCGGCGATCGCATCGCCGCCCAGTGCGCCCGACACTTCCATCCCGCCTTCGCCCGCCGCATCGCCGCGCGCGATCGCCGACGGCACCATTCCCGGTGCCGCACGATAGAGCAAATCCTCGATCACCAGATCGCGGTCATGCGACGTCAGCCCGATCGCGACCCCGTCGCGCCGCTCGATCCGCCAGCAGAACGCGACGCTGGTCAGCTCAGTCGCCAGCCATTCGGGCACACTCATGCCTCGCGCACCTCGATCAGCGGCACCGACACCGCTTCTCCGGCCAGGAACGTCGCGCGATTGACGCTCAGCCGGTCCTCGGCAAACCGCACCGGCACGTCGAACAGAAATCCGGCGGTGACGATCGCGCCGTCCTCCGGCGGGTCGTCCAGCACCACGCGCCCCAACGTCTCGACCGCAAAGCCCTGCGTCTCGACTCCGTCGATCGCGATCCGCACGCTTCCCGATACCGGGCGCGTGATCCGCCGCCGTTGCTCGCCATAGGCCTTGACCAGATCGAACACCGCATGGTCGCCGTCGCCAGTCCCGATCACCTGGTCGGTTGGCGACACCGCGCCCTCGCCCGACGACGCGTCGAACGGATCGCGCAGGCGGAACCCCCGCGCCGGTCCCATCCGCGCGCGGAAGAAGGCCAGCAGCGCGGCAATATCGGCTTCGCTCCGCAATCCGGGTCCGACATCGTAGCGCGTCCGCGCCTCGGCCCATTCGGCATTGCGCTTTTCATGCCCCCCGGCGCTCGCGACCACCGCCGTCGACCATTCGGGGGAGACTTCCACCTCGCGCCCCAGCGCCAGCGGAAACGCCACGTCGTCAAACGCCTGCACCGCCTTCTCCTCATCGAAATGAACATATCCGTCGCGCATCACCTGCGGCAGCGCCCAGATATAGGTCTCGGCCACCCCTCGCTCGCGCGCGACTTCAGCCGCCGCATCGATCGGTCGCCACTGCGCGCGCTGGTCGGGCCTCAGCACGAAGCCGGAGAAATAATGCTGCCGCTCGACCGGGTATCCCAGCTGCTCGGTCGCCGCCGCCACCCCGCGCGCGGTCGCACTGGTCAGTCCTTCCGCCGCCCAGTCGTAGTCCTCCAGCTGCAACACATCGAACGCCGGGCTCGCCCAGCCAGTCGGCAGGTTCGCGCGCCGCATCTCCGGCGTCTTGCGGTCGAGGATCGTGGGCAGATAGGCGAGCAACAGCGATTCCGCACCCGGCACCTCCTCGCGCACTGCCGCCACCAGCGCCGCGGTCGATGCCGCCAGCATCGTCCCCGCCTGGTCGAGCAACGCCTTCTGCCCCGCGTCCATCGGCAACCGCGCATCCGCGATCACCGGCGGATCGCCTCCGAACGCCGCCCGCGCCGCATCGTCGTACAGGCACGGCGCCTGGGTCTGGGGCTGCACCCACCACCACGGCTCGCCGACCTGAAACCGAACGCTCAGCCCCGCATCGCGCCCGATCGCCACGAACGCCCGCGCCACCGCCTTCAGATAGCTCATCGCCCCGGCATGCGCGGGCGACAGCAACGTCGATGGCGGCTCCCATCCGGTCAGCGCCGGCGATCCGTCCCACGCCCGCTGCTTCCAGTCGCCCCAGCAATGCGCGTCGAACAACTCGTAGCTCAGCGACCAGATGATATTGTATCCCAGCGCCTTGGCACGCGCCGCAAAGTCGCGGTGCCACGCCGTGCACGGCACGCACAGCGCACTCCCCGCCAGGCTGACATAGAATCCACCCCCCAGCGCCTCGAGCCTGAAATAATGGCTCATCCCGACATAGTGGACGATGCTCCCGCGATACCCCAGATGCAGCGCATTTCTCAGCAGCCGCTCGGGCGTCATGTGATAGCTGTCGTCATATCCGCTGGCGATGCTCAGCCCATGTTCGGGCACCACCACATCGCCGATCACCAAAACCGATCCCGATCCCTCGCACGTGATGCCGGACAGCTCGACCCAGCCCTCGACCGGCGCAGCCAGTGGCTCCGGCGTGCCGTCATACTCACCCGCCACCAGCGACAAGAACATCCGGTCGATATCGCCCGCAAACACCGGATCGCCTTCTTCCGGCAACCGATACCCGCCCGCCAGCGCATCGAAATCGAGCGTGACCACCGCATCCTCGGGCGACCCGCTGGCATAATTCCACAGCCGCACATACCAGGCACGCGGATTGCCCCCGGCATCGCGCCCTTCGATCGTCAGCACCGGGCCGTTGGTTTCGTCGAGCCTCCGCACGCCTCCCGAGCGCCACCGGAACGACAGCCGACACCGACGGAAATCGCGGCGCGTTTCGTATCGCAGCAAGGGATGGTCGTGTTCGTCTTCCGCCGCCCAGATCAACCCCGCCAGGTCGTCCTTGCGATAAAACACGCAATCGACCCGCAACGCATCCGCCGCCGTCGTCACCACGCTCGCCATCATCGGCCGCGGAAAATTCATCGTCCAGTAAACCGGGTCGAAGCGAGCGATCACACTCTCGCGCTGCCCCCGCCGCTCATTCGCAAGCCAAAAACCCATCCCCCACCCTCCCCGTCACCCCGGCCAAAGTGCCGGGGTCCACCAACCCGCAAACGCAAAGCTAGAGAGCGTCACTCCAACCCAACCAACGCCGCTTTCACCGCCCGCGCCACCTGCCTGCTCGACCGCTGCAACGCCGCCGAACTTTCTCCCGCCCCCGCATTGACGGTAATTGCTACCCGCACCTCGCGCGCACCGGGCGGAGCCGCCCCCGTCTCCACCCGCCCGGCCGAACTCGGCACGAACAGCTCCGGCCCATTCTCCCCGACGCGGTAAGCCCGCCCCGGCGACACCGGCCCGCCGGTCGCCCGCCCCGGTGCCCCAACCACCGCCGCCAGCAATCCCGACAGCAACCCGCCCGCACTCCCCCGCGAGGTCCGCGCCCCGCCCAGCAGCGAAGCGACCCCGCCGCCGATCGCCGCCTGCGCGATCTCGCCCATCACCCCCAGCACCACGCGCCGCAGATCCTCGAACCCCAGCTTGCCGGTCCGCACCGCGCGCAACAGCGTCGTCTCGATCGCCCGCCCCGCCCGGTCGGCGCCCGCCACCAGCGGCCCGTCCAGCGCCCCGCGCATTTCCGCCACGTCGCGCGCAAACCCCCGCGTGTCGGCCCGCACCGACACGATCATCTCGTCCAGCTCATCCATCCGGAAACGCCTCCATCAACCGCGCGACCAGCCCCCGGTCCGGCGGGTCGACCCGCTCACCCTCGCCGCAAGCGGCCTCCACCAGCGCCCCCAGTTCGGCAGGCGTAGCCCGCCAGAACACCTCGGGCGTCCACCCGAACGCCAACCCCGCCAACCCAGCCATCCGCCGAGCAGCCCCGCTAAAATCCTCCCCGAGCTCGTCTCGGGGAGGGGGACCATTCCCGCAGGGGATGGTGGAGGGGCCTTCCTGAAGCCGCCCCCTCACCGCCCCGCCAGAATCTGCTGCAACAACACCCTGAGCACCGGCGTTACCTGCGCCAGTCCCGCAGCCACCACCGCCTCGCCCAGTCGCTCGCGCGTCACCCCCTCGGGCGCCTCGAACCGACAATGCCAGAACAGCGCCACCAACTCGCCCAGCGACAACCGCCCCTCCGCCGCCCGCTCGACCAGCGCGAACAATGGCCCGATCTCACCCTCAGCCGCGACCAGCGCCGCAAAACTCGGTCGCAGGATCAAAATCTCCCCAGCCACCCGAAGCGACGCCTCGCCCCGCACCGGATTGGCAACGGTCATGCCGACACCACCACGCCCGAACTCTCCAGGCTCAACGTGTAATTGCGCTCGCCATTATAGTCCCCGGCATAGTCCAGCCGCGTCACCAGAAACCGCCCGGTCAACGTCTCGCCCCCTTCGAACGACAGCCGATAATCGTCGATCGCCCCAGACAAGGCATTGCCCTTCAACCGCGCCTCGGTCGCCGACCCGGTAAAGATGCCCGCCCCCGACACGCTGACCGACCGCACGCCTGCACCCGACAGCAACTCGCGCCACCCACCCGAATCCTTCGACGTGATCGCCACCATCTCGCCATTGATCGAAAGCTGCGTCGTCCGCAGCCCCGCCACCGTCGCGAAACTGACCGGCGATCCCCCGTCGCCCACCTTCAGCAAGAACGCGCTTCCCTTCTCCGCCGCCATCGACTCTCTCCCCAATCCACGCCGTGCTCCCGCGAAAGCGGGAGCCCAGGCCACACGACCCAACCAATTGTTGCCAACGAAGGCTGCTGAACCAGCGCGCAGCCCTCCAATAATGCCCGTCACCCCGGCTGAAATGCCGGGGTCCACCAAGCAGCTTGCGCGTCGCTAGAACATCGAACGATGCTTGTGCCGCCCGGTGGACCCCGGCATTTCAGCCGGGGTGACGATTCAGGCCAGGGTCAGCCTGACCCCCGAACCATCCGCACGCGCCATTCGCTGCTTGCCACCCACCGATCGCCACCCTCACGCAGCGTCCGAACCCGAACCAACGCCACGCTCGCCAACCCCCAGCCCTCGCCCAGATCACGCGGCAGCCCGCGCACCGCGCCGTCCACCGCCTCACCGATGCCGCGCAGCCGCACGGGCCGCTCGCCGCTGTCGTGCCCGCGCACCGTCACCCGATATTCGCGTGCCTCCACGCCCTTCGCGCCCCAGTCGCCCTGCACCGGCTCGTCGATCACCAGATGCGGCCGCGCAGCCCGGCTGGGCGGCGCGTCGAACACCGCGACCTTGCCCGCGATGCCCTCCGCCGCTTCCAGCGCCACCGCGATTGCCGCGACCAGCCGCTCGCCTGGCGTCATCGCATCGCTCCCGAGATCCGCATCCGGCGATACGGTCGCCACAGGGCACTCACCGCCGCGGGCGGCGCATCCTCGGCACTCCGCCCCTCGATCATGTGCGCCGCCAGCAGCACGATCCCCTGCGCCACCGGTCCCGGCACCTCGTCCCATCCGGCACAGTCGCCCGCGCTCAGCGTCACGCGAACCCGACCCGCAATCCCCGCCATGTTCACCCGCACCCAGCCATCGCCACTGGCATCGATGTCGATGGCATAGCTGCCGACCGGCATTGCAAACGCCGATCCCTCGGCGGGAAGGCCCTCGACCAGATCGATCGATCGCACCGGGGTCGCCACGACCCGCTGCCACCGAACCCCGCTCGCGACCGTTTCGCGAACTTCGCGCACGATCAGCACGCGTCCGGCAAAGGCTTCGAACAACAGAAGCGCGCTCGCCGCCATCCGCTCGACCAGCCCGTCCGCCTCGCTCGCCCCACCGCGCAGATACACGCGCACATCTTGCGCGGCGGCCGCCACGACCGCCTGCGGAATCGGATCCCGCTCCATCGACATCTCCCCTGAACCCGATTGCCTCGCCTCGACGAATGGGGGCCGCGCACGCCCGCCCGCGCGCGGCCCCGTCGCCACGATCAGCTCGCGGCGAACTTCATCAGCTTGATCGCTTCCGAATTGCTCACGCATCCGCCGACCCGCTTGGTCGCGTAGAAATGCACGAACGGCTTGTTCGAATAGGGATCGCGCAGCACCTGCGTCTCGGTCCGCTCGGCGATCAGATACCCCGCCTTGAAATTGCCGAACGCGATCGAAAGCGAACCCGCCGCAATGTCCGGCATGTCCTCGGCCTCGACCACCGCATGGCCCAGCAGCGTCGCAGGCTGACCCTCCGTCAGCCCCGGCTGCCACAGAAACGCGCCGTCGCTCGTCTTGAACTTCCTGATGCGCGCCAGCGTCGCCGAATTCATCACCCACACCGCGCCCTGACGATAGGGCGACCGCAGCGATTGCATCAGGTCGATCAGCTTTTCTTCCGGGTTCGCCGCAAAGCCGCCCGCCGCACCCGACACGATATGCTGGATCGTGCCGAACGCCCGCGCGCCGTCTCCCGTCGTCGCGGTCGGAGCGGTCAGGAACCCGCGCGGTCGATTGACCCCGCTACCGGAAACGAACGCCGCGCCCTCGGCGCGTGCAAACTCACGCGCCACTTCCTCGGCGAGCCAGGCCTCGACGTCGAACCCGGCATCGTCCAGCATCGCCTGGCTTGCTGCCGGATTGGCGAACAGGTCGCCCATCGGCGGCGCGATCTCGTTGAACACCGGCGTTCCGGTCTGCCCACGCGCCTCGGTCTCCGCCGCCCAGCCCGACGGCGTGCCGCCCGACGCGACCAGCTTGCGATAGCCCGCCGTTCCCACCTGCACGACATTGGCGATGGCGCGGATCGGCGACACCGCCGCCAAGGTCGCATCGATCATCGCATCGATCTCGCGCGGCACCGCATAGCCGCCCTCGGCCCCGCTCGCCCCCGACATCGCCTTCAATTCCAGCATCCCGCCGCCCGATCGCAGGAACCCCTCAAACGCCCCGCCGCCGACGCGCGCATCGCTCCCGGCCAACATCGGTCGCGCCACCACGCCGCGCGTCTCCACCCCTGCAAAGCTGTCGCCCAGCGCATCCATCGTCCGCTCGCTCATTCATCATCTCCACACATGAAAAAGGGCGCAGCCAATGCGGCCACGCCCACCCGTCATCCCGGTCAAACCCACCCTCAAATCCGTTCGTGTCGACTAGGGTTCGAGCTTGTCGAGAGCCCGTATCGAGACAGCGCCTACGCTCCCCCCGCCACCGCATGAACTCGCGCCAGCGTCTGCATCGGCTGCGCCACCAGGCTCACCTCGACCAGCTCGACCGCAGTCAATTCGCGTACCGCCCCGCGCCGCACGCCCCGCGCCCGGTATCCGAAACTCAACCCCGTAAGCGCGCCCTTTGCGACCAGCGCCGCCAGCCGAGGCTCCGCCACCGTTCCGATCACCCGCAACCCGCGCGCATCCTCCCCCAGCACCCGCACCTCGCCGACGGCGCGCCCGCCATGCTGCCACAGCAGCGGCACGACATCGGGCGCGCCCGCAAACGCCCCCCGCCGCACGACATCGCCCCCGCGATCCACGGCATCGAAGACGGCGGCATAGCCCGCGAACCGCACGCTCACTTCACCCATCCGTCGAACCCCAGCCGCACCGCCAGCCCGACCAGCACCAACGCCAGCCCCAGCCGCGCGACCCACCCGATCGCCGCGCGCAACGCCGATCGCTTGGCATCGCGCCACGCCCCCAACAACTCGCGCAACTCCGCCATGTCCTTGGCCGCCGCCGGATCGTCCAGGCCCAGCCGCTTCAACGCCCGCGCCGCGCCCAGCTCGCCCGCCTCTTCCGCGATCGCACGCAGCGTCGCCAGATCCGCCCCGCGCCCCTCAGCCTGCCCGATCAACTGAGCGAGCACCGCCCCATCGCTCATCTCACCGCTCCCCAAATCCCGTTCGTGCCGAGTAGAGGCCGAGTAGCCGCGTCAGCGGCGTATCGAGGTCTCGTATCGAGGTGCCGACTCACGCCAGCCCCAACAGCTTCCGCTTCTCGGCCGCGTGCAGGAAATCCGCCCCCTTCACCTGCGCCCAGATCGCCGCCCGGTCCTCGGCCAGCGCCGGCACCCGGTTCAAATCGATCGCCAGCGAAACCCCCAGAAACCAAGCCCCCAATGCCTGCCCCAGAGCCCCATAGATCTTGTCCGCCAGCGGCAGGATCGCCAGCCGCCACAGCGCCTTGTTCGCCTCGCGGTAATTGGCATAGCTGTTGTCGCCGGGCAGCCCGATCAGCATCGGCGGCACCCCGAAGGCGAGCGCGATCTCGCGCGCCGCCCCCGCCTTCAGCGCGACGAAATCCATGTCGGCTGGCGACAGGCTCATCGCCTGCCATTTCAGCCCGCCGTCGAGCAGCATCGGCCGTCCCGCATTCGCCGCCCCCTGAAACGCCGCGCGCATTTCCTCCTGCAATCGCTCGAACTGCGAAGCCGACAGCGCCGCCCCGTCGCGCGTTTCGTACACCAACGCTCCCGAAGGCCGCGCCGCATTATCCAGCAGCGCCTTGTTCCACCGGGTCGCCGCATTGTGGATCGCCACCGCCCCCGCCGCCGCGCCCAGGCACCCCAGCCCATAATGATCGTCGAGCGGATGAAAGCCCTTGATGTGCACGATTGCCGGACGCCCGGCCTCGTCTTCCGAAGCGATCCGCGTCACCCGCTCGCCCACCCGGTATCGATACGCCACCGGCCAGCCGCTCGCGTCCCCCTCGATCGCGACCCGCTCCGGCCTCAGCGCATACAGCTCCGCCGCCCCGCCATCGCATCCGCACAGAATCTGGACATAGGCATTGCCGTGGAGCAGCAGCTGCGCCGCCACCGTCTCGACCAATTGCTGCCCCGCCGATCGCGTCCGCACCAGCGCCTCGATCCCCGGCTCCGAAGCGGTCAAAGGCGCCGCCCCCACGCCTTCGACCACCAGCCGCACCGCGCGCTGCGCCACCGGATTGCCCGCATAGCCCTCGCGCACCTGCGCCTCATACCCGCGCGGCCATTCCCCGATCAGCGGCACCCCGCTCGCCGAACGCGCCAACGCCGGACGCGACAATTCGCGCCCGACAGCCTTCCTGCCGAACCATTTCATGTGTTTCTCCGAAATACACAGTGCCAACGTCATACGGGGCGGGCGCGACATTCAGTTCAGGTGGAGCCGAAAAGGGCGATCTTTCGAGCACCGGAGCGCAGCGTACTTCAAGTACGTGAGCACCGGAGCGCAGGAAATCGCGCTTTGCAGGCCCATCTGGGCTGAATGTCGCGTCCGCTGCTAAAGCGCCCGCACCCCCGGCTCGCCCCCGCCGCCCAGCATCAGCGCGTGCAGTGCCCAGACCAGCGCATCCGCCCGGTCCGGCGAGCGACCCGGCCCTTCATAGCCACCGCCGGTCACCAGCCCGCACATCTCGTCTTCCAGGCTCCCGAACGCCCCGACGTGAAACACGCGCCCGCGCTCGTACAACGCCGCCACCGGCTCGGCCCGCGCCACCTTTCCCCGGCTCGCATGAACCAGGGCCACTGCCATCGCCACATCGGCGGCGTGGAGCGTCGTCCGCACCATTTCGCCGCCCTGATTGGCCTCCGCCACCACCTTGTCCGCACCCCATCGCCGCGCACAGGCGGCGACCGCCTCCGCCCAGCCGCGTGGGGTCGCCCCCGCCACGCTTGCATCGTCGAGCACATAGCCGAACCCGTCCGCCCCCAGCGCCACCGCCACGATCCCGCACGCATCCCCGCCGACGCCGGCCGGAGGATCCACCCCGACCACCACGCGCGTCACCTCGGGCAGCACCCGCACCCGCGCCCGTTCGATCAGCCCGCGCGTCCACAGCGCCCCCGCGACATCCTCGACCAGCTCGCCGTCCAGTTCCTGCCGCCCCAGCAGGCTCGCGCCGTATTCGCCGATCATCGTGGCCACGAAACTGTCGGGCAGATGCGGATTGTCCCGCGTCCGCCCCAAAGTCTCGACGCAATCGGGAAGCGTCATCACCCGCTTCATCAGCTTCACCGGGCGCGGCGTCGTCGTCACCACCACCCGCGGCCGCTCGCCCAGCCGCATTCCCATGGTCAGGTTATCCCAGGTCGCGTCCCCGCGCCGCCATTTGGCGAGTTCGTCGCACCACGCCGCATGATGTTCCGGCCCGCGCAATTTCTCGGGCGCCTCGGCCGAATAGACGAAGCCCTTCGCCCCCGAATGGAACGTCACCTCGCCCGCGCTCGCCCGCCACGTCACCGTCTCTCCGCTGCGCGCCACCGCGATCACCCCGCTCGGCCCCTCGATCATCACCTTGGCGACATCGTCCGCCGTCGCCCCGACCAGCGCGATCCGCGCGTTCTTGTCCGAGCGCGCCCATTCGCTCACCCATTCCGAACCGGCGCGCGTCTTGCCAAAGCCCCGGCCCGCACGGATCAGCCACACCCGCCAGTCGCCCGGCGGCGCCAGCTGCCCCTCATGCGCCCAGAGCGGCCAGCGTTTGTGCAGCTCGCGCGCCTGCCGGTCGGTCAATCGGTTGAGCAGCCGCGGCAGTTCGTCATCGGGCAGCGCCCGCACCGCCGCGATCAGGCGCGCCTCGTCGATCGCGCGCTCGCCCCGCCCCGTGGCCCGCCTATTCCCGCTCACGCTGCTTCTCGACCCGGCGCTTGGCGGCATTCAGCGCCTTGAGCAGCGCCGCGTTGGTTTCCTCGCGCGTCGCCTGCCCCGGCGGGCGACCGGTCCGGCGATTGGGTTCGCCGTTGCGCTCCCCCCGGCGATACACCAGCACCTTCAGCGCGCGATCGAAATCGAACGGCACATCGACCGGCGCCCCGGTTGGGGCTTCGTCCGTGGCGCCGTCCGCCACCGTCCGCGTCGGATCGGGCACGACCCGCTCGCCCGCGCCGCCATGTTCCAGCACCAGCGCCTCCAGCCGGTCATATCCGGTCGCCAGCGCCTCGCGCCATTGTTCCTGGAACACCGGGTCGCGGTGTCGCGCGCGCCACACGGTCGATGCCGACACATCGGCATGGGCGGCGGCCTGGGTCACGTTGCACGTCAGCCCCAGCATATCCAGAAAGCGCGCCCGCTTGCGCGCGCCAAAACTGTTGGCCTTCGCCTTTTGCCGCTGCCGCCTGCCGGTCGCATTGATGATGGTCTCGCCCATCGCCCGTCCCCCACACGAAAACGGGCCGCGGCATCCCTGCCCGACCCGCAATTCCCCATCGTTCCCGATATGTGCCATATCAGCGTGACGATGTCAAGTGTTTTGTGCCTATCTGGTTATGTGCTGCTGTTCGCCGTTATATCGACCCCGCCGCCACATCGGGGGAAGCCATCCAGTCCACGGCTGCGCAACTCCCGTTTCGCTGTCCGCTAACGTCTTGAACCCGCCCCCACTTCCCGCCACGGTGCTTGCCGGGGGGAGCCAAGCGCCGCATGAGCCAGCATCTGATCAACGAATATCGCGCCGAACTCGACCGGCTGCGTGCCGTCTCGGGCAGCCGCCGCGAAAGCGTGCTGCGCGAAGCGTTCAAGGATCTACTCAAACGCTGGGGCAAATCGCACGATCTGCAATTCATCGCCGAACACGACATCGTGACGCGGGCGATGAACCGCATCTATCTCGACGGCGCCCTTCTCCACGGCCTGCGCGTCCCCTTCGGCTATTGGGAGGCCAAGGACGAAAACGACGACCTCGAACGCGAGATCGAAGCGAAGTTCCGCAAAGGCTATCCGCGCGACAACATCATCTTCACCGACGATGCGACGGCGGTGCTGTATCAGGACGGCGGCGAAGTCATGCGCGCCGCCATGCAGGGCGACGACGACAGCCTGCTCCGGCTGCTGACCCGCTTCTTCGCCCATGAACGCCAGGAAATCGCCGATTTCAACAAGGCGGTGAAACAATTCGCCACCGACCTTCCCGCCATCCTCACGGCGCTACGCGAACGCATCGCCGAAAAGCGCGCCGCCTCCAGCGACTTCGCCGCCGCCGAGGCCGCCTTCCTCAAACACGCTCGCGACGCCATCAACCCGGCGGTGACAGAGGACGATGTTCAGGAAATGCTGATCCAGCACGTCCTGACCGAGGATATTTTTGCCAAGGTTTTCGACAACCCCGATTTCCACCAACACAACAACATCGCCGCCGAACTCAAACGGCTTGAAGATGTGCTGTTCGGGCGCGGCGAAAAGGCGCAGCTTCTGCGCGCGCTTGCCCCCTATTATTCCGGCATCGCCAGCACCGCCGCGCTGATTCAAAGCCACAGCGAAAAACAGGGCTTCCTCAAGGCGCTCTACGAGGATTTCTACAAGGCGTATAACAAGAAAGCCGCCGACCGGCTGGGTGTCGTCTATACCCCCGGCGAAATCGTCCGCTTCATGATCCGCTCCGCCGACTGGCTGTGCGAACAGCATTTCGGCAAGAACCTCATCGATCGCGGCGTCGAGATTCTCGATCCTGCCACCGGCACCGGCACCTTCATCGTCGAGCTGCTCGAACATTTTCGCGGCAACCACGAGAAATTGCGCCACAAATACAAGGAAGAGCTGCACGCCAACGAAGTCGCCATCCTCCCCTACTACGTCGCCAATCTGAATATAGAGGCGACCTATCAGGCGATTACCGGCCAGTTCGCCGAGTTCGAGAACCTGTGCTTCGTCGACACGCTCGACAATGTCGACGCGCTCGGCATCCATTCCGGCCACCAGTTCGACTTGCTGGGCGGGCTGGCCGACGAGAATATGGAACGGGTGAAGCGCCAGAACCGCCGCAAGATCAGCGTCGTCATCGGCAATCCGCCCTATAATGCCAATCAGCAGAACGAGAACGACAACAACAAGAACCGCGCCTACGCGCACATCGATGCGCGCATCAAGAACACGTATATCAAGGCAAGTACGGCGCAGAAGACCAAGCTGTACGATATGTATGCGCGCTTCTACCGCTGGGCGAGTGATCGGCTAGGAGATGAGGGGATTGTCGCCTTCGTCACCAATAGAAGCTTCCTAGATAGCCGCACTTTTGACGGTTTTCGAAAACTGATAGCCAAGGACTTTCAGGAGATTTGGGCGATTGATCTAGGAGGTGATGTCCGGGCCAACCCAAAGCTTTCAGGCACGAAGCACAATGTCTTTGGAATTCAAACGGGCGTCGCCATCGCCCTCTTGGTCCGCCGGCAAACGAAGGACCGAGCGGCAATAAGGTACATTCGAAGACCTGAGATGGAAACTGCCGAAGAAAAAATATCGTGGCTTGGGCAACTTCGGCTGGGGGACACTGGTTTTCTGCAAGTCAAGCCATCAGCAACAGGTGTTTGGCTCGACGCAGGTTTGGATGAATTTGCTGACCTGATTCCCCTCGCTCCGCGGTCAGCCTCCAAAACATCTGGGGGCAATTCGGTGTTCATGCTTAGCTTCACCGGTGTGCTGACTGGTAGAGACGACTGGGCTATTGCACGGACCCATGACGATAGCATTGAAAAAGCAACTGAGTTCGCCGCGCGCTACAATGTCCTGGCGCGCGCTAAGGATTTTGAAAGCCAAGATATCAAATGGTCTAGGAATTTGAAGCGTCATGCCACCAGCGGAAACTCAATCATTCTGGACAGAAATTACGTATCAAATCATGCTTATCGACCGTACACTGATCGCTTTATATACAAAAATAACATACTTGTTGATGAATCCGGGAAATCCGGAACGACTTTTCCTAATAATGAAAAGAATATTGCCTTGATATTCAATTTTGGCACGAGACTTCCTTTTTCTATTATTGGAACATCTGCTCTTCCTAACTACAATTTTTATAGCGCTGATCCAGGACACTATTTTCCGCGCTATCGCTATATTATTTCTGGCGATCGGATCGACAACATCACCGACTGGGCGCTCAACAAGTTCGTCAAGCAATACGGCAAGCGCGGCGTCACCAAGGACGCGATCTTCGCCTATGTCTATGCCGTCCTCCACGATCCCGTCTATCGCGAGAAATACGCGCTGAACCTGAAGCGCGAATTTCCGCGCATCCCCTTCTATCCCGATTTCGCCCGCTGGGCGGCGTGGGGCGAAACCCTCATGGCGATGCATATCGGTTATGAAAATGTGGAGCCGTGGCCGGTGACTCGCACCGACACGCCCAACCCCAAACGTGCGGAGGGCACGCATCCCAAACCCGCGCTCAAATCCTTTCCCGAAACCGGCACCGTCCGCGTGGACGAGGATACGCAGATCACCGGCGTGCCGCCTCAGGCGTGGACCTATCGCCTCGGCAACCGCAGCGCGATCGACTGGGTGCTCGACCAGCACAAGGAAAAGACCCCGCGCGATCCCACCATCCGCGAAAAATTCAATACCTATCGCTTCGCCGATTACAAGGAATCGATGATTCTACTGCTTGCCAGGGTCATCCGCGTCAGCGTTGATACCGTCGCCATCACGGGCGAAATGGCCGCGCTCGACCGCACCGGCTGGGACGCGCCCGAATGACGGGCCGGGATGGATGCGGGGTACAGCAGCCCTCGCTCCCCCGCATCCTACCCCCGCTGCCACAGGGGCACGGTATCCCGGTTATGGGCCGGGCGCTGCCGCGCGCACCCTATCCGCGAACGAAGCGCGCGCGCAATGGCGGTTAAGCCCGTCTATACCGTCGACGGCAAACGCTGGATGCCGATCGGTCGTGCCGCAAAGCTCATCGGCACCAACACCGCGACCGTGAAGCGGATGATGGGCGACGGTCGCCTCGAATGGAGTCAGAACCCGAATGGCCTCGCCCTGCTGGTAGAGGAAACGGGCGTGCTCGCGCTGCGCCGGGAACGCGGCACCGGCCTGGCAGAGGTTCGCAAGCGCGCCGCCGCGCCGCTGACCACCGCCGACCAGCGCGGCACCTCGATGGCCGCGACCGCCGCCTCGCGCCGTTCTGCCGTATCGGGCGGCGGCGGCCTCGGCGTGTTCGACAAAAGCTGGGATCCGACCCCCGTCGCCCGCCCCGCCTTGCCGCCGCTTGGCCTTCCGCCGAAACCGCGCACGCCCTGACGCATGCCGGGCTTGACCCGTCATTGCGCCCGACGCCACCACCCATCCAGCCCCTCGCGCACCCTTACGCGTTTGGAACGGACACCCCCTGAATCCGTTCGTTTCGAGCGAAGTCGAGAAACCTGAACGACGCGCCCGGCCCGCTGGCCTCACCCGGCGCCCACTACCGCCGCCCACGCCGCGACCTCGTCCCCCCGCTCGCGCAACGTCTCGACCGCGCCCAGCGCCCCCGTCGCCGGGTCGTAATCCACAGCCCGGTCCGCCTCGAACGTCGCGTTGCCCGCGATCGACACCACCGGTCCGCCCGCACCCCGCTCGACCATCGCGCGGACCAGCCCGCCGCGATTGCGCACCGTCACCCAGCGCGCGTCCGCCATCCGCCCCGTCAGCACCGCCGCCAGCGTCGATGCCGCCATAGCGCTCCCGCAGCTGTCGGTCAGGCCGACCCCGCGCTCATAGGTTCGAACGAAAATCGTGCTCGGATCTTCGTGCCGGACAATACTCACATTGGCGCGAGCGGGCAGCACTGGCGGCGCGGCCTCGCACCATTCGCCCAGCGCCACCAGCTCGCCCTCGTCCACCGCATCGACGAACGCCACCAGATGCGGATTGGGCATCGCCACCGCCGTAAAGGCGCGGTCACTCGGCAATTCCGGGGCCGGCGTGTCGATCAGCTCCGCCGCCCCGATCCGCAACCCCACATCGCGCGTCGCCATCGAAACCGGCCCCACCCGCGTCAGGATCGTCTCCACCCCTGGTGCAATCGGCTCGGCGCGGGCGACATCGGCGCTGCTTGTCTTCAACTTCACCCGCGCCGCATCCAGCCCCAGCAATTCGAACCCCAGCCGCGCGGTGCAGCGCAACCCGTTCAGACACGTCTCCGCCTCCGACCCGTCGCTGTTGAACATTTTCATCCCGAACGCGTGATCTTCATCGCCATCGACCAGCGCCAGCAACCCGTCGCCCCCCACCGGCCCGCTTCGATCCGCCAACGCCCGCGCCAGCCTGGCCCAATCGGCGTCTGCCCAATCCCAACCCCGCCCGTCGATCAACGGAAAATCATTCCCCGACCCATGACATTTGATGAATTCAATCCGCATGATGCCTCAGATAGTCTTTGGTCGCGCCGCTGGCGAGGGGATCGTCACCCCGCCGCAAGCGTCCAGTCCGGCGATCCGCACGAGACAAGCCCGCTACCTTGTGCGAAAAGCCCTCGCGATGCGTAACGGATGTTCTGGGTGATCGGACTGCTGCTGCTCGCCGTGCTGGTCCTGACCGGCGTCGCGGTCCATCAGCATCGCCGGCTGTCCGCGGTCGAGCGACGCGCCGACCGGCTTGAGTCGCTGCTTGGGCAGCACGACATATCGTCGATCGCCGAACGGGTTCAGGCCGGACCTTCGACACCCGCGCCCGACGCACGGCCGCCGCGCGCGCCGATCGACCTTGAATCGATGATCGCGGGTCGTCTTCCCATCTGGATCGGCGGCGCTGCCCTCGTCCTTGCGGGCTTCTTTCTCGTGCGCTGGTCGATCGAATCCGGGCTGCTCGGGCCCGGCGTCCGCGTCGTCCTCGCCGCATTGTTCGCCGCCGCGCTCATCGCCGCGAGCGAGGCCGCGCGTCGCATCCCCGCCACCGCCGACGACCCGCGCATCGGCCAGGTGCTGGCGGGTGCGGGCATCGCTTCCGCCTATGGCACGCTGTACATGGCTGCCGCGCTCTACGACCTGATCGGCGCGTTGCCCGCCTTCATTCTGATGATCGCCGTCACCGCAGCGGGCCTGGTCCTCGCACTGCGCCACGGGCCACCGACGGCCGTGATGGCGCTGGTGGGCGGGTTTACAGCACCCCTGATCGCCGGGTTCGACGTGGCGGGCATCGGGCCCTTGCTCGTTTATCTGGGCCTGTTCGTGGCGGCATTGTTCGGGCTGGCCATCCACCGCGGCTGGGCATGGCTGGCCTTGGCCGCGACGGCCAGCGGTTTCGCCTGGATCAACCTGTTGCTGTTTCTGCTCGGCCCCGGCGATCTCCCCGCCGTCGGGTTGTTCGTCGTCCTGCTCGCGATCGGCGCGACCCTCGCGCTCCCCGCGACCGAGATGCGACGCGGCTGGGTCCGCCTTCTTCCGCTCGCCGCGGGGCTGATCCAACTCCTGTTGCTCGCCCCCGCGCTCGATTTCTCCCTGCTGGCATGGGGGTTCTACCTTACCCTCTCTGCCGCCGCGCTCATCCTTGCATGGCGCGACCCGCGCCTCGTCATCGCCGTCGTGGGTGCGGCCCTGCTCGTCCTCGTCCTGCTCGCGACCGCGCTGTTCCAGCCCCAGCCCGGCGCAGCCCCGTGGATGGCGGTCGTCGCAACCCTGTTGTTCGGCGGCGCCGGTCATGTGCTGGCCACGCGCGATCGCAACTGGTCGCTGGTTGCCATTGCGGGCACCGCGGGCCCTTGGATCATCGCGCTTGGCACCATCGCCCCGCGCATGGCCGATACGCTCTGGATGGCGACCGGCCTCGCGCTCGCGGCCGCCTGCGCCAGCCTCGCGTGGCGACGCCGCGCGCTGGTCGACACCCGCGACCCGGGCCTGACCCTCGGCAGCGCGTTCGCCGCGATATTGTTCGTCCTCGCCCTCGATCGCCTCGTTCCCTTCGCCTGGGTCGCGCTGCCGATCGTCATCGCAATGGCGGCGCTCGCCTGGTGGGCCGACCAGACGCCCGATCGCGACCTCGCACGCCTCCCGACCCTAGCGTTCGCCGCCGCCATCCTCGCCGCCGCGCAACCGCTGACCGAATGGCTCGGCGCCGCATCGCAAGGCCTCACCGGCAACGCGCTGATCTATGTCGCGCTTCCCGATCCGCTGGCTGCACTGCGCAGCTTCGCGCTCCCCGCCATCGCCGTCTTCGCACTCCTCAAATGGCGCCCCACCACCTTCGCCACCCACCGCCCACAGGTCGCGCTGATCGCCACCGCCCTAGCGCTGATCGCGCTCCACATCCTCGCCAAGCAAGTCTTCGCGATCGCCACGCCATCCGCATTCGTCGCCAACGGCTTCCTCGAGCGCGTGCTCATCACCCAGGCGCTGCTCGCCACCGCCTGGCAGCTCCACCGCAGCGACCGCGCGACCAAATTGGCCGCCGCACTCACTGCACTCGCGCTGTTCCGAATCCTCTGGTTCGACCTGATCGTCTTCAACCCCGTCTTCGTACCGCAGTCGGTCGGCGCGGTCCCGGTCGCCAATTTCGCAGTCGCGCACGCCGCGCTTGCCGCCTTCTGGCTCTGGACAATGCCGCCACGCCGCTGGCTGCGCCTGTCTGCCGCCGCAACGACCTTGATCGCGGGGGTCGTCCTCGTCCGCCAGCTCGCGCAGGGCGACATCCTCACCGGCGGCATCGGCGTCACCGAAAACTGGGGCTATTCCGCCGTCCCTCTGGGCATCGGCCTGTTCTGGCTCTGGCGCGGCATCGCGACCGAAAAGCGCGACCTGCGCACCCTCGGCATCGCCCTCCTCACCGCCGTCACGTTCAAGGTCTTTCTCTTGGATGCCGCACGGCTCGACGGCGTGCTCCGCGTCCTGTCGTTTCTCGGCCTGGGGCTCGCGCTGATCGGCATCGGCGCGCTCTATGGCCGCTTCCTCCGCCGCCCCAAGCCCACGCCTACCGCCTGAGCGCGTAATGTTCGGCCAACCGGTCGAGCGCCAACCCAAGCACCAGCTTGCCCGCGCGCTGAGGCCAACCCAGCGCCCGCTCGGCATCGGCCAGCCGCTCGTCGGCGCACACCACGCGCCACAGCACGTCGCTCAGACCCGGCCCCACGCCCGCGATCGCCGCGTCGAACCGGCGTTTCGCTTCGATCTGCGCGGTGGTCGGGTCCAGCGCCTCGCCCGAACGCCCGCGCGGCGTGGCATCCCACCGCATCGTAACACTGGGCGCGATCGACGCGCGCTCGTAATCGCCGCGCAGCCGTTCTCCCGCCTCGATCTGCCGCGAATCGATCAGCTTGCGCGCGCCCAGCCAGCTCAGCGCCGATTCGCCCAGATTGACGGTAACGCTACGCCCGCGTCCCGGCAGTGCCACCCCCGCATCCAGCCGTCGCTCCACCAATTCGCGCATCCACATTTCTCCCATAACCAGAATCGCCGCTTGCCATCAACGGCACATTGTAGGAAAGAAGAAAAACCAGATCGGTTAATGAAAGGCTGGGTGATGATTACCGCCATCCGCGAAGTCCGCCGCGCTCAGGGCCTGACTCTCGATCAGGTCGCCCAGCGCTGCAATCCGCCCACCACTGCGCAAACGATCGGACGGTTAGAAACCGGCACCCGCACGGTCTCGGTCGGCTGGCTCAACCGCATCGCCGACGCGCTCGGTGTCGATGCGTCGGACCTGGTGGCGATGCCCGACCGCCCCGACATCCCGGTCGCCGCGATGCTCGACGCCGACGGCGCCAGTGCCCCGCGCCATAAATGGCGCGTCACCCCGCCGAAGCCGACTCCGCGCCTCGTCGCGGTCACGGTCCATGCCGGGATCGGCGATTATCGCAGCGGCGACGACATCTGGTGCGAGCGCCTCGACCCCGAACATTTCGTCAACGCGCTCAACCGCGACATCCTGGTTCCCCGCCCCGCAGGCCGCTATCTGTTCGGCCGCTTGATCGGTCGCGAAGCCCCCGCTGGCGACACCCCCGGCAAGCTCCACTTGCTCCCCTTGGGCAGCGGCCAGCGCCAGCAAGTCGTCACAGACCCCGCCTGGATCGCCGAAGCCGTCCGCCTTGTGCGGCGTCTGTAAGGGAAAGCCAGGAAATGGTGGGCGATGACGGGCTCGAACCGCCGACCCTCTCGGTGTAAACGAGATGCTCTACCAACTGAGCTAATCGCCCGGATGCCCGGAAGCTGCGCGTGTAGCGGGTTTGGGGCATTGGTCAATACGCGGTGGGAAGCAACTGCGCTCCGGCAAAACCCATTTCATGGCTGTTTCGTCGCCGTTCGCGACATGGCATGTGATTGCCATGATGGACCGGATCGCACAACTGTTACGGGATGTCGCATCCTCGGTCGTCATGCCGCGCTTTCAGACGTTGCGTTCGGGGGATATCGAAGAAAAGTCTCCAGGCGAAATCGTGACCATCGCCGACCGCGAGGCCGAGGCAGCAATCACAAGCGCCTTGCTCTCTCTTCGACCGGGAAGCCGCGTCGTGGGCGAGGAGGCATCGGCAGTCGATCCTTCGCAACTGTCCGCTCTCGACCAAGGAGATGTCTGGCTGGTCGATCCGCTTGACGGCACCGCCAATTTTGCAGCCGGCCGCACTCCGTTCGCATTGATGGTTGCACTGCTGTCCAACGGCGAAACGATCGCCGC
The DNA here is from genome assembly GCF_054457155.1 of Sphingomonas aestuarii. Lineage (NCBI taxonomy): Bacteria > Pseudomonadati > Pseudomonadota > Alphaproteobacteria > Sphingomonadales > Sphingomonadaceae > Sphingomonas > Sphingomonas aestuarii. Next base: position 334,238 of record NZ_JBTKVV010000002.1, on the reverse strand, counting down.
CTGGATGCTCGATCCCGTAACCGGGAGGCTTGCTGTTACCGAACGAGGCAGCGGCGCCTGGATGGATGGCAATCGTGTCACGACTGCAAAAGGGTCAAGAGGCGCAGATCAATTACGCGGCGCGGTTTTCGGTCGCTTCATGCCGCCAGATATCCGCACGATCGTCGAGGCGCGGGCCGGAAACATCGGCGAGCAATTACCTGGATATATGTGTTGCGGAGCAGAATATCCCGCAATCGCTACCGGAGAGGAGGACTTCGCCCTATACTGGCGCACGCTTCCTTGGGATCACGCCCCAGGCGCCTTGTTCCTAACGGAAGCTGGCGGCCATGTCGCTCGACCGGGAGGCGAGAGATATCGTGCCGCAAGCGGGGGCGGCGGCCTGCTCGCGGCGCGATGTGCGGAAAGCTGGGATCAGGCGCATGCTGCGCTCTTGAGGTAGCGCGACACCCTCTCACCCCATCGTCAACCCGGCCCGCTCGACCGCTGCGACATAACCCCGCATCCCCTCGCCCGCCGCTTCCGACAAGCCGATAAACGCGCGCCGTTTGTCCAGCGGGTCGGCTTCGCGTTCGATCAGCCCCGCTTCGCTCAGCGTCGAAATCCAGCGCAGCGCCGTCGTCGGGGGAACCGCGGCGGCAATGCACAGGCTGGATACCGACACCCGCGCATGTTCGAGCTTTGCCGCGAACAGGTCGAGCAGCATGTCCCAGGCCGGATCGGCAAACAACGTCGCCTCGAAAAACTGGTCGCGCATCCGCCGCGCCTTGATCGCGCTGCGGATCTTGCCGGCAAGCGCAAGTTCGTTAGTCGCCGGGACTGCGGGCGGCGCGCCATAGCGTAACGGCGCCTCGTGCAAGGTTACGCCGCGCGGGCGTCCTTCGCCATCGGCCGCGCGCATCGGGTCGCGCCCCGTCAGCCGCGCCAGCGCATCGGCGATCCGCGCGACATCCTCGTCCAGCCGTTTCAGCCGCTCATGCTCGCTCTCGCGCGCCAGGTCGGACAGCGCCGCGCCGCCGCTTGCCTCGCGCACCAGCGCGATCGCCGCGGTGCGCTCGGCCAGGCTGGGCGCACACAGCAGCTGCACGCCGCGCCCATGCAGCCGCGCCGACACCGGATCGATCTGATCGACATCGATCGCCGCGATGACCGGCACCCCGCCGCCATCCTCACCGGCATCGACACCATGATCCGATGTCAAAAGCTGATCGATGGCGCGATCGACGGCGTGCGGGCTCGCCCCCGCACATTCCAGCAGGATGAGGTCGACCGCGACCTGCCCGGCCAGCCGTTCGCCCAACCGGTCGAGCGGCACTTCGGCCACCAACCGCCCGCCGGCGATCCCGACGGCCTTGGCCGCCGCCGCCAGCCCCGCCGCGTCGTCGCCCGCGACAATCACGCTCAGCGCATCGACCGCGCCCTTTCCCTGCATCCCCCACATGTCGCGATCCATGACGCCCCCGTTTCGGTTCATGCTCTGTTCGCACGAACCTATTGGCTCATCGCCCGGATGCCAGCGCGAATATCTCCGATCTGGATCGAACTCGCGCAATCCGCGCACCTCAGTCGAGCGACTTGACGATCTCCTCGACCATCTTCTTCGCGTCCGCCAGCAGCATCATCGTGTTGTCGCGGTAGAAGACCTCGTTATCGACGCCCGCATAGCCGACTCCGCCCATCGACCGTTTGATGAACAGCACGGTCTTGGCCTTTTCCACGTCGAGGATCGGCATGCCGTAGATGGGCGAGGACTTGTCGGTCTTGGCCGCCGGGTTGGTCACGTCGTTCGCGCCGATGACGAAAGCGATGTCGGTTTGCGCGAACTCCGAATTGATGTCCTCCAGCTCGAAGACGTTTTCATAGGGCACGTTCGCCTCGGCGAGCAGCACGTTCATATGCCCCGGCATCCGCCCTGCCACCGGGTGGATCGCGTATTTCACGCGGACGCCGTGCTCCTGCAGCTTTTCCGCCATTTCGCGAAGGACGTGCTGCGCCTGCGCTACCGCCATGCCGTATCCGGGGACGATGATGACCTGTTCGGCCTGGCTCATCAGGAACGCAGCATCCTCCGCCGATCCGCGCTTCCACGGCCGGTCTATCGCCTGCGCATCGCCCGATCCGCCGCCGCTGTCGCCGCCGAAGCCACCCGCGATGACGCTGATGAAGCTGCGGTTCATCGCCCGGCACATGATGTAGCTGAGGATCGCACCCGACGATCCGACGAGCGCACCGGTGACGATCATCGCGGTGTTGCCAAGCGTGAAGCCCATCGCCGCGGCCGCCCAGCCCGAATAGCTGTTGAGCATCGACACGACGACCGGCATGTCCGCGCCGCCGATCGGGATGATGAGCAGGAACCCGACGAGGAAGGCGAGCGCGGTGATGGTGAAGAACAGCGCCGGGCTTTGCTCGACGGTGAAATAGCCGACGCCGCCCAGGATCGCCGCCATCACCCCCAGATTGATGACGTGCCGTCCGGGCAGCAGGATCGGCTTACCCGACATGTTGCCGTTGAGTTTCAGGAAGGCGATGACCGATCCCGAAAAGGTGATCGCCCCGATCGCGACGCCCAGCCCCAGCTCGATCGAACTGACCGCATTGATGAGGCCGCTGTCGGGATCGGTGATGCCAAACGCCTGCGGATTCAAATAGGCCGCGACCCCCACCAGCACTGCCGCCATCCCGACCAGCGAGTGAAACGCCGCGACCAGCTGCGGCATCGCCGTCATCGCGATCCGCCGCGCAATGGTAAGTCCGATCACCGCGCCAATGGCAATGGCGGCCAATATTTCGGCGGCTGTGATCCAATCAATTTCAAAAGCTGCCGCATAATCGATTCTTTGGCAGGATGGGTCAGCGTCTGTTTGGTTTAGCTGGCTGCCTGCCACATAGAGCTGATTACATATTTGTCCTGCGCGTGTGACCATTGATCCTGGCAGATGCATCACCAGCGTCGTGACGACCGCGATCCCCATGCCGATCATGCCATAGCGATTGCCGCGCCGCGCGGTTTCCGGGGACGACAGCCCGCGCAACGCGAGGATGAAGCACACCCCCGCAATCAGGTACGCCAGCGCCACCCAGGGGTTCACCGCTTCATGCATCGCTCACACTCCCCCTCACGTCCCGCGATCACTTGGCCGCCGGCCGTTCTTTCTTCTTGTACATCGCCAGCATCCGCGCGGTGACCGCGAACCCGCCAAAGATATTGATGCTGGCGAGGACCACTCCCAGCAGTCCCAGCCACTTGGCCCCCGGCACGCCCGCCGCCGCCGCCGCGATCAGCGCGCCGACGATGATGACCGAGGAAATCGCATTGGTCACCGCCATCAGCGGCGTGTGCAGCGCAGGCGTCACCGACCACACGACATAATAGCCGACGAAACAGGCCAGCACGAAAATCGACAAGATCGAAATGAAGTCCATGATCTACTCCTGATCCTCCCCGGCACGGGGAGGGGGACCGTCCGAAGGACGGTGGAGGGGGCGTGCGGCAAGCGACCCGATCGACGCTGCCACCGCATCGGCATTGCGGATAATATCGACGGCAACGATACGAATTAAGCGATAGCCATTATCGCTCAAAAACCGGTCGCGACGAGCATCGTGTTCGACCGCAGCGGGCTGCGAATGGATGTCGCCATCAACCTCGATCACGAGTTTTGCACTCGCGCAGTAGAAATCGACGACATACTGCCCAATCGGATGCTGCTTGCGGAACCGCATACCTGCGGCACTGCCACGAAGTCGCTGCCACAACAGCACTTCGGGATAGGTCATGGCGCGACGTTGGCGACGGGCCAGCGCCACTTCAGGTCGAAGCTGTCGGGGCACGCCCCCTCCACCACGCCCTGCGGGCGCGGTCCCCCTCCCCGTGTCGGGGAGGATCAAGAGAGCAACCTCTCGCTCACAACCTTGCCACCCTGCGTGACCCGCACGGCGTTGCCGATCTCTTCGTCCAGCACCGGACGCCCCGTTTCCTTGTCCCAGAAGGCGGAGAGGAAATTGAACAGGTTGCGCGAGAAAAGCGCCGACGTATCCGCCGCCAATCGGCTGGGCACGTTCCTGTGGCCGACGATCTTGACCCCGTGGCGCTCGACGACTTCGCCCGCGACCGCCCCTTCGACATTGCCGCCCTGTTCGACCGCCAGATCGACGATCACGCTGCCGGGCTTCATGCTCGCGACCTGAGCGTCGGAAATCAGCCGCGGTGCGGGCCGTCCGGGGATCAGCGCCGTCGTGATGACGATATCCTGCTTGGCGATGTGGCTCGATACCAGCTCGGCCTGGGCCGCCTTGTATTCGTCGGACATTTCGGTGGCATAGCCGCCCGATCCCTCACCCTCGATCCCCTTCACATTCTCGACGAAGATCGGCTTCGCGCCCAGCGACAATATCTGCTCGCGGGTCGCGGCGCGCACATCGGTCGCCGACACCTGCGCGCCCAGCCGCCGTCCGGTCGCGATCGCCTGCAATCCGGCGACGCCCACGCCCATCACGAACAATTTCGCCGCCGAGACGGTCCCGGCGGCGGTCATCATCATCGGAAAGGCGCGGCCATATTCGCCTGCGGCATCGAGCACCGCCTTATATCCGGCCAGATTGGCCTGCGACGACAGGATATCCATCGATTGCGCGCGCGTGATGCGCGGCATGAATTCCATTGCCAGCGCCTCCAGTCCAAGCGCGGCATAACGGTTCACCCGCTCGCGCTCGCCGAACGGATCGAGCCCGGCAACCAGCCACGCGCCCGGCTTCACGCCGCCCAGGCTGTCGGGGTCCGGCCCCTGCACGCCCAGCACGATGTCCGCGCCCGCCAGCACACTTGCGCGGTCGCCGACCGTCGCGCCTGCGTCGGCATAGGCCTGATCGCTGATCGACGCATGCGCGCCCGCACCTGCCTCGACCGCCATGTCGGCGCCCAGGGCGATGAATTTCTTGACCGTCTCCGGCGTGGCCGAAACCCGCCGCTCGTTCGCGGCGCCTTCCTTCAGGACCGCGATCCGCACCTTATGCGATCAACCAGACAACGAATGCCGCGACGATGGCGCTGGCGATGGTGCCCCATTTCATCAGCACGGTGAAACCCGAATAGGTGCCCTCGGCCTGCTTCATATTGCCGTTACCGGCCATGATCGTCCCCTGAATTTTCAAAACCCGTGGTCCATTCTCTAGCCAGCACCGCGCTTTCCCTCAAGTCCGCTCGCGCTTCGCCGCGTTTAAGCCCGTCTTTACGCCTTGGCCTGTAAATCTGCCTCGATATGGGACAGATTCGGGAAGTGGATGCATGACGCGTAACGGCCAGCGCCTGTTGATGCTGATCGACGACGAACCGGCACAGCGCCGTCTGGTCGCCGCAATCGCTGCGCGTCGCGCGTGGCGCACCATCTTTGCCAAGGACGCCGAACAGGCGCTGGCGACGCTCGGCACGCCCGACGGCATGGCGCTCGACGCGATCCTGCTCGACAGCTGGGCACCCGATTCGGACGCGCCCGCGCTGATCGCCGAATTGCGCGAGAACCGCCCCGCGCTGCCCATCCTGATGCTCACCGCCAACGGCTCGGTCGGCGCGGCGGTATCGGCGATGCGCGCGGGCGCCAGCGATTTCCTGGCCAAGCCGATTGCGCCGGAACGCCTGCTCGGTGCGCTGGAGGCCGCCGTCGGCAGCGGCGCCAGCGGCGAGCTTCGCCCGCTGACCGAAAAACTCTCGCACCCGCTGGGCTTCGACGAGATCGTCGGTGCCGCGCCCCAGTTTCGCGCCGCGCTCGCCATCGCCGCAAAAGCGGCCCGCTCGCGCGTGCCGGTGTTGATCGAGGGCGAAAGCGGCGTCGGCAAGGAAGTGGTCGCAGAGGCCATCCACGCGGCGTCGCCCCGCTCGAAAAAGCCGATCATCTCGGTCAATTGCGGCGCGATCCCGTCGAACCTGGTCGAATCGGAGCTGTTCGGGCACGAAAAGGGCGCGTTCACCGGCGCGTTCGAGCGCAAGATCGGGCGTTTCCAGGAAGCCGATGGCGGCACCATCTTTCTCGACGAAGTCGGCGAAATGCCCTTGGAGGCGCAGGTAAAGCTGCTCCGCCTGCTGGAAACCGGCGAAATCCACCCGATCGGCGCGCGCCGCAGCATCGACATCGATGTCCGGGTTATTGCCGCGACCAACAAGACGCTGATCGAGGAAGTCGAGGCCGACCGCTTCCGCGAAGACCTATATTACCGGCTGAACGTCGTTCAGGTCACGATCCCGCCCTTGCGCGACCGCATCGGCGATCTGCCCGCCTTGTCGCGGCACCTGTTGTCGCGCATCGCCAAGCAGCCGGGCCTGCGCCCGTTGGGCATCACCGACGAAGCGATCGGCCTGTTCGCCAGCTACGACTGGCCGGGCAATGTCCGCCAACTCCACAACGCGCTGTTCCGCGCGGCGGTACTGTGCGACGGCGATGCGTTGACGCGGGCGGACTTCCCCCAGATCGCGGCGCATTCCGAAGGACGATCGACCACCGGCAGCCGCACCGCGCTGGCCGCGACCAGCGGCATCACCCTGTTCCGCAGCGACGGCAATTTGCGCGCGTTGGAAGAAATCGAAGCCGATGTCATCCGCCTGGCGATCGGCCATTACCGCGGCCGCATGACCGAAGTCGCAAGGCGACTGGGGATCGGTCGTTCGACGCTCTATCGCAAGCTCGGCGAACTCGGCATCGACCAGCACGTCGCGTAAAATACCGGCGGAACCGCTAACCGGTCTTGCCAAAAGCCGTTAGCCTGTCGATCATGACCCAGACATTCACCGGTAAAACCGCGCTCATCACCGGCGCCGCATCCGGCATCGGCAAGGCCGCCGCACAACATCTCGCCGCCAACGGCGCCAAGCACCTGACCCTGGTCGACCGCGACGCCGCCTCTCTCGAAGCGCTGCAGCTCGCCTGCTCCATCGAAAGCATCCCCGGCGACGTATCGGACGAAGCGCTGTGGGATCGCCTCGACCTCGCCAACCTCGATCTCGCCGTCGTCAACGCAGGGGTCGCCGGCGCGTCGCCCATCGCCAGCCACGATTACGCCGAATGGCGGCGCATCCTCGGCGTCAATCTCGACGGCGCCTTCCTGACGCTGCGCGCCGCCCTTCGCGCGATCAACGACGGCGGCGCGATCGTCACCGTCGCCTCCGCGTCGGGGCTGAAGCCCGAACCCGGCGTCGCCGCTTATGGCGCGTCCAAAGCCGCGCTCATCCACCTGACCAAGGTCGCCGCCAGGGAAGCCGCGCCCCGCCGCGTCCGCGTCAACGCGATTGCCCCCGCAGGCGTCGAAACTCCCATTTGGGACGCGGTCCCGATGTTCGCCGACCGTGCCTCAGAAATTGGCCGCGACGCCGCCTTAGCCGAGCTGGCGGCAATGGCCACCCCGTTCGGCCGCTATGCCAAGCCGGAGGAGATCGCCGAACAGATCGCATTCCTGCTATCGGATGCGGCTTCGCTCATCACCGGCAGCGTGCTGGTCAGCGATGGCGGCTATTTGCTGTAATCACTCCCGATCTCTCACCCGTTCGTTACAAGCGAAGTCGAGAAACGCTCCATCGAGTCCAGCGCAGGATTCTTGACCTTGCTCGAAACGAAGTGGGGATTGGATTTGGTCAACCCAATCGCTGGGTCAGTGCGGCATCCCGCAATCCCCGCCACACGCGGACCGCCTGCACCGTCTCCATCACATCGTGGACGCGGATGATCTGACATCCGCTTTCCACCGCCTTCATCGCGAGCATCAGGCTGCCGCCCAGTCGTTCGCTCGCGGGCGCTTCGTTCGACAGTGCCCCGATCAGCCGCTTGCGGCTGGCACCCAGCAGCACCGGGCACCCCAGCGCGTGGAACAGCGCCAACCCGTTCATCAGCGCCAGATTTTGCGCGACTGTCTTGCCAAAGCCGATTCCCGGATCGACGATGATCTTCGCGCGATCCACGCCCGCAGCCGCTACCGCGTCGATCCGCGCCTCCAGCCAGTCATAGACCGCGAGCAAGGCGTCACCGGGCGGCATCTCGCCATGTCCGCCGCCCTTCGGGTTGGGGGAATGCATCAGCACCACCGGGCAACCGCCGCGCGCCACGACCTCGACCGCGCGATCGTCATAGGCAAGGGCCGCGACATCGTTGACGATTGCCGCCCCCGCGCCCAGCGCCGCCTCCATCACTGCGGCCTTGCGCGTGTCGATCGACACGAGATTGCCGCCCCGCGCCAGCCGCTCGACTACTGGCACCACGCGCGCGACTTCGTCGCCTTCCCATACGGTCGCCGCCCCGGGCCGCGTCGATTCGCCACCGACATCGATCAGCGCCGCCCCGGCCTCGGCCAAGCGCGCGCCTGCCTCGGCGGCGCCCGCCGAATCGCCGTCATGCGCGCCGCCATCGGAAAAACTGTCGGGCGTGACGTTGAGGATGCCCATCACCTGCGGCTGGTCGAACCGCAGCACCCGCTCGCCCAGCGTCATCGCCGGGCGCGGCGCGGCGAGCCGAGCGTGCTGGTCGCGCAATCGCGCGGCCTGCGCTTCCGACACTGCGCCCATTACCGCGTCGAGGTCAGCCACATCGACCGCCAAGGAAGCGACCCGCTTGCCACCCTCGGCAACGATCAAATCGTAACCCGAATGAAACAGCATCCCGCCCGCCAGCCGTGCAAACGCCCCATCGCGCCCCACCGGCGAATCGATGAACCGCTCGGGCCGGAGATAGAGGCGGGCGTCGGGGGAGATGGGGGGAAACTGAATCATCACCAACCCCTAACCGGTCGTTTCGAGCGAAGTCGAGAAACGTCCGCCAGCCCGACGATCGCGTTTCTCGACTTCGCTCGAGACGAACGGAGGGAAGGACATCAGGGCTGCGTCGCCAGCAGATACGTCTGCCGCAGCGTATCGATCGGCTTCAACCCGTCCGCCGTCTCGTGATGCCAGAAGGTCCAGCCATTGCACGACGGCGCGCCCTGCAATGTCGCGCCCAGCTTGTGGATCGACCCCTCGACCCCGTCGCACGACAGCGACCCGTCGGCGCGGACTTCTGCGCGCCACCGCCGCTTCGCATCGCTCAGCACTGCGCCGGGCCTAAGATACCCGTTTTCGATCAGCGAACCGAAGGCAACGCGCGGCGCGGCACGACCCGCCTGCATCGTCGTGATTGCCGATTCGTCGAGCGGCAGGGCGGCGGCGATCCGCTCCTTCGCGGCCTCGATATAACCGATTTCGCGCTCGATCCCGATGAACCGCCGCCCCAGCCGCTTGGCGACCGCGCCCGTCGTCCCCGTCCCGAAAAACGGGTCGAGTACGACATCGCCCTTCTTCGTCGTCGCCAGCATCACGCGGTACAACAGCGCCTCGGGCTTCTGGGTCGGATGGACCTTGACGCCGTCCTTCTTCAACCGCTCCTGCCCGCCGCAGATCGGGAATTCCCAGTCCGATCGCATCTGCAATTCGTCGTTCAGTGTCTTCATCGTCCGATAGTTGAACGTATAGCGCGCCTTCTCCCCCATCGACGCCCAGATCAACGTCTCGTGCGCGTTGGTGAAGCGGGTGCCCTTGAAATTGGGCATCGGATTGGCCTTGCGCCACACCACGTCGTTCAGGATCCAGAAGCCCAGATCCTGCACTGCGGTGCCGACACGAAAGATGTTGTGATAGCTGCCGATCACCCAGATCGAGCCATTGGGTTTCAGGATGCGCCGCGCTTCCTTCAGCCAGGCGCGGGTGAAGCGGTCATAGGCGGCAAAGCTGTCGAACTTGTCCCACTCGTCATCGACCGCATCGACCTGGCTGCCGTCGGGACGCAGCAGGTCGCCGCCGAGCTGGAGGTTGTAGGGCGGATCGGCGAAGATCATGTCGATGGATGCAGCGGGCAGCGCCTTCATCGCGGCAACGCAATCGTCCATCAAAATCTGGTCGAGCGGGAGCGCGGGCGCGAGCGCCGCCTCTTTCTTTACGCGGCTCACCCGCGCCTTTTCGATTACCGCCATCATTGCCCCCGGTTGTTGGAGCGCAGGATATCCCGGCGACCCCACCGCTGCGTCAAGCGAACATTGGTTAACGAAACGGCTTACGAAATGGTTAACGTGAACGCTTTCCCTCTGGACAAACGAGATGTTGAGTCCGCGACTTATCCACAGCCCCAACCCCTAGCGTGTGGCCGGAAAGACTCACCTGCCGGACAAGTTATCCACAGGGCTGCGCGTCGAAGCCCTTCTCCCCGTCCGTTTCGAGCAAGGCTGGGAAACATGACGAAAGCTGATGCGCTCGTTCGTTCCGCATGCGTCCAGATTTTGGCGACCGGCATTGGCCAATCATCACGGCATGAATAAACTAGTCGCTCGGCCTTGCCGCCAATGCCGCAACGGCAGTACACGTTTTTGACCGTAAGTGGTGCCCCACAGAGGACAAAGCAGGGCACTCAAATCATTGGAGAATGTCGATTTTCCGTGACTGAAACTGGGCCGGTTGCTGAATTGCACCTTTTGCTCGGGAACTGGCAAAAGCAGAAAATCGGCTTTTGAAGGCCGATGGTAGGGCCGGAGCGAAACCCTGGCAGTCATTTAAGGGGCCACCTCCATATTGGTCAGTCCAGGGGCTGCTCGAATGCGGCGGCAGAGCCGCTTTAAATCGGCAGGCCAATCCTTCAGGCTCGAAATCCAGAACGACCTTGCCGCCGAGACTGCCACCCAGCTCAGGTCGCAGCAAGTTCGACCGGACCTAGGCGGCACGAACGCTGGTGCAAGGTGTTCGTGCCATGCGAACTTGGAATTGGATGCAGCCATCCGGGGCGCGGTCCGGTTTGTCCACACGCACCCGATAGCTTTCGAGGATACATTCTCAGCAGCACTTATTGCTCTCTACCTGCTTTCCAGAACGTTTGGGTTAGCGGTTCGATCAGGTAACCGAGCGCGGTGCGTTTGCGTAAGGGGATCATGACCTCTGCCGGCATTCCGGCGCGAAGCCCGTTCTCGCCACGAAACGCGGCGATGCGCGCCAGTTCTTCGGGCGGAACCGTGATCTCGAGCTCGAAATACTGGAGACCCGTGCGCTGGTCTTCCAGACTGTCCGCCGACACCTTTGTCAGCTTTCCTTTCAGGATTGGCAGACTGCGTTCCTGGATGCCCGAGAAGCGGACCTGGGTTTCCATGCCGACCATCAGGTCGTCCGCATCATTGGGCGCTGCCTTGGCTGACACCACCAGCGCCTTGTTCTGTGGCACGATTTCCATCAGCATTTCGCCCGGTGCGACGACGCCTCCGACCGTGAAAATCTTCAGCCCGACGACCAGCCCGCCCGCAGGTGCGCGCACCACCGATTGGGTCAGCCGCTCGCGCGTCGCCAACAGGCGCGGGCGAAGTTCGTCGAGCCGGACCTGCACGTCGCGTAACTGGGTCGCCACTTCCTCGAGCATCCGCCGGTCCATCGACACCATCTGCAATCGGGATTCGCCGATCGCTTCTTCAAGCCGCGCGATATCGGACTGCAATGCACCGAAATCGCCATCCAGTTGGGCGGCCGACCGTTCGATCGCCCGAATGCGGTTCGCCGATACGAAGCCGCGGCTCGACAAGGTCCGCAACCCACCCAGCTCCTCGGCGATCAGTCGTTGTTGTGTCCGGTTCGAGCCGATCTGGTGACCATAACCTCCAATCTGCCTGCTGTGCTGGGCGATGCGCTGGCCCAGTACGCCGCGTTCGGTTTCGACCGACCGACGTCGCGCTTCGAACAACAACCGCTGGCCGCGCATCGCTTCTTCGGCAAACGCGCGTTCGCCCGCCAGGCTGGTCGAAAACTCGCTCGGCTCCAGAATTTCGCGCGCGCCGTCCCGCTCGGCAACCAGCCTGGCCCGTTGGGCGAGCAGCGCGATGACCTCGGCAGTCAATCCACGCTCGGTCGCGACGACATCGGATGCCGAAATCTTGAGCAGCACATCGCCCTGTGCAACGGTTGCGCCTTCCTGGACTGCAAGCGCGGTGACGATGCCGCCGTCGCGATGCTGAACCGCCTGACGGTTTCCCGATACAGCGACGTTGCCTTGGGCAAGCGCGCCTGCATCGAGCGGCGTCATCGCCGCCCAGCCGAGCAGTCCGATGAAGAATGCGCCGCCGATCAACGCACCGGAACGCAGTTCGCGCTTGGGCGAATCCATCGCGTCGCTCGGTAACGGATCGCCGTGCAGTTCGTCCGAAAAGCTGATCGCATTCATGATGCCTATCCCCGTTTCATCTTGACGACATTGGCTGCTGCCGCCGCCCCCTGGCGCAGGATTTCGAGTATCTCTTCGCGCGGACCCTGATGCTCGATCGTGCCGTTCTTCATCACCGCCAGGCGGTCGGCATCACGGAGTGCGGCGTGGCGATGGGTGACGATCAGTATTGCTGCCTGTCTGGCCTTGGCGGCCCGGATCGCTTCGCCCAGCGCTTCCTCGCCCTGACTGTCGAGCGAGGCGTTGGGCTCGTCGAGAATGAGCAGCTTCGGATCGCCATAAAGCGCGCGGGCCAGCGCGACGCGTTGTGCCTGTCCTCCCGACAGGCGAAGGCCGCCGTCGCCAAGCCGCGCATTATAACCGCCCGGCAGATGCAGGATCAGGTCGTGGATGCCGGCGGCGATGGCAGCGCGCGTGACCTTGTGATCGATATCCGCGACATGTTCGCCCCGCGCGGCGGCAAAGCGGGAAATATTCTCGCCGATCGATCCCGGCAGCAAGGTGGGCTCCTGTGGCAGATAGCCGATATGCGCCGCCAGTCTTTCGGGATCCCAGTCGGCATATTGCGCCTCGTCGATGCGGATTTCGCCGCCATCGGGCGGGATCGCCCCCGCTGCGATCCGCGCGAGCGTGGTCTTGCCCGCACCCGACGGGCCGATCACGCCCAGCACTTCACCGGGCACGATCCAGGTCGACACGCCGCGCAGGATGAGGGCGCTGTTATCGGGCGAGCGATGCAAAATGTTGCTGAGCTGGACATAGCCTTGCGGCGCGGGAAGGACGAGCCGCTCGCCGACCAGCGCGTCGGTGGAACGGAACAGCGCCTCGATCGACGCCATCGCCTGACGCGCCTGACCGATCATCGGCCATGCCGACACCATCTGTTCGATTGGCTGAAGCGCGCGCGCGAGCAGGACCGAGGCGGCGATGATCGCGCCGACCGAAATCTCCGCATTGATGGCCAGCCAGGCACCGACACCCAGCGCCAGCGACTGCATGAACATGCGCGCGAACTTGACCATCCCGGTATAGCGCGATGCGGCGATCTGGGTCCGCGCGCCCGCTTCGAGGCCCTGTCGCCGATCCTCGATCTGCTGCCGAACAAGTGCGCGGCGCATACCCAGCGCGCGGACGATTTCGGCTTTGCCGAACATCGCCTCCTGCCCCAAATAGGCCGCGGCCATCGCCTTGTGTCCGTCGGCGGCGCCGCGTCGCGTCGCACGCTCGTTGAGCAGGGCGAGGCAAAGCAAGACCGCGCCGCCGCCCAGTACCAGAGCGCCGAGCAAGGGGTGAATCACGAAGGCGACGATGAAGTAGATCGGCGTCCATGGCAGATCGAAGATCGCCATCGCCGACGGACTGGCCATTATCTGGCGCAGACCGTCAAAGTCCCGCATCGCCAGGGCGGCGGCGGGGTCTGTCGCGCCTTTTGCCTGCGCGATGAGGCGATCGAGAATGGGCGAGGCAAGATGGCGATTGAGCCGCATCGATGCGCGCAGCATCAACCGGTTGCGGACCATGTCGAGTGCACTCAGGCATCCGATCGCCAGTGCGACGATGATCGTAATCCAGAACAGCGTCAGCACGCCCCCGGTTGGCACGACCCGATCATAGACCTGCATCATGTAGATGGTCGGCGCGAGATAGAGGATGTTGACCAACGCGCTGAACAGCCCGACCGAGACGAAATGCTGGCGACACGCAGCGAGCGCCTGTCGCACGGGTGCGGGCAAAGAGGCTTTGTTCGACACCGGAAATTCCTTTCGCGACCTGCTCGGAAAATGTGGCCCGGACGGGTTCCGCCCGGGCCCTCCCAGGGGGATGGGAGCCTAGATGAAGTCCCAGTCGGGGCGGATGAACACGTCCGTCGCCGAAAGATCCACAGGTCGCAGGAAATCATGGTGGACGCTGAAAAATGCCGGCAAGGAATGATCGTTGACCACCAGATCCTCTCGCGTGAACAGGTGCGGACCGGCATCCGTATCGCCTCCGGATACGCCAGTATCGACCGGCGTGGTGGCGATAGGTGGGACGGATGGCGGAACCTGCGGAGCTGTCTCGGGCGGTGACGTGCCCTGCGCGCTCCCCGCTGTGCTCCCCGCCGGAGTGCCTCCTGCCGCGCCCGCAGCAGCGAACACGAACGACGAGGCCATCAACTCCGCAGCCCCTACCCCGTCGAGCCGCATCGACTGCCCGTCGATCCGCACGATTGCGTCGTCGCCGTCCTGGCTGATGACCACTCGCGAGCCGAAGCTCTGCGCGGTGATGCCGAGGCCGCTCAGATCGATCGTGTCAGCACCCCGCTCGAAATCGGTCACCCGATCGTCGCCCTTGCCAAAGATGAACACATCGTCGCCGCTGCCGCCCGACATCACATCGTCGCCGTCGCCGCTGTCGATCCGATCGTCACCCGATCCGGCGAAGATGGCGTCGTCGCCGTCGCCGCCTTCGATGACATCGTCGCCCGACCCGCCGCTCAGATGATCATCGCCTTCACCGCCGCGGATCAGGTCGTCGCCCGATCCACCGCCGATCCGGTCGTCACCCGCATTGCCGGACAGAACATCGTCGCCCGAGCCGCCTTCGATAACGTCGTCACCGCCCAGACCGCTGATGACATCGTTTCCCGACCCGCCTTTCAACTGGTCGGCGCCTGCCGTACCCGTCAGCGTGTCGTCGGGTGATGGCACCACCGGTGGAGGCGTGACGATGATGTCGTCTTCATCATCGGTATCGTCGTCGTCCTGGTCGGCGTCATCACCGTCCTGATTATCGTCTTCGTCTTCTTCTTCATCGTCGTCGAAGGGCGGGATTTCTCCGCTCTGGAAGATGTTTTCGGGCAATTCAGTCAGCCCGGTGTTCCGCATGACGATCTGGGAGAAGGTCATGGCCGCACCATCGCCGAACACGCTGTCGTCAAATATCTCCAGATAGTAGAGCCGGTCGCCATGCTGCAGCCGGTCGAGCTGTTCGAGGAAGATATAGCCGAAGGTCGATCCCAGCTGTCCGTGCGTCGGGCGTTCGGCCAGCCCCCCGATCCACAGGTCCATGGTCGCGAAGCCCTGCGGATAGGCCGCCTTCAGCTGATCCATCACGGCATCCGAAATCCGGTTGCGCTGCTGGAAATCATCCCAGCCCGAATAGGGGCGCAGGCTGGCCTGCCCGGTCTGTTCGTGGAGCTGGGTCCGCACGTCGTTGAACGGCGCGATGCCCATGTCGCGCCCGCGGAAGATGTTCAGCGCGGCAAGGTCGAGCGGACGGCCGACGAGCTGGTTGCGAAGCGCATTGACCATGTCGGTGTCGATCGCCTGGTGCGACATCATCGTCGCGCCTGCCAGAAACCCTTCGATTCCTCGGCTCGACACCGTGCCCGGCGTCAGGAACGCCTCGACCAGCGACAATTGCTCCAACGTGCCGTCGGAACCGACGAACCCGACCGTTTCGTTGAGCATCGAATGGCCGAACCGGTACGCGGCCTGGGCGAATTCAACCGAGATCGCGGAATTGACGGTCGGGTCATATCCTTCGAACCCGTGTTCGTCGTCATCATCCAGTCCGCCCGCCATCGCGGTAGCGAATTCGGTGAACACCACGCGCTGATATTCCGCGACGTTCATGATCCGCGCGGCTTCGAAATATTCCGCCTCGCTCCAGCGTCCGCCGGTTTCCTCCTTGATCCGGTCGACCCAGTAATTGTGGTTGCGCGCCCAGATCGTGTGGATCGACGTCAGCATCACGTTTTCGTTTGCGCGCCCATCGCCGGTGACGAAGTAATGGCCGATCGCATCGAGATCGAGTTGCGGCTCGAGCTGGTCGGGCAAGGTGACGAACGACGGGATGAAATCGATCAGCAGCGGCTGGCCGGTCCCGTCATAATCCGAAATGTCGGCACCCGTGAGTTCGCCACCATCGGTCATGATGCGGTAATTGTCGCGCACATGATCGAGGGTGGGCAGCAGAGCATGGCCCGACGCGTCGATGTCACCCGTCAGCATATAGGCGGTCTGGACGGGAGAGCCATCAGTGCCGACTTCCCATTTGCGCAACAGGTCGGTGACCGCATTCAGCGAGCCATAGACTTGATTCTGATCGACGAAAGGCGAAGCGTCGTTGATATATTGCGCCGCGATCTCGTCGCCATTGTTCGGGATACCGTCGGGGTCGATACCGGTGCCCGGAACGATGTTTGAGCGCGGCGCAGAGATCGGAAAATCGGGGGTGCCGATCGCCGTCGATCCCGGTTTTCCCTTGCCGACAAAGTCCAGCCCGTGATCGAAATACTGCCCGAAGAAGGTCAGCAGCGCGGTACCGCCAAACTGGTTCGGGATGCTTTCCTCGATCCCGTCGCCATCATTGTCCTGATTGGCGACGATGTTCGAAATCTGTCGTGGGCTGAGAGTCGTCGTCCGCGCCTCGGCTGCCCCGTCGACATAATAGGGATCGGTCAGCCGGATGAACGGCTGGTTGGCTGAGCCATAGGTCGGATTGTCGACATTGTTGCCGTTGCCCGACGCATCGCGAACCAGCCCGTCTCGAACCATCTCACGCAGGTCGGCGAAGTCCTCGCGATCCAGGGGCAGATCGAACGGTCCCGTCACCCGGCCACCGGCATTGGCAAGCGTCCCGAAGAAGGTGACGCTGTGCGTCCCGTTGACCAACGTCGTGCTGCCATCGGCGTTGGTCGTGGCATCGTAATCCGCCACGATGGTACCGGATTTCAGCTCGATCCGGTCCTGCGGCCGCAGTGTGCCGATGATCGTGTCGTTTCCGCCTTTCGAGGCGAAGACGACGCGGTGCGCCGATTGCAGCGCGGTCATATCGACCGTGTCGTTGCCGTCGGTTCCCTCGATCCGGATGGTGTTGGCCAGCAGCGTGGTCGGCGTGAAATCGCCGATCGGAATGAACACGTCGCCCCCGCCGCCGCCATGGATCACGATCTCCTCGATATTGTCGAGTTCCGCGATCACCGCGGCATTGTTGGTGCCGTTGCGGGTGACGACGATCTCCGTATTGACACCCAGCCCGGTGATGCCGGCGGCAACGGCCTCGGCGCGCGCATAGATGCGATAAGTTTCCGCACTGGCATCGCCCACGAACTTGACCGTATCGACACCCGTGCCACCGTCCATCAGGTCGCGGCCATCGCCTGCCGACCAATAGATGGTGTCGTTGTCGGCACCGCCGTTGATCGTGTCGTTGCCCTGACCACCGACCAGCAGGTCGTTGCCGGCGCCACCGTTCAGGCTGTCATTGCCCGCCAGGCCGAAGATCGCCTGCGCGCCCGCCGCACCGGCGGCTCCGTTCAGATTGGCATTGTTTGCGGCCGTTCCCTGCACGACGGCATGATTGACCCCGGCGAAGCGCAACGTCTCCACCGTGCTGATCGTATCGGTGCCCTCGGCCCCCGTGCGGTCGGTGACGACGATGTTGGCACCCGACGATGCAACCGTGAACTGGCCGATAGCGCCTGCGAACACCGCGACATCGTTGCCCGCCCCGCCGTCCAGCCGGTCGTTGCCCGCGCCGCCGTTCAACGTGTCGTTGCCGCCAGCGCCGTTCAATATGTCGTCGCCGCCATTGCCGTTAAGCGTGTCGTTCCCGCCGAGGGTCAGGATCGGGCTGACCCCGTCGGCGATATCATCGCCCGCCGTCCCGTTGAAGACATTGTTGACCAGCGGAACCCCGTTCCAGTCATCCCCCACCACCCCGGTGGGTGCGGAAAACACGGTTTCGGGATTACCGCGACCGTCGGTGAAGCTGACCGCGACGCGGATCAGGCCGCCGACCTGTCCGCCAATCCCCAGGATGCCGTCGGTGGGGGTGAAGGACGCACCCGTTGCGTTGAGCGGGATGTTGGCCCAGGTCGTGCCGCCATTGTTCGACACCTGCCACTGATAGCGGAACGCGCCCAGACCCTGTTCGTCGGCGATGGCCGAGGTGTTGACGCTCAGCGCCTGTCCTTCGGTCGGCGTCAGGTCAGAGATGACCGGGACGCCGGTTGCCGGGCTGTTGAACAATTGACCGATGTCGAAATCGACCGTTCCGCCCGTGCCGTCGCCGAAGCGAAGCGTTTCGATGTTCCACAATTTGTCGGTGCCGTCCGACACGGTGTTGACGCCCGCCGGACGGTTCGCCGGATCGAACCCGGTATGCGTGACGAGATAGCCGCCGTCGCTCGAACGGGTGAAGCTGTAATTGTCGACGATATCCCAGAACTGAGCGACATCGTTGTCGCCGACGCCGTCATCCTTCACGACCTCGCGCACGATCGACAACTGGCCGGGATTGAGCGTCCCCGCCAGCATCAGTGCGTCCAGCGTCTTGCCGCCGAACTGGGCGACCGCATTGGCCGGAACGACGCCCTGAACGACCGCGCTTTCGAGATAGACTTTCCCGGCCATGCGTTCGGCGGTGTAGACCTGTCCGCCCGCTTCGATGCGGATGCGGACGTTCAACCAGCTGTCGCCGTCGATCACGTCGTTGCCGCCACGTCCTTCGAGGACGTCGCTACCACCACCGCCGAGCAGGATGTTGCCCGCATCGAATGCGATCACGCTTTCGCGATCGACGCCAGCGCCGGGCGCGGGTGCAACCCAGTCGCCAAGCACGGCGCGCAGACCGGCAATGCGATCGACGCCCGCCTGGGTCAGTTCGTTATTGTCCATCAGGCTCTCGGCACCGGCATCGACACCGGCGATCGTCGCACTGGTGCGGCTGTCGCCGCGCAGCACGTCGTTCAGGTTCCAGCCCGATAGCGCCTCCACCTGATCGAAGCGGTCGCGCAGGATATCCTCTTCGTCAGTCGAGAAGATCTTGATCAGCATGTCGCTGTCGCCGGCTTCGGTATTGAATTTGTGGATCGCCCAGTCGAAGCCCCACATCCCTTCGTTGCGGATGACGCTTTCGCCCTGCCCCATGATGTCGTCGCCGCTTTCGGCATCGAAATCCTGTTCGTTCTGCCCGGCGAACATCACGTCGTGACCGATGATCGTCGAGTTGAAGAACAGCTCGGAATTATCGCCCGAGATGATGTCGAAGCCGTTGCCGCCCTCGATCCAGTCGTCGCCTTCGTTGCCGAGCAGATTGTCGCCGCCTTCACCGCCCAGAATGAAGTCGTTGCCCAGGCCACCCATCGCAGTCTTGCCGTCGGGCCCGGTGATGATGAAGTCTTGACCCTGGTTGCCGAAGATCAGCGCCAGTCCCGATCCGCCATGGATGACGTCGTCACCTTCCTCGCCATGCAACATATCGACTTCGCCGATATCGGTGCCGCTGTTGGTGATGATGTCGTTGCCCTTGCCACCGTGAACCTTGTCGACGCCGTATCCTGCCTCGATCCGGTCATTGCCGTCGCCACCCCAGATGCTGTCGTCGCCGCCGCCCGCGACGATATGGTCGTCACCGTCACTGCCCTGGATCAAGAAATGATCGTTGCTGTTGACCCGCAGATAGCCGGCGCGACCATTGGCATCGACATTGGCGCGTTCGACCATTTTCGCGAACTGTGACAGGAACGGATCGTCCAGCTCGGGATCGGTCAGGTTGAACCGGTCCATCATATATTGCTCGACATAGACAACATGGTCGGGAACCGAGAAGATGTCGCCCGGCAGCGCGTAGCCGCTGGCCCCCAGATCGGTGTTGTTGAGCACCATCTTGGCGAGCGAGTTATTCTCCAGCTCGTTGAGCAGGTTCAGTCCCTGGACGCGCGACAAATAATAGAAACGGTCGGCATTCTGGAGGTTCTCGAGTTGAAGCTCGAATACAAACGAGAAGGTGGAGCCGAGCATCCCGCCGAACGCCATCTTCTTTTCGGCCAGCCCGCCGACCCACAGGTCGATCAGGTTGACGCCCGATTCATTGACGTCGTCGCCGGTGCCCAGCTTGCCGTCGCTGCCACGCGCATAGGCCCAGCTGCCGGTGCCGTTAAGGAAGTCGAACCGGTCGGCAGGCGCGCCTGCGCCCCCGAACACGATCAGGGTAGCGGCATCGCGCTTACCCTCTGCAGTGGTCGCAGCGGCGATCGAATCGTGAGTGCCATAGGCGGCAAGGAAATTGACGATCGACGCCGGGTTTTTGAGGTTGAGCGCGAAATCGGTCCAGCTCGTATAGGGATCGAGCTGGGTGTCGCCATTGGCCACCGCTTGGAACTGCTCGCGTGCCTGATTGAGGGTCGGCATCCCCGTATCGCGCCCGCGCGCGATGTTGATCGCCGCCAGGTCGAGCGGAATGCCGAGCAACTGGTTGCGCAGAACATTGGTGACGAATTCGTCGATCTCGTTGCCGACCTGCGCTGTCATCCCGCGCACGATCGCACCGGCTGCCGTGTGGTGATCGATCGTGTCCGAACCGAATGCCAGCGGGTTCAGGAACGCTTCGAACAAATCCATGTGCGCGGTGGTGCCGTCGGCATTCACCCGATCGACGCTCTCGGTCAGCATCGAATGGCCGAAGCGATAGACGACATGAGCGAACTCGGCGAAGATCGCCGGGTCGATATCCATCGACGGGTTGAATACGAACGCATCGACGTCGGGTTGAACCTTGCGCGCGAATTCTTCGAAGACCAGATGCTGGTACTGCATCTCAGTCGAGAAGCGCGCCGCCTGGAACAGGCGTTCACCGTCCCATTGCAGGGTCGAAAGGTCGGCGGGGATTGCCGTCACATCGACCAGCAGCCACTCGTTCAAAAAGGAAAGGTCGGTCTGCCCCTCAGCCAACGCCGTCGCGCGAATCTGTTCGACCATGCGGTTATGTTCGGAATGGAACACATGATGGACCGCCGACAGACCGATATTCTCGTTCCCGCGCCCGTCGCCGGTGATGTAGTGCGCGTCGAGCAGCTCGTTATCATAGAAACGGTCGGCCGAAAGATATTGGGGATTCGTGGCGCTGACGGGCAGCGACGCGTTGAACGCCGGATTTAGCACCCCAAGGGTAGGCTGATTGGTGCCGCCGATCGGCTGCTGGTCGTCATAGATCGGATTGGGAACCAGCGTCACGCCGATGCCAACGGCGTTGTCGTCATCGGCATACATGATCTGGCCGCGACTGTTCACGGTCTGCGCGGCGTGCGCGATGTCGTCCAGAAACGCGTGGCCGGTGCGGAATGCTCCGACGGCGGTGGGGTTGATGGGGGACGCAAGATTACCCTCCACCAAAACATCGTCGGTGGTCCCAAACTGCCCATCCGTCCCCAAACCGACAACCAGTTGCGGCAGTCCGTTGGCACCGCGGATGAACTCGCCATAAGCATCGACTGCGAACAGGGGCACGTTGCCGACATCCGCATCGGTCAGTTCGATGCCCAGCATCGTGCGTGCTTGTTCCTTCACGTCGGCCCAGGTCGCAAGCCCGCGGTCGCCCTCAAGCAGCTTGCCGGTCGCAAGCGGTTGTCCGCCGATCATGGCATATTCGCGCAGGAACATCTGGTGCGATGCGTGTGAGGTATAGGTCTGGTTCTGATCGACGAAAGGGGTCGTCAGGTTTGCCGCATCGCTTGTCGTGCGGGTGATGACCATGAAATTGGTCCACGGCGTCGCCGGATTGTACAGCGGATCGTCCGGGCTCAGCGGAATGAAGACGGTTCCGCCCTTCTTCTCGACAAGATCGAGCCCATGGTCGAAAAACTGGCCGAACAACGTGAACCAACCGTTGAACGGCGCCGAAAGCCCTTCGTCGGGCGCGACGTTCGGGATGACAACACTGCTGCCCTCCATATTGACGCCATGATCAGCAAGCGCTTCGTCAAGGTTTGCTTGGGCCGCGGCAATGGCAGCAGTGTTGCCAGGATCGCTCGCTTCGATCGCCGACAGCGCATCGCGCGCCGCGACAATCGCATCCAGCGCTGCTTTGAGCGTGCTGCCGCTATAGCCACCATAGGTCAGCGCAGCCGCGATCGCCGCTGGATTGCCTAGCGTCTGATCGACGATCAGGTTCGATATCAGCCGCGGATCGGCATCGATCACGTTGCCCGGCGAACCGTAATCATTGTTCTGAAGACCTGGATCGGTGATGTCGACGACCGCGTAGCCGCTGACCGTCATCGTATCGTCATCCTCGTCGCGCCAGTACGGATCGCTCAAGCGCGGAAACGGATTGTCCGCGGCGCCCCAGCTTTCACGCCCGGGGTTGAGATTGTTGTAGCTGCCATCGACGGTACGCAGGCCGTAAGGGGCGAGCGGATCGGGAATCGCGAATGCGCCCGTGGCCCCGAGCACCGGATTACCGTTCGCGTCCAGCCGAATCTGCGTCAGCGGCGTTCCGGCCGAATGGAGTTCCGAGATCTTGATCTGCTTCAGAATGAAGGTCAGGTCGTGCTTGGTCAGCTGTACCATGTCGCATCTCCAGTCTAACTCGCACTGTCTCGAAGACGAGCGCGGGTATCCGCAAAAGCGCGGTTTATTGAATCAAAGAATTTGAGCTGGTGCGGTCCCCGCCAGCAAATCTCGCCAAGTCGATTGTTCGGCTCGACTCGGAAAGATTAATGCGATGCTAGGTTTTGGATGGGGTTAGAGTCGATTCAGCCATGTGGACTAATCCGTCCCATGAAAGGGCATAGGCATTATGATGAGCTGATTAATGCTCCATTACGGGATATTGCGTAGTGCAGGATTGCGCAGGCGCAATTGGGTCTTCGGACCAGCTGATAGCCAGTCCGGGTGATGAGAGGATGGTTGTTGCGAACTCGCGCTGCGCCTGCTGACCTGACCGCCCGGGCGCCAAGTCAAGCGCGCCGTTCCTGCGGTTCCGCAGTGGGGGATGGCCGCGTGCCCTGAGTTTGCAGCGCGGCTACGGCACTGACGCGGTTATGGACGCCCAACTGCCGGAAGGTCGCGGCAATGTGCACCTTCACGGTACATTCAGATATGCGCAGCGCGCGTGCGATTTCCTTGTTCGATTTGCCGGTGGCAAGATGCGAGAGGACTTCGCGCTGCCGTTCGGTCAGGGTTATGAAATCGCGATCGGCATGCGCTTGGGGTTGGGGTTGAAACCGGATCGGTGGATCGGCGGAAAAGGGCGGCACGTAAATCTGACCGCTGTCGATTGCGATCAACGCGCGAACCATATCAGCTCGATCGACATCCTTCGGAATAAAGCCGTGCGCGCCTGCACCCAGCGCGTCAAAAACCGACTTTCGATCATTGTTCCAATCGACGACGACCAGTTTGGTTGAAGTAAAACAACGCCTGAGCGCGGCGATCCACTCGGCAAGCGGAATGGTGGAAAGACTCGGGTCCAGCGTCACGATTCTGGTATTTGGATGGTCTTCCAGCCACCGGGTTGCGCTGTCGAGGGCGCCGGTGCCGCCGATATTGCAAACCGGCACGGCTTCGGCCAGCAAAGCAACCAACCCGGCGCGGCACAGCACCTGCCTTTCCACGACGAGCGCGGTCGAGATGACGGACACGGTTCTTCCCCCAATTGCCCCAACGGTTTGCGACCCGTCGCGAACCAAAGGTGGACAGTGCCCGAATTGGCCACCCCGACGCGAGAACCGAACCCACTGGTCCCCGACGACTCGGACTATAGCATCGTTAGCTGACAGGAAGCTGACAGCGTAACGATCGGTCGAGCGAATGAATTTTCAGGAAAGGTCAGCAACAGTGTCGATGCTGCCTTGTCCGTGCCGATCGCGCCCCGATGCACTTCCATCACCCGTGCCACGATCGACAGTCCAAGACCGGCACCGCCCGGGCTGGCGTGATCGCCGCGATTGAATCGATCGCACAATTGGGCAAGCGTGGACGCGTCGATCCCTTGCCCGCCGTCGCTAACGCGCAAATGCGGGCCGGGGCCACAGGTGACGACGACTTCGCCACCATCGGGCGTCACCCGGATCGCGTTTTCGATCAGATTACGGATCGCCGCGGCCAACGCTTCCCGACGCCCGGACACCGGCTGCGGGTCATGGTGCTGCAATGCCAGATTCACGCCGCGTCGAGCGGCATCGAGCGCCGTCAGCTTGATCGCATCGAGCGCCACGTCGCGAAGGTCCAGCATGCGGAACGGTTGCGGTGCTGCGGCATAGGCATCCAACTGGGCCAGGATCAGCAATTGTTCGATCAACCGGTTCATCGCCGCCAGGTCGTTAAACATCCGCCTGGCCTCGACAGTCCCCAAATGCTGCAATTCCAGCATCACCACCGATAAGGGTGTCTTCAGTTCATGCGCGACGTCTGCGGCAAAACCCTCTTGTCGCCGCGCGGCATCGTCCAGCCGAGCGAGCAATTGGTTGACCGCATCGGCAAAGGGCAGCGCTTCGACAGGCAGATTGCCTGTCTCCACCCGAAACCCGCGGTCTTGCCCGGCGGCCTGATGTATCCGCTCTGCAGCGTCGGTAAGCGGGCTTAGCGAACGCGAGATCAGCCAGCCCGTTGCAACCGCGAGCGGAGCGAGCAGGACGACAATCGGAAAGACGACATGGTCGACAACTTCGTGAACGATTCCGATCCCACCGTAAGCCGCGCGAGTTTCGGCTTTCATCAACTCGAAATCGGCGATCAGAAACGCAGCGAGGATGACCGCGCCGATCGCCGCGCTCCAAGCAACGCCATGTCGCAACCGCCCGATGATCGAGGGCGGTTCCCCGCTCATCGCCGATCTTCCATCATCAAATAGCCGACTCCGCGAAGCGTAATCAGCATTTCGCCTACACCGTGCACCGCAAGCTTGCGACGCAACCTTGATACGAGTGCCTCCAGCGCATTGGATGTGACCGGTTCGTTGAACGTGTAGATCGAGCTTTCGATCTGTGTCCGCGTCACCACCGACCCAGCCCGCGTCATCATCAATTCCAGCAGTGCGGCCTCGCGTTGAGTGAGGTGCAGGGGCGCCGTTTCGTATGTCGCGGACCGGGTTGCGGCATCGAAGCGCAGCGGACCGATCGCTATGACAGGGTCGGTTCGCGAACCGGGTCGGCGCAATAACGCGCGCAGCCGTGCCGCCAGTTCCTCGATCGCGAACGGTTTGACCAGATAATCGTCCGCGCCCGCATCCAGGCCGGTCACGCGGTCGCCAAGCGCGGATCGCGCCGTCAGCATGATGACGGGGGTGTAAAGGCGGTTTCTGCGTCGATCGACGAGCCACGCCGCACCGTCGCCATCGGGCATCCCCAGATCAAGCACCAGGGCGTCATATGCGTACAGCTCAATCGCATGGTCGGCATCAGCGAGCGTCGCTACGCAATCGCAGGAAAAACCGAACGGCTGAAGCCCCCTAGCGGTGAGACCGCTGATCCGGACATTATCTTCGACAATCAATAGCCGCACCCTCTGCTCCCCCCGAACAAGTCCAACACCCAAGGGCCGATCCGTCAAGCATCCTGGTATTCATTCCCTACCGTTAGGCTCAGGACTCATTGCGGTAGTCAGAAGATGACGGTTGCGGCGATGCAGATTGCGGACATGAAGGTGTGGGCGCAGCGGTCGTAACGGGTGTGGATGCGGCGCCAGTCCTTCAGCTTTCCGAACATGTTTTCGACCTTGTGGCGCTGGCGGTAGAGCGTGGCGTCGTGCGGTATGGGCACTTTGCGGTTTGTCTTTGATGGGATGCAGGCAGCGATGCCACGGGCATCCAGGGCGGCGCGGAACCAGTCGGCATCGTAGCCCCGGTCGGCCAGCAACGCCTTGGCTCTGGGAAAGGCGTCGATCATCAGCGCAGCGCCCTTGTAGTCGCTCATTTGTCCTTCGCTGAGCAGCATGATCAACGGGCGGCCCTTGCCATCGCAGACGGCGTGGAGCTTGGAGTTCAACCCGCCTTTGGTGCGCCCGATACGTCTGGGTAGAGCCCCTTTTTTAGCAGGCTTGCTGCCGTCCGATGTGCTTTGAGGTGGGTGGCGTCGATCATCAACTGATCTGGCTTGTCGCCCTTGGCCGCCAACTCGGCAAAGATGCGGTTGAAGACGCCCAGGCGGCTCCAGCGGATAAAGCGGTTATAGATCGTCCTCTCGACTGCGCTCGAGACAGGCTTGTGAGGACCATAGGCAGCAGGCGCATCACGCCAGCGCAGTCCATTCCTGATCACGAAGATGATGCCGCTGACGATCCGCCGATCATCGACCCGCGGAATGCCATGCGACAGTGGGAAATAGGGCTCGATCCGGCGCATCTGCGCCTCGCTCAACAACCAGACTTCAGACAACAGCAGCACCTCCTTGATGCCACCCTTGAATCAATCCACTACCTCCAGCGCAAGCGATTTAATGGGTCCCGAGCCTAGTCCGATCGACCGTATGAACGGCGGCAGATCGCTATCAACGGAAAGAGGTTGATCCGACACAGCAACGTATGCCCACCCGATCGAATCTACCTATGAGAACGGCTCCTCATGCCGCCGTCGAATCAATCAATCATCGCTCAGGCACGCAATTCAGCAGCATTGTCGGTTTAGCGGATCACGGGATATTGACGGCCCGGCGGGGCCGTCGATGATCGCACGGCCAGCGATGCGGGGACGATGATCGTGTTGCGCGGTGGGTCACGCTGAGCCTGTTCGTCGATAATCAGCGACACCGCTTGGGCAGTGACCTCAGCAATTGGCTGAACGACGGCCGTCAGTGGCGGATGGGTGAAGCGGGTGATCGGCGTGTCGTCGAAACTGATGAGCGACAAGTTCTGGGGCACCTTCAGTCCACGACTGCGCGCGATTTCCAACACGGCCAGCGCCATGCGATCGTTGCTCGCGATGATCGCAGTCGGTGGCGTATCGCTTGCCAGCAATGCATCTCCCGCGGAGATGCCGGACTCATAACTGAAATCGCCTGCTTCCAGCAGGCCGGTCATATCAAGTCCCTCCGCCGTCATCGCCGCGCGCCAGCCCGCGACGCGCCAGCCGCTCAGTTCGTATGCGGCAGGTCCAGCAATGAAGCCGATCCGTTCGTGCCCGAGTTCGATCAAATGCTCGGTCGCCATGCAGGCCGCGCGCTCGTCATCCATCGTAAGGGCAAAGCCATAGCCCTCGCGAAGTGATCCGATCCGGGCAACGCTGATGTGTCGCGCCTCGAGCAGGGAGAGGATTTTCGTATTCTCGGAATGGGGTGGCGTCAGGATTACGCCGTCCGGCCGCAGCGCGCCGAGAGCAGCAGCAAGCTCGCGTTCGATATGGTCGCTGCGCGTATCAACGAGTTCGACAAGCAAGCGATAGCCATGCTCAGCGCATTTGATCATGCCCCCCAGCATCATCTGATCAACCCAGTCGGTTCCCTGACGGTCGCGCCAGTCGGCGATGGTCCGTTCGCGGTCGTTGATGGCCAGGATCAGATAGGATCGCGACCCGGCCATACGCTGCGCCGCGATTGAGGGGACATAGCCCAGCTTGTCGATCGACGCCTGAACCCGTTTGACCATTTCCGGCCGGACGTTCGGCTCCTTGTTGATCACGCGACTGACCGTCTGCAACGACACCGCCGCATCCGCCGCAACATGTTTAATCGTGACCGTCTGGCGACGCCGGTTCATGCCTAACCCGCCCTGGCCATCGTATCGTATGCGCCACAATAGCGCGTCACATAAGTGGCGTGTGCGGGCAACGTCGCAACGGTGCGAGCAACCCCGTCGCGAACGGTGGTCAGCAATCGTTCGAGATCATCGTCCGAGAGTTTCGCCGCGATCGGATGCCAGGATTGGGGCATGATCCCCTGCCCCATCATCACCTGAACCCAGCTATTCTCGGCGAACAGTTCTTCATTGCGGCGGAATACGCGACCCGTTTCGCGGAACAGCTTAATCTTCTGCGCCAGCGTATCGGGCACTGACATCGAAGCGCATTGTCGCCAGAATGCGGAGTCGCGGCGTTCGGTTGCTTTGTAGTGAAGGATCAGGAAGTCGCGGATCTGCAGCATATCCTGTGTCTGCTGGTCATTGAACTCAGCCACATCGCTCGGATTGACTGGTCCCAGTGGCAACATGCGGATCAACCGCAACACCGCGCGCTGGATCAGGTGGATGCTGGTCGATTCCAGCGGCTCCATGAACCCGCCCGATAAGCCGATCGCGATGCAGTTGCGATACCATTGCCGCCGCCGGACACCGCTGGTGAAGTGCAGATGGTTGGGCTCGGTCAGCACCTTGCCCTCGACATTGCCGAGCAGCCGGTCGAGCGCCGCATCGCGGTCGAGATAGCGGCTGCACCAGACCAGCCCGTTGCCAGTGCGATGCTGAAGCGGAATACGCCATTGCCACCCGGCATCATGCGCCATCGCGCGAGTATAGGGCGCCGGCAGCCCGACATTTTCGGTCTGCAGCGCAATCGCGGAATCGCACGGCAGCCAGTGCGTCCAGTCGTCGAACCCGGCGTGCAGCGCCTGTTCGATCAACAGCGCGCGAAAGCCAGTGCAGTCGAGGAACAGGTCCCCCTCGATCCGATCGCCGCGATCAAGCACGAGGGCCGCGACGTCGCCGCTTTCGCCGTCCAGTTCGACGTGTGCGATCTTCCCCTCGATCCGCACTGCGCCATCGCCCTCCGCCATGGTGCGCAGAAATTTGGCGTAGAGCGTGGAATCGAGCTGATAGGCATAGTTCATGCCGTTGTCGGGCAGGTGCGCGAACTTGCCCTCCATCGCCGCCACCAGTTCCAGGCAGTAATCGTCGTACGACGCTTCATGCCCGCGCTCGCGGCCATAGAGCCAGTAATGCTGGAACCCGGCAGCCCAGTGATCCTTGCCGGTCAGCCCGAACGAATGGAAATAACGGTCGCTGCCGTTTTTCCAGCCGTCGAACAGGATGCCCAGTTTGAACGTCGCGTTGGTCGCGCGCATGAACTCGGCCTCGTTGATGCCGAGCAGCCGGTTATAGGTGACCAGCGGCGGGATGGTGGATTCGCCCACACCCACCGTTCCGATGGATTCGGATTCGACCAGCGTCACCTGCGCCGCGCGGCCCATGGTGCGTGCAATGGCGGCAGCCGCCATCCAACCGCCGGTGCCGCCGCCTGCGACGACGATGCGCTTGATCGGATGCTCGCTTTTCATCGGCTCAACTGTCGCAGGAGGTAGGCGCGCAGGCGACCCGCGGTTTCCGGCGTCAGCGGCGCAAGCACGCTGCGACTTTCCAGCGGGATATGCGCGATGGCGGTATCGTCATCGGTGAAGACATAATGGTCGAACAGGTCGCGCCAATGCGCCTTTTCATCCTCGGGCAAGTCGCGGATCGCGAGCAGGGCGTGGTTGAGCGCATCCTGCGGGTGTGCCAGCCAGCGCGGGGTTTCGCGCCACCAGTAATTAAGCAGGATGTTGAATTGGTCGAGCGCCTCGACATGATGCCACCACATCGCCGGTATGTAGAGCGCATCGCCAGGGCCTAACTCCGCGACCTGCGCCGCCGCCATCGCGTCTGCAAAACGAGGGAAGCGGTCAAGATCAGGTGTCGAGAAATCGACCATGCTGATCGGACGACCCGCAGGCGTATTATCGAGCGGGCCGAGATAGAGATTGGCGTACTGATCGCGCGGGAACAGCGTGAACCGCCGCCGCCCGGCCGCGACACATGCCAGATTGTGCGGCACGTCGTTATGCGCCGCGATCCGGGTCCGCGTCCCGATCCAGATGCTCGCAGTAACATCGCGGTCACCCAGATTGACATGGTTGGCGGCATGCAGTCCGTTGAAATAGTCATGCACGTCGATCGAGCCGAGATACAGGGTCGGCGCGTCGCCAAAATCCGCCCGCTCACCGCTCGCCATGCGATCGAAGATGTCCGGCAGCGCCGCCTTCATCATGCGAAAGTTCATGCCCATCGCATCGTCGTAGAATAGCCGCCCGTCGCTGGCCGATGCGCCTACCGAGACCGAAAAGGCACGGTCGCGGCTGTGGGCGAGCAGATAGTCGCGCGCCGCACCCGGCGATTTGCGTCCCTCGACCACCAGCGGCCAATCGGCGACCAGACCGCGGACAATGAAAGGCTCGTCGGCGTTGTGCAATAGGGCGTCGAGCGCGGCGGTATCCGCAACCTGTACCTCTCCCACCGCTGTCGGTATGGCACGACCGACCGGATCGGCCTCACCCACTTGCCACCTGCCGGTTCTTGCGCGCGATCAGTGCAGGCAGGTTGGCAAGCGATGCGACCGCCATGAACAAGGGGAGCAAATGCCCTTCACGGTTTAGGTCGCCCAGCGTCGCTGCGTCTAGGCCGCGCAACTTGTCCTCGTCGATAATGTGGAAGCCGACCATGCGATGCGCGGCGCCATCGTCAAGCGTCACGTCGAGCGTGAAGGGTTCCAGCAGGTCGTACCGCTGAAGCGCGGCGAAGAAACCGCGCGATGCCTGATACCCCGCGTCCAATGCGCCCAGCCGCTCGACGATAGTGTCGAGATAGGGGGTGGATCTCCCGTTCTGGTCGAAAAGCCGCACGCCCTCGCCCTCCGCGATCCGCGGGCTCGCCATGTCGATCACTACCTGTTTGTCGCCCTCGCTTTCAGGTGCGCCGCCGATCAGGAAGGGTTGGATGTCCATCGAAAGCGGGAGATAGCGGGCGTCCCATCGGTCGTCCTGCAAGAATAGGTTCTCGCCGCTTTCGAACCCGAACACGGCAAGTGCGACGACATCGCCGCGTTTAAGATCGCGGCGGAACAGGATCGGATAATCGGCCTGGACGCGTCGAAACTCGTTGGGGACCGTCATCGCGGTCATCACCCCGTCACCCAGTTTGACAGAGCGTTCGCGGCGGATACGCAGGTCACGGTGTGCTTCGGCGTTTAGCAGCACATGATCAGACATGAATGGCCTTTTGGACAAGCGGTTCGGAACGGCACACCGCATCTAGATAGACACGGTTGGTCGGCAGGCTCGCGGCCAGCGCACGCGCTCGCTGATCCAATTTCTGAGCGGCATCGGCGACGGTCGCCCCGCGGACGGACGAACGCACCACAGACGCCAGCGGCGGTGGAGAACCCATACCGTATAAAATATATTGATAGCTGGCGGCGGGGAAAATCTCGTCCGCATGACGGAAGTCAGCGGCGGTGGGTGGCTGCGTGCGCCACAATTCCAGCAATTCCTTCAGCCGGTCCGGGATCGTGTCGGGATCGCGGTGTGCCCGCCAATAGGGTTCGTTGCGGATGCTGGGAACATAGTGTAGCTTCAGGAAGTCGACGATCCGCTCCCAACGATAGCGGAACAGGCTATTGAACCGGCTGGCGTGCAACTCCATTGCCGCACGGTTGGCGGGAAATCCGTCGAGCAACGCGTCGATCGACAATTCGGCCAGCACGATCGCCGACGCCTCCAGCGGCTCCAGAAACCCAGCCGCAAGCCCGAGCGCCAGGCAATTGCCCTGCCAAAACCGCTCACGATGTGCCGACTGGAACGTCAGGCGGCGAAACGACAGCGCGTTGTGATCAACCTCCGGCGCTGCCCGCTTCAGATAATTGCGAAGCGTATTCTCAGCGGCATCGTCGCTTGCAAAGCTACTCGAATAAACGCAGCCGATGCCGCGCCGGGTGGGCAGGCCGATGTCCCAGATCCATCCGGCTGAATGCGCGGTCGCATTTGTCTGCGCGGCGATCGGACTGTCGGTTGCGACGGGCACTTGCACAGCAAACGCGCGGTCGTTGAACAACACGTCGCTGCGATCAATCAGGGGCACGCCGCAATGCCCGCCGATCAGCAACGCGGCATGGCCGGTGCAGTCGAGGAAGAGGTCGCCTTCGATGTTACCGGACGCACGGGTGCGTACCGCTGCGATGTCCCCATTGTCGGCCGCGTCGACCCCGGTCACATGATCGCGAAGATGGATCACTCCCAACCGCTCGGTCGCCACCCGCCGCAACAGATCGGCCAGCTTCACGGCATCAAGGTGATAGGCATAGTTCACCGCGCCTGCATAACTCGGCATAGTGCGCTGTCGGGGCGCCAGATGCTGGGCGCACAGGCGCGGTTGGGCACAGACCGCATCGGCGAACGAACCGCCCGATGCTTGCCAATGCGCGATCAGGTCGCGCGGCGCGGCGTCGATCGGTGCCGTGAAGGGATGAAAGTAGCTGTCTTCTGCCGTTCCGTCGTGCCAACCATCAAACCGCGAACCCTGTTTGAACGAGGCGTCGGTTGCGCGCAGAAACTCGGCTTCGTCGATCCCGATCTTGGCAAGGGTACCGCGGATCGTCGGCCAGGTGCCCTCTCCCACCCCGATGATCGGCAGATCAGGTGATTCGATCAACGTGACCGACAATGGTTCGGCGGCGGCAGGATCGGCAGCGGCGGCAATACGACAGGCCGCGAGCCATCCGGCGGTTCCACCGCCGACGACCACAATCCTGTTCACCCGCTTATGCATCGCCCGTCCCGTTCACCCATGCGAACCTGCCTGTCGCGTATCGGAAAAGCCACCCTTTCGAGCAAGCATCTCCGACGCACGACGGGACGAGCCCACCGTCAGAAGCTGAAGCGGACGCCGCCGGTATAGCGGGCGAAGCCCGGTTGCGCGAAAGTCACGAATTCATCCGAGCGTCGATGGCCCCGGCGGCTTTCCCCGGTCAGGTTAATGCCCTCTGCAAACACCGTCAGGCCGCGCCTGAATTCATAGCTGACGCTGGCATCGATCTGGGAATAAGCCTCGATATAGGTTGGGTTAGGATTGCCCCCAGCATAGAATTCGTCACGCCAGTTATACGCGACACGCGCCTGCAGCCCGTTCTTGTCGTAATAGAGAACCGCGTTCGCACTGTCGCTCAACCCGGCGAGTGCGAATTGGCCGATATTAGGGTCCAGCGCATTGTCGAACCGCGCATCGCCGCGGACGATCGTGTAATTTAGGATCGTGCCGAACCCAGTATTCCAGAAGCTGTGCTGGATCGCAAATTCGAAGCCGTCGAGTGTGGCGGTCTGATCTGAGTTGAACGGCGTTCCCACGCGGAACGTTACGAGGTCGTCTTCGGGCAACCCAAGGATGCGACCGGTGAAATAGCCGTTCTGATCGAGGACTGGATTACCTGCCGAATCTCGCGCGACTTCCACACCGTTCGTGAAGTTGCGCAAGATATAGTCGCGAATGGCGGACACGTCGGTCGATCCGCCCAAGGCAGCTTGCGCCGCCCGGAATCTGGGACCATCGCCGGGATTGCGCAGATCGAAGGCAGAGCTTTCAATCTCCTGCGAGTTAATGAAGTTGCTGACTTTTTTGCGGAAATAACCTGCGGAGATATAGCTGCTATAGTCGTAATACCATTCCGCCGACACATCGATATTCTTCGATAGGAACGGGATGAGGTTGGGGTTGCCCTGCGATCCCCCACCCCCGGTGATGCCGAACTGACGGCTGAACGTGCGCCCGCCTTGCAACGCACCATAGTCTGCACGCGTGATCGTGTGGCTGTACGACGCGCGGAGCTTCACATTATCGATCGGCTCCATGTCGAAATCGATCGCAGGCAGCCAGTTTTGATAGCTGCCCCTTGCCGTCACGAAATCAGCGTCGGGGGCATAGATGATATTGAACTCACCTGCCGCGACCCAGGCTGTGCCCACCGGAATAGGGGTCAGCGCCGACGAATTCACGTTGGTCTGATCGTAGCGCACGCCCGCAATGATATGCGCCGGTCCAGCCAGCAGGTCGAATTCTGTATTGACCTGGATGAACGGTGAAATCGTCTTTTCGGTAATGCGTCGATCGGTGTCATAGGCGGCAAGACAGTTTCCGTCGCCGCCGCAAATCCCGAACCGGTCGTCGAGCAGATCCACCATGCGTTCGAAATCGAACCGGTAATAGGCAGGAATGATCCCCTGGTCCGCCCCGGAGACGCCCGGAAACTTGTCCGGTATGGTGACGAGTTCAAACAAATCGTCCGGCAGATCCGCCGGAGTGCCAACACCGCCCCAGGTGTCGTTTTGAAGGAACCCATAGGCCGAACGCACCCGGTTCTCGACATAGGAGAAGCCGAAATCGATTGAATCCAGGAAGCTGCCGTCATGGTCATAGCGACCATCTAATCGGATCTGGTTGATCTCGTCCTTGAAATAAGCGTTGCGGAACGAGTTGCCGGTTGCATTGATCCGCGACGGGTCGAGAGCATCGATCCCCGGCTGCATGACATAGGACAGAACCGGCAGGTCATACCGGAAATCGATGGTTTGCGATGCGACGCCGAAAACCGCGCTGCCGACCGACGTGCTGGTGCCGAACCGGTTGGTCGGCCGTGATTCCGCCGTTGAATGATGCCCATCCAGCGTAATCGTGACGCCGCCGGGGGCGTCCCATTTCAAATTGCCGCCCCAAGATTTGTTCTCGGTCACGTTGGCGGTCAGCGACCCGCTATAAGACAGGTCCTTACCTGGGCCGAACCGCTCGGTATAGAAGACCGGACCTGCCACGGGCCCGTCGGTCCATTCGGTCGAGGTGTCGCCGAAGTTGAACCACATGCCAACACTGCTGTTGCGCGCTTCAACACGGTTGCGCGAATAAGTGAAATCGGCCGTCGCGGTCAGCGTATCGACAGGGCGAAATTGCAGCACGACCTGACCGTTGATCCGCTCACGATCGATATCAGTGAGCGAGTAGGACGCCTCTTGGGGAACTTCGTATACATCCGTTGGTCCCGGACGATTGATGACGTTCGGACCTTCCGGTCCCAGCGTGCCCCAATCGTTCTCCGTCCCCAAAAAGGCATTTCCGAAGCCGACCTGACCGGAGTTCACGCTCGCCTTGCGCTTCTGATACACGCCGGACACCAGGATACCGAACTGGTCGTTGTCCCCGAAAGTCGCGCTGAACACGCCCGACACTTCCGGCGTGATATCCTGCCCGTCATTCTGCGAGGAATCGAGCACGCCGCGCGCCGCGATCGACCCACGCATGCCGGGGCGATCCAGCGGCCGCGGCGTCAGAATGTTGATCGACGAGCCGATACCGCCCGATGGTACGGCGGCGCGACCAGTTTTGTAGACTTCAACGGCGGCGATACCCTCGGAAGCGAGGTTCGCGAAGTCGAACGAGCGCGATGCAGGCGGACTGGCGCCATCGCCCAGCGTTGCGGTCGGCATCTGGCGCCCGTTCAGCGTGACGAGATTATATTCCGGGCCAAAACCGCGAACAGTGACCAGCGATCCTTCGCCGTCGCGTCGGTCGATCGACACACCGGTGATGCGCTGTAGCGACTCGGCCAGATTAGTG
Source organism: Sphingomonas aestuarii (assembly GCF_054457155.1). Lineage (NCBI taxonomy): Bacteria > Pseudomonadati > Pseudomonadota > Alphaproteobacteria > Sphingomonadales > Sphingomonadaceae > Sphingomonas > Sphingomonas aestuarii. The sequence goes on along the minus strand of NZ_JBTKVV010000002.1, from coordinate 298,939 downwards.
TCGGGGAATTTGCCGATGTCCTCAGCGGAAATCGCATCGACAACGCCCTGTGCGTTACGCTTGATCTCGACCGCTTCGCGGAGCGAAGCTCGGATACCGGTAACAACAATTTCGTTGCCAGCGTCGCTATCGTCGGATTGCGGTTGTTCCTGAATTTCAGAAGGACCCGGATTTCCCAGCGTCGCAGCGGCATCCTGGGCCATTGCTGCGCCAGACGTTGCAATGGTCGATATTATCGATGCACCGGCCAAGAAACGCGAAATCGAACGAGCTTTGAAGCGCCGCATCCCAATCCTCCCCTTCATCGATACGGGCCGTTCCCCGCAACGATCTTCGATCTAATTGGGAACGTTCACTCTGCCTGTCTGCGATTTATGTCAAGAGGCCCTCACATGCTTTGCCGATAAATGTGTTTCCCCGGCAACACTGGGTTGTGAGCGTTCCCATAACTATGCTCTACGGGGGCTGGCTCCATTGAAGAGAGTCGTTCTGCAAGGGGGAGGAAACCAGATGAACCGTCGCCTTATGGTCGCGCTCGCTGCCGGTTCGATACTTGCCGGCTCGGCGATCGCTCGCGAACCTGTATCCGCGCCGCAACATAATAAACCAGCCATCGATGCGCGTAACCGTGCCGACGCCCTCGTCTCCAGAATGACGCTCGACGAAAAGATCGCCCTGCTTCACGGACTGTTTCCGCCGATGGCGGCAGGTAAGACGGACAATGAGATGATCCCGTCGGCGGGACATATCGACGGCATCCCGCGCCTTGGCATTCCGCTAGTACGGGAAAGCGACGCGTCGCTAGGCGTGGCCAACCAGGTCGAACAGCGCAAGGGCGACGTCGCGACCGCCCTGCCGTCAGCACTTGCCACTGCTGCCAGCTTCGACCCGGACATCGCGCGTTCAGGCGGAGCGATGATCGGCGCAGAGGCACGTGCAAAGCGCTTCAACGTGCTGCTGGCGGGTGGCGTTAACTTGACCCGCGATCCATGGGGCGGGCGCAATTTCGAGTATATGGGCGAAGACCCATTGCTGTCGGGCCTGATGGCGGGCGCCCAGATTGCGGGCGTGCAGTCCAACCGGATCGTCTCGACCGTCAAGCATTTCGTACTCAATTCGCAAGAAACCGGTCGCATGGTTCTCGATGCTCGGATTGACGAAGCGGCGCTGCGGATGAGCGATCTGCTCGCCTTCCAATTCGCGATCGAAAAGGGCCAGCCCGGTTCGGTCATGTGCGCGTATAACAAGGTCAACGGCGACTGGGCGTGCGAGAATGATTTCCTGCTGAACCAGGTGCTCAAACGCGATTGGCAGTATCCCGGCTGGGTGATGAGCGATTGGGGCGGTGTGCATTCATCGGCCAAAGCCGCCAATACCGGGCTCGACCAGCAATCGGGGCAGGAACTCGACCGCGAAATCTATTTTGACAAGCCATTGCGCGCCGATGTCGCCGCGGGCCGGGTGACGATGGCGCGAATCGACGACATGGTCGCGCGGTATCTGACAGGCCTGATTACGACCGGCGCGTTTGACACCGCCGCGCCTGCAACGGCGCAGCGCATTGATTACGCGAAGAATGCCGAAGTTGCCCAGCGCGCAGCAGAAGCCGGCATCGTCCTGCTGAAGAACGAAGGCAATCTGTTACCGATTGCGCACACCGCCAAGCGAATTGCCGTTATCGGCGGTGCAGCCGATCTGGGCGTGCTGTCGGGCGGCGGATCAAGCCAGGTTCGTTCAGTCGGCGGAGCGCCGATCGAGATTCCGCTGAGCGGTGGGCCTGCTGCGTCCTTCGTTCGAATCACCTATCACGCTTCATCGCCGCTTGCCGCGTTGCGAAAGGCATTGCCCGACGCGCAGATCGATTTCGTCGATGGTCGCAGCCTGAACGCCGTCACCGCCGCGGCGAAGTCAGCCGACCTGGCCATCGTCTTTGCGACTCAGTGGACGACAGAGGCAGAGGATGTGCCGAACCTCAACCTGCCGCACCAGCAGGACGCGTTGATCACTGCGGTCGCCGCCGCCCAGCCCAATACGATCGCGGTGCTCGAAACGGGCGGACCGGTACTGATGCCGTGGATCGAATCGGTGCCCGCGATCGTGCAAGCCTGGTATCCCGGGCAGCGCGGGGGAGAGGCGATCGCCAACATCCTGACTGGAACGGTCAATCCTTCGGGCAGACTGCCGATCACTTTCCCCGCTCATGTCGGACAAGCGCCACGCTGGCGTCCGGTCGGACTGGACAAGTTTTCCGATCTGGAAGCGCAAGCGGCGGCGAACCCGGCCAATGCCGGGGCCTATCAATTGCAAAGCTATCCGATCGACTATGTCGAGGGCGCCGACGTCGGATATCGCTGGTACGAGCGGCAGGGCCAGACCCCGTTGTTCGCCTTTGGCCACGGCCTCAGCTACACCAACTTCGCCTATGGCAATCCGGTCGTGTCTGGCGGCAAAACGGTCCGCGTGACGTTCGACGTCACCAACACCGGCAAGCGCGACGGCGCGGATGTTCCCCAACTCTATGTGGCGCGCGACGGCGCATCGACGCCGATGCGACTTGCCGCGTTTCAGCGGATTATGCTGCGCCCGGGTGAAACCCGGCGCGTAACGCTGACCGCCGAACCGCGGATCGTGGCCGATTACGATACGCGACTGCCCGGCTGGCGGATCGCGGGCGGGCGCTACCGGGTCGCGCTGGCGAAGAATGCCGGCGACCGGTCGATGGTATCGACGGTGACGCTGGATGCGGCGACGATGAAGCCCTGACCACGTCCTGACGAGCATTGCCGCGCCGCTATCATGCGCCGATAAGGCGCGGCAATGCCCGTCGCCCCACCTCCGCCTGTGCGTCGTTCGACGGCATTTCTGATGCTGTATGCGCTGGCGAGCGCAGGCGGGGTGATCGCGTATCTGCCGCTATTGTCCCTGCTGCTGCCGATGCGGATCGAACACGTGTCGGGCGACGCGCGGCTGGGGGTGTTCACCGCGACCGTCATCATCGGCGCGATCGTCGCCAGCGGGTCCAACATCCTGTTCGGCTGGCTAAGCGATCGATCGGTGGCGCGCGGCCGCACTCGGCGCGGCTGGCTGATCTTCGGCATCACTTTGTTGTTCCCGGCCTATGTTGCGGCGGCTGTGGCGACCACTGCTGCCGCTATCCTGGCGTCCCTGATCCTGGTTCAACTCGCGATCAACGCGTTGCTGGCCCCGCTGGCGGCGATCATGGCCGACGAAATCCCCGATGCGCAAAAGGGTGTGGCAAGCGGGATGCTGGCATTGGGGTCGCCGCTCGCCTCCGCATTCGGCGCAGCGCTGGTGGGCTTTGCAGTACTGGACGAAGCGGCGCGGTTCCGATCGCCATTGCCGTCTGCGTGACGCCCCTGTTGTTCACGCGCAGCATCTTCCTGTCGGATGCGCCCGCATCGCAGCCCGAGCGTTGCCTCGCGCGCCGCGATCTGGCCATCGTCTGGGTGGCGCGACTGCTGGTACAGGTGGCCGGGACGGTTCTGCTCCTCTACCTTTATTATTATTTCGAGAGCCTGGCGTCGGTGAGGATGCCGATCGACACCGCATCGGGGGTCAGTCGGCTGATGACCCTCGTTTATATCCTGTCATTGCCGCTTGCGGTGGGGCTGGGCCGGATGTCGGACCAAACCCGGCGGCGAAAGCCGATCCTGTTCGCTGCCGCGATGCTGGCATCGGGCGGACTGGTCGCGATGGCTGCGGCAAGCGACTGGCGGATGGGCGCGATCGGATACGGCCTTTATGCGCTCGGGTCGAACGTGTTCCTGGTGCTCCACGCCGGCTTTGCGATGCTATTGCTGCCAAGCGCGCAGCATCGGGGCCGCGATCTTGGCCTGCTCAATTTGGCCAACACGGCGCCCTCGCTGATCGGACCGGCGATCGCCTGGATGCTGGCAACGCCCAACGACCTTACGCCCGCCATGCTGGCGCTCGCGATCCTGACCCTGCTCGGCGGCGTTGCGATTTTGGGCGTGCGGAGCGAAGAGCGCGCATCACTGCAGTACGCACCTTCGCCGACGACGACGCCCTGACGTTCTAGCGTGCAGCCTTGGCCTCGACCGGCCAGTGGCGCACATAATCGACCGTCATGCGCATGGGAAACGCCTTGTCGTCAACGCCCTTTTGGCCGCCCCAGTCGCCACCAACGGCCAGATTCAGGATCAGGTGGAAGGGCCGGTCGAATGGCCACGCGCCCTTGTCGCCGGGCATGTCGTTGGTCACCCGCATGTGCGCGCGACCGTCGATGCCGATCGTGATCGCGTCGGGCTGCCAGTCGAGCTGGTAGGTGTGGAATTCGTTGCACGCGGTCTCGACGCGCTTCTGAGCGCCGCGCTGGGTTCCTTTGGCGTGGTTGTAAGTGCCGGAATGCAGCGTCGCGTGGATGACCTTGGGGTCCCAGCCGACCATCTCCATGATGTCGATCTCGCCCATCTCGGGCCAGCTGCCGCCTTCGGGAAGCATCCAGATCGCGGGCCAGGCACCCCGACCGCAGGGCAATTTGGCGCGAACCTCGTAGAATCCATAGCCCAGCGGCTTGTGCGACACGAGCTTGGCGGAGCTGTACGCCTGACCGCCCCAGTCAGCGAACATCGCTTTCGACATCGTCTCCTGATGCGCCTCGATGATCAGGGCACCGTTCTCGATCCGGGCATTTTTGGGGCGCGCAACGGCATAATATTGCAACTCGTTGTTGTGCCAGCCTTGCGCATTGCGCGATGCATCGTACCGCCAGACGGTGGAATCCACCTCTTCATCCTCGAACTCGTCGGCGAAAGCGGGGGCCGACACGGGTGCCGCCATCGGTGCATCGATGCCGTAATTCGTCGCGCCAAGGCCCACCACCTGCAAGGCGAATAGAATGAAGCTCATGTCTCGCTCTCCCGTTGGTCCAGCCCGTTATCGCTCTACCCGATCGGGAGGCAGGGACTCGACAAATCATTTGATAACGTTCTCAACCCGAGTCAGAAAGGGGCAATAATCGGAACGAGGGGAGCGTGAGATGGGTCGGCCATGGCTAAAAATCGCGGCGATGGCGCTGATGGCGGGTGTATCGCAACCACTTCTGGCCCAGCAGGCGACGCAGGTCGCGCCGGGAACCCAGGCTGCAGGCGTTGCCGATCCGGCGACGTGGCCGGTCGTGCAGCGTCCCGCGACCAGCGATGCCGCGGTTGAGCGCCGGGTCGAGGATTTGCTGCGGCGCATGTCGCTGGAACAGAAGGTCGGGCAAGTGGTGCAGGCCGATCTGGCGAGCGTGACCCCCGACGATGTGCACCGTTATCATCTTGGATCGATCCTGAACGGCGGTAATTCTAGCCCTGGCGGTGCCTATAATGCGCCGGCGCCCGAATGGCTGAAGGCAGCCGATGCCTTTTACGAAGCGTCGATGCGGGCGAGCGGGTCGCTGCCGCGCATCCCGGTTATCTGGGGCAGCGACGCGGTTCACGGCCACAACAACATCGTCGGCGCGACGCTGTTTCCGCACAATATCGGCCTGGGTGCCGCGCGGAACCCGGAGTTGATGCGCCGCATCGGCGAAGTGACCGCGATCGAAATGCGCGTCACCGGGCTCGACTGGACCTTTGCCCCGACGCTGGCGGTGGTACGCGACGACCGCTGGGGCCGCACCTATGAGGGGTTTGGCGAGGACCCCGAGATCGCGACATCCTATGCGCGTCCGCTGATCGAGGGATTGCAGGGCAAGATCGGCGATCCCGACTGGCTGCGCGGCCCCCGTATCGTCGCCACTGCCAAGCATTTCGTGGCGGATGGCGGCACCGTCGGCGGCAAGGACCAGGGCGATGCGCGGATGTCCGAAGCGGATCTGCAGCGGCTGTTCGCCGCGCCTTATGTCCCCGCGATCGAGGCCGGCGTGCAATCGATCATGGTCAGCTTTTCGAGCTGGAACGACGTCAAGATGCACGGCAACCGGTCGCTGCTGACCGGAGTAATCAAGGATCGCTGGGGCTTCGACGGCTTTCTGGTTGGCGACTGGAACGCGCATGGCCAGATACCGGGTTGCACCAACGAGGATTGTCGGGAGACGTTCATCGCCGGGCTCGACATGGCGATGGCGCCCGACAGTTGGAAAGGGCTGTGGCAATCGACCCTGGCGCATGCGACCAGCGGCGCGCTGCCGATGCCAGTGCTCGACGAGGCGGTGCGCCGCATCCTGCGCGTCAAGGTACGCGCGGGCCTGTTCGAAGCGGGCAAGCCGTCGTCGCGGATGCTGAGTGGACAATACCACCTGCTGGGCAGTGCCGACCACCGCGCGGTGGCGCGCCAGGCGGTGCGCGAATCGCTGGTGCTGCTCAAGAACCAGGGCAGTGTCCTTCCGCTCAAACCGGGCGCGCGTATCCTGCTTGCCGGCGACGGCGTCGACAGCATGACCAAGCAGACCGGCGGCTGGACGCTGACCTGGCAGGGCACCGGCACCAATCGCGCCGACTTCCCCAATGCCGACACCATCGCCGAAGCAATGGCAAAGGCCGCGAAGGAAGCCGGGGGCAGCACCGAACTGGCGATCGATGGCACGTTCAAGACTCGCCCCGATGTCGCGGTCGTCGTGTTCGGCGAGGATCCCTATGCCGAGTTCCAGGGCGATCGGCCCGATGTCGCGTTCGATGACCCTGCCGACAATCTGGCGCTGCTGCGACGGCTGAAGGCGGCGGGCATCCTGACCGTGTCGGTGTTCCTGTCGGGTCGTCCGTTGTGGGTGAACCCGCATCTCAATGCATCGGACGCGTTCGTTGCGGCCTGGCTGCCGGGGTCGGAAGGCGGCGGCGTCGCCGATGTCCTGTTCGGCAAGGCCGACTTCAAAGGCACCCTGCCCTATAGCTGGCCGCGCGAAACTGACCAGACTGCGGTCAATATCGGCGATGCTGATTACAACCCGCTGTTCGCCTATGGCTATGGCCTGACCTATGCCAAGGGGGGCGACGTTGCCATCCTGCCCGAAGCGCGCGCCGGTGGCATCGCCGAGGATCGCAACACCGTGTTCGGCAGCGGCAAGCCGGGTGCGGGCGCCAGGCTGCTGCTGGGGGCGCCCGGTCAACTCTCGCCAAATCCCGGCCCCGACCTGATCAGCGCACGCGGCGCCGACCGCAACGCTCAGGAAGACAGCGTGCGGATCGCCTGGACCGGCAAAGGACTGGCCAGCGCGACCATCGAGCGCCACGAACCCATCGACCTGACGCGCGAGGCGAACGGCGATCTGGTGCTGTCGATCCAGTACCGGGTCGACCGCGCGCCCACCGGGCCGGTCACGCTTGCCATCGACTGCGGCGCAGGCTGTACCGGCGAACAGCCGTTCGCACCGGCGCTGAACGAGACGCCCCTTGGCCGTTGGACCACCGCCTCCATCCCGCTGCGCTGCTTTGCCCAGGCCGGTGCGGACATGAGCCGGATCACCAACCCCATCCGCATCACCACCGCCGGCACCATGGACATCACCATCTCGTCCATCCGCTTCGCACAATCCACAGGCCAACCCGCCGAATGCGCGCGCCAATGAATTATGGCGAAGCACCACATCGGGGGGATGGCATACACGATAGCGGAACCCCGTGCCGGGTTGCAATGCAGCACACCCCGAAGCGCAGTTGGGACGATCCTCCTGCAGCACTTGAGACGATCGCGGCGTTCGACCTGCACTTTCCGACCGATGACAGTTGCCTCGAACAATTGTTTCAGACCAGATTCGGCACCGGTTTCGATTGTCCCCGATGTGGTCGTTCGACGAATTGGCACCGGATCAAAGCGGAACGCGCCTATTCCTGCCAATGGTGCGGCAATCATCTCCACCCTACAGCGGGTACGCCGCTCCAGAGCAGCCGCATTCCGCTGCGATTGTGGTTCTACGCCATTCGGCAGTCAGAACGCGTCAGCTCGAAAATGCTCGTGCGGCAAATCGTTGCAGCATTCGGCGTCGCACCCGTAACGGCGCAACGCATCGTCCGGCGCGTTCAGGATGCATCGATCGACTGGACCGAAATCATCCTATCGTCACAGCGGCAGGGGCGTAGCAAAGGCTACAAAAAACGACAGTGCAATGGCTTATCCTCATTTGCCAAGTAAGCAGGCACATCCAACTGGCCTTCCCATCCGCCGCGGGAGTCGCGATCGACAGGTCAGAGGTCAGGTTTGGGAAGGTGCGTACCATTTCCAGAATGCGGTCAAGCGGGAAGATAAGCCCAAGGCTAATGAGGTTTGCTAAGGTCTGATCCCGATCGCGGCGAGCACCGCGGCCAACATAAATAGCGATCCCGAGGGCACTGGCGCTACGCCGATTGCAACGATTGTTGTCTTCGCTGCGATGATAATGTAGTCCGCCAGAGTTAGATCGATGCCAAACGCATGAGCGGCGAACAAGGCCAGCATCGCCACATACTTCGTTAAGCCGTCCATGCCGATCGCTGCGCCCAGCGGTAGCACCGTCGATGTTAATGGGGGCGAAACACTGAGATTATCCTCGGCAACGCGGATTGCTACGGGCAAGGTCGCGGAACTGGATGATGTCGAGAAGCCGATCGCACAGATCTGCTTCTGAGTGACAGGTCGCTTCGTACCAATCGTTTTACCGGCATTCCAAGCCACGCGGTTCTGCATAACGGGATCGAGATATGAGTATGTCATCGTCGTTCACCTTGGCGCTGTTTGGCCACCGTAAAAACGAACAAAGACTGGTCAGCATCGTCCAAAGTGGACATCACACGACCGAGTAATATGACCGGTTTTGGGCGATGCTAACGGTTGGCCCTAGGACCGGGATGGGGCGCTTTGCCGACTGGCAGGTCACGCTGACACCGGTTCAACGGCTTATGGGCCGGTTGCTGAACGGCAGGTCCTGGCTGGAAACTGGCTGTAGCCGCAGGTCCGCTTTCGCGAATCCAGCGTAAAGTGTTTCCCGGCTGCTGGCGGACTGCGACCGTGCTGTATGATGAGGCGAACCTGCCCCACCGGACATAATCGCTTCGCTCATTTGGGTTGTGGCGGGAACCGCGATGCTCGCCGATGTCGAACGTTCGATCGAGCGGTTAACTTTGCCGCGCCGTGTCGGTCATCGGTTCGGCCAATTCGCGCGGTGTCGCGTCACGGATCCCAGGCAGCGTGCTGGTCTGGCGCTCGATCATTCGATGAACAACCGGTTTGGCCGGACCGCAATGTAGAGCAAGGATGTCGAGCGTATTTTGAGCATCCTCGAATGTACGTCGCTGATTGTGACGGACGTAATCAAGCCAAGTGGCGACGTGATAGCGCTCCACCCACAGATCGGGTTCACCCAAATCACGCAACAGCGTCCAATGCCGTGCGCCGTCGCGCCTGCGAATGCGCCGTCGTTCGTGCATCACGTTTGGGAAACGCGGGATATTGCCCGGCGTAATGCGATATTCGATCGTCACCACCACGGGGCCGCTGCGGTCGTCTACAGACACGGCCGTTTCCGGCTCCGACCATTCGCGCAGCGCGAGATTGAGATCACGCGCAACCGGCAGGGGCAGGACGAGCCCGGACAGGATGGTCAGCGCCTGGACCGCAGCCGCGGCGAATAGGCTGATCCGAACCCCGTGTGTGTCTGCGATCGCACCGAACAGCACTGCCCCGCTCGCCATCCCGCCGAACGCCGCCATCTGGTATAGCGATAGCGAGCGTGCGACGACCCAACGCGGTGCGGCCAGTTGAACCGTCACGTTGAAGGTGGAAAGCGCCAGCACCCATCCCCCGCCCGCCAGCGCCAGCGCCAGCGCGGGAATGGTCAGCCACAGCGTCGAATTGAAGCCGGTTAGCACCGTGCCGATCGCAAGCGCGGTGGCGGCAGCGCGAACGATCGCCTCCACGCTCATACCGTCGCGAAGACGGCGCACCATCAACCCGCCGCCTACTGCGCCGATCCCGAATGCGCCGAGCAGAACGCCGTAGGTCAGAGAATTGCCGACGATCACATGGCGCGCGACCAGCGGCATCATTGCCGGAACCGCGCTAGCGCCAATCCCGAAAATCAGCGCACGAGCCAGCACCGTGCGGATGTCGGGCGACATTGCGACATATCGCACCCCGGCAGTCATGGCGTGACCCAGAGGTTCGCGCGGCAGGATGCGTTCGGGATAGCTTGGCTTCCACCGCGCCAATACCGCGATCAAACCGACATAGCTTACCGCATTGACCACGAACGCCGCCGCACCTGCCGCGGCGACTATCGCGCCGCCGATTGCTGGGCCGACGCTGCGTGCGATATTGAACCCCATCGAATTGAGCGCGACCGCCCCCGGTAGGGAAGACCGCGGCACCATATCACCCACCGAGGCCTGCCACGCCGGACCGTTCATGGCCGCGCCGCAGCCGATCAGGAAGGTAAAGACGAGCAGCAGCCAGGGCGAGATCCAGCCCGCAAAGGTGATGACCGCCAGCACCACCGACACCACTAGCATGAACCCCTGCGCAGCGAGCATCACCCGCCTGCGGTCTAGATTATCCGCGACCGCGCCGGACCACAGCGATAGCAACAAAATTGGCAACGCGGTGGATGCTTGAACCAGCGCCACCATCTGGGACGATGGTGTCAGCGAGGTCATCAGCCATAATGCGCCGACCGATTGGATCAACCCGCCAAAGTTGGATGCCATGCTCGCGATCCACACCGCGCGAAATACGGGAACGGACAATGGCGAAGGCGGATCGGTGTCGGCCATGCCGCCTCAGATGCGCGTTCACGATGCCTATGCCAAGCAGCGATGCGGCATTCGGCTACTTCGTTGCTGAACGATAGGTTCTGGTTGGAATATGGCTAGAGCCGCAGGTCAGCTTTCGGTGGACCGACGGAAGGATGCTTCTTCGCTGGTAATAGGGCGCAAAGCTGAAGGGTCGCTTCGGCAACATCGATGATGATAATTGGACACGGTGCTACTATAAGCTGCTTATGACGCGCCTTCGACGCTTTAAAACACCAGCCATAGCGGGCGCGTGTTTGATCGCTGGGGTTGTTATCGGATTTACGATCCCACGCACGTCTTCAGTTGCCACTTTCAGCTCTGGCGACCGTGACAATCTCCGTCAACCTGCCCCCCAGGCAACCGTGAGAGACGTCTATTCCCCCGCCATCCGAAGCGACAATTATGTTCGCCAGGAACAACTCAAGATTGTCGAGATGCTTGAGCGCCAATGTCGGTCGACGGAGCAAAACTGCCAGCTCGCCGAGGCGGCTCGACGATCCGTGGACCGGGACTGAGAACCGCGTTGCACTAGGGTCAGGACCCATAAACCCGCCTAGTGGCTCCAGCGCTGATTAATCCTCTCGCTCGAGCGCTTGAGCTTGGAAACATGCTGGCGTGGGCTGTCATGGCCATGGTCATAGTCAGATGGCGCCTGAGGAGGCGGCGTTGTGCTCGTGAAGACACCGTATCGTAGTGAACCTCCTCGTTCTTGCCCCTGGTTGCAAGCAGGGCCTGCTAGAGGCGAGCCAATCGCACGCCGTAGTATATTGCAGTTAAGGTTACGATGAAGTCAGCAAGAAGGGCTAAAAGCCGCCCGAAAAATGCCGTGCTAGTGAGCGTGGTAGCAATCAAGATAAATTCAATCATTTCAAATTCCTATTTTTTCTTCCCAATCCCTGGGTCAACCTGCCTTTTTTTCTGCAAATTATCTGACCGGTTACATCGTTCTCCGAAATCTCTCACGGCAAACGCTGGTGGGTGAAACGACTTTGTTCTTCTACCAGCGACGACGGTGCGCGAGAGAAGCCGAAAATCGACGACGGGGCCCCGGGATCTCAGCGTGCCGAAGAGCGCGCCGTTAATGATCTGTTGTCAGGCTCTTTCCCGCTGTCGCGATCCGAGTCAGAATGGTTGCTGACCCTGTTGAGCGCGGACGAACTGCGCTTTATTTTCGAAGGCCCAGATCATGTTGAAGACAAAGACTGAGCGCGCGCTCGGTTATGTGCGGGTATCGACCCAGCGTCAGGCCGAGGGCGGGATCAGTCTGGATAATCAAGAACAGCGTCTCACGGCATATTACGCAGGTCGCGGCGTTGAGTTGGTTCATATCCATAAAGATGGCGGCCTGTCGGGGACCACCGACAATCGACCCGGCCTCCAGGCATTGTTCGAGCACGCTATGCGCCAGGGGAGCGGCATCACCGAGATCGGGGTCTATAGTTTCTCGCGGCTATTTCGTGATCATTACCTGCTCGAGCATTATCGCCGGAAGCTGAAACGCGCGGGTGTCAGACTGGTCGCAATCACACAGGAGGTTGGACATGACGCAGAAGGCGATCTGGTCCGTTCAGTACTCTCTAATTTCGACGAATATCAGTCGCGTCAGACTGCTAAATTTACGCTTGACACCATGCGGCGCAATGCTGAGGCCGGGTTCTGGAATGGCGCGGTGCCACCATTTGGCCACACCACCGTAGTTGCCGAAATGCGCGGCCCCAATGCCAAGAAGCGCTTGGCAATCGAGCCTTCCGAAGCCCTCCAAGTCCAACAGATATTTCGAATGAAGCGGGTTGGGATTGGCCAGGGGCCGATGGGCTACAAAAAGATCGTCTGCCATCTGAATGCAAATGGATCGACGCTCCGCGGCCGCAAATGGCACGTTTCCAACGTGCGGGACATTCTTACGCGCTCGACGTATCGCGGCAAGCATCTCTACGGCGTCCACGACACTCGCAACGGGGTCAAGCGGCCTGAGGAAGAATGGCAGGAGGTGGCGGCGCCCGTCATCATTCCCGAGGCGGAATGGCTCGAAGTGCAGGCTGGTATCGCGCGCAATGCTAGCCACATCACCCCGGCCCGAATCGAATCTGGTCCAACGATGCTTGCCGGGATCGCCAAGTGCGGACACGCCGAGTGCGGTAACGCACTCACTATCGCCACCGGAAAAGGTGGGCGATACCGTTACTACCGATGCTCGCGGCGGCTGCGTCGAGGCGAAACAGCCTGTCAGGGCACCAGCATTCGCGATGAGAAGCTGGAAAGCGTGGTGATCGATGCGTTGGAAAAGCGTTTGCTTCAGCCGGATCGGTTGAAGGCACTGCTCGCCAATCTGCTCGATGACAGTTCCGCTGCGATTCGAGACCGTCAGAACCATCTCAAAGCGCTCCGTACCGAGCGCACTCGAGTAGATGGTGCCATCCAGAACATGTTCGATTTTATCGAACAAGGAATCGTGACTGCGCGGGATGCAGAATTTGCCTCACGCCTTGCCGCCCAGCGCACCCGCCGCGCGGATATCGAGATTGAGATTGTCCTCGTTGAGCGGCAGCTATCCTCGGCAGAGCGGCGTGTTACGCCCGGAGCGGTGTCTCGGCTGGGTGAGGTTATCCTGCAGAAATTGCGATCGGAGGACTACGCTCTGCGCCAGGGATACGCTCGCCGGTTCATCAGCAAAGTTGTTGTGGCACCAAACCTCATCACGATCACAGGTCCAGTGAAATCGCTAGAAATGGCCTCCTGCGGGGACCCCGAGCAGATCGCACCTGTGGTGCCCTCTTCTGCTCGGGAGTGGTGCCGCTTACAGGACTCGAACCTGTGACCCCCGCATTACGAATGCGTTTTTAGTTACGCCTTTCTGCCGTTTTCGCGCTCTATGTTGCATCGGTGTTGCATCGGCGGGCGCTACGCCATCAATTCCGCTTCGATCGCGGACGCCACGGCGGCGTCGGATGCGGCAGCTTCGAACAGGTGCCCATACGTGTCGAACGTGAGCTGGATCGATGAATGGCCGATCCACGTCTGCACCCGCTTGGCGTCGATCGACCGTTCGATCCACATCGACGCGGCAGCATGGCGAAACGAGTGTAGGCCATAGCGCCACGTCGGTTCCCCATCCTTATCGGGTTCGGTGACACCGGCACGGACCTGGAGCGGGCCGATCACGCGCTGGAGCAAATTCGAATGCGTTTCGACCTTGCCGACGCCGTTGGGGAAAGCGAGGTCGAGCTTGCCGTTCGGGCACGCTAGCTTCCACCGTTTCAATTCCGCGACCAGGGCCGGGGGGAGCGGTATGGACCGACGCGCCGCGGCAGACTTGGGCGAGCCTATTTCATTCCAGGCATCCGCCCGCTGCGATACCGTCACGCGACCGGATTGCAGATCAATGTCGGACCAGCGTAGGCCGCGTAATTCCGACCCGCGCAACCCGGTGAATATCGCCGTCATAATGATCGGGCGCTCGCGATCATCCGCTGCTTTCAGGACGGCGCGTAATTCGTCTTTCGTCGGTATCTCAACCCGCTCGCGATCACGCGCAGGTCGCTTGATCCTGACCCCCGCCGCGACGTTCTGCGCGACCAGGCCACGCCGCTGGGCATCACCGATTGCCGAACTTAGGGCGCGCATCACCATGACCGCCATCGCCTTGCCCCGCGTTTCAACGAGCTTATCGGCGAAGCCTTCGACCTGGGGGCGGGTGAGCCTGCTTAGCTTCTCTGCACCGATCAGGGGGCGGATATGCAGACGCACGCGGGCTTCGTAACCTTGGAGCGTGCTCTGCTCCAGGTTCTCGCTCGCGCCGCGCTCAAGCCATAGCTTGCACGCCTGATCGACCGTGATCGATTGAGAGTCGGCGGTATGTGTTCCCTGCTGCACCTGCCACGCGGCACCGACCAGCCAAGCCTCCGCATCCTTTTTGCGGGCGAACTGCTTTGACCGGCGCGCGCCGCCCTGGTCGCGGTAATCTACCTGCCATGCCGTGCGATCGTCGCCCTTAGGACCGACCCAGCTACGCTTTCGTATCGACGGCACTGGTTCGTCTATCGTATTCGGTTGCCCAACGGATGAATGACCTAGCAACGCGCTTGCCATCCCACTTCCTAATTAGTGCGATATACATAAGCATCCGCATTACCAGCTCGCCAATTGGGATTACGAGGTGCGGCGCGCTCGAAAATGGCGCGTGATCGCCAAGCTCGTCGCGAATATCTTGAATGGCTAGGAAATAGACTTCTGGATCGCGCTGTGACCTTTCTTTTAGGACGCCTAGGGAATTTGGATAAATCACCAGCATCTTACCGTGAGGCTCGACTTTGAACTTTGCAATCTTGTCGTCCTCCATCATCGACAGGGCAGTCTCTAAGTCCGATTGCACGTCAATAAGCCAAAAATAGTCTTTAACTTCTGACAAGAATTTATCGCGAATGCTGTTCGCCAATTCTACCGCCTGGTCGGGAAGCATACCGAGATCAATGAACGAAAAGACCAGCATCATGTCGGCTAGTTGAGCAAAGCCATATACTGCGGGCGTCCCTTTCCCCGTGTTGACCCCGGCTGGAAATCCTTTCCGCTGTAGATTCTGGAGACGGCCCCGGAATGCCGTGTGCCGGTCCGGATCGATCATAAACCGAGCACCGAGAATCGTTTCGACCTCCCCAAAGGTAAGGGTCAATTCCTCCGCACTCGCGGCAATTTGCTCAATCGAACGATCAGCCACAGCGTCCACACAATAACGATGACGTTGCCCTATTGCATGGAGGCGCGGACACGTCTAGGTACAACCAGACAACAACGGTGTTGTT
The DNA here is from genome assembly GCF_054457155.1 of Sphingomonas aestuarii. Lineage (NCBI taxonomy): Bacteria > Pseudomonadati > Pseudomonadota > Alphaproteobacteria > Sphingomonadales > Sphingomonadaceae > Sphingomonas > Sphingomonas aestuarii. The sequence continues at coordinate 283,413 of NZ_JBTKVV010000002.1, read as the reverse complement.
ATCGTCTAGGAGGTTAAGATGGCTCTAAATGAAGACCTACTTTCCGGCGCACGGGATGCCGCTGCATTCGTCGGGGTAAGCCCGCGCTCGATCTACAAAATGACCGATGCGGGGCAGCTACCCGTCATCCGTAAGGGTCGGCGGCTGTTTTACCGGAAATCGGAATTGGAAGCGGCATTCCGCTCCGAGGCAGCGTGACGGCGGTAAACGCCAGAGGCGGCGCAGCCCAAAACGCAAATGAGCCGAAGCAAGGCTGCAACCTCGCTCCGGCTCGAACAACCCATACTCAAGGACAGAGCAACATGGTTGAACATCAGAATAGCGATTATATCGGCATTCCGCCAGCCCTTGCGACGATTGAAAAGCTGGTCGGTGAAGCGCAGCTTGCCACATTCCGCGCCTATGCTGTGGCTCACGCCGCCTGGGACCTGACCGACAAGATCGATGTCGCGAAAGACGACGTGCCGATCCTAGGGCGGCTCGACAGCCTCTCCGATGCGTCCTGCCGCCTGATAAAGGACATTCAAGAGGAGCTTGGCGCGATCGAGGACACGATCATGGCATATCGCCGGGAGGCGCAACGTGGCTAACCTCATCCCCTTCCCGCGCGAGCGCCTGTCGCTGCGATTCCGGCCTGAACAGAATGACCCCTGGATTGTCGTCCGCGAGGAAGCATTTGGCGCGGCCTTCGAAGTTGTAGTGCTGCCGACCCCGGCGGGCGTCGGTCACGATTGCGAGTTTCCGACCTATGCGGCGGCGCTCGAATATGGCGAGCGGCTGTCCCGCACCTTGGGGTGGAAACTGCACGATCAGGTCGGCGACAGCGATCGGGTGGCATAATGGCGAAAAAGGCCAAACAGCGCGCCGACCATCGGGCGGACAATCGTGGTGGCGCATGGGCGGGGATACCGCATTGCGTGATTGATAGCCTCGCCTACCGGCATCTCTCCCTATGGGGCCGCGCTGTTCTGGTCGAAGTCGTGCGCGAGATGAACGGCTATAACAACGGCGAGATCGGCATTAGCCAACGCCAAATAGCTGAGCGTCTCCGCACGACGAACTTTCGCAGTATCGGTAAGGCGGTGGCAGAATTAATGTCGCACGGCCTGATCGATATCACCGCCGAAGGGCAGTGGAAGCAACGCATGGCGCGGCAATATCGGCTTACGTTCGTGAACACGGGCGGACCCGGAACCTACCGCCCCGCCACGAACGAATATCGCGATTGGAAACCCGCTCCATTTTCTGGCGATGACACTGTGTCAGCAAGGAACGTCAATTCTGCTGACACAGGTTCAGCAGAGCGTCCCGATGCTGCTGACACAGGTTCAGCAGAGGCCAATGGAAAACCGCCAAAAGTGCCCATCCATGCTGCTGACGCAGTGTCATCACTTATAAGTAAGCCATACCAGGGGGCTAAATCTCGGGTTGGGAAATACCCCCGAATAGACCCCCAAAATAACAGCGGCCCAATTTCGGCCAGCCGAGACGCGGCATGAGCATTGTCGCACTGCCGCCCGTGCGCGCGTCTGTTTTCGACAGCATTGGAGAAGCTGACATGACCGAGAAAGTTACGATCACCGGCCTTAACCGGGTGACGACCCCCAAACCGAACAACGGCGGCTCGACCGTTATCGCCTGGTTCAACTGCGAAGCGCGCGGCATTGCCTTCACCGGCTGCGCGCTGGCACGAACTGCAAAAGGCGGGTTGGCAGCATGGCCCCCCAAACTGGACGGGCCGGAAATGGACCGGCGATCGGTCAAGATTATCGACCACAGTTTGCGCCATGCGATGATGCTGCACGCACGCGAAGCCTATCGGGCGCTGGGCGGCACCGATGCGGAGTATATCGGCACCAGCATCCCCAACCCGCCCTATGATGACGAACCGGCGACCGACGACGACCTGACCGGCGTGCGGGCATTCATTGGGGCAACCGATGGCTGATTGGCCCTATTCGACCCAGCGTTGGCAGCGCCTACGCAAGCGGCACCTGACTATGTTCCCCGTGTGCGTGCCGTGCAGGGCGGTGGGCAGGATCACCATTGCCAACACCGTGGATCACAATCAGGCGATCAACGATGGAGGCATGGCCTTCCCTGGTCACGACGGCCTGACCAGTATGTGCGTGCCCTGCCATAGCGCCAAGACAGCACGGGGCACCGAGGCCGGGGCGGTGCGAACAGACCGTGCCCTGAGACCTCGACGGGGATGTGATGCCAACGGCAACCCCATCGACCCCGCGCATCCGTGGAACGAAAAATCGCTCAGGGCTGACGCTTTGGGGACCGCCGCCAACCCGAGAATAGAGTTAGTTTCAAAAGGCAACCGATATGGGCGCTAGAGGACCAGGCGCGAGCCGGATGCGGAAGGCTGCGGAGATGGCCGAACAGGGCGATCCGCACCCGTGGGACGACCCCAGCCTGACCCGTGCCGAGCGGGTTATCGCGTTCATTGAATCCATGCCGATCACGAAGGGGTATGGAGCGGGCGAGAATGTGAAGCTGCTGCCGTTTCAGCGGGATTGGATTGCCGCGATCTACGCGACCGGCGACGACGACAAGCGGCGCGTGCGGACGGGCCTGTTGAGCGTTGCGCGCGGACAGGGAAAGACTGTTCTGGCAGCATTGCTATGCCTTGCCCATCTAGCCGGACCCGAAGCGGAGGCGCGCGGGGAGTGCTATTCGGCGGGCGCGACGAAGGATCAATCGGCGCTGATCTTTGCCGAGATGGAAGCGGTGATCTTTGCGGTCCCCTGGTTGGCCGCGCGCATCAACGTGCAGCGATTCCACAAGCGGATGGAGGATGCCGAAACCGGGTCGATCTATCGGGCGCTGGCGAGTGATGGGGCGAGCGTTCACGGCCTAGCGAGCAGCTTCATCGTCTGCGACGAACTCGCCCAATGGAAAAAGCGCGAGCTGTTTGACGTGCTGCGTACCAGCATGGGCAAGCGCAAAGAGCCGCTGTTGCTGGCGATCGGCACGCAGTCCCCGAATCCGGTCAATATCATGTCGGAACTGGTGGACTATTCGGGCCGCGTTGCGTCTGGCGAGGTGTCCGACCCCAGCTTCCACGGCGCGGTCTATGCCGTGCCAGAGGATGCGGACCCCTATGATCCCGACAACTGGAAACTGGCGAACCCGGCGATCGGCATATTCGTATCTGCCGAGCAGCTTGCCGACGAAGCCGAGCGGGCGAAGCGGATGCCGACGTTCGAACCCGCGTTCCTCAACCTGCATTGCAACATGCGCGTCGATGCCGAGCCGAAAGCGATCAACCCAGCCGAGTGGCAGGCGTGCGGCGACCCGGTGGACGCTAAGGCGCTTAGGGGGCGTCCGTGCTATGCGGGCCTGGACCTCGCCAGCGTGCGCGATCTAGCTGCGCTGGTGCTGTATTTCCCCGACGACGGCGGCGCGGTCCTGCCGTTCTTCTGGTGCCCAAAGGCCGGTATCGCGGTCAAAGAGGAAATCGATCACGTCCCCTACCGCACCTGGGCGAAGGCTGGGCATATCGAGGCGACACCCGGCAACGCGATCGACAAGCGTTACATCGCCCGCCGCCTCGCGCAGATCGTCGCGGATTACGACCTAAAGGCGGTGGCGTTCGATCGGTGGGGCATAAACGACCTAACCGTCATCCTGGACGGTGAAGGCGTGGACCTGCCGCTGGTGCCCTGGGGGCAAGGCTTTGCCAGCATGGGACCGGCAGTGGACGCATTCGAGACGGCATTGCTCGCCGGAAATCTACGCCACGGGATGCACCCGGTCCTACGCTGGAATGCCAGCAACCTGATCCTGGACACCGACCCGGCAGGCGCACGCAAGCCGAACAAGGCGCGATCAATCGACCGCATCGACGGGCTTGCGGCGCTGATTATGGCGTGCGGTGCTGCCGCTGCCGATACCGGGCCGAAAGTCTATAAGGGGGCTGGGCTGGCTTGGGTTTAGTCGGGCAAGTTTTTGATATAATTATGGCACTCGCCCACGTTGCGGACTGCATATAAGCAGTCAATATAGTTCAGAAGTATCTGCTTTTTCGTCATCCCACCCTCAATATATGGAACTCCATCGCGGACATTCACCCGGGCTCCTTGAGCTTCAGAAACTTGCGCTAGCAGATACAGGGCTACCATTTCTTTCGAAACTGCGCTGGGCTGCACACTATTTACTTTCACGTCGGTCATCTTCGTCTCCTATCGGCTTAAGCTGTTCCTGCTGGCGGGGACTGCACCAGACCAATTCCCCTAAGTCTGGCAACCTCATGCTTGTCAGCCAACTCTAAATAACGCGAGCGATCGGCACGATCACGCCGACCGGTCATCCGCTGCACAAGCCAAGTTTCGCTATCGGCGATAAGCCATTCGGACTCTTCGCGAGTGAGACCGGTCAAAATTTCCATTCCATTTGCATCAATGGCGAGACCTTGGTTTCCTTCGTGGAAAGCACGATCACCGTCCGACATTTTCAACTGGCGCATTCGATCCTCCACCTAATGCTTGGATAGTGGAGTGAATTACTTAAGGACGCTAGCCCCCACGAACTCCGCAGCGTTGACTTTTCACGCTTTTATAGGTAAGTAATGCTGACCTTTTTTGGGGGAGCATGACCTGTGAAGACGGCAGAACTTATTGAGCAGCGGGCGGCGATTGTTGCCCGCATGAATGAAGCGCACGGCAAGGACGACCAGACGGCGTTCGACAGTGCCGAAACCGAATTGCGTTCGCACGATGCCAAGCTGATGCGCGCCAAGGCGATCGACGCGGCAGACCGCGCAGATCCCGGCACGCCGATCACCACCACCGGCGATGCGAACCTGGACAAAGAGCTTCGCAACTTTTCGATCAGCCGCATGATCGCGCACCAGATTGACCCGCGCATCGATGCAGGCCGCGAAATCGAACTCCAGGATGAACTCGCCAAGCGTGCGGGCGGACCTGCCAAGGGCTTCTATGCCCCGCTGGAGGTGTTCGAAAAGCGCGTGCAGACGACCGCGAACAGCGGGCCGCTGGTGCCGACCGACTATCGCCCTGACCTGTTCGTATCGGCGCTGACCGCTGGCACGGTGATGCAGGCAATGGGCGCAACCGTTCTGACCGGCCTGACCGGCAATGTCGAAATCCCTCGCGAAACGGGTTCGCCTGCCGTGGGCTGGGTTGCCGAGAATACCGCGCTGCCGACCGGCGATGCGTCTTTCGACAGCTTCACGCTCTCCCCGCATCACGTCGGGGCGATCACCGAAATCAGCCGGAACATGGTGATGCAGGCATCCCCATCGGTCGAACAGCTTTTGCGGAACATGCTTTCGCGGAACATCGCGCTCGAAATCGACCGCGCTGCGATCAACGGCACCGGGACCGGCGCGGAACCGCGGGGCATCCTGAATGACCCCGACGTGCCGACCCTGGCCTATGCTACGGACCTGTTCACAACCAGCGCCAACATGATCGCCCTGGCCGACCTGTCCAACGTGGAGGCCGCACGCAGCTTCCTGGCGACGAACGGCGTAAAGACGGACGCAATGCTTTTGCAGGACGCCGATGGCCGCGCCATCCCGATGGCCGAGACGTTCCACAACGAACCCATCCGCTTCACGAACCAGGCACCGAACGACCTGGGGACCGAGGAAGACGAACACACCATGATCTACGGTGATTGGCGCGACTTCGTGATGGGCGTCTGGTCGCAGCTCGACATCCTGGTTAATCCGTATGCCGAAACCGCTTACAGCAAGGGCAACATCCTCATCCGCGCGATGGCGACGGTGGACTTTGGCGTTCGCCGTCCGGCTTCGTTCGTATCGGCAACCGGCGTTCCCGGCACGGTCCCGATTGGGGCTTAATCATGGGGGCGGCGCTTGCTCCCCTGGGTGCCGCTATTGAGCGGCGGGCCTTCACCGAGCTGCGGGTTCTTGCACCCCAGCGACGGCTAGAGGGCTATGCCGCAACATTCGGCGCGGAGGCACGGCTAGGGACGTTCGTGGAAACGATCGAACCCGGTGCATTCCGCGCCGCCCTGTCCGGCGACGTGCTCGCATTGCTCGACCATGACGCGGGCAAGGTGCTGGGCCGCACGAAATCGGGCACGCTTCGATTGTCGGAGGATAGTCGGGGCTTGGCCTTTTCGCTCGACTTGCCAGAGACGGCAGCGGGGCGCGACGTGTTGGCACTTGCCGATCGCGGCGACCTTGGCGGCATGTCTTTCGGGTTCAAGGTTCCGAAGGGCGGCGAATCGTGGACCGGCACCAAGCGGAGCCTTCGCGCGATCGATCTAAAGGAAATCAGCGTGGTGCAGGCGTGGCCTGCCTATCCCGACACCGAACTGGCATTACGCGCGATGCGGGCCGATGCAGGCAATGCCCGCCGCCGCCGCATCCTGACTCTAGCGGAGGCCGGACAATGGGGCTGATCGATCGCATGGCGAGTGCGCTGGGGTATGAGCGCCGCGCCGATAACGACCTGACCGACCCGTCATGGGCCGCGATTGCACCCGGCATCGGCTATCCCGCTGCCCTGTCTGCACGCGCGCACGAAAACTTGTCGGCAGTGCTGGCCTGCACAACCGCAATCGCGACCGCATTGGCCTACGTCCCGGCGCTGATCTACCGCATCCAGGGCGAATCGCGTGTCGAGCTAATGTCGCATCCCGTGCGACGGCTGACCCGTGAAGGTGCCAACGAACAAATGGCGTGGCCTGACCTTATCGAACATCTGGTCGCATCCGCGCTGCTGACCGGCAACGGGCTGGCGACGATCGACCGGGCACCGAACGGGGAGCTGCAAAGCCTGACCTGGGTGCCGTGGGGCATGGTGACGGTCCAATATCTCAAGAGCGGACGGCTGGCCTTTGACGTATCGGACGCACGGGGCGGATTGCGCCGCTTCCTGCAAAGCGAGGTTATCCACCTTCGCGATCGCACCGACGACGGCCTGGTGGGACGTTCCCGACTATCCCGCGCGGCTGACACCGTGGCGGGCGTCATCACGACCAATCAATTCGCGCGCACGTTCCTGGACCGGGGGGCGTCCCCCAGCGGCGTGATCGAACTTGACGGGCATTTTACACCAGAACAGCGCACGGGCCTTCGCGATCAATTCCAGGCGAAGCATAGCGGCAGCGCCAACGCGGGCAGCACGCTGATCCTAGACGGCGGCATGAAGTGGAAAGCCTCGCAAATCTCGCCAGAGGATGCCGAGCTGCTGGAAAGCCGGAAATTCGGTGTCGAGGAAATCTGCCGACTGTTTCAGGTGCCTCCGCCGCTGGTGCAGGATTATTCGCACAACACCTTCACCAATTCGGAGACGGCGGGCCGGTGGTTCGCTCAATTCACGCTGGCACCCTGGGCACGCAAGATCGAATCGGAGTTTGCCCGCACCGTCTTGACGGGCGGCACCGAACTGGAGCTAGACCTATCCGGCTTCCTTCGCGGCGACCCGCAAACCCGGTGGGCAAGCCATAAGATCGCGATCGACGCGGGCGTGCTGGACCCCGACGAGGTTCGGCAGGTGGAAGGCTGGAACCCCCGCACCGGGCGCGATCCCCAACCCGACAACGACGCAGCGGTGGCGGCATGATTGAACTTGTGAGCTTGGCAGAGGCGAAAGCCTTTCTGCGCGTCGATGCCGACGACGAGGACGAGACGATCGCAATGCTGATCGGGGCCGCGACCGAAGCCGTGGTGACGTTGGCAGACGGCTGGGTTCCGCTAGAGGGCGAGCCTATCCCCGACCGCATCCGCTTGGCGGTGCTGGCGCGCGTGGCGGTGGCATTCGATGACCGGGAGAAGGTGACGGGCGCGGATGGCGAAACCCATCTGCTAGGACCGCTGCGCCTGCTGACCGTCTAATGCGCGCGGGTTCCTTATACCGGCGCATCACAATCCAGCGTTTCGAATCATATGATGACGGCTGGGGCACGGTCGAGGATTGGGCCGATCTATTCCACGGCTGGGCACAAGTGGTTCAACAGACCGGACGCGAGTTTTTCGAGGCCGGTGGGCTAGAGGCGGTGCAGCGTGTCGTCTTTCGAATGCGCTGGCGTGAAGGCATCACCCCGCTGGACCGGGTGATCTATCGAGGGATTGCCTATAATATCCAGGACGTTCGCGAGCTTGGGCGGGCCGCTGGAATCGAGCTGCACGCGGTCGCATCGGTCTAATCCCATGTTGCATCCGTGTTGCATGGAGCAGCCGGAGCCGCGCGAAAAGCGAGGGAATCCGGGACATTCGCAAGCAACACCGTGTAACATGAAACCGACCGGACAAGGCAACCTCAGCCGACCTAAGCAACTGTTTTGATTGGGGAAATCGTGGTGCCGCTTACAGGACTCGAACCTGTGACCCCCGCATTACGAATGCGATGCTCTACCAACTGAGCTAAAGCGGCCCGGCTCCCGGCGTGGCAGGAGCTATCGAGGACGCGGCGCTTAGCAGTGCCTCGGGATCGCTGCAAGCGGCTTTGCGTGCGTGTCCGCCTTCGCCCGGTGCTTTACGCGGTGTTTACCAGATCGGGGGCACAACCGCTTTCAGACCGGCGGCAGATCATGCGTCGCCCAAGGGAGCAGCTATGGATACCGCACGCGGAATCGACGAGCGAATCGACGGGGACGATACCCATGCGACCGATGCCGCAGTGAGCGACGACGGCTTCAACATCGGCACCGACGAGCGGCGGATGCATGTCCGCGCCTATAATTACTGGGTGTCGCTGCTGGGCGACCGGCCCTATCCGGCGATTCAGGATCTCGACCCCGAAAGCCTTGCCGATTTCGGCCCCAATTCGGTGCTGATCGATTTTTCCGCAGGAATCGAGGATCCGGCGATCCGGTTTCTCGGCGCAGCGCTTCGCGGCGAATGCGGGATCGATCAGTCGATCACCCGCATCGCCGACGTTCCGCCGCGTTCGCTCTTGTCGCGGCTGACCGATCATTATCTCCAGATCATTGCCAATCGCGCGCCGATCGGGTTCGAGGCCGAATTCGTCAGCCAGCGCGGGCATAACACCTTTTATCGCGGCATCCTGATGCCGTTTTCGTCGTCGGGCGAGGAAATCGATTTCATCTATGGCGTCATCAACTGGAAAGAGATGGTCGATGCCGAAACCCAGGCAAAGCTGAACGCCGAACTGGATGCCGCCCGCCGCAGCGCGCCGCAGCGCACGCAGACCGCGCCGGTCTGGGCCGACGGCCCGAGCGGCGGGTTCGACGCGCCACCGGTGCCCGAGCCTTCGGTCGAGCCGTCGGTGCCGAGCGCGATCGACGCATCGGTCGCCGCCAATCTGGCCGACAGCCTGATGCTCGCCCGCGAAAGCGCCGCAGCGGTGCGGGCAAGCGACGTGCGCTCGCGCGCCGCGCTCTATCGCGCTTTGGGCCGCGCGCATGATTTCGGTCTGGCCGCCGACGCCGACCATGAAGGCTATGCGACGTTGCTGGTCGATGCCGGGCTGAAGGTTCAGCCGCGCGCGCCGACCACGCCGATCGTGAAGCTCGTGTTCGGGCTGGATTACGACAAGACGCGCGTGACCGAATTCGCGACCGTGCTGGCGCATGCACGGCGCGTCGGGATCGGTCCGGGCGAACTCGCCGAATTCCTGGAGCGCCAGGACGGCGGGATAAAGGCTGTGGTCAAGGCGGAGCGCGATGCCAGGCGGCCCGCCGCTCGCCCCGACGGGTTCGAGGAAGCGGCGCGCAAGCTGCGCAATCAGGCCGCGATCGCAAGCGTCGCGATGGATGCGGGCAACGCCGAGTTCGTGCTGCTGGTCGCGCGGGCGGGGCTCGACGGGATGCTCGACATCGTCGCGCGCGTGGACGACGGCGACAAGCTGACCGAACAGGTGGTTCGCCGCGTCGTGAAATAAGCGTGCGCCGACCGGTGCCCGATTTGTCCTAAAGCTGCAAAGACGACGGGTAAGTGCCTTCGCAGGTGCGAGAAGTCTTGAGGCTTTTCGTGGGCGGGCGTAGGCGCTTGGGGCATGACGACACAGAAGAACAAGTCGCTGGTCAAGGCCTTTGAGGATCGCTTCGTCGAAGGCGCGTTACCGCAGGAACTGGAGGGGTTCGACAAGACGCGACAGGCCGAAGCCGCGCGTTTCGTCGGCGCGACGGGCGCGGTGCGCCGACGCGGCAAGCCCGTCATCGCGCTCGAATCAGTATCGTCAGACGACGAAATGCGGCGGATGCGGCTGGCGGTCGTCAATGACGACATGCCGTTCCTGGTCGATTCGATTGCGGCCACGATCGGCGCGCATGGCATCGCCATCGACCGCATCATCCACCCCGTCATCGCCGCGACGCGCGACGCCAAGGGCGAGCTGGAGGCGATCGGCGAGGGCGTTCCCGAATCCTTCGTCTATATCGAGATGGACCGGGTCGATGCGAAGGAACGCCGCGAGCTGGAAAGCGAGATCGCGCGCAACCTGACCCATGTGCGGCACGCGGTCGACGACTGGCCCGCGTTGCAGGCCGCGCTGAAGGCCGATGCCGATGCCATCGAGGATGACGAGCAGTCGGGATTGCTGCGCTGGTTCCTCGATCGCAACCTGACGCTGATCGGGCATGAGCGCTGGGACCGCAAGAGCGGCAAGGCGTCGAACGAACTGGGGCTGGCGCGCGAGGCGCTGGACGTGCCCTTGCTGGCGGAGGCATCGCGCGAACTGGCGGCGGAGTGGTTCGAAAAACACTCCAAGGACGATGTCCTGCTGCTCAAATCGAACTGCATTTCGACGGTGCATCGCCGCGCGCCGCTCGACCTGGTTCTGGTGCCGGTGCGCGAGGGGAAGAAGGTCGTCGCGCTGTCGCTCCATGCCGGGCTGTGGACCAGCGCCGCGCTGAACGCCGCGCCGCAGGACGTGCCGCTGCTGCGGTCGCGGCTGACCGCGCTTCAGAACAAGTTCGGCTTCGATCCCAAGGGCCATACCGGCAAGGCGCTGGCGCACGCGCTGACCGCGCTGCCGCACGACCTGACCACAGGCTTCACCCCCGAATCGGTCGAATCGCTCGCGCTGACCACCATGTCGATCACCGATCGCCCACGGTCGAAACTGGTGCTGATCCGCAGCCCGTTGGGGCGGCATCTGTTCGCCTTCGTCTGGTTGCCGCGCGACGAGGTATCGACCGGTCGCCGGGTCGCGATCGGCGACATGCTGGAAGAAGCGGCGAATGCGTCGCAGCTCAGCTGGTCGATCTATCTGGGCGATGGCGAAGTCGCGCAGCTGCGCTACACGCTCGACCTGCGCGGATCGGGACGCATGCCCGATCCCAGGGAACTCGACCAGCGGCTGGTGCGGATGATGCGCGGCTGGCTGCCTGCGGTCGAATCGGCGCTGGTCGATCATGTCGGCAACCGGGCGGGTCGCCTGGCGCTGACCTACGCCAACGCCTTCCCCGCCAATTTCAGGAACAGCCACGGCGCGGACGAGGCCGCGCTGGACATCGTCAAGGTCGCCGATCTGGGCGACGGCAATCCACGCGCGGTCCGCATCATCCCGCATGCCAAGGGCGACGACAGCCTGCGGATCAAGCTCTATCGCCTGGGCGAGCCGATCCCGCTGTCCGAAGCGGTGCCGGTGTTCGAGAATTTCGGATTCCACGTCATCGAGGAAATTCCGACCCGGCTGGGCGGCGAGCATGACGCTTATATCCATGATTTCGAAGTCTCGATGGAGACCGGCGGCGACGTGCCCGCCCTCGACGTCGCGGTCGCCGAAGAAGCGATCGACGCGGTGCTGGAGGGACGCGCGGAGAACGACGCATTCAACCGGCTGATCGTCGAAGCGGGCATGACCCCCGATGCGGTGGTGCTGTTCCGCGCCTGGTTCCGCTACCTGCGCCAGACGGGTCTTGCGTACGGCCTGACCACGGTGGTCGAGGCGCTCCGCCGCGCGCCCAAGGTTGCGACGGCGCTGATCGAGCGGTTTCGCGCCGCGCACGATCCCGAACGCGGCAACGACGAAGCCGCGATCGAGGCGGCGACCAAGGCGATCGACAGCGGGCTCGAAGCGGTCTCGGCGATCGACGACGACCGCATCCTGCGGTCGCTGCGCGGGGTGGTCATGGCGACGCTGCGCACCAACGCGTTCGCGCCCGCCGCGCGCGAGGCGCTGGCGTTCAAGTTCGATTCCGAGCGTGTCCCCTATCTCCCCCGGCCGCTGCCGTGGCGTGAGATCTTCGTCTATTCGCCGCGGGTGGAGGGCATCCACCTGCGCGCCGGACCGGTCGCGCGCGGCGGGCTTCGCTGGTCCGACCGGCGCGACGATTTCCGCACCGAGATTCTGGGCCTGATGAAGGCGCAGCGGGTGAAGAACGCGGTGATCGTGCCGACCGGCGCGAAGGGCGGCTTCTATCCCAAGCATTTGCCCAATCCCCAGATCGACCGCGATGCGTGGTTCGAGGAAGGCAAGGAAAGCTATCGCATCTTCATACGCTCGCTGCTGTCGGTCACCGACAACATCGTCGAAGGCGCGGTGGTTCACCCCGAAGACGTCGTGCCGCACGACGGCGAAGACCCCTATTTCGTCGTTGCCGCCGACAAGGGCACCGCGACCTTTTCCGACGTTGCCAACGCGATTGCCGAGGAACGCGGCTTCTGGCTGGGGGATGCGTTCGCCAGCGGCGGATCGAACGGTTACGATCACAAGGCGATGGGCATCACCGCCAAGGGCGCGTGGGTGTCGGTCCAGCGGCATTTCCTGGAACAGGGCATCGATGTTCAAACCGATCCCATCGATGTCGTCGGTTGCGGCGACATGTCGGGCGACGTGTTCGGTAACGGGATGCTGTTGTCCAAGGCGATCCGGCTGAAGGCCGCGTTCGACCATCGCCACATCTTCTTCGATCCCGATCCCGACCCGGCGGCAAGCTGGGAGGAGCGCGCGCGCCTGTTCGAACTGCCGCGATCGAGCTGGGAGGATTACGACAAGAAGCTGATTTCCAAGGGGGGCGGCGTGTTCGCGCGTTCGGAAAAGAGCATCAAGCTGACGAAGCAGGTCAAGGACATGCTGGGCGTCGAGGACGACGCGCTGGAACCGGCCAAGCTGATCTCCGCAATCCTGAAGGCGCCCGTCGACCTCATCTGGTTCGGCGGCATCGGCACTTATGTAAAGGCCGCGTCCGAAGGCCATGTCGATGTCGGCGATCCCGCCAACGACCGCATTCGCATCAATGCCGAGCAATTGCGCGCGAAAGCGATCGGCGAAGGCGCCAACCTGGGCGTGACCCAGGCCGCACGCATCGCATTCGCGATGAATGGCGGGCGGATCAACACCGACTTCATCGACAATTCGGCCGGGGTCGATTGTTCGGACAATGAGGTCAACATCAAGATCGCGCTCAACCGCGAAGTCAAGGAAGGGCGACTGGCGCAGGCCAAGCGCGACGCGTTCCTCGAATCGATGACCGATGACGTGGCGCATCTGGTGCTTGAGGATAACCGGCTTCAGACCCTGGGCCTGTCGTTCATGGAAAATGACGGCGCGGTCGCGGTGCCGAGCTATGTCCGCGTGATCGAGATCATGGAGTCCGCCGGTCGGCTCGACCGCGAGGTCGAAGGGCTGTCCAGCAACGAGGATTTCCTTCGGCGCGCACAGGAAGGCAACGGACTGACGCGGCCCGAACTCGCTGTGCTGCTGGCGTCGGCGAAGCTCGCGCTACAGGATGCGATCGAGAATTCCGACCTGTGCCGCGATGCGGACCTGGAGCCCGACCTGATGGCCGCGTTCCCGAAACCGATGCAGAAGAAGTTCGGCGACGCGATTCGGCAGCACCGGCTGCGCGGAGAGATCGTCGCGACCAAGCTGGCCAACCGCATCGTCAACCGGCTGGGCGTGCTCCACCCGTTCGAACTGGCCGAGGAGGAAGGCGCGGCGATGAGCGACATCGCGGCGATGTTCGTCGTCGCCGAGCGCTTGTTCGGGCTGCCTGCGCTGTGGGAGGAAATCGAAACCGCCGACATTCCCGAGGCGGCGCGGATCGCGCTGTTCGAGGAAGTGGCGGTGGCGACCCGCTCGCAAATGGCGGACCTGCTGCGCGTGTGTCCGCCGGGCACCGGTCCCGGAGTTGTCGTTGCGCGGCTGGAGCCGGGCATCGCCAGCCTCGACAAACAGGCGCGCGCGCTCTTGCTCGAAGAGGCGAAGGCGCAATCGGCGCGGATCTCGGAGCGATTGGAAAGTGCGGGTGCACCCAAGGCGCTGGTGCGAAAGGTCGTGCGCGTGTTCGAACTCGACGGCGCAGTCGGGCTCGCCGATCTTGGCCAGCGGTTGGAACTGGACGAAGCGGTGCTGACTCGCGCCTTTACCCATCTCGGTCATGCGCTGGGGCTGGACTGGGCGCAGGCCAATGCCGCGCGCATTACCGCTGGCGATCCGTGGGAGCGGTTGTTGATCGCAGGGCTGGCGCGGGATTTCCAGCAGTTGCGGTTCGAATTCCTGTCGCGGGTGGGCAAGAAAGACCCGCAGGCGGCGGTCGAAGCCTGGCTCGAGAAGAACCGAGCGCGGGTCGAGCAATTTGCCGGGCTGATTGCGCGGGCCAGAAAAGCGCCTGCGCCAAACGCGGCGATGCTCGCGCAGATCGCGGGGCAAGCGAGGGTGTTGCTGGGGCGGTAAGCGTTAAATTCTCCCCCGGCGGGGGAGGTGGCAGCGCATAGCGCTGACGGGGGGTATTGTCCGCGAGCGGATCGTTCGCCGCGACTACCCCTCCACCGGCTGCGCCGGTCCCCCTCCCCCGCCGGTGGAGGATTTGATTGAGAACAACCAGCTTCGGATCGCGCTCGCCAGATTGGGGGGCTCCTCCGCCGCGATGCGCGCCACGTCGATCGCCGCGATCAGCGCATTGAGCGGCAACTCGCGCGCCGCCGCCTCCGTCTCCAGCGCCGCCCAGAATGGCGGCTCCAGGCTGATCGATGTCGGGTGACCCGCAATCGTCACCGATCGCTTGACCGGACCGACGAACCCGCCGGGCGGCGGCGTCACGTCCTTCATTTTTCGTCGTCGAACAGCCCGGCAAGCTGTTCGATCATCGTCCCCGCCAGTTGCTCGGCATCCATGATCGTCACCGCGCGGTTATAGTAACGCGTGACGTCGTGACCGATGCCGATCGCGACCAGCTGCACCGGCGAACGGCTCTCGATCCAGCCGATCACCTGGCGCAGATGGCGTTCGAGATAGCTGCCCGAATTGACGCTGAGCGTCGAATCATCGACCGGCGCGCCGTCGGAAATGACCATCAGGATCTTGCGCTCTTCGGGACGCCGCAAGAGGCGATCATGCGCCCAGACCAGCGCCTCGCCATCGATATTCTCCTTGAGCAGCCCTTCGCGCATCATCAGGCCGAGCGATTTCTTGGCCCGCCGCCACGGCTCGTCGGCCTGTTTGTAGATGATGTGCCGCACGTCGTTCAGCCGACCCGGCTGCGGCGGACGGCCATCGGCCAGCCACGCCTCACGCGCCTGGCCGCCTTTCCAGGCGCGGGTGGTGAAGCCCAGGATTTCGGTCTTGACCCCGACCCGCTCCAGCGTGCGCGCGAGAATATCGGCGCTGATCGCCGCGATCGAGATGGGACGCCCGCGCATCGACCCCGAATTGTCGATGAGCAGCGTGACGACGGTATCGCGGAAATCGGTATCGCGTTCGATCTTGTAGCTGAGCGACTGCCCCGGCGCGACGATCACCCGCGCGAGCCGCGCGGCGTCGAGCAGTCCTTCCTCCTGGTCGAAATCCCAGGCGCGGTTCTGCTGCGCCATCAACCGCCGTTGCAGTCGGTTGGCGAGCTTGGTCACCACCCCCTGCAACTGAACGAGCTGCTGGTCGAGATAGGCGCGCAAGCGGTCCAACTCGTCGGCATCGCAGAGTTCGGTCGCGGCGATCACCTCGTCGAACTTGGTGGTGTAGGCGCCGTAATCGAATTGCGGCGTCAGGTCCGACCAGGGACGGTTGGGACGCACCGGGAGCATCCCTTCCTGCCCTTCCGCATCGCCCTCCGCGCCGTCTCCGTCGTCGAGCGAATCGTCGCGGACATCCTCGTAATCGCCTTCGCTCTGGTCGCTCTCGCGATCCTCGCCGCGCGCGTCGATCTCGCCCTGGCCCTGCTCGCCGTCGTCGGAATCGTCGCCCGCGTCGTCCTCGGCATCGTCGGTGCCTTCGTCCTCGGCGCCGCCTTCATCGGCCTCGTCAGGGATCTGGTCCCCTTCCACGAGTTCCAGGTCTTCGAGCAGCGTCGTGACCAGCTTGGCGAAATTGGCCTGATCGTCGATGGTCAGCGCCAGCGCGTCGAGTTCGGCCCCGGCCTTGTCCTCGATCCACGGCGCGACCATCGCCATCGCGTCGGAAACGCTGTCGGGGATGGGCTTGCCGGTCAGCCGCTCACGCACCATCAGCTGAACGGCGGTCGCCAGCGGCACTTCGTCCCGCGTGCGCGCCCGCGCGATCGGATCGGAGCGCAGCTTCATTGCCAGTGACCGGTCGAGATTGTCGGCGATGCCCGCATAGCCGCGCGATCCCAATGCCTCGACCCGCGCGGTTTCCACCGCATCGAAAACGGACCGCGCGACCGCTTCGCTGGGCGCATGCTTCGCATGGAGCGCCACGTCGTGGTGACGCAACCGCAGAGCGAAGCCATCGGCAAACCCCCGCGCCTCCGCGACCTGATCGGCAGGCAGTGTCCGCGCGGGCATCGGCACCTTGATATGCTTGCCCGACTGCACCGGCGCATCGGCGGTGAAGGCCAGCTCGACCTCCGCCTCCTGAGACAACGCACGCGCTGCGCCGCCGAGCACCGACTTGAACCGATCGAGGGGCGTTTCGGACGCCATTACCAGAGCGTCTCGCAGCCGAACGCCGCGATCGCGCGATCGCAAGTCACCACGACTAACCGCTCCGTGAGCGCCTGCCCCGCGATCATCCGGTCAAAGGGATCGCGATGCGCCAACGGCAGCAACCCCGCGGTGCGCGCATGGTCGTATCGGATCGCAAGCTGTATCAGACCATCCTGCTCGCACGCTTCGGCGAATTGCGATAATGGCTCGACCATCGCGGGCAATCTGCCGCTGCCGACCTTTAGCGCGATTTCGTAACAGGAAATGGCGGAAACGAAGGTCTCCACTTCCGGCTCTGCAATTGCCTCGCGCGCGCGATTCGAGAGGCGGTCGTCCTGCAACCACCACCAGATCAGCGCGTGCGTATCGAGTAGCAGGCGCACCCGTCAGAGTTCCCTGCGCTCGAATGCGTCCAGTTCTTCGTCGGTAAATGTCGGCTCGAACCAGATGTCGCTGGGCACCTGTTTCAGTAAATGTTTGAACCGGCCGGGCTGGCGTCGCGGCAACGGCGAGGGCTCGAACGCGATCAGTTTGGCGTAGGGCTTTCCTGCTTTTGACAGGATGATTTCTTCCCCCGCGTGCGCGCGATCGATCAGCTTCGAAAGCTGGGTCTTCGCGTCATGGACGTTGAACGTCTTTAGTGGATCGGCCTCTGCCATCGTACAGATTCCATAATGGACTAAGCTAAGTTAGCTAAGTCCATTATATTGTTCAAGCCTTCCCCACCACGCTTTCGGGCAAGTCCTTGCCGAACACGCGCTGGTAATATTCCGCGACCAGTGCGCGTTCGGCCTCGTCGCACTTGTTCAGGAACGACAGGCGGAAGGCGAAGCCGACATCGCCGAAGATCAGCGCGTTCTGCGCCCAGGTGATGACGGTGCGTGGGCTCATCACGGTCGAGATATCGCCGTTGACGAAGCCTTTTCGCGTCAGGTCGGCGACGCGGACCATATTGTCGACCGTCTCCTTGCCGCCGGGCTTGTCATACTCGCCCGATTTGGCGAGCACGATCTGCGCTTCGGTGGCGGCGGGCAGATAGTTGAGCGTGACGACGATGTTCCAGCGGTCCATCTGACCCTGGTTGATCTGTTGCGTACCGTGATAGAGGCCGGACGTGTCGCCCAGACCGACCGTGTTGGCCGTCGCGAACAGGCGGAAATGCGGGTTTGGACGGATCACGCGGTTCTGGTCGAGCAGCGTCAGCTTTCCTTCGGTCTCCAGCACGCGCTGGATGACGAACATCACGTCGGGACGGCCCGCATCATATTCGTCGAACACGAGCGCGGTGGGCGTCTGAAGCGCCCAGGGGAGCAGCCCTTCGCGGAACTCGGTCACCTGCTGCCCGTCGCGCAGGACGATCGCGTCGCGCCCGATCAGGTCGATGCGACTGATATGCGCGTCGAGGTTGATGCGGATGCACGGCCATTTGAGCCGGGCGGCCACCTGTTCGATATGCGTCGATTTACCGGTGCCGTGATAGCCCTGGACCATCACCCGGCGATTGTGCGCGAAGCCCGCCAGCACCGCCAATGTCGTGTCGGGATCGAAGACATAGGCGGGGTCGAGATCGGGGACGCGTTCGTCCGCCTCGCTGAACGCGGGACATTCCATGTCGCTATCGATCCCGAACAACTCGCGCACCTTCACCATCCGATCGGGCGCGTCGAGGATCGTCGTTTCGCGACTGTCGGGCTGAGTGTTGGGGATGTCGGTCATGGGCGCATTCGCTTGTTTCGAAGAGTCGGGGGCATCCCTAGCGCTCGCACACCGGGATAGTCGAGTTATGTTTGCTTTCGGCACCCCCCAACGACCGAGTTCCTCCGTTCGTTTCGAGCGAAGTCGACAAACGCAAATGTCTCGTCCGGTTTACGTTTCTCGACTCCGCTCAACCGAACGGGTTGGCGAGTCAGGTGAGTTTGTCGGGCAACGCGAACAGATCGACGAACGCCCGGGCGGCAGAGATATCCCCGTCAACGGCCAGGGTGCCGCCTTCGCCATCGCGCGTAAGCGGTGCCTTGCCGTAGATGGTGTGTCGCATCGCCACCGTGTCACCGGTGAACGTGACGACCGCGTCGTCGGTTTCGCCGCGTGCGATCGTCAGCCCGGCCGCGCCGGTGCGCGCGACGAACCGATCGGCGGGGAAGCGGAGGGCGACGGTCAGGTCGGTCTCGACCACGCGCGCGTCGTCGACCAGGGTCTGCAGCGACATCATCGCCGAGGCGGGCGACATGAACAGCATCGGATCGTGGCGCGGCGAGCGTGCGGCCCAGCGGCCAAGATCGCGGATCAGCGGTCCTGCCTCCAGGCCCCAGGGGGTGAGTTCGTAAACCTGTACGTTGGCGGGAGAAGCCAGCCGCCGTCGCCGCAGAATATCCGCCGCCTCCAGCCCTTCGAGCCGCTGGGTCAGCACATTGGCGCTGATGCCGGGAAGGTTCGCCTTGATCTCCCCGAAGCGGCGCGGGCCGAACATCAACTCCCGCATCACCAGCAGCGCCCAGCGTTCGCCGATGAATTCCAGCGCGAGCGCGGTGCCGCACGCATCGTCGTACCAACGCTTGATACTCGCTTCGTCGCGCTGGGATTTCATCTTGGTCACTTTATCTAACTTCATGGTTGTTTTTTGTAACCAATAAGCGCATCACCGTCAACGAAGCCGATTCGCAGTCCGTCAATGACGGGGAGAGAAAATGTCCGCCACCCGCAGCCTGCTGATCGGCGTTTCCTCGTTCGCCGTCACGATCCTCGCGATCCTCGGCCATGCCTGGACCGCTGGCAGCGCGACCTTCGCCTGACACATCCACCTGACAGGGAGAGAGACGATGCCGATCGACGACACCGCCCCCGTCCGCATCACCCCGTTCGACTGGGTGCCCGATTTCGCCAAGGGCCAGGTGCGCGACCTGCGCGTCCGCTGGGCGCTGGAGGAGGTCGGCCAGCCCTATGCCGTCACCTATCTGTCGCAGGGCAGCCAGAAAGCGCCGCCGCACCGTGCGCGCCAGCCCTTCGGCCAGGTGCCGACCTATGAGGAAGGAGATCTGACCTTGTTCGAATCGGGCGCGATCGTGCTGCACATCGCCGAAAGCCACGGGAAATTGCTCCCCAGCGACCGCGCCGCCCGGTCGCGGGCGATCGAATGGGCGTTTGCCGCGCTCAACACGGTTGAGCCGCCGATCATGGATCATGCGATCGCGACCTTGTTCGAAGCGGGCGAGCCCTGGTCCGCGCCGCGCCTGCCTGCGGTGGAAAAGCGCATCGACGAGCGACTGGGCGAACTTTCGACGCGGCTGGGCGATTCCGAGTGGCTCGACGGCGACTTTTCGGCCGGTGACCTGTTGATGGTGTCGGTGCTGCGCATCGTGAAAGATATGAGCTTGCTCGACGCCCATCCCACTCTCAAAACCTATGTGGCGCGGGGCGAGGCGCGGCCTGCGTTCGGTCGCGCACTGGCGGACCAGATGGCGGGTTTCACCGCGCCGACACCGCCCCAGTTCGTGGAATGGGAAAAGGCGATGAGGGCCAAAATCCAAGCCTGAGAACCAAAATTCGAGAAACGAGGAGAGCTGCAATGACCTATGTCGACGGTTTCCTGGTCGCGGTGCCGACCGCCAACAAGGAACAGTATCGCGAGCATGCCGAGGCCGCGCTGCCGATGTTCAAGGGCTATGGCGCGACCCGCATGGTCGAAGGCTGGGGCGACGACGTGCCGCGCGGCGAGGTCAACGACCTGTACGGCGCGGTCCAGGCCAGGGACGACGAGACCGTATTGTTCAGCTGGATCGAATATCCCGACAAGGCGACCCGCGACGCGGCCTATAAACGGATGGAAGCCGATCCGGCGATGAAGGACATGGCCGACATGCCGTTCGACGGCAAACGCATGATCTGGTCGGGCTTCGAAATGCTTCACGAAGAAGGATCGGGGGGCAAACCCGGCTATGTCGACGGCGTCGTGCTTCCGGTGCCCAGGGACAAGAAGGAAGCCTATCGCGATTTCTGCAGGACGGTGGACGCGGCGTTTCGCGAACAGGGCGCGACGCGGATCGTCGATGGCTGGGGCGACGACCTGATGGTCGGCAAACAGACCGATTTCCACCGCGCCACCCACCGCAAGGACGACGAAACGGTGGTCTTTTCCTGGATCGAATGGCCCGACAAGGCCACGCGCGACGCGGCGTGGGAACAGCTGATGAAGGACGAGCGGATGGCGAACCACGACCGCCCGTTCGACGGCAAGCGGATGATGTTCGGCGGGTTCGTGCCGGTGGTGGATGCGTAAGCGAGTGAGAACATAACCCGTTCGTGTCGAGCGAAGTCGAGAAACATTGCCGAGCGTAGCCGAGGCATTCTCGCTTCGCTCGAAAAGGCCCCCGGACTTCGCTCGGGACGAACGGTTGCTTGGACAGGACGACCGAAATGACCAACAAACACGGCGAATGGGTGTGGTTCGAATTGCTCACCCCCGATCCCGACGCCGCCCAGAATTTCTACGCCGATGTCGTCGGCTGGGCTGCGAAGTCGAGCGGGATGCCGGGCATGGATTATCGCCTGCTCAGCGCCGGTGACGGCGAGGTCGCGGGGCTGATGAAGCAACCCGACGGCATGGGCGAAGGCCCCATCTGGCTCGGCTATATCGGCGTCGACGATGTCGATGACAGCGTGGCGAAGATCGAGGGCGCAGGCGGCACGACGCACATGCCCGCGACCACCATGCCCGGCGTCGGGCGGATGGCGATGCTGACCGACCCGCAAGGCGTAGCCTTCTATGTCATGCGCGGCGAAGGCGATGCACCGAGCACCGCGTTCAAACAGTCGGATTCAGGATCGGTCGGCCATGTCGTGTGGTGCGAATTGTCCGCACCCGATCCCGACAAGGCGCTCGATTTCTATCGCGGCACATTCGGCTGGGGTCAGGAAGGCGGCATGCCGATGGGCGAGCTGGGCGACTATCGCTTCCTCCAGGCAGGCAATGTCGGCTTCGGCGCGTTGATGGGGGTGATGCCGGGCGGCGCACCGGGCTGGCAATATTATTTCCACGTTCCCGATATCGACGCGGCGGCGGAACGGATCGGCTCGGGCGGCGGGACGGTCGTGCAGGAGCCGATGGAAATCCCCGGCGGCGATTATGCGCTCGTCGCGCGCGACCCGCAGGGCGCGGGCTTCGGCCTGGTCGGCCCGCGCACATAGGGAGAGGCAAGATGACCGAGATGGTGACCTGCCTGTGGTTCGATCACGGCCAGGCGCGCGCGGCGGCCGAATTCTACGCCGCGACCTTTCCCGACAGCCATGTCGGCGACGGCCACGCGTCGCCTGCCGACAATCCCGGCATGAAGGAAGGCGGCGAGCTGACCGTCGATTTCACCGTGCTCGGACGCAAGTTCGTCGGGTTGAACGGCGGCGACAGGTTCAAGCCGACCGAGGCGGTCAGCTTCATGATCCTGACCGAGGATCAGGCGGAGACCGACCGCTACTGGAATGCGATCGTGGAGCATGGCGGCGCGGAGAGCCAGTGCGGCTGGTGCAAGGACCGCTGGGGCTTTTCGTGGCAGATCACGCCGCGCGTCCTGCTGGAGGCGACCACCGATCCCGACCGCGACGCCGCCAGGCGGGCGATGGAGGCGATGATGACGATGCGAAAGATCGACATCGCCACGATCGAGGCGGCACGACGGGGCGTCCCCGCATGACCGCCGGGCATGAACTCGTCGTCGAACGGCTGATGGATGCGCCGGTCGCAGCACTATGGACGGCCTATACCGATCATCTGGACGAATGGTTCTGCCCCGCCCCCTGGCGCGCCGAGGTGCAGGAAATCGACCTGCGCGCCGGCGGCCGATCGGCGATCACCATGTACGGTCCCGATGGCGAGGTGATGCCCAACGAAGGCGTCTATCTGGAGGTGATTCCCGAGCGGTTGATCGTGTTCACCGACGCGTTCACGCACGGCTGGAACCCGACCGGACCGTTCATGGTCGGATCGTTCGAGTTCGAACCGCGCGGCGACCGCACTCTCTATCGCGGCCGTGCCCGACACTGGACGGCGGAAGCCAGGGCCCAGCACGAGGCGATGGGCTTTGCCGAAGGCTGGGGCAAGGTCGCCGAACAATGGGAGGCGGTCGCGCAGCGGATTGCCGGGCGCGATTGAGATTCCGCCGCATGGGGGGTGACCGCAGCGGTTGCGCTGAGGCGCTCCCCTTTTTCGTCAGCGCCGCACGCTGCCACCGCTCCCGATGGGAAGGAGTTGGATTAGGCGAAGGCGGGCGATTTCCGCAGTTGCTGATATGCCTCGATGACGCGCTGCAACGCCGCTTCGTGGCTGCGGTCGCCGCCGTTGCGGTCGGGGTGGAATTTGCGGACCAGATCGCTGTAGCGCTGGCGCAGCGCCTTGCGGTCGGCGTCCATCCCCAGCCCCAGCACGCTCAGCGCGGAGCGGTCCCTGCCCGATAACGGCTTGCCGTCGGCGCGCGGCTGTTCCGCCTTCATCCGGTCGCGGAACCGGGCGCCGATCGCGTCGAGCGGATCGTTGAAATCCGACCATTTGGGCGGTCGGTCGGCACCGTTCGACGCGAAGGCGCGGGTCTCGCGCTCCCACCCGGCAAAGGGTCGCTGCGCGGCGTGGATCTCGTCGGGGGTCATCCCGGTGAAGAAATTGTAGCCCGAATTGAACGCGCGCACATGGTCCAGGCACAGGAACCGGAATTGCGGTGGACCGTCGCCCGCATGACCGCCGCGCTCGCCCAGCGGCGCGCGAAATTCGCCGGGTTCCTCGCAACCGGGATGCGCGCAGGCGCGTCCGTTCGCCTCCACGCGTCCGTGAAATCGGGTACGGGGTCGATCCTTGTCGGGCTTGTGGTCGGGCACGCGACTCCTCGGAAAAAGCGGCTTATATAGGGGCGATGCAGACCGAAACCACCGGCCCCGTCGCCACCGAAATCGCCGCACGCCTGACCGCCGCGCTTGCGCCTACCACGCTCGACGTCATCAACGACAGCGCCCAGCATCGCGGGCATATGGGCGACGACGGATCGGGCGAATCGCATTTCACGGTGCACATCGTCAGCGACGCCTTTACCGGCCAGTCGCGCGTCATGCGCCAGCGGCTCGTCAATCAGGCGCTGGGCGACCTGATGGTCGAGCGGGTCCACGCGATGAGCATCAAGGCGCGCGCACCGGGAGAGGCATGAAAACCGACGTTGCCGTCGCGCGGCGCGGAAATGGACGCGATTTTCACCGACCGCGCGCCTGTTCGTTCATCCCGCCAGCCCCAATGTCTCCGCCGCAATCCGCTGGAGGGCGGCCGCCTGATCCTGCGACAGGCCGATTTCCTCCGCCGCCGCCTCTCCGCGCCCGAGCGAGCGCGGGTCGATGCCGGTGATCCGGCCGAAAATCGTCAGCGCCTGAAGGTACGAGCCCGCCGCGCTGGCGTGATAATGGTCGTAACTCCACAGGTCGATCTGGCCATAGCTGGTCCCGTCATACGGGTTCGGATCGGCCACCCCGGCCTCCATCGCGCGAGTCCACGCCTCGCCCACCGGGATCACGCCATCGACCGCCGGATTGGTCGCCGCCACCTGGTCGGCGGCGACGCGCAGGTCGCTGGCCATGCGGCCAATGGGCGTGCCGCGCCACGGTCCGTCCACGCGGTAAATCTGGTCGGCACGCGACCAACTCGCCATCAGATACAGATCGACCGCCGGATTATGCTTCGTGAACAAGATAGCCATGTCGCGAACCGCCGCGCCATAGCCGCTGGCGTCGCCGGGACGTTCAGGGCTGAGCGTGCTGTATTCCTGAAGCACCACCGCGTCCCATGCCTTGGCAAAGCGGTCAGCGCGCTCGCGCAGATGCTGCGCCAGCGTCCAGCCGCCATGCGTATGCATTGCGACGCGCCAGTTCAGTCCCTTCTGCCCGGCAAAGCGCGCGAACAGCGCCGGGATGCCGCCGATCCGGTCACCGTTCAGATGCGTCACGCTGTCGGTGCGATAGCGCAGGACGGCGGAATTGGCGCCTTCGGTGAAGCTGTTGCCGATGAACAGGATGGTGCGCGGGGCCTCGGCCTGCGTGGTCGGCACCGGCGGCGTCTGCGCCGAGACCGGAGCCGCAAACGCAGCCAGCAGCACAGCGGCAAAGGCCAGCGCACGCATCAGTTGGCGACCCCCAACTGCCACATCACGAACGCCATTTCCTCGGCCGATTCCTTCAACCCCGTCCAGCGCCCCGACTTGCCGCCATGCCCCGCGCCCATATTGGTCTTGAGCACCAGCACATTGTCGTCGGTCTTCACCGCGCGCAGCCTGGCCGCATATTTGGCGGGTTCCCAATAAGTGACGCGCGGATCGTTCAGCCCGCCGGAGATGAACATCGGCGGATAGGCCTGCGGACGGATATTGTCATAGGGCGAATAGCCGCGGATCAGTTCGAATGCCTGCGCGTCGGTGATCGGATTGCCCCATTCGGGCCACTCGCCCGGCGTCAGCGGCAATTTGTCGTCCATCATCGTGTTGAGCACATCGACGAACGGCACGTCGGCGACGACCACCGCCCACAATTCCGGGTCGGAATTGGCGACCGCGCCCATCAGCTCGCCGCCTGCCGACCGTCCAGCAATGGCGATCTGGCCCGCCGACGTATAGCCGCGGTCGATCAGCCCCTTCGCCACATCGACGAAATCGTTGAAGGTGTTGGCGCGCTTTTCCAGCTTGCCGTCCAGATACCATTGCTGGCCAAGGTCATCGCCGCCGCGGATATGCGCGATGGCGAACGCCACCCCACGGTCGAGAAACGACATGCGGCTGGTCGAAAAGCCCGGCGGGATCGCATAGCCATACGCGCCATAGGCATAGAGATAGAGTTTGCCCGTCCCGTCGCGCGGGAAGCCGACGGGATAGACGATCGAACACGGCACCTGCGTCCCGTCGCGGGCGGTGATCGACAGCCGTTCGGTGGCGTAGCGGGTGGGATCGTAGCCGCTGGGGATTTCCTGAACCTTCAGCACCTCCAGCCGTCCGTCGCTCAGGTGGTAATCATACACCGTCCCCGGCGTGACCATCGATTCGTAACCCAGCCGCAGCCGGTCGACCGAATATTCGGGGTTGTCGCCCAATGAGGCGACATAGCTTTGCTCGGCAAACTCGATTTGGCGGGGCGCGCCGCCCTCATAATCGTGCAGCCAGATCTGATCGAGCCCGGCCTTGCGCCCCTCCACCACGAACAGCTCGGCAAAGGTGGTGACGCCGGTCATGTAGAAATCGGGCGAGGCCGCGATCCGCTCTTCCCACTCACCCGGCGCGTCGAGGCTGGCGGTGGCGAGGCGGAAATTGGGGTGGGTGTCGTTGGTGTGGATGAACAGGATGCCGTCATGCTCCTCCACATCATATTCGCGGCCCGGCTTGCGCGGCGACACCAGGATCGGCTCGGCCAGCGGATCGTCGGCGGGGATCAGGCGCACCTCGCTGGTGACGTGATCGCCCGACGAGATCACCAGGAACCGCCGCGACTGGGTTTCGCCGACGCCGACGCGGAATCCCTCGTCATCCTCATGATATAGTTTCACGTCGTCCGCGACGGGCGTGCCCACGACGTGCAGCCAGGCATTGTCAGTGCGCCATTGATCGTTGGCGAGGCAATAGAGAAACCTCTGCGAATCCGCCGCCCAGACGATCGCCGACAACATGCCGGGGATCACATCGGGCAGGTCTTGGCCGGTGCGGAGATCCTTCACCCGAACCTCGAACCGCTCGGCCCCGGTGTCGTCGACCGCATAGGCCAGCAGATTGCCGTCGGGGCTGACCGAAAACGCGCCGAGCGAGAAATAGTCCTTGCCCTCGGCGAGCGCCACCTCGTCGAGGATCAGTTGATCGTCGCCGCCGCCGACAGGCTTGCGCCACCATTTGCGATACTCGCCGCCGGTCTCGTACGCGGTCCAGTAAACCCAGTCGCCGTCGCGTTGGGGAACGGTGGACTCGTCCTCCTTGATCCGCCCGCGCATCTCCTCGAACAGCCGATCGACCAGCGGCTGGTGCGGCTTCATCACGCTTTCGTAATAGGCGTTCTCGGCCTCTAAATAACCGAGCACGTCCTTGTCCTCGATCTTCGGATAACCGGCATCCTTCAGCCAGGCATAATCATCGGAGACGGTATGTCCATGCGCGGTGAAGCTGGAGGGACGGACGGAGGCGACGGGAGGCGTGGCAATATCGTTCATGGCGCGTGAGGTAGAGGCTCGATCGCCAAATGGCGAGAGGGCGGCTCACTCCCGCCGCAGGTCGTAATCGATCCTGATGCGCACCCATTCGCCGACTTGCGGGCGTCCGCCGATCTGCGGGGGGCGGACGCGGAATTGCCAGGCGGCGGCCAGCACCGCGCGGGCGATGTTCGATCCTTGCGGCGATTCGCCGACCGCAATGCAATCCTCGACGCGGAAATCGGCGACCGTGCGGCAGGCGATCAGGCCCCAGCCCGGCCCCTGTGCGGTCGACAGGAAACCGCGCAACTCGTCCGGGTACGGACGGCGATACCAGGATGCGGCATAGAGCGGTTCGCCATTGGGGCCGCTCCCCTCCACCCGCTCGCTGTCGCCCGAACGCCCGCGCGCGTTGCCGACCGGGCCATAGGTGGGTGCAGGCGGACCGGCGCGCGCGGCGGGGGGCGCGGCAGGCGGGCGGCGGACGGCGCTGTCGGCGGATGCCATCTGTTCGCGCGTCAGTTCGATCCAGGGGAGTGCGGCGGGCGGGGTAACGGGGGGCGTGTCGATTCGCTCGGGCGGCTGCTCGCGCGGAGCGGGCGGCGTGATCGGCGCCGGCTCTGCCGTCGGGGGCGTCGGCGCGGCTTCCTCCTCGGCGGCCGGAGCGGCGGCAGGCGGCGCATCGGGGGTGGAAACGTCGAAGCTCGTCAGGCTTTCACCCACCTTGTCGACGAAGGGAATCGTCGGCGCGACCCACATCAGCAGCACGACGACCAGCGCCTGGATGCCGATCGTCAGTGCCAGCGCGATCGGGCGCCGTTCGGGGCCCGCGCGATAGCGTCCGCTTATGTGCGTTTCAGTGTCGATAACGGCTTGGGACAAACGACCTCGAACCCGGCAACGGCGCACACGGGATCATGTCCCGTGCCCGCACCACGCGTCTCGCGTTACGGGATCATTGCGTCCAAACCATGTCGCGACGCAAGCCGCTTCCGCCGATCAGCGCCCGAGTTGCGCCAGCCCGACCTGCGCGATCCGGTGCGAACCCGCGACGCGATCGGCATTCTGCGCCATCGGAACATCGTCGCCCTCCAGCACGCGTTCATAAAGTGCGCGCGCTTCGTCGGGGCGCTGCGTCATCGCATAGACGGCAGCGAGATTGAGCAGCACTTCGGGGCGATTGGGCGATACCCGCGCCTCGCGGCTCAACTGGCGCTCGGCAGCGGCATAATCGCCGCGCTCGATCGCGGCATGCGCATATCGATCGCCACGATCCTGCGCAGCGGCGGTCATGGGGAGCGCCAGCATGGCGCTAGCGATCAACAACGTCTTCATCGCCCTTCTCCTGCTTAAAGTCATTTCCGCGACTTTTTAATTACAGTTCGATGACATTATCATGTCATCTTGGTTGCAATCGGGCAAGCGTGTTTGGAAGGCGGAGGCGCGGTCGCTTCGATGGAAATTCGCCGCCCGGCGCGCTAGATTGGCATCGATAAGGAGAATTTGATGTCCAGTTACGCCGACCGCCTCGCCGCCCTGCGCGCCCAACTCAAATCGGACGCGCTCGACGGGTTCGTCGTGCCGCTGACCGATGAGCATATGAGCGAATATGTCGGCGATTACGCCCAGCGGCTGGCGTGGCTGACGGGGTTTCAGGGATCGGCCGGGTCGGCGATCGTGCTGCCAGAGCAGGCCGCGATGTTCACCGACGGGCGCTATACGCTGCAAGTGCGTGAGCAGGTATCGCCGGATCACTGGCACTATGTCGCGGTGCCCGGCACCAGCATGACCGACTGGCTGACCGAACACGCGCCAGAGGGCGGGCGGATCGGGTACGACCCGTGGCTTCACACCAGCGCCTGGGTAAAAGAGGCGACCAGGGCGTTGGCCGAGCGCGGGGCCGAACTGGTGGCTGTCGAGAGCAACCCGATCGACCGGGTATGGACCGACCGGCCCTCGCCTTCCGACGCCAGGCTAACGGTCTACGACAACGGCTCCGCCGGTCGTTCGTCGGCGGAAAAGCGCGCCGACATCGCGACCTGGCTCGACGAGCGAAAGGCCGATGCGGTGGTGCTGTCGGCGCTTGATTCGATCGCCTGGGTGTTCAACGTCCGCGGCGGCGATGTGGCGCATACGCCGGTCGCGCTATCTTATGCGATCGTCCATGCCGACGGCACGGCGGAGCTGTTCGTCGATCCCGGCAAGATGACCGACGCGGTCGCCCAGCATCTGGGCAACGCAGTGCGCGTTCGCGACCGCCTGAGCTTCGGCGAAGCGCTGAAACAGTTCGCGGGCAAGCGCGTCGCCGCCGATCCCGAGCGCGCGGTGGCGGCGATCTTCGACGGGCTCGAGGGTGGCGGCGCAAAGGTGCTGTCGGTCCGCGACCCGGCGGTGCTGGCCAAGGCGATCAAGAACCCGGTCGAGATTTCGGGGCACAAGGCGGCGCAGGCGCGAGATGGCGCTGCGATCGTCCGCTTCCTCAAATGGTGCGAGGAGGTGCTGCCCGCAGGCGAGACCGACGAACTGACCGCGGCTGCCAAGCTGAGGGAATATCGCGAGGCGACTGGCGCGCTGAAAGACATTTCGTTCGATACGATCTCCGCGACGGGCGCGCACGGCGCAAGCCCGCATTACAAGGTAACGCAAGAATCGAATGCGCGGATCGAGCGCGGCCAGCTCTATCTGGTCGATTCAGGCGGGCAATATGAGGACGGGACCACCGACATCACCCGAGTCGTCCCCGTGGGGCCGCCGACCGCCGAAATGCGCGACCGGTTCACGCGGGTGTTGAAGGGCCATATCGCGATCGACACCGTGCGCTTTCCCGAAGGCGTGACCGGCGGTCAGATCGACGGGTTCGCGCGGGCGCCCCTGTGGGAAGTCGGGCTCGATTACGCGCACGGCACCGGCCACGGCGTCGGCGCCTATCTGTCGGTGCATGAAGGGCCGCAGCGCATCGCCGCGCCCAATTATCCCGGCGGCGGGCCTGCCGAGCCTTTGCGGGCGGGCATGATCCTGTCGAACGA
This sequence comes from Sphingomonas aestuarii, assembly GCF_054457155.1. NCBI lineage: Bacteria > Pseudomonadati > Pseudomonadota > Alphaproteobacteria > Sphingomonadales > Sphingomonadaceae > Sphingomonas > Sphingomonas aestuarii. Next base: position 253,409 of record NZ_JBTKVV010000002.1, on the reverse strand, counting down.
GCCGGGTTACTACAAGGCGGGCGAGTACGGCATCCGCATCGAGAATTTGATCCTGACCGTGCCGATCGACGTGCCCGGCGCGGAGAAGCAGGTGCTGGGGTTCGAAACGCTGACCTTTGCGCCGATCGAACGCGATCTGATCGAACCGTCGCTGCTGAACGACCTCGAAACGGCGTGGCTCGACGATTATCACGCCAAGGTGCTGGCGCTGATCGGGCCGCAGCTGGATGCCGAGGAGCGCGCCTGGCTTGAAGCCAAATGCGCGCCGATCGGATAGGGCCGGTGCCGTCGCTGTTCGAACAATTCGTCCATCTGGGTCTCGGCGCGAAAGCCGAGGTTCAGCCCGCGTTCGACAGCCCCAAATGGTATGAGGCCTATGCGGCGCGCACCGCAGGGGACGGCGCGGAGGGGCGGCTGGTTAGCCTCTATCGGTTCGACAGCGACTGGGACGCATGGGAAATGCATCCGGCGGGCGACGAACTGGTGGTGTGCGTCACGGGGACCATGACGCTGCATCAGGAATTTCCTGACGGCGCGGTTGAGACGGTTACGCTTGGTCCGGGCGATTATGCGATCAACCCGCCAGGCGTATGGCACACCGCCGACGTGGCGGGGGAAGCAACCGCATTGTTCGTGACGGCGGGCATGGGGACAGAGCACCGGCCGCGATAGAAAACCGCGCCCTCCAAACCCGTTCGTTTCGAGCGAAGTCGAGAAACGCTCACGAGCGCCAATCTCACGTTTCTCGACTTCGCTCGAAACAAACGGAGAAGGATAAAGGGGTCGAAGCCCTGTGGCTCAGTCGCCGCGCTCTTTCGCGCTCCCATCGCCCGGCAACGTGTCGGCTTCCCCCTCCCCGCTTTGCATTCCGCGCGCCTGTGCCTTGCGCCTTCGCAGATTCTCGCGGAGCCGCGCCGCCAGTCGTTCCGCCCGTTCGTCCTTTGCGTTCATGCTTTTCGCCCTAGCCCCCTCGACCGCGGGTTGACAATCGGGGCATGGGCGGCGAATAGGCCGCTCCCACCCGGCCAAGCGGCCGGTGAGTGCTGCCGTAGCTCAGTGGTAGAGCGCATCCTTGGTAAGGCTGAGGTCGTGAGTTCAATCCTCACCGGCAGCACCATTTTCCCTCATCGCGCGACCGGCGATCAAGGGATCAACCGACGCCCTGAAGCGCCTTTTGCCGTCGCCGCTGGACCGAGCTGCCGATTCCCATCGCCTCGCGATATTTGGCGACCGTACGCCGCGCGATGTCGAACCCTCTGGCGTTGAGCAGATCGACCAGCGTGTCGTCGGACAGGATCTTCTTGGCGTCTTCGCCCTGGATCAGCGTGCGGATCGCGGCCTTGACCGCCTCGGCCGACACCGCGTCGCCGCCATCCGCCGACTGGATGGCGCTCGTGAAGAAATATTTGAGTTCGAACAGCCCGCGCGCGCAGCTGAGATATTTGTTGCTGGTCACCCGGCTGACGGTCGATTCGTGCATCTCGATCGCATCCGCCACGCGCGCCAGCGTCAGCGGTTTGAGATGCGCGACGCCGTGGAGGAAGAACGCCTCCTGCTGTTTCACGATTTCGCTGGCGACCTTGATGATGGTGCGCTGGCGCTGGTCGAGCGCCTTGACCAACCAGTTGGCGCTGGCGAGCATGTCGCTGAGCCACGCTTTCGACGTCTTGTCCTGTTTGCCGCCCGACAGCTCGACATAATAAGCGCGGTTGACCAGCACACGCGGTAGCGTCGCGGCGTTGATCTCGATGCCCCAGCCTTGGCCGCGGCGCGCGACGAACAGGTCGGGGACCACCGCCTGGCTCGGCTCTCCACCGAAACGGCAGCCGGGTTTGGGGTCGTAATCGCGAAGCTCGCGGATCATGTCGGCCAGGTCTTCGTCATCGACGCGGCAGAGCTTGCGAAGACGCGCCATGTCGCCGCGCGCAACCGATTCGAGATTGTCGATCAGCGCCGCCATGCACGGGTCGTAGCGATCGGCTTCCCTGGCCTGAAGCGCGAGACATTCCGCGAGATTGCGTGCGCCGACGCCGGTGGGGTCGAAACCGTGAATGACGGCGAGCACCTGCTCCACCTCCGCCAGCGCGACGCCGAGGCGTTGCGACACGTCGAGCAGATCGGCGCGCAGATAGCCGATCTCGTCGATCTGATCGATCAGATGCTGGGCGATGAACAGCGCACGGCCAGACAGGGTTTCGCCCGCCTGGTGGTTGAGATGGTCGGCCAGGCTGATGTCGCGGGCGGCGAAGCTGTCGAAATCCGGCCCGTCCTCCGACCCCGCGCCCGACACGCCGGAGACGCCGAGCGATCCGTCGAGACCGCCGACCGAATCGGATGCGCTGTCGTGGTGAAAGGTCTCGCCCGCGAAGTCGGCGTCGATTGAGGTTTCGCCGGTCGCGTCGCCGCGTTCGATCAGATCGGCGCTGTCGGTCGGTTCGCTCGGGGTGTCGTCGCCCTCTCCTTCGATTTCGCGCGCTGGCTCGCCCTCATCGCGTTCGCCCGATTCGAGCAGCGGGTTGCGTTCGATTTCCTCGGCGATGAAGCCTTCGACCTCCAGGTTCGACAGCGCGAGCAGCCGGATCGCCTGCTGCAACTGCGGCGTCATCACCAGCGATTGGGACTGGCGCAGATCGAGGCGCGGGGCGAGGCTCATGGCCCGAAATCCGTCATTCCAGCGAATGCTGGAATATCATGCGGCTCCTGCCTCGCTCCCACGGCCTGATATCCCAGCTTCCGCTGGGATGACGCTTGGGGGAAGGCAGGTGCGGACCGCATGACGCTAGAGCGTGAAACCCTCGCCCAGATACAGCCGCCGCACATTCGCGTCCGCCACCAGTTCCTCGGGCGATCCGGCGAACAGCACGCGGCCGTCATAGATGATGTAGGCGCGATCGACGATTTCCAGCGTTTCGCGGACATTATGGTCGGTGATGAGCACGCCGATGTCGCGGCGCTTCAGATCCTTCACCAGATCGCGAATGTCGGAAATCGAGATCGGGTCGATCCCGGCGAACGGCTCGTCGAGCAACATGATCGTCGGATCGGCAGCCAGCGCCCGCGCGATTTCGGCACGGCGCCGTTCGCCGCCCGACAGCGCCATCGCGGGTGAGGCGCGCAGCCGCGTAAGCCCGAATTCGTCGAGCAATTGGTCGAGCCGCTTTTCGCGCGCCGCGCGGTCAGGCTCGGCGAGTTCGAGCACGGCGAGGATATTCTTCTCGACCGTCATCCCGCGAAAGATCGAGGTTTCCTGCGGCAAGTAACCGAGCCCCAGCACCGCGCGGCGATACATGGGCAGGCCGGTGATGTCGGCGCCGTCGAGCATGATGCGACCGGCATCGGGCTTCACCAGCCCCATCACCGAATAGAAACTGGTGGTCTTGCCCGCCCCGTTGGGGCCGAGCAGCCCGACCACCTCGCCGCGCCCGACCGACATCGACACGTCGGACAGCACGACTTTCTTGTCATAGGATTTGGCGATCGAAACGACGGCCAGCCCGTCGGACGGCGGGGTTTCGTGCACCGCCTCCATCGTGTCGAGCGTCGTGACCTGATCCATGAAATCCCCTGTTGCGCCTTATGGCGCGTCGATTGGCAGATTTATTGCATGTGGGCCGCTTTGGCTAGTGTGCCGTAACGAAAAGCGGCGCGAAAGCGTGCAACGGGCGACCCGTGGGGCCGACGCGATCACTCGCCGCGATTGGGGACCGAAAAGCGTCCGGTGACGCGCCCGCCGCCCTGCGTTACGCTGCCGTCGGGTGCGGTCGTGCTGCCGCCGGTCGCCGATCCGTCGATCACCGCACGCCCGCTGTCGAGGTTGATCGACAGACGCCCGCCGCGAATGACGTTCGGCCCTTCGTTCAGCGTCACGCCGCCGACCATCGTGATGACCCGGCGATTGAGATCGTAGACCGCATATTGCCCGCTCGCGCGCTGGTTGGGGCGCACCACGGTCACGCCGCCCGCCGCATCGAGCCGCGAGACCTGCGGATTCCCGTCGAGCACCGCGCCGGTATAGGCGACGGTCACGCGGGATGCGTCCAGCGTCATGTTCGACTGGGTGATCTTGACCCCGCCCGACAGGATGGCGCGGTTGGCGCGGTCCTGAAGCTCGATATTCTGCGCGGCGAAATCAATCGGCGCGTTCGAATTATGCCGCTGCTGCGCGGTCGCGCCACCGCCGACGGCGATCGCCGCCGTCGTCGTCAGCGCAGAGAGAAGGATGATCTGGGCAGTGCGGGGACGCTTCATGATGCGACCTTAATTCGTGCGTCCGGGGTAAATCCGCAAGCGGGCATTTCCCTCAAGCCGCACGTTTCTTTCCTCCAGATCGGCGCGCATCCGGTCGCCGGAGAAATTGCCCATCGGCGTCGAACCCGTGACCGGCCCGGCGCTCTGCATCTGGCGGGTCTTGAGATCGACGGTCACGTCGCGCGTATCCATGCGGTAGCCATTGGCCGCATTGAACTCGATCGGCCCGTCGACCATCACGCGTTCCTGCTCGATGTCGTAGCGGCCTCGCTCGGCCTTCATCCGCGCCGGGCCGTCCTGCAACTGGATGCCTGCTGCCAGATCATCGAGCCGAACGATGGGTTCGGCCGAGCTTTGCTGGACCGCGGAACCGGCCGTCAGCGCGAACGGCTGGCCGTTGGCGTCCGCACCCCGATAGGACGCCGACGTCGTCCGCATCCGTTCCTGCGCCACCTCGACCTTGTTCTTGTCGAGCAGGAACGAAACATCGCCGCCCATGAACAGCGGTGCCATCACCAGAAACGCCGCCAGCACGCCGATCCCCATCGGCAGGATCACCTGCGCGATCTGGACCACGCGATCGTGCACGCTGCCGGGGCGAGCCCAGCGGCGGCGTTCGGATCGGACCTGGCGGGCGATGTCGGACATGATGCCTTCAGTTACGCGTGGGCGAAGATATCGGTTTCGGGCCAGCCTTCGAGGTCGAGCACGGCGCGTGCGGGCAGGAAATCGAAACAGGCCTGGGCCAGTTCCATCCGCCCTTCGCGCACCAGGCGCTTGTCCAACTCTTCCTTCATCCGGTGCAGGTAGCGCACGTCGGACGCGGCATATTCGCGCTGGGCGTCGTTGATCTCCTCGGCGCCCCAGTCGGACGATTGCTGGACCTTGGACAGTTCGGCGCCCACCAGCTCACGCACCAGCTCCTTCAGCCCGTGGCGATCGGTATAGGTCCGCACCAGCCGAGAGGCGATCTTGGTGCAATAGACGGGCGACGCATCGACGCCGAGATAATATTGGATCGCGGCCAGATCGAATCGCGCGAAATGATACAGCTTCAGCCGCGCCGGATCGTCGAGGACTGCCTTCAGATTGGGCGCGTCATAGTCGGACGCGGGCGAAAAACGCACCAGATGCTCGTCGCCATTGCCGTCCGAAATCTGGACGAGGCACAGCCGGTCGCGCGGGGTGTTGAGGCCCATCGTCTCGGTATCGACGGCAACGGGGCCGTCGGCGAGCACGCCTTCGGGCAAATCTTCTTCGTGGAAATAAACAGCCATCCCGAAGCGCCTAGACGCTTCGGGATGAACGCTCAATGGCTTCGCCGCATCAAAGCGCGGCGGGCGGCATGGTTTCGGGCGAATCGATGACGTTGCCGCTGGCCGCGGCCTTTTTCGCCTTTGCCCGGCGCGAAAAGATGTTGAGCGCCTCGACGCCGGCCGAGAACGCCATCGCCGCGTAGATATAGCCCTTGGGCACATGCGCGCCGAAGCCCTCGGCGATCAGCACCATGCCGATCATCAGCAGGAAGCCGAGTGCGAGCATGACGACGGTCGGGTTCTTGTGAATGAAATTCGCGAGCGGATCGGCGGCAAGCAGCATGACGATGACGGTCACGATGACCGCCGTGACCATGATCGGAATATGCTCGGTCATCCCGACCGCGGTGAGGATCGAATCGATCGAGAACACCATGTCGAGCAGGATGATCTGGACGATCACCGCGCCGAAGGTCGCGCCCGCGCTCGTCTTCTTGTCAAGGATGTCAGGCGTCGGCTGGACGTCCATCGTATGGTGGATCTCCTTGGTAGCCTTCCAAACGAGGAACAGCCCGCCGACGATCAGGATGATGTCGCGCCACGAAAATTCGGTGTCGAACGTGGGCACGCCTTCCTCGGTCAGCGGACCGGTGATGCCCAGGTCGATAACGGGCGTGGTCAGCGACACGATGATCGCGATCATCGACAGCAGCCCCAGCCGCATGATCAGCGCGAGACCGATGCCGACGCGGCGCGCGGTCTGGCGCTGATGCTCGGGCAGCTTGTTCGACAGGATCGAGATGAAGATCAGATTGTCGATGCCAAGGACGACCTCCATGACGATCAGGGTGATCAGCGCGGCCCAGGCTGCAGGGCTCTGCAGCAGCGTCATGATATAGTCCATAGCGCGACAGGCTGTGCCGTTTCCGCCACGAACGCGCAAGATACGACGTGCGGCCTTGCGACGAATCGACAAAATCATTCGCGAAAGGCGATTTTTTCGGGTAAGGCGAATCGGTGGCGCGCTGCGTTTGCGCGTCCGAAGACTTGCGTTCGTCGTCCGACGCCGGGCTTTATGATTTGAGATTTGGGCGAAGCGGGAAGACGAACAGGGCAATGAGTTTTGATCGAGGGCGCCGCGGCGAACGTGGCGGGCGCGGCAGGGACAAGCGCGACGGTTTCGGCGGCGACGATAATTTCGGTGGCGGCGGCTTTGGTGGCGGCGGTGATCGCTTCGGTGGCGGCGGCTTTGGTGGCGGCGGCGACCGGTTCGGCGGTGGTGGTGGCGGCGGCTTCGGCGGCGGCGACCGATTCGGCGGCGGCGGCGGTGGCGGCGGCGGCTTCCGTGGCGGCGGCGGCGGTGGTTTCGGCGGCGGTGGCGGCGGTGGTCGCGGCATGCCCCCCCAGGTCGTCGGCGAAGCGACCGGTGTCGTAAAGTTTTTCAACGCGCAAAAGGGCTTCGGCTTCGTGGTGCGCGATGACGGCGGCGAAGACGTGTTCGTGCATATCTCGGCCGTCGAACAGGCCGGCCTGACCGGCCTAGCCGAAGGTCAGCCGATGGGCTTCACCCTTGTCGATCGCGGCGGTCGCATCTCGGCCACCGACCTCAAGATCGACGGCGAACCGATGCCGGTGCAGGAACGCGCGCCCCGCGAACCGCGCGAAGGCGGCTTCGGGGGCGATCGTGGCGGCTTCGGTGGTGGCGATCGCGGCGGACCCCAGCGTCAGCTGACCGGTGAGAAGGCGACGGGCACCGTCAAGTTCTTCAACGCGATGAAGGGCTTCGGCTTCATTCAGCGCGACGACGGACAGCCCGATGCGTTCGTCCACATCTCTGCCGTTGAACGCGCCGGCATGCCGACGCTCAACGAAGGCGACCGCCTCGGTTTCGAAATCGAAGTCGATCGCCGCGGCAAGCATGCCGCCGTGAACCTGACGCCGCAGCAATAAGCGCAGCGCCAGCACGGCGACGACATCAGGCCCGGTCGTCCAGCGTGACGACCGGGCCTTTTGTTTGGCCGTTGAGGCGCGCCGATGCGCGATGTCCGCGAATGCGCCGACCCGCGACAGGCGAACTTGAAACGATCGCCACCAGCTCGTCATTGCGAGCGCAGCGAAGCAATCCAGCAGCGACCCGCGTGAGGCGCTGGATTGCTTCGCTGCGCTCGCGATGACGGCGGACGGCGTGGACCATCATCTCGGCCCACAACCGCCTTCCAGCCCGGCCATCTCCCGTTCACTTGATCTGAAGCAACTTCGCGCGCGGTTCGTGGTTACGCCTCCGTAACCGCTGCGACGTGCGAAAGAGGGGACGATGCTCAGGCTGCTGGTCGCACCATCGGGCTATAAAGAGAGCCTGGACGCCGAGAGCGTCGCTTCGGCGATCGCGCAGGGTGCGCGTGCGGCATCCGACCGCGTGCACGTCACCGAATTGCCGCTGGCCGATGGTGGCGAGGGCACGGCGCGGACGATGGCGCGGATCACCGGCGGACGGATGGTCGATGCGCGCGTGACCGGGCCGGTCGGCGACACGATCGCGTCGCATTTCGCGATGCTGGGCAACAGTGACCGCCCGACCGCCATGGTCGAACTCGCCGCCGCTGCGGGACTGCGCCATGTGCCGAACGACCGGCGCGATCCGATGCGGACGACGACGCGCGGAGTCGGCGAACTGATCGCCGCCGCGCTCGACCAGGGCGCCGAACGCATCGTCATCGGCTGCGGCGATTCGGGCGTCAACGACGGCGGGATGGGGCTGGCGCGGGCGCTAGGCGTGCGCTTCCTGGATGCACGCGGCGAAGAGATTGCGGAGGGCGGCATCGGACTAGGCGATCTCGACCGCATCGACCTGACAAACCTAGACCCGCGCATCGCCGCGATCGAGATCGAGGTCGCGTGCAACATCGCCAACGTCCTAACCGGCCCCGATGGCGTCGCACGGCTGTTCGGCCCGCAAAAGGGCGCGTCGCCCGAGGATGTCGAGACGCTGGCGGCCGCGCTCGACCGCTATGCCGACATCGTCGAACGCGATTGCGGAAAGGACGTGCGCGTCATGCCCGGCGGCGGCGCGTCGGGCGGAGTCGGTGCGGGGCTGCACGCGCTGCTCGGCGCGCGGCTGGTGTCGCGCTTCGATGCGCTGTTTCCCTATTTCGATGTCGATGCCGCGATCGCCGAATGCGATCTGGTCATCACCGCCGAAGGGGGCGTCGATTTCAAGACCGCGCGCGGCAAGATCCCGGCCGAGATCGGCATGCGTGGTCGCGCGGCGGGCAAGCCCGTGATCGTGCTGGCGGGCACCGTCGGCGAACGCGCCGAGGTCGTGCTGAACCACGGCGTCTGCGCCTATTTCTCGACGGTCGAGAAGCCTCAGACGCTGGCCGAGGCGATCGAGCATACCCGCGAACAGGTGACGCTGATGGCCGAGCATGTCGTCCGCACCTTCGTCGCGGGCATGGCCCTGGGCGAGGAACGGCGTGGCTGACGCGCCGCCCGACCTGTTCGCACCCGTAGAGGCGGCACGCGCGCGCGCACATCAGGCGCCACGCCCGCGCGCCCGCGATTTCCGATGGGTGGTCGGCGCGCTGCCGGTCATGGTGCTGATGGTCGCACTAAGCCTGGCGGTGTTCCTGCCGCGCGACGTCGATACCCCGGCCCGCCTGGCGCTGTTCGCGTTCGGCGCGGCGGCGATCCTGTGGACCTTCACCAAAATGAACGCCGCCTATGTGGCACTTGGCGCCGCGTTGTTCCTGTCGCTGACCGGCGCGATCGAGCAGGACGCGCTGTTCGAGGCGCTCGAGGCCGATGTCATCTGGCTGATGATCGGCGCGTTCATGCTGGGCGCGGCGGTGCAGACCAGCGGCCTGGCATCGCGCATGACGCGCGCCGTCGCGGGCCGGCAGGCTAGCGTCGGCGGCCTGATCTGGCGGATCACCGCCGCACTCGTCCCGCTCGCCTTTCTGATCCCCTCCACCTCGGGCCGCGCAGCCGTCGTGCTGCCGATGTTCCACCGCCTGGCCGATGCCGCCGGGGACAGGCGCGTGACGCGGGCGCTGGCGCTGCTGATCCCGGCGATCATCCTTGTCTCGACCATTTCCAGCCTGGTCGGTGCGGGATCGCACCTGATCGCCAACGAACTGCTAGACGAGGTCTCCGACCGCTCGATCGGCTTCGGCCAGTGGATGCTGTGGGGCCTGCCCTTCGGCGTCGCCGCGAGTCTCGCCACCGGCTGGGTGGTCGGGCACCTGTTCCTGGACGCTCAGACGCGCCGACGCGTGGTGACGCTGGGCAATGGCGAGCGCGTCCGATGGACCCGCGACGAATGGCGCACGCTTGCCGTCATCATCGTCATGGTGTCGCTGTGGATGACCGAAGGGCTCCACCCGCTGGAAATCGCGACCGTCGCGATTGCGGGCGGCTTCGTCCTGACGGCACCCGGCATCGGCGTCATCAGCTGGAAAGCGGGGTTGAAGGCGGTGAGCTGGAACCTCATTTTCTTCGTCGGTGCCGCGCTGGTCCTGGGCGAAGCGCTGATCGAAACCGGCGCCGCCCAGTGGCTGATCGACCGGATGTTCGAGGCATCGGGCCTGACCGCGGGCGGATCGGACATGGTAGTGGTGGCCGGGCTGGCCGTCCTGACGCTCACCTCGCACCTTTATCTGACCTCGCACGCGGCGCGCGCGGCGGCGCTGATCCCGCCGCTCCTCTATCTGGCCGGGGCGCTCGACCTCGACATGGTCGCGGTGATGTTCATCGCCACCGTCGGCATGGATTACTGCCTGACCTTTCCGGTGAGTTCGAAAGCGCTGCTGCTGTTCCAGGAAATCGACCGCGAAACCTGGGCGCCCGCGGACCTGCTCAGGCTGTCGGCGGTGATGCTGCCCGTCCATGCGCTGCTGATGATCGCCTTCTACTTCCTGTACTGGCGGCATGTGGGACTGGCGCTATGAACACCAAGGGCATGTCGCTTCGCACCAAATTGATCGCGAGTTTCGCCGGGCTGGCGGCGATCGCGCTGCTGGTGATCGGCGTCGCATTCTACACCACGCTGCGCTGGCAGGCGGCGAACGGCGAGATGGAGATGCATTACGAGCGCAGCCTGCTGTTGCAGAGCGTGCGCGCCAACACCTTTCAGGCGCTCAAAGAGGTCGATGACGGGCTGACCGGCGATCATGTCGATGCCCGCGCCGATTTCGAAGCCGCTTTGGAACCCGCGACGCGCGATTTCGCCGCCTGGGCCGCGCTTGCCGACACCGAGGCCGAACGCGAAGAGGTCGCCCGCGTCCGCGCCGCGCACGCCGAACTGGTAACGAGCGGGCGGCGGGTGTTCGATCTGATGCCGATCGACCGTGCCGCCGCGATCCAGCTTGCCGACGACGAAGTGGATACCAAGGATCTGGCGCGGTTCCGCGCGATCACGGTCGCGGCGATGGATGCCGATCTGGCGATTCGCGACGGCATCGGTCGAGAGACGCGGGCGCTGCGCAACACGGCGCAGGTGATGCTGGCGATCAGCGCGATCAGCGTCGTCGCGCTGATATTGCTGATTGCGGCCTATCTCTCGTCCGACCTGTTCCGGCCGTTGCGTGAATTGTCGGACGTGCTGGGACGCATCGCAAACGGCGACCGCGAGGCGCGCGCCGATGCGGGCCGCAACGACGAGATCGGCGCGGTCGCGCGCGGGGTGAACCGGCTGGCCGAGGCGATGGCCGCCCCTGCTGCGACCGCACCCGCGCCGCAAGCAAACAGCGCGATCGGCGCGGCGATGGCCGCACGACTGGCGACGATGCGGGAAAGCGGCGCGAACGACGCCGACTGGCGCGCGGTGGAGGCGATGGCCGCCGCCCTGCCCGCCGTCGCAGCGCGCGGCGAACGCATCGACCTGTCCGCACTGTTCCATCGGCTGCTGACGCGCCATCAGGGCGAAATCGCACGGCGCGGGATCGCGGTCGAACAGCGGCTGGAGGCATCGGCATGGCTTTCCGGCGACCTGAGGGTGATCGAACCTGCGGTCGAGGCGATGATCGGCCTCGCGCTCGACCGCCTGCCCGATCGCGGCGGGCGGCTGGGGCTTCGCGCCTATCGCGAAACCGACGGCAGCGGCCGGATCGAGGTGGCCGACAATGGCGGTGCGGGCGAAGTCGATCTGTCGCCGGTCGAGGCGATGGCGGCGGAACTGGGCGGCAGCGCGCGGCTATTTGCGGATGCCAAGGGTCAGGTGGTGCAGCTGGCGCTGCCGTGAGCAAGCCGGGCCGGAAGCGCTGATATCGGTCTTGCGGCTTCGTCATTGCGAGCGCAGCGAAGCAATCCATTGCCCCCCTGTGTTGCTGCGGGATTGCTTCGCTTCGCTCGCAATGACGATCAGCTGAAACACCCGGTTTACTGAGAACCGGCGTCAGCCGATCATCCGCTCCAGCGTTTCGATCCGATCCGCTTCCGTGGCAGGCTTGTCCCGCCGGATGCGCGAAATGCGCGGAAAGCGCATCGCCAGTCCCGATTTGTGCCGTGCCGAACGGTGGATCGAATCGAACGCGACCTCCAGCACCAGCGACTTTTCCACCTCGCGCACCGGGCCGAAGCGGTTGACGGTGTTCTGCCGCACGAAGCGGTCGAGCCATTTCAGCTCTTCGTCGGTGAACCCCGAATAGGCCTTGCCGACCGGGAGCAACTGCCCGTCCTCGGTCCAGCAGCCGAACGTATAGTCGCTGTAGAAACTCGATCTTTTGCCCGACCCGCGCTGCGCGTACATCATCACGCAATCGGCGTTGAGCGGATCGCGCTTCCATTTATACCACAGCCCGACGCGCCGCCCGGCGACATACGGGCTGTCGCGGCGTTTGAGCATGACTCCTTCGATCGCGGCGTCACGCGCACCGTCGCGGATCGCGCCAAGCGCATCAAAATCCGCCGCGTCGATCACCCGCGACAGATCGAACCGGTCGGGATCGAGACCGCTGGCAAACGCCTCCAGCCGCGCGCGGCGCTCGGTCCATGATTTCGCGCGCAAATCCTCCGCGCCATCGAACAACAGGTCGTACACGCGGACGAACGCCGGATAGTCGCGCAGCATCTTGGCCGACACGGTCTTGCGCCCCAGCCGCTGCTGCAACGCGTTGAAACTTGCGGCCTCCCCGCCCTGCGTCTCACCCTTGACCAGCAATTCGCCGTCCACGACGCCGGGCGTCGCAAATGCCGCCGCGACATCGGGAAAGCTGCCGGTGATGTCGTCGCCCGCCCGGCTGTAGAGCCGCGTCTCGCCGCCGACATGGACCATCTGCACGCGGATGCCGTCCCATTTCCATTCGGCGGCATAGTCGGAAAGATCGACGCGCAACTCCTCCAGCGGATGGGCGAGCATGAAGGGACGAAACACCGGCAGATCGGTGGCGCTCGGCTGGTCGCCCCGCCCTTCCGCCCAGTCGAACAGCTCCGGGTAGGGCGCGTCGAGCGCGTGCCAGACCTCCTCGACCGCATCGACATCGAGCCCGAAGGCCTGCGCGAACGCGGTCTTTGCCAGCCGCGCCGACACACCGACCCGTAACCCGCCGGTCGCGAGCTTCAACAGCGCGTATCGTTCGTCCGAATCGAGCCGGTCGAGCATCGCGGCCACCAGCGCAGGCGCTTCTGCCCGCGAGGCCGCGGACAGCGTTTCGATGACCTGCGTCACCGTCAGCAGCGGCGCATCGCTGGCGGGCAGCATCACCGGTTCCGGCCAGAGCAGCGCGACCGTCTCGGCCGTATCGCCGACGAAATCGCGGCTCATCGCGAACAGCGTCGGATCGACACGTTCCATGATCAACCCGCGGATGGTCGAGGATTTGACCGCCGGAATATCGACCGCCCCCGTCAGCGCCGCCAGCGCCCAACCCCGGTCGGGGTCGGGTGTCGTCTTCAGATAATCGGCGATCAGCGTCAGCTTGGTATTGCGCGAACGCGTGTAGATCAGGCGATCGAGAAGGTCGGCAAAAGCGCGCATCGTCGGTCCAACCCCGCACCAGACCGCGCGGTTCCGCATCCTTTGCTTGCCATGATCTCTCTGCCGTCTAGGGTAAAGCCTTGCTGCATCGGAGAGAAATCATGGTTCGCGAATTCGGTCGCCTGGCTGCGAGTGTCATCGCACTGAGCATTGCCGCCCCCGGCGTTGCGCTTGCCGCCAGTGGCGACCAAGCGTCGGCGAGCCCCGCCATCACCGTTCCGCCGATCGACTTCACCGAACGCAAACTGGCAAACGGCCTGCGCGTCATCGCCATTCGCGACACCACCACGCCCAACGTCACGGTGCAGATGTGGTACGATGTGGGGTCCAAGCACGATCCGGAAGGGCGGTCGGGCTTCGCGCATCTGTTCGAGCATATCCTGTCGCGCAAGACGGTGAACATGCCCTACAACATGATCAACCGCCTGACCGAAAATGTCGGCGGCCAGCGCAACGCCTCGGTCTGGTTCGATCGCACCAATTATTACGAGATCGTGCCCGCCCAATATCTTGAGACGATGCTGTGGACCCATGCGGAGCGCATGGCGCGTCCGGTGGTCGACGCCGATGTGTTCGAAACCGAACGCAACGTGGTGAAGGAGGAATATCGCCAGCGCGTGCTTGCCCCGCCTTATGGCCGGTTGCGGCTGGTGATGGACGAAAACAGCTATGACACGATGCCCCATCGCCGTCCGGGGATCGGCAGCCTGGACCAGCTCGACGCCGCGACGCTGGAGGATGCGCGCGCGTTTCACGAAGCCTATTACGGACCGGACACCGCCACGCTGATCGTCGCGGGCAATTTCGACCCTGCCAGACTCGACGCGTTGGTGAACCGTTATTTTGCCGAGATCCCGGCACGAAAGAACGCGATCCCGCTGACGATCACCGCGACCGAAGCACCGCGCACCAGCCCGCGTGCCGTCACCGCCTATGCGCCCAACGTCTCCCTGCCACTGATCGCGACGAGTTGGCGGATCCCGGGCGCGAGCCACCCCGATTTGCCCGCGCTGATGGTCATGGATGCCATCCTGTCCGAAGGCGACAACAGCCGCTTGCGCCAGGCGCTGGTGTTCAAAAGCCAGATTGCGACGTCGGCGGGGGCGCAACTGTCGGATACCGAAGATGGCGGTTATTATGCGCCTCAGGTCACGCTGGCGAGCGGTCGGTCGGTCGAGGAAGCCGAAACGGCGCTGGCCGCCGAGATCGCACGGATGCGCGACGAACCCGTGAACGCGGCGGAACTGGCCGAAGCGAAAAACGAGATACTGGCGTCCGCGCTTGCCGCGCGCGAGACGTTTTCGTCGCGCGCCTTTTCGATCGGAGAAGCGCTGGTGCGCACCGGCGACCCGCGCTCGCTCGATGCGCGGCTGGCGGCGGTGTCCCGCGTAACGGCGGCCGATATTCAGCGCGTCGCGCGCACCTATCTGAAACCCGAGGCGCGGGTCGATATCCGCTATCTCGATGAAAGCCTGCGTCCGTCGGGACAGGCCGATGCCTGGGCCAACCCGGTGCCGATGCCGCGCTGGGCGTCGGTTCCGCCCGCAACGCGTGCGCCGCTGGCGTTGGCAGCGGAAGGCGACCGCCAGCCGCCGCCCGAACCCTCGGCCCCCGTGCCCGTTACCCCACCCGTGCTGGCAGAGGCGCGCCTCGCCAACGGCATCACCCTGGTCAGCGCGCGCACCGGGCAGGTGCCGATCGCCACGCTGGCACTGGTATTCCCCGGCGGCGCGGCGACCGATCCCGACGGGCGCGCCGGATTGTCGAGCCTGGCCGCGGACCTGGCGACGCGCGGCACGGCGACCCGGTCGGCGCAGCAGATCGCCGCCGATATGGAGGCGCTGGGCGCGTCGCTATCGACCTCCGCCGGGGCCGACGGCACCACATTGAGCGTGACGGCACCGGTCGCCACGCTGGAACCCGCAGCGCGCATTCTTGCCGATCTGGCGCGCAACGCGACCTTCCCGCAGGCCGAGTTCGACCGCGAGCGCCGCCAGACGATCGACCGGCTTCAGGTCGCGATGCGCAATCCCGGAACGCTTGCAAATTATGCGCTTCAACCCGTCAGCTTCGGTGACGCGCCCTATGGCCGCGTGCCGACGCCTGCGAGCCTTGAGGCGATGACGCGGGCCGATCTGATCGCGCAGCGCGACCGCTGGTGGCGGCCCGATCTGGCGACGATGGTGGTGACCGGCGGGATCGATGCCGCGCAAGCCCGCGCGATCGGCGAACGCGCCTTTGCCGACTGGCGGGCGACCGGCCCTGCGCCTGCCGTGCCGACCGCGCGCGCAGGCGCGGTGCCGGCCCCGCGGATCGTGGTGATCGACATGCCCGGCGCGGGCCAGGCGGCGGTCACGGCGGCGCTTCGCGTCCCCGACCGCGCCGATCCCGCCTATTACGACCTGCTGGTCGCCAACGCGGTGTTGGGATCGGGTTCCAACGGGCGATTGTTTCAGGAAGTGCGAGTCAAACGCGCGCTCTCCTATGGCGCGAGTTCGTCGCTCGGGGCACGGGCGGAAAGCGGGCTGATCACCGCTGCTGCCCAGACCAAGAACGAAAGCGCCGCCGATGTCGTCGCGATCTTTCGCACCGAACTCGACCGACTGGCGAGCGAGCCGCTCGACGCCGAGACGGTCGAACAGCGCAAGGCGTTCCTGATCGGCAGCGTCAGTCGCACCGCGGAGAATAGTCGCGGTTTCGCCAGCACCGTCGCCGGACTGGTTCAGCAGGGCGTCGCCCCGGCAGAGGCGGCCCGCGTAGTCGAGCGCATCTCCGCCGTCACGCCCGAGAGCGCAACCGCCGCCGCCCGCGCCAATGTCGCCGCCAACCGCGCGAGCATCGTCGTCGTCGGCGATGCCAAGCTGTTCGTCGATGCGCTGCGTCGCGCCCATCCCGATCTGGAACTGGTGCAGGTCGATGCACTGGCGCTCGATCGTCCGACCTTGCTGGCGGAGTGACGATGACGAAACGCCACCTGTATCGTCCGATGCTGCTGACTGCCGCGCTGGTCATGCTCGCTGCGCCGATCGCGATGATCGCGCGCACCGCCTATGCCAGCGCACAGGACGATCCGGTCGTCCCCTATGTCCCGACGCCCGAGGCCGTGGTCGACGGGATGCTGGGCATGGCGAAACTCCAGCCCGGCGAGCGATTGGTCGATCTGGGATCGGGGGACGGGCGGATCGCGATCGCGGCGGCGAAACGCGGGGCGCAGGCGATGGGGGTGGAGATCAATCCGCGCCTCGTCTCACGCGCGCGAATGAATGCGGAAATGGCGGGGCAGAAGGATAATGCGCGGTTTGTCCGCGACGACCTGTTCGCGGTGTCGCTGCGCGAGGCCGATGTCGTCACCCTCTATCTGCTGCCACAGATCAACGAGAAACTGCGTCCCAAGTTGCTGACCGAAATGAAGCCCGGCGCGCGCGTCGTCAGCCATGCGTTCGACATGGGCGACTGGCCGCCCGACGAACATGAACGGATCGAGGAAAAGAACGTCTATCTGTGGACGATTCCTGCGGTTGCGGGCGGCGAATGGCGGCTGACACGCGCGGACGGCACGGTCGCGATGCTCACCATCGAACAACGCTATAGCCGCATCACCGGCACATTGGGCAGCGACATGCTGTCGATGGCACGGCTGAGCGGCGACCGGCTGGATTTCACCGCAGGCGGCGTCGCCTATCGCGCCATCGTCGGCGACCGCGCGATCGTCCCCGACCCTCAGGCACCCGCGACTGCCGCGTCCGGATGGCGCGCCGAACGCGCGGAATGAGGATTTCCATGCACGACGACAACCTCACCGCCGATCGCGCGACCTTCGTCACGCATCTTGAATGTTCGATGACCGGGGAACGGTACGAGGCCGACCGGCTGCATGGCCTGTCGCGCGTCGGACGGCCCTTGCTGGTGCGCTACGATCTTGCCGCAGCGGCGCAGGCGATGACGCGCGAGGCGCTGGCGTCGCGCCCCGCCGATCTGTGGCGCTACCGCGAATTGCTGCCGGTGCGGGAAAAGACGAACATCGTCAGCCTGGGCGAGAATGCGACGCCGCTGATCCCGCTGGAGACGATTGCGCGCGAAGCGGGCGCGGCGAGCTTGCTGGTCAAGGACGAAGGGCGCCTCCCCACCGGATCGTTCAAGGCGCGCGGGCTGGTGATGGCGATTTCGATGGCCAAGGAACTGGGCGTCACCACCCTCGCGATGCCGACCAACGGCAATGCGGGTGCTGCCGCCGCCGCCTATGCGACGCGCGCGGGGATCGAGGCGGTAATTTTCTGCCCCGACGACACGCCAGAGATCAACGTTCGCGAGATCGCGGCACAGGGTGCCCGCGTGTACCGCGTCAACGGCCTGATTGACGATTGCGGCAAGCTGGTCGGCGCAGGCGCCAAGGAGCGGGGCTGGTTCGACCTGTCGACGCTGAAGGAACCCTACCGGATCGAGGGGAAGAAGACGATGGGGCTGGAACTGGCCGAACAGCTCGGCTGGCAGCTTCCCGATGTTATTTTCTATCCGACCGGCGGCGGCACCGGGCTGATCGGCATGTGGAAGGCGTTCGACGAGCTGGAAGCGATCGGCCTGATCGGGCCGGAGCGCCCGCGCATGATCGCGGTGCAGGCAGAGGGCTGCGCGCCGATCGTGCGCGCCTTCGATGCGGGCGAGCGCCACGCCACCCGCTGGGAGGACGCACATACCGTCGCCGCGGGCATTCGCGTGCCGCAGGCGGTCGGCGATTTCCTGATCCTCGACGCGGTGCGCGCCAGCGGCGGCGTTGCGATCGCGGTGCCCGATACGGCGATCGTTCAGGCGGTCGAGGATGCGGGCCGCAGGGACGGGATGCTGCTCTGTCCCGAAGGCGGCGCGACGCTGGCCGCCTGGCGGATGGCGCTGGCGGACGGGCGCGTGTCGCCCGACGACCGGGTGCTGCTGTTCAATTGTGCGACGGGGCTCAAATACCCGATGGCCGATCATAGCGGCACGATCGACCGGCACGGCGAAATCGATTGGGCCGCGCTTTAGCCGCCATCCGATGCCGGACATAGCAAGGGCGACGAAAGCCCGTGGGTGATTCGGACTTCCGCCGCCCCGCTCGAGCCGACCTTGGCGTTGCCTGAAACGTAACGCGAGCAACGTCCGGTCGTACTCGAAACGGCCACCGACACGATCTCAGGAGGGAGGCCGCGTGCCGATGGCCGATCCCGATCGGGCGTCAGGGCATCAACACCGTGTCGACGACGTGGATCACGCCGTTGGACTGGTTGACGTCGGCGATGGTGACCATCGACGTGCCGCCCTTGGCATCGGTGATCCGCCAGCCATTTCCGGCGCGGCTGAGCGCGATCGAGCCGCCAGCGACCGTCGTGAGATTGAGCGTCCCGCCGTTACGCGCCGCCTGAGCCGCGATGTCGGCGGCACTCAATCGACCCGGCACGACATGATAGGTCAGGATGCCGGTTAGCATCGCCTTGTTCTCAGGGCGAACCAGCGTATCGACCGTGCCTGCGGGCAATTTGGCGAACGCTGCATCGGTCGGCGCGAAGACCGTGAACGGACCCGGACCCGACAGCGTATCGACCAGCCCGGCTGCCTTGACCGCAGCAACGAGGGTCGTGTGATCCTGCGAATTGACGGCGTTTTCGATGATGTTCCGCGTCGGATACATCGGCGCACCGCCGACCATCGGTACATTCTGATCGGATGCCATCGCGGCATCGTCGCCCATCATCGTCGCGCAACCGCCGGTCGCGGCCATCAGCACGGCTGCGGCAGCCAGCGAAATCCCCTTGGTGAACTCAGTCATGTTCGGCGTGCTCCTCGTGGAATTGGCCCTCCGCCAAGGCGGTAGGGCACGAGGAGATACGGATACCGAGCGACCCCGGATGCGAGTCAGATCGTCGAAATCGTGCCCGCTGCGATCGGCGCGCTCGACGGTGCGTCGTGGGGCGCGCCGTCGGCGGGCTCCATCGTGATGGCCAGCGTCGCGCCGTCGGCCATCATGCCGCGCAGTTCGATCGGCACCGTGACGCGCGTCATCCCGTCGATGGCGACCAGACCGAGCGATCGCGGCACGCCGTCGGCGGGGATCACCCAGAGTTCGGGCGCGAGGTCGCCCGTCGGCATGCCCGCCGATCGGATCATCAATTCGCCGGGTTCGTCCATGTAACGCGCGGCGAGCAGCGCGCCGCCAGGTTCGCCCGCCAGTTGCGCGATCGTCACCGGGCGGTCGGCGGCGACCGGCACCGGCTGGATCACGGGTTCGGGCGCCGGTCGCAGCACGATCGCCGCGAGCAGAACCGCAGCCACCGCGCTGCTGCCGATCGCAGCGGCGCGCCAGCGGCCCAGTCGGCGAGAGATTGCCAAAGGCAGTTCCGCGATCGCAGGGGTTTCCTCGTCGCCGCCCAGCCGCGCCTCGATCGCCGCCCAAAGGGCTGCCGGTGGCGACGCTGAGGCGAACCCGGCGGCCAGCGGCGCGAACCGGTCGCGCCACGCTTCGACCTCGACAGCGAAATCGGCGTCGGACAATTGCAGCCGCAACGCCGCTGCGCGTTCGTCGCCGTCGAGCAGGCCGAGCGCCAGTTCGGCGGCCATCGCCTCGCGATCGTTCATGTCGATGGGATCAGCCATGACCCAGGCACGCTTTCAATTCGATCAGCCCCCGCCGTATCCAGCTTTTCATCGTGCCCAGCGGCACCGCCATGCGCTCGGCAAGCTGCGGATAGGATAGCCCGTCGAAAAAGGCCGCGCGAATCGCACTGGCGCGGCGTTCCTCCAGCGCGTCGATGCAGGTGAAGATGCGCGCGCGAGTCTCCGCATCCTCGGCCATCACATCGGCGCCGATGCGATCGTCGGCGACCGTCGCCAGCGCATCGTCACCGACCGTGACCGGCCCGTTATGCGCGCGCCGCCAGTCGATCGCGGTGTTGCGCGCGATCGTCGCCAGCCAGGTGATCGGGCTGGCGCGCGACGCATCGAACCGCCCCGCGCGTCGCCAGATTTTGAGATAGATGTCCTGCAACACGTCTTCCGCCGCTTCCCGCTCTCCGCAGATACGCAGGGCAATGCCAAACAGCTTCGCGGAGGTGCGATCATAGACGCCGCGCATCGCCGCACGCTCGCCGCGCCCGACCCGTTCGAGCAGCGCAACCAGTTCGGCTCTGGCAGTATCGGCGATGGGGTTCGTGCTCACAGGCGAAAGGGCTAGCGTGCGCACGGCGCGTTGTCACCCGCTTATGGCCGCCGCCTCACGGTCGGTGCGCACGAGCGGTGAATTCCTGGCCCGCCATTGCCCGGCACCCGCCCCATGATCCCGGAGTCCTGATGGCCCGCCCCCGCCAGACCGTCACCATCCGCCACGTCGCCGCCGAAGCCGGAGTATCGCTCCAGACGGTGTCGCGGGTGATGAACGACGAACCGAATGTCCGCCCGGAAATGAAGGACAAGGTGCGCGCTGCGGTGAAGAAGCTGGGCTATGTCCCCAGCCTGGCCGCGCGCCGCCTGTCAGGATCGCGCTCGTACATGCTGCTGTCGTTCCACGACCGCGACCGCACGATCGAAGGGTGGCAGCTGGGCGAAGGGTCCGACTATATCGACCAGATGCTCTATGGCGGGATGCTCAAATGCGCCGAGCATGGCTATCGGTTGCTGATCGAGCTGGTCGACACCCATGCCGAAAATGTCGAGCGGGAGATCGCCGCCGCGCTTGCCGCGGTGCGCCCCGACGGCGTGATCCTGACCCCGCCGCATTCGGACAATCCGGTGATTACCGCGCTGCTCGTCGAACTCGGGGTCCCGTTCGCGCGGATCGGGTCGGACGCCGACGGCGCGGGCTTTCCCATTCGCATGGACGACCGGGCAGCGGGCGAAGCGGCGACGCGCCACCTGATCGAACTCGGCCATCGCCGCATCGGGTTCATCACCGGCGATCCCGAATATCGGCTGAGCGAAGAGCGCGCCTCCGGTTACCGCGCGGCGATGGCGGCGGCGGCGCTTGCGACCGACCCAGCCTGGGTCGCGGCGGGCGATTTCGGCTATGAATCCGGCGAACGCGCCGCATCGGAACTGCTTTCGCTGGCCGAGCCGGTGACCGCGATCGTCGCGTCGAGCGAACAGATGGCGCTCGCCACCCTCCATGTCGCGCGGCGGCGGGGGCTGGACATCCCGCGCGACCTGTCGATCGTCAGTTTCGACGATACGCCGGGCGCGCGGCACGCCATGCCACCGCTGACCGCGATCAACCAGCCGATCGCCAAGATGGCCGAACGCGCCGCGGACTTGCTGATCGCGGCATCCGCGGGGCAAGACGTCGATCGTGGCATCCGCATCCTGCCCTTCGGCCTCGTCGCCCGAGAATCGACCGCCCCGCATGGGGGTTGAGGGCGCGCCGCGCCCGGTTCGGTTCCTGCTGATCTATGCCCTGGCCAATGCGGGCGGCGTCGCCGCATTCCTGCCGCTGCTGACCCTGTTGCTGCCAATCCGGATCGAGGCGCTGGCAGGCGAAGACCGCATCGGCTGGCTGACCGTCGCGGCGATTGCGGGTGCGGTCGCGGCCAGCCTGTCGAACATCGGCTTCGGCATGTTGAGCGACCGCAGCGTCGCGCGCGGGCGCAGTCGCCGCAGATGGATGACGGGCGGCCTGATCGCGACCATCGTCAGCTATGCGCCGATCGCGCTTGCCACCACCCCGGCGATGCTGATCGCAGCGGTTATCGTCTATCAGATCGCGCTCAACGCGTTGCTGTCGCCGATCTATGCGACGATGGCGGACGAGGTGCCCGATGCGCAAAAAGGCGTGGTCGGCGGGATGCTGGCGCTCGCCCAGCCGATCGCGTCGGCGCTGTCGGCGCTGCTGCTGGCGGTGACCTGGTCGTCGGGCGCATGGCTGTTCGCCGCCCTGTGCGCCGCGATTGCCGCGATGGTGCTGCCGCTGCTGCTGAGCCCTGCGATGCTGGTCCCGTCGGCCGCTCCGGCGGCGCACCGTGCGCGACAGGGCCGCCGCAGCCTCGTCCTTGCCTGGGCATCGCGGTTGTTGGTCCAGCTGTCGGGCAATGTGCTGTTCTATTATCTGCTCTATTATTTCGCGGCGGTGGCCGATGCGCCGTCGCAGCGTATGGCGCCGCAGGTCGCGCAACTCGTCACCTTCGCCTTTGCCGTCGCCGCACCGCTGGCGGTGGTCGCAGGCCGCTGGTCCGATCGGAGCGCGCGGCGCAAACCGCCGATCCTGGCGGCGGCGCTGGTGATGGCGGGGGGCCTTGCGATGATGGCGCTGGCGGAGGAATGGCTGGTCGGGGCGGCGGGTTTCGTCCTCTATGCCTGTGGCAATGCGTGTTTCCTGTCGCTGCATACCGCGCTGACGATGGAAGTGCTGCCCGTGCCTGCGCATCGCGGGCGCGACCTGGGGTTCATCAATCTCGCGAACACCCTGCCCGCGATCGCCGGGCCGCTTGTGACCTGGAGCCTGGTGTCGGGACGGGATTTCAGCACCATCCTGATGCTGCTCGCCGCCGCCTGCGTCATCGCCGGTGCCGTGATCCTGCCGGTCGAGCGCCCCCGGCGGGCGTGAAGCGCCACAGAATCGGTTGCAAAACGAAGGCGCTTTCGTTACCGGACCGCCTTTCCGCGATTAGTTGCAGAACTGCCTGGCCAGTGTGGGCTGCCAGGGCCGTTCATAATCGTCGAACACAAGGAGACGAAAATGCCCAAGCTGAAGACCAAGAGCGGTGTGAAGAAGCGCTTCAAATTCACCGCGACGGGCAAGATCAAGCACGGCGTCGCTGGCAAGCGCCACCGTTTGATCAGCCACAACGCAAAATATATTCGCCAGAACCGCGGTACGTCGGTGCTGTCGGAGGCCGATGCCGGCCACGTGCGCCTCTGGGCGCCCTACGGCCTGAAGTAAGAGGAGCCCCGACATGGCACGAGTAAAGCGTGGCACGACCACCAAGCTGAAGCACAAGCGGATTCTGGATCAGGCGAAGGGCTATCGCGGCCGTCGCAAGAACACGATCCGCATCGCGCGTCAGGCCGTCGAAAAGGCAGGCCAGTACGCGTATCGCGACCGCAAGGTGAAGAAGCGGACCTTCCGCGGTCTGTGGATCCAGCGCATCAACGCCGGCGTCCGCGCCGAAGGCCTGACCTATTCGCAGTTCATGCACGGGCTGAAGCTCGCGGGCATCGAACTCGACCGCAAGGTTCTGGCCGACATCGCGATGCACGAAGGCGAAGCCTTTACCGCCATCATCGCTCAGGCGAAGGCGGCACTGCCCCAGGCCGCCTGAGCGTCCTGACAGCGAGTGACATGAGGGGCGTCGGTGGGAAACCACCGGCGCCCTTTTGTGTTTTCCTTCTCCCCCAACACCGTCATTCCCGCGTAGGCGGGAATCCATATTCTCTGACGCCAGTGGCTCAAGCGACGACATGGGTTATGGATTCCCGCCTGCGCGGCAATGACGGGGGGGGGGAGGAATTTGGCCAAGCAACCTTGCGTCTATATTCTGGCCAGCGGTCGGCACGGCACGCTCTACACGGGCGTGACCAGCGACATCATCGTCCGCCTCCATCAACACCGCGAAGGGTTGATCAAAGGGTTCGCATCCCGATACGGGGTCGCACACCTCGTCTGGTTCGAGATGCACGAAACGATGGATGCCGCGATCCAGCGGGAAAAGCGCATCAAGCAATGGAATCGGGACTGGAAGCTCAATCTGATCGAGCGATCCAACCCGGAATGGGTTGACCTGGCAATCGGCCTCGGCTTCGAGCCACTGGCGACAACGTGAATGGATTCCCGCCTGTGCGGGAATGACGAAGGAACGCGATGACTCCCGATCTCGATCAACTCCAGGCTGACCTGCTCGCCTCAATCGATGCGTCCGCCGGCATCGACGCGCTCGAATCGGTGAGGGTCCACGCGCTGGGCAAACAGGGCGCCATTACCGGCCTGCTCAAATCGCTCGGCGCGATGTCGGCTGAGGAGCGCCAGACCACCGGCGCGCGCATCCACGCGCTGCGCGAGGCGGTTACGCAGGCGATTGCAACGCGAAAGGCCTCGCTGGAGGCATCCGCGCTGGAGGCGAAGCTCGCGTCCGAGACGATCGACATGACCCTACCGGTGGACGGCGTCGCGCCCGGATCGGTGCATCCGGTCAGCCAGGTGATGGACGAACTCGCCGAAATCTTCGCCGATATGGGATTCGCGGTCGCGACCGGCCCCGAGATTGAGGACGACTGGCACAACTTCACCGCGCTCAACATTCCAGAGACGCATCCGGCGCGGGCGATGCACGATACCTTCTATTTGGCGGGCGAACATGAACGCCCGATGGTGCTGCGCACCCACACGTCCCCCGTGCAGATCCGCACCATGACCTCGCAGAAGCCTCCGATCCGCATCATCGCGCCGGGTCGCGTCTATCGTTCGGATTCGGACGCGACGCACACGCCGATGTTCCACCAGATCGAGGGGCTGGTGATCGACAAGGGCATCACGCTCGGCCACCTGAAATGGACGCTCGAGACGTTCCTGAAGGCGTTTTTCGAGCGCGACGACATCGTCCTGCGACTGCGCCCCAGCTATTTCCCCTTCACCGAACCCTCGGCAGAGGTCGATGTCGGCTACTCGGTCGTGAACGGAAAGCGCGTCATCGGCGGATCGGAAGGCTGGATGGAAGTGCTAGGCAGCGGCATGGTCCATCCCAAGGTGATCGAAGCGTGCGGGCTCGACCCCAACGAATGGCAGGGCTTCGCCTTCGGCACCGGCGTCGATCGGCTCGCCATGCTCAAATACGGGATGGACGATTTGCGCGCCTTTTTCGACGGCGATTTGCGCTGGCTGAAACATTACGGCTTTTCCGCGCTCGACGTGCCCACGCTGTCGGGAGGAGTCGGCGCATGAAATTCACCCTTTCCTGGCTCCGCGAGCATCTCGCCACCGACGCCACGCTCGACCAGATCGTCGAGGGGCTGACGCGCATCGGCCTGGAAGTCGAAGGCGTCGACAATCCGGGCGAGAAGCTGTCGGCCTTCAAGGTCGCCAAAGTGCTGACCGCCGAACGCCACCCCCAGGCCGAAAAGCTGCAAGTCCTGTCGGTCGATACCGGCGACGGCGTGCTTCAGGTCGTCTGCGGCGCGCCAAATGCCCGCGCGGGAATGCTTGGCGTGCTCGGCCTGCCCGGTGCGACCGTGCCCGCCAACGGCATGGTGCTGAAGCTCGCCGCCATTCGCGGCGTCGAATCGAACGGCATGATGTGTTCGACGCGCGAGCTGGAACTGGGCGACGACCATGACGGCATCATCGAGCTGCCCGCCGCTGCCGAAAGCGCGATCGGCCAGAGCTATGCCGATTATGCCGAGCTGAACGATCCCGTCATCGACGTTGCGATCACCCCCAATCGTCAGGATTGCATGGGCGTGCGCGGCATCGCGCGCGATCTGGCAGCGGCAGGACTGGGAACGCTCAAACCGCTCGACATCCCCACCATCGACGGCGAAGGCCCCGGCCCCGATGTGCGCACCGACGACCCCGAGGGCTGCCCGGCTTTCTATGGCCAGTCGGTGACGGGCGTCGTCAACGGCACCGCCCCCGACTGGATGACCCGGCGCCTGCTGGCGATCGGCCAGAAGCCGATTTCCGCGCTGGTCGACATCACCAATTATGTGATGATCGATCTGGGCCGGCCCTTGCACGTCTATGACAAGGCGAAGCTGTCGGGCGGGCTGGTCGCGCGCAAGGCGCAAGCCGGAGAGCAGGTGCTGGCGCTGAACGGCAAGACCTATACGCTGACCGACGCGATGACGGTCATCGCCGACGACACCCATGTCCACGACATCGGCGGCATCATGGGCGGCGAGGAGTCGGGGGTTCAGGCGGAGACGACCGATGTGGTCATCGAATGCGCCTGGTTCACGCCCGAACATATCGCACGCACCGGACAGGCGCTGACGCTGACCAGCGACGCGCGCACGCGGTTCGAACGCGGGGTTGATCCGGCGTTTCTGGACGATGGGCTCGCAATCGCGACGGGGCTGGTGCTGTCGATCTGTGGCGGCAAGGCCAGTGGTGTCACGCGGGCGGGCGAACCGCCGCTTACGGCGCGCACCATCCGTTACGATACGCAGCGCGCCGAGACGCTGGGCGGGCTCGCCATCGCAGCGGATCGTCAGAAGGCCATTCTCGAACGGCTGGGCTTTGCGGTCGATGCGGACTGGACCGTCACCGTGCCGAGCTGGCGGCGCGATGTCGAAGGCTCGGCCGATCTGGTCGAAGAAGTGATCCGGATCGAGGGGCTCGATAACGTCCCTTCGGTCCCGCTGCCCCGCACGCCCGGCGTCGCCACGCCGACCGCGACGGCGGAACAGAAGCTGGAACGCCGGATGCGGCGCACCGCGGCCGCGCGCGGGCTGAACGAGGCGATCACCTGGAGCTTCATTTCGGAACGCGAAGCCGCCGCGTTCGGCGGCGGTGCATGGACGCTGGCCAATCCGATCAGTGAAGACATGAAGGTGATGCGGCCGTCGCTGCTCCCCGGCCTGCTGTCGGCGGCGGCGCGCAACATGAAACGCGGGGCGGATTCGGTGCGGCTGTTCGAACTCGGCCGTCGCTATCTCGCCGACAAGGAGCGTGCGACGCTGACCGTGCTGCTGGCGGGCGACGCGACCCCGCGCGGGTGGCAGGCGGGCAAGGCAAAGACCTTCGACGCCTATGCCGCCAAGGCCGAGGCGCTGGCGCTGCTGCAAGCGGCAGGCGCGCCGGTCGGCAATCTGCAGGTCATGGGAGAGGCAGGCGATGCCTGGCATCCCGGCCAGTCGGCGACGCTGCGGCTGGGTCCGAAGACCGTCATCGCCGCGTTCGGGATGGTGCATCCCAGCGTGTTGAAAGCGTTCGACCTGTCGGGTCCGGTCGCGGCGGTTGAACTTTATCTGGATGCATTGCCCGCCAAGCGGAGCAAGGATCAAGGCGGCGGCTTCATGCGTCCGGCCTATACCCCGCCCGCCTTGCAGGCGGTGACGCGCGACTTCGCGTTTCTGGTGCGGAGCGAATTGCCCGCGGGCGATCTGGTCCGCGCGGTCAGGGGTGCGGACAAGGCGGCGATCGTCGATGCGCGACTGTTCGACCTGTTCGAAGGCGCGGGCGTCGAGGAAGGGCAGAAGAGCCTGGCGATCGAAGTGACGCTGCAGCCGGGCGACAAGAGCTTCACCGATGCCGAGCTGAAAGCGGTGGCGGACAAGGTGATTGCTGCGGCGGGGAAGCTGGGCGCGGTGTTGCGCGGTTAAAATCCTCCCCGGCACGGGGAGGGGGACCGCCGAAGGCGGTGGAGGGGTGTAGCGTGACAAAAGCTTCTGGAGTCTTTGACACCTAAAGCTGGAGCACTCAATTATCGGTCTCGACGACGACGATCGCGACATCTTGCGGCGAGAAGAAAATTTCGAGGCCATTGGTTTCGCCCTTCACGAGGCCGCTCTCAGTTTGGCTGACGACATTCAACGCGTAGCGCTGCTCAACCCCCTTGAAGGTCACGATCGGCGTGCGCCCCGCCTCGATCATATCGCGCATCACGTTGACCTTCCGGTGCCCAGCGTCGTCAGCCATTCTCTTTCTCCCTATGGTCGGCCGCTGATAATCAGCTCGCGTGCCGGTGTCACCTTCCCGCTCACTCGATAGTTCAGCTCCACCGGCTCCTGGGCGAACCGGCCGAACACGTCTCGGATCATCGGCGTGTCGTTGATCGACAGGATGAAGCGCCCCTCAATCGATCCTAAGAGATCACTTAATGCTGCGAAATCGGCCTCTGAGAACACGCCTTCCCCATAGTCATCCTCGCAACCGGCATAGGGCGGGTCGAGATAGAACAGCGCGCCCGGCCGATCGAGGCGGCGGATGAAGGCGGCGTAGGGCAGACACTCGATCCACACCCCGTCCAGGCGGTCGTGGATGTCCTGCAACAGCGGCTCCAACGTCGAGAGACGCCATTTGCTCGGCTGGCCGTAGCTCAGCCCGAAGTTCCGCTTGCTGACCTGGCCACCGAAGGCGTTGCGCTGGAGATAGAGAAAACGCGCCGCCCGCTCCAGGTCGGTGCAGGTCGCCGGATCGACCGCCATCAGCCGGTCAAACTCGGATCGGCTGGCAAAGCGCCACTTCAGCATGTCCAGGAACGGCTGGTAGTGCCGCTGGAGAATGCGGAAGAGCGTGGCCACATCCTTCGAGATATCGTTGATATATTCCGCCTTCGGCCGACGACGGCGACGGAAGAAGATGCCGCCCATGCCGACGAAGGGTTCGGCGTAGAGGCTGTGTTCAATCGCGTCGATCTGCGCGACCAAGGCGCGGCTGAGGTTTCGCTTGCCGCCGATATAGCCAGCGGGCGTCCCGACCGGCTTTACCGTGTCGAGCATCACGTTCGGGGTAGACTCCATATTAGGTTCAACTCAATAGGCCCCTGCCGGTGCGCCCGGTGAGGGGATCGAACCCGGTCGCGACCGGGCTAGGTGCGGGCCTCAATCCCGCGGCTCGGCACGCGCCAACGTGCCGTCCCCCCTCTTTTTTCGCCGGGGGCTGGCTAAACATCAACGAACTCGACGGTCTAGACCCATTCCTCCAACCCGATCTCCCAGCGGGTCTGCTTGCGGTTTCGCCGTTCGAAGGCGCGCCAGCGTTCGAACAGGCCGTAATGAATGCGCTGGCGCAGGCCGGGCGTGCGATCGACATTCTCGACGATCAGCACCGGGCGCGATTCGCCGCGATCGAGCGCGAGGGCTTCGAGCTGGTCGGCTTCTTCTTCGCTGAGATCGCCCAGCGTGAAATTCAGATGGCGCTTTCGCGCGCCCTCGACGATCGCGAAGCCACCCGACAGCAACGGCGTGACCGATCCCGTGTCGATCGGGCGACGCCCCGCGCCCCATTCTTGGCCCAGCGCAGGCCGAAATGCCTTTCCAACGATCACGATCCCGGCGCTGATCGGCTGACCACTGGTCTGGGTCACACCCAAGCTGACATAGCGGGCGTTGACCGGCGCGCCGTGCCACAGCGCATGGCTGCTCGCACTGCGAATTCCAGCGGCATCAGGCGCGCGCAGTGGCGCTGCCTCCTGAATGGCAAACTCGCCATAGCTGCCAATGCCTCCGGACGCGCGGAAGGTCGCGGCGTCGGCCGGATCGGTGACGAACCCCAGAAATATCGTGTCGATCGACCGCACGCCGCCCAAGTCGATCGTGATCGACGCCTCCGATCCAACAGCATTGTCTCGCCAAATCTCCTTTGGCTCGACGGTGGAGAGGTTCTGTGCGCCGGAACCGCGCGACGCGCCGATAGGTTTCACCGGCGAACGGCGTCAGCGTGCCGGGCTTGATGCCGATCTTGGGCGCGATCTGCGACCAGGCTAGGCCTGACTCTGACTTATGTCCGATCAGCCATGCACGCTGTTCGGCAACGTCGATCTTGTGGTTTGCTGGGTCGATCATGCTATGGGCTTCCTTGCTTCACTTCGTGTTGCGGCCGCGCGCGACTGGACCTCGCGCGCGGCCAATTTCATCGGACCAGGCTCAGATGGCCGAGCCGATCGATGACGGGGTTGAGAGGCACTTCACGAACCTCTGAATGGGTTTTGAGAGCGGCGGCTGCGGAGCCGCGCGCGCGCACCGGTCGAACGACGGTGGGCGTCGGCAACGGCATTTCATCGGCATAATCCGGCAGCATCGCCGCGATCTGCTCGGCATCGAGCAGCTGCTCCAGTTCGGCGGCGTCGCGAACGCGGCGGCGCAGATCGCTTTCCTGCTTGCGCCGCTTCGTCGCCGACGCCTTGTCGAAGAACCCGACCGTCTCGATCGCGGCACACGTCGCGATGAAGCTGCCGTCGCGGGCATAGACATGGACCTCGCCGTGCAGATTGTCGGGGTCGAACCGCACCGTCAGGCGCTTGCCCGCATGGTCCCACAGCTCGGGCGCGAAATAGCGATTGCCTTCAAGCGTGATTTCGCCGGTGCGCCGATCGACCATCCGGTCCTCGGCGGTCAGCAGCGCGATGCGGAGCTGCTCGGGCGTGGCCTTGCCGATCGGGGCGACGGCGTACGATTGGGCGAACACGTCGTCGAAGCTGTGCATTCCCCGCGCCATTTCGGTGCGGCGCTTGGGACGCGCGTTGTGGGCGGCGATTCCGGCCTCGACGATCTCGCGGAACCGGGCAAGCGGCACCGCTGCCAATCCGTAATTCTCTGGCTTCGCATCGGGTTTGTTGCCGGTGTAGCAGCCCGCAAGCGACGGGTGCTTGGCGATCGTGTCGCATAGGTCGCGGAAGGCACGCTCGATCGGCTTCGATTGACCGCGATACGGGGTCGCCCAGTGGATCTGGACGCCCAGCGCGGTCAGGACGCCGGTCGGTTCGTCGTCCTTCACCTTGAAGCGAAAGCGATTCTTGACGCCGCCCGTGATCCATTTCGATGCGAAGGCCCGTCCGTTATCGAGCACCGCCTGCTTCGGGATGCCGAACTTCTGAAACAGGTCGGCGAACACTAGGCGCGTCAGCAGCGCGCTTTCGCTCTCGCCGATCCGCCACGCCAGTATCTTGCGGCTGTATAGGTCTTGGATGGCGACCATGACGACGCGGGCAACCCGGCCGTCCTCATGCCGCACGAACACGTCGAACTTGTGCCCGTCGATGTTGACCGCTTCGAGTGCGTGCAGCTCGGCCACCGACCGCTGCTGCGCAGGGAGCGTGCGGCGGAGCGCCTCGGCCCCTTCGCGCCGCGCGATCACCAGTCGCCCGTCGACTTCGCGTTCCACCTTGCGGCGCAAGGTGCGTTCGTGCGGAATTTTAAGCCCGCGCTGGTCGGCATAGCCGCGAACCATCCGCCAGTAGCAGCTGGTGAACGTCGGCTTTTCGGGCCGGAGATAGTCTGACAGCAGAAACTGCCAGGCACCGGCATCGATGTCGCACGCCGATCCGCCACCCGTCCGCTTCGGTGCGAGGAACGGCAAGCGATCACTCACCCCGATTCCGTCGATATCGCGAAGCCATCCCCACAACGTGGATGCGCCTACCGATGCTTGCGCCGCGACGGTTGCCACCGCGGCCGACCGGGTAAGACCGGCAGCTTCCTGCGCCTCGACCAACGCGATGATCTGCAACCGGCGCTCGGCCTCAATCTTGTCCTTGGCGCTCTGGCCGTCGAACCAGCGCCACATTTGCGAAGCGCGACTCTCCGGTTCCGCCGCCACATCGGCGACCACCGTTACGCCGAGCTGCGCCAGCGTCGTGCGCGCCGCAGCGGGCAAAACGTCGATGTGATATTCCAGCCCGCCGCCGCGCGCCTGGCGCGGACGCGCCAGCGGTTCGCCCGCTTTCCCGGTCGCGAGCGCCCACCCCTCGGCAGCGGCACGCTCGTTGATCTTCCGCTTGGTCTTGGGCAACCCCGGCAGGGCCATGTCGGCCAGCTCGGCGGCAGTGTACCAAACCTTTCCCCCACCAACTTTCACTTAGCGGAACTCCCCGAATTGATCGATTGGCGCTCGATTGGCTGAACCCGCGCTGCCACGGCCTTCCGCCGTGCTTTCAGGCGCGCCATTTGGCTGTCGATGTGACCGAGTTCTGCGGTTGCAATTTCTTCGCCGACCAACAGCGCCGCGCCGATCCTGCGGACCAGGCCGTCGAGCAGATCGTGGCGATCGGTCGCGGCGATCAGCGCCAGCAACCGGTGGGCGGAGATATTGTGCGCGTCGCGCGCTTCCGACGCATAGGCGTCCAGCATGGTCTTGGAGACGGTTTCACCCGACAGCGCCGACATCGCGCCTGCAATTTCGTCTCGCGATCGAGCGTCCTCTTTCAGGATCAAGGACACGGTGGCCGCGATCACTCGATCCAGCCCGGCAAGCTCCGCCTCCCGGCGCGCAGGCGCGGGCGGATCAAAGGTGAAGCCAAGCTGATTGGGACTGATCGAGGGGCGGCGCTTGGTCACCGGGTCTGCACCCCGTCATCCAGCACCGCGTCGGCTAGTCCGCTCGACGCCACCACTTCGATGATCGTCAGCGCCAACTGATAGACGCTGACTTGACGCGCCCGTGCCGCCTTGCGGAGCCGCTGCTGCACGTCGAGTGGCAACACCAACGACGACCGCGACGGCGTCCAACCCTGCTCGGCCTGACGCGCTGCTTTCCGCTCGGCGCTGATCGCCAGCGCCGAGACCGTCTTGACCTCAATCCCAATGCGATTGGCGATTTCTCGATCCGGCACGCCCTCGGCGCGCAGACCGACAACCGCCGCCGATCGCGAGGGATATCCCAGGCAGGGGCGACCGCCGCTCATGCGAAGCGCACCGCAGTCGCGATGATGATCGCCCACAGGATGACCGACAGGCCGCTCGCGCCGACCAGAACGCGTGCAAACCGCGCGCTCACGCTGCAAACCCCTTAGCGCGGGCCAGCTCGATCAACGCGGCGGCATCAAGCGGATCGAAATGACCGCTAACCCACCACCGGGTGGTGCCGTGATTGCTGCTTTCCGCCACCGATACCGACACGCCGTTCGCGCGCAGGAAAGCCAGTGCCGCCGCCGAGCCCTGCAACGGTGTCGCCAGCTTAACGACATTGCGCGGCTTAGGCTCGTTGCCGC
Source organism: Sphingomonas aestuarii (assembly GCF_054457155.1). Classification (NCBI taxonomy): domain Bacteria; kingdom Pseudomonadati; phylum Pseudomonadota; class Alphaproteobacteria; order Sphingomonadales; family Sphingomonadaceae; genus Sphingomonas; species Sphingomonas aestuarii. The sequence continues at coordinate 220,338 of NZ_JBTKVV010000002.1, read as the reverse complement.
CGATGCGAATGCGCGGCGTCGCTGGCTTGGGTAGGCGCGGCCCGCGACCTTCATCCGCCGCAACCTTCTCGAAAATGCCAAGCAGCCGAGTGATCAGCAGCGGGGAAACTTCGCGCGGGGCCGCGCGGACATTGGAATTCTGGGTCACCATTGCTGCCATCATTGGACTGGACGTTGCGGTTCGCCTTGGGCCTCGGCCGCGGGCATTTGATCGGAGGGGATCGCCGGGGCGGCTGTGCCGCAGGCATTGGCCCGCGCGGCGATCCGCTGCTGGTACAGCGCCTCTTGATCCTGGGCGATGCGACGACGGGCTTCGTCCATCGAGACTTCGTCGCGGACGGCGCGCTGGAACACGCGAAGGTTTTCGGCGCGAGCGATGGGGTCGGCTGCGCGGGGCATCATGAACGTCCCCCATCAATGAGATCGCGGGCGCGGCGCACGGCGTCGCCGTAGGCAACTTCGTCCCGCCGTCCGAAACTGGTCAGAATTTCCTGCTGAAGTGCGCGGGGGAGCTGCGACCAATGGTCCCAGCACATCAGGTGCCCGCGCCGGACTTCGACATGACAGCTATCGGCCGCACAGGTGACGGCCCGTCGTCCGTAATTCAGCGCGCGAGGCCGCGCGAGCGCGTCCATCGTTACACCGCGACGTGCCAGCTCTGCGCGGATTTCGTCCGTGGGAACAGTCCGCAGGTCCGCCGCTTCGGCCAGCTCTAGACCGCGCGAGGCTGCACTGCGCCGCCGCAGCTTCCCACGTGCAACCAGACCGTCGATCGCCGAAACAGCAGCGCCGCGCGACCTGCCAAGATGCGTAGCAACCTCGCGTTGCGTCGGCGCGACGCCGATCGTGGAAATATGCTCCCGCACAAAGTCGAGCGTTCGGAGTTGCTGGGGGCTCATTTTTCACCCCCTTCGCTCACCAGCTTGAAACCGGCCGGGAGCAGATCGCGTAGATGGGCAAGCGCCCCTTTGCGCTCGGCTAGCGCCATCCGTTGGAACGTGCCGATAAAGGTCGAGAGCCGCTTTGCCTCGGCATCCGGTTTCGGCTTTGCGGCGGCGGATTTAGTGGCTTCCGCCACAGTCTTCGCGCCGCCCGAAACGAGCTTCTCGACTGCGTCCGCCTGCTCCTGCTCCCCAAGCTTGGCGAGCGCTCGAAGCTGTGTCCCGTTCGACACGATGGGATGCCGAGCGTCGCGCAGCCTCGAAATCAGGGAAGGGACCAAGCTGCGGTAGAGCAGCAGGTCGTTGCGGACAGTGCGCCCGGTAAATCCGATTTCAGCCCCGACCTCTTCCGACCAGCCATAGACGTTGGAAATCGTTTCCAACGTATCGGCCGTGTCCAGAGCAATCTGGCGGCTCAGCTTCTGCGGAACCGACGATGTCCGATGCGCGTCCGCCTCAATTCCGGCACGCTCCTTTTGTAGGCGAACGAGCTGTGCAACGGCGGCGGCGCGCTCCAGCGGATCGTTTGCGCGCCGAAATAGGTTCTCCACCGCTTCTCGGCGTTGGCGGCTTGCCGGATTGGCCGAGACCACCCGGCATTCAATCCCTTCCATTCCGACGATCCGCGCACCCGTCAGGCGGTGTCCGCCAGGACCGGCCAGAAACCAACCGTTCTGCCCAGGCAACCGACACACATCGATCGGGTAGATTTGCCCGTCACGAACCATCGAACGGCCCTGCGCCTCGGCAAATACCGGATCGATCGGACGCAGCCGATCACCGATCGTAATCTCGGTCGGATCGAGGATGATGATTTCACCCGCGGATACGGGTTCAGCGGCAACGGACATGTCTATTGCCCTCCCGCATTTAGACGATGCGGCCGGGATTTCCGTTTGCTAGACCGCTCCACATGAGTGGAGTCGCGAACGATCACCAATTGATCAGCATCGACACCGAGCAGGTCCGCCACGGCTTGCTTGGCAGCGGCCGATTGCCCGCGGAGCAAGTCGCGGACAACCTGCGACTTCAGGTTGTTCGCGTCGGCAAAAGCCTCAATCGAACCATGCTTTATTCTGATTTCTGCCTTCACCACTTCGCGGTGCAGGGTCACGATTGACATGACCGACGATCCTTCAGTTGCCACGAACGTGGATATTAACTCCACAAACGGGGCAAGTAAAGTCACATTCGTGGAATCCCTCGCAAAACGTGTTCGAGCGCGCGCTCGGTCGGCAGGTCTGGATCAGGCGAAGGTTGGAAAAATCCTTGGCTTGCCTAGCTCTAGCGTGGGAAATTATTGGGCAGGCAAGCGCGTCTGGCCGACCGAGACACTCGGCCCGTTAGCTACGGCGCTCAACACGAACGTGGGCTGGCTGATCGGCCATGAGACCCGTCTTCAACAGATTGCGAGCGGGGCAATTGCCCCGTCGCTGGATCACGCTGCGGCGTTGGAAGAGGAGTTTGACCTAGTCCAGGTGCAGGAGATCGATCTTGCCTATGGGCTCGGTGGCCAGTTTTCTGACGGCCCGGTTGAAGTCCGAACGCATCATTTCCCTCGCGATTGGGTCCAATCGATCACGGCAACCCCGGCGTCGATGCTGACCATCGCGCGTGGTCGCGGCGATTCGATGCAGCCGACGATCCAGGATGGCGACATGGTTATCATCGACCGATCGCAGCGCACGATCCGCGAACAGGATGCGATGTGGGCACTTACAATCGGCGATTTCGCAATGATCAAGCGGGTACGTAGCCGCGGTGAGCGAATTCAGATACTATCTGACAACACTTTGGTGCCTATGGATGAAGCGCACCACGAAGAGATCAATGTTGTCGGCCGTGTGATTTTCGTCGGTCGGCGCGTTTAGGGGGCCAGAATGATCGGAACTGTAGCGACATTGTTGGCAATGCTATTGGCCGGGCCTGATCAGACTGATCGCCGCGATCCGCACGCCGATGTTGGCCCCTGGTCGATCACTCGCCTCGATAATTCTTGCAGCATGATCGCAGCCTTCGAAGGCGGATCGTTCGTCCACGTTCGCTATGATGCGCGACTGGGCGAGGCAATCCTGTCGATTGCAGACCCTGCATTTCAGTCGGTCGCCGAGGGCGAGACATATCAATTGGACGTGTCTTTCCAATCCGCCGACCGTCAGCAAACCTATTCCGATGTCAAATTCGTGGGCGGGCAACTGCCCGCTCCAAATCGGATGGTCACCACAATCTTCGAAGCACCGCCTTTTCTCGATCAGCTCTCTACGTATGAAGGGCTTCGAGTGACGCGAGGGTCGGCGACGGTGGCCAGCACCTCTTTGAATGGTACTGCACCAGCCGTCGATGCGTTGCGTCGGTGCGCGGACGAAGTCGCGCGGACGAACCCGAGCGATCCTTTCGCCCGCTGATTGAGATGATCGATCAGAGGGTGCGCCTTCGCCAGCTCGCCGACGATCGCGCCGTAAGCTTGGAGAGCTTGTCCCGGTTGCTCGGTCGCAACCCGGCATATCTGCAACAGTTTGTTGCCCGCAGTTCGCCCAAAAGGCTCGACGAAGATGATCGTCTGAAGCTGGCCCAGTTCTTTCAGATCGACGAACGCGAACTCGGCGCTCGTGATCCGTGGTCGCCAGCCGATGTCGGAGCCTGAGCGCTCACCCTGGGGCGTTCGCATTGAGACCGCCGTCTTGGGTGCGATCGTCGTCACTGCGATAATCGCATCGATCGCCAGCCTGGTTCCGGGCAGATGACCAGGGCGGAAAACGGTCCCACTTAAAGCACAGTGGTCAGTCGCCGCACTGCCGTTAAGCGGCGGCGAAAGTCCCGCGCCATCGGCGTTTTTCGGAAGTGGGACGCGAATGCGGAAGTGGGACCATGCAAGTCCCACTTGTCGATGATGGAACGCGGGCCGCTCCATCGGTTGCCTGACGACTTAGGCGCGTCTTTCGTCCCGATTTTGCTAGCTTAAGACGCTTCTAAGAAGCGAACGGCCTTGACGCCGCCCACTCCAGCCGCTCCTGTCACAGCGATGTCTAAACCGCCTGGGACTCTTGACAATGAACCACCCGCCGCGAAACCGCGAGAAGCCGCGAAAAACCTCATTGTCCGGGGGCAATCCCACGACATCCCGCAAAATCCCGGTAAATCCCGGCTACTCCAGCCTCAACTGTCACCTAACAAGGGGGCAGGCCTCAAGCGCTGTGCGACGTTGCACGCCCCCTCCGTCAGCGCTTCGCGCTGCCACCTCCCCACATGTGGGGAGAAACTGAGTAGGGAGACACAGATGCCGACCGTTCTCATTACCGGAGCCACCGCCGGAATCGGCGAAGCCGCCGCGCGTGAATTCGTCGGCGCGGGCTGGAACGTCGTCGGCACCGGGCGGCGCGCGGAGCGGCTGGATGCGCTCAAGACCGAACTGGGCGACACCTTCCATCCCGCCGTTTTCGACGTCACCGACGAGGCCGCGCGCGACGCCGCGCTCGACACGCTGCCCGGCGACTTTGCGCGGATCGACTGCCTCATCAACAATGCCGGGCTCGCGCGCGGCACCGCGCCCGCGCAAGCCGCGCACCTCGACGACTGGCGCGTGATGATCGACACCAACGTCACCGCGCTCGTCTCGCTCACCCACAAACTGCTGCCCGGCCTGATCGAGCGAAAGGGCGCGATCATCAACCTGTCGTCGGTCGCCGCGACCTATCCCTATACCGGCGGCAATGTGTATGGCGGGACCAAGGCGTTCGTGCATCAATTCTCGCTTGGCCTGCGCAGCGACCTGCATGGCACCGGCGTTCGCGTCACCTCGATCGAGCCGGGCATGGTGGAAACCGAATTCACCCTGGTCCGCACGGGCGGCAACCAGGCGGCGTCCGACAAGCTCTATGGCGGCGCCAATCCGATGACGGCGGAGGATATTGCCGAAACCCTGCTATGGGTCGCAACCTTGCCGCCACACCTCAACATCAACACGCTCGAACTGATGCCCGTTTCGCAATCCTTTGCCGGGTTTCAGGTCGCGCGCGAAGGTTGAAGGCCGAGCCTTGCCCCTCACCCTCATTCCCGCGTAGGCGGGAAACGAAGTTCGGCGTAAGCCAATCCATATTCTCTGACTTTCCGACTCCTTCGACACGGCATGGGCTATGGATCCCCGCCTTCGCGGGGATGACGACTAGAGGCATTCGATGACCACCCCCCAAGACCGCCGCACCTTCGCGATCATCTCGCATCCCGATGCGGGCAAGACCACGCTCACCGAAAAGCTGCTGCTGTTCGGCGGTGCGATCCATCTTGCCGGTGAGGTAAAGGCGCGCGGGGCAGCGCGGCGCGCGCGGTCGGACTGGATGAAGATCGAGCAGCAGCGCGGGATTTCGGTCACCTCGTCGGTGATGACGTTCGAGCGCGAGGGGATTACCTTCAACCTGCTCGATACGCCGGGACACGAGGATTTCTCCGAAGACACCTATCGCACGCTGACCGCGGTCGACAGCGCGGTCATGGTGATCGACGTCGCCAAGGGCATCGAAAGTCAGACGCGAAAACTGTTCGAAGTGTGCCGCCTGCGATCCGTCCCGATCATCACCTTCGTCAACAAGGTCGATCGCGAAGGCCGCGAGGTGTTCGAGACGCTGGACGAAATCGCCGACCTGCTGGCGCTTGATGTCACGCCGATGACCTTTCCGGTCGGCATGGGCGGCCAGTTTGAGGGCATCTACGACTTGGTCGGCAACCGCCTGCTGCTGCCCGAGGGGCCGAGCCGCGAGTTTCAGGGCAAGGTGGTCAAGGTGTCGGGCCTCGACGATCCCAAGCTCGACGAACTGCTCTCCGAACAGGGTCTCGCCAAGCTGCGCGAGGATGCCGAACTGGCGATGGCGGGCTATGCCGATTTCGATGCGGAGGCCTATCGCAACGGCGACCTGACGCCCGTTTATTTCGGTTCCGCGCTCAAGGAATTCGGCGTCGATACGTTGATCGCGGCGCTCGCCGAACACGCCCCCTCTCCGCGTCCGCAGCCTGCCGAGCCTGCGCCGGTCGAGCCATCGAACGATGAAGTCACCGGCTTCATCTTCAAGGTGCAGGCCAATATGGACCCCAACCACCGCGACCGCATCGCGTTCATGCGGCTGGTATCGGGGACGTTCAAACGCGGCATGAAGCTGACCCCCACCGGCCACGGCAAGCCGATCGCGGTGCATTCGCCGATCCTGTTCTTCGCCCGCGAACGCGAACTGGCGGACGAGGCGTTTCCGGGCGACATCATCGGCATCCCCAATCACGGGACGCTGCGGGTCGGCGACACGCTGTCCGAACGCGCCGATGTGCGCTTCACCGGCCTGCCCAATTTCGCGCCCGAAATTTTGCGCCGCGTCGCGCTGAAAGATCCGACCAAGACCAAGCAGCTCCGCAAGGCGCTGGACGACATGGCCGAGGAAGGCGTGACCCAGGTCTTCTATCCCGAGATCGGGTCGAACTGGATCGTCGGCGTCGTGGGCCAGTTGCAGCTGGAGGTGCTGATTTCCCGGCTTGAGGCCGAATACAAGGTCGCGGCGGGGCTGGAGATGGCCCCGTTCGAAACCGCGCGCTGGATTTCGGCAGAAGACCCGGCGGAGTTGAAGGCGTTCATGGACATCAACCGCAGCGCGATGGCCACCGACCGCGACGGCAATCCGGTGTTCCTGGCGAAATCGGCGTGGGAAGTCGGCTATGTCGCCGATCGCTATCCCAAGGTGAAGTTCGCGGCGACTAGGGAACGGTAACCCGCAATATACACGTCAAGCGCGAGAGTGTGATGATTGCATCAAATCATTACCAAGACCGTCATTCCCGCGAAGGCGGGAATCCATAACCGCCAACATAGATTATGGATTCCCGCCTTCGCGGGAATGACGAAGAAAGTCAGCCCGCGACCGGTTCCTCGATCCAATCCTTGCGCAGCGACTTCGCGCCCAGCAACGCCAGCGCGGTCGCGATGAAATAGAAGGCGGTCGCGGCAACCATCGCGTAACGCAGCGCCTCGTCGCCATAAGCCGGCGTCAGCTGGTCGGACAGGATGCCGATGCTCCACGACCCCAGCCCCAGTCCGATCAGATTATTGATGAGGAGGAAGCTGGCGGACGCGGTCGCGCGCATGCTCGGCGGGACCAGATGCTGAACGGCGGTGGTCAGCGGACCCAGCCACAGGATGTTGAGACCGTTGGGGATCAGCAGCAGCGCCCAGGCCCAAACCGGATTTTCGCTCAGAAACCCCAATGCGAACAAAGGCGCGCTCGCCAGCCAGGCATAGGCCGGCAGCCGTGCGTAATTGGCCTTGTCCCCGCCCATCCGGTCGGCGAGCCAGCCGCCCGCGAACACGCCCGCGACGCCGCCGATCAGCAGCAGCGATCCGAAGAACCAGCTGGTTTCGATCAGGGTAAAGCCGAAGCTGCGCACCAGCAGCGACGAGGTCCAGAAGGCAAGGCCGTAGCCGCACAGCGAACTCATCGACGCGGCGAACGCCAGCAGCCAGAAGCTGCGCTTCTTCGCAAGAATGCCGAACACCGCGCCCATCGGCACCTTTGGCGCGTCGGCGGCGGGCTTCACGCGGCGCGGTTCCTTGACGATCATGCGGAAGAACGGCGCGATCACCACACCCGCAAGCCCGATGACGATGAACGCCGCGCGCCAGTCGACCGTGGCGGCGATCCACGCCCCGAACAACACGCCGGAGGCAAGGCCGATGGGGATTCCCAGCGAATAGATGGCGAGCGCGCGGGCGCGCTGATGCGGGGGGAAATAATCGGCGATCGTCGCATAGCTCGGCGCAACGCCGCCCGCTTCACCCACGCCGACGCCGATTCGGTAGATCAGCAGCTGCACGAAATTGGTGGCGATCCCGCACAGCGCCGTGAACCCGCTCCATACCACCAGCGAGATGGTGATGACCCAGGTGCGGTTGGTACGATCGGCAAGCAGCGCCAGCGGGATCGCCAGCGTCGAATAGAGGACAGCAAAGGCCAGGCCGCCGAGCAGGCCCAATTGGCTGTCGGTCAGGCCCAGGTCGGCCTTGATCGGCACCGCGAGGATGCCGAGAATCTGACGGTCGAGAAAGTTGAAGGTATAGACGAGCAGCAGCATCGCCAGCACCGCAGCGCGGTAGCGCGGCGTCGTGTCTTCGGGCGCGATCGTGCCTCCGAATTGCATTGCGAACCCCTCCCCTATCTTCTCAAGACGCAGCGGGCCGGGCACGCCGTTACCAAGCGCACCCGGCCCCGCCCCCTTGTTATGCCGTGATTTCGATCAGAAGCGATAGCCGATGTTGAACGTCGCCGTGCGCGGCGGGCCGTAATAGCCGATGATCGAGTTGCCGAAGAGCGCGCCGGGGAAATTATAGCCGCCCACGCGGTAGCGTTCGTCGGTCAGGTTGCGCAGGTTGACGCCGACCGTCAGCCGTTCGTCGGGCGCGACCCAGTTGGCCGACGCATCGACCAGGAAATAGCCGTCCTGGTCGAGTGCGGGCGTCGGAATCTCGAACATCGACACGTCGCTGCGCAGCGACACCGCAGGCGTCACCGACAAACGACCGCCCATCAGGTCGGCGCTCCAGGTCGCCGACGCGCTGGCGGTGAACTCCGGCGTATTCTGGAACACCCGCTGGTCCGCCACGTCGACCGGCGTGGTGCCGCCGCCGATGAAGGTCAGGAATTCCTTGTAGTCGGCGTTGGTATAGCCCAGCGTCATCGTCGCCGAGAAATTGCGGCTCGGCACGATCCGCGCTTCGGCCTCGGCGCCCCAGATATCGGCGCGGCCGGCATTGTCGACGAAGCTGGCGATGCCACCCAGGACGTTGGGCACCTGGATGGTGACCTGTTGATCCTTGTATTTCGAATGATAGCCCGCGAGGTTCAGGAACAGGGTGCGGTCGAGGAACGCGCCCTTCATCCCGATTTCGTAGCTGTCGATCTTTTCTGGCGCATAGCCGTCGACCGTGGTCGGGGTGAACAGCGCGTCGCCGCGCATGTCGAACCCGCCCGATTTGAAGCCCTTGCCGTAGGAGGCATAGAAGTTCAGCTCGGGACGCACTTCGTAGCTCAGCGACACGCGCGGCGTGAACTGCTCGAAATCGCGCTCGTTGGTGTAATCGGTGCGGATCAGGCCGGGGATCGCGGCGGCATTGCCGAAGCGCGGGCTGCGGATGCCGGTGAAGTTCTGGCGGAAGACCGTCCCTTCCTTGGTGTCCTTGGTATAGCGGCCGCCGACCGAAATGCTGAACTGGTCGGTCACGTCGAAGCTGACATCACCGAACGCGGCATAGCTTTCGGTCTTTACCTCGCCCGAAGTCAGCGTGGTGGTGTTGAGCAGGCCAACCACGGTGTCGAACGCGCCCGCGGCACGACCGTTCAGATAATAGAGCCCGACGACGCCCTGCACCCGGTCGCCTTCGTAGAGCAGCTGCAATTCCTGGGTGAACTGGCGATCCTCGTAACGCGCCGGGATGTCGAGCGTCGGCAGGCGCGTATTGTCGAAATCGATCACCGTGTCCGATTCGCCCTGGCGATAGGCGGTGATCGTCTTGAACGTCAGCGCGGGCGACAGGCCGATTTCACCGGTGAACGATAGCCCCTGCGTCACCACCCGGTTGTCGTCGCCGATCCCGGCGCGCGTATCATAGACGCTGGCGGTCGGTGCATAGATCGGGTCGGCCCCGTTGGGCAGCAGCCGGGTGCCGTGGCGCGGGTTCGACTTGTCAAGCACGCGGTCGCCCGCCAGACGAAAGAAGATCGTGTCGGTCGGGTTGTATTCCGCCGACAGTCGGGCTGCGACCACGTCCTTGTCATAATGCTCGGCACCGGTGGTCAGGTTGGTGCCATAGCCGTCGCGCCAGTAGCGCGCGACCGCGCCGCCTATGGAGAAGCCGTCGAACACTGGCACCGTCACCTGGCCGATCAGGTCGATCTGATCGTAGGAGCCATAGGCCGCGCGCGCCGAACCCTCGAACTCGTTGCCAAGCCGCTTGGTGACATATTTGATCGCACCACCGATGGTGTTGCGGCCATAGAGCGTGCCCTGCGGCCCGCGCAGCACCTCGACCCGCTCGACGTCGAAGATGTCGAGCACGGCACCCTGGGGACGCGCGACGTAGACGTCATCGACATAGAGGCCGACGCCGGGTTCGAAGCCCCAGAGCGGATCCTGCTGGCCGACGCCGCGCGAGAAAGCGATCAGCGTGGAATTCGATCCGCGCGCGATCTGCAGCGTCAAATTGGGGGTCTTGTCCTGCAGCACAGTGATATCGACCGCGCCGGTATCGCGCAGCGTATCGCCCGTCACCACCGACATCGAAATCGGCACGTCGATCAGGCTTTCCTCGCGGCGGCGCGCGGTAACGACGATGTCGCCGCCATCCTGTTCCTCAACGATCGGCGCGCCATCGGTGCCCACGTCCTGCGCCAGCGCAGGGGCGGCGGTCAGCGCGCCGAGGGCAACACCGAGATTGAACATCGTGCGCGCGGAAATGATTGGACGTGCCATCGGAACCCCTCCCTTAAGATAATGCGACCCGGTTGCTCCGGGTTGTGCGAGCTTGACGGACGCTATACTGAAACCTGAACCGGGTTTCAACTTGGGAATTAGGGAAGGAAGCGCGAGTGGCCGAACACCGTGTCCGCGCGGCAACAAAACCGGATGTCGCAGCCGCCGCCACAACGCTTGACGACACCGGGTCGGCAGCGAGTGCGGGCAAGGAACCGCGCACCGCGCGCGGTCGCCGGACGTTGCGTGCGATCCTGGACGCCGCCGCGCTGGAGTTCGGGGAAAAGGGGTTTCACGACGGGTCGATCAGCGGGATCACCCGCCGCGCGGGCGTCGCGCTGGGCAGTTTCTACACCTATTTCGATTCGAAGGACGCGGTGTTCCGCGCGCTCGTCCGCGACATGTCCGACCAGGTTCGCGATCACGTCGCGCCCGCGATTCGGCAGGCACCGGACCAGATCGCGGCGGAACGCGCCGGCCTGCTCGAATTCCTGCGCTTTGTCCGCGAGCACAAGGAAATCTACCGGATCATCGACGAAGCCGAATTCGTCGATCCCGACAGCTTTCACGCCCATTATGCGACCACCGCCGACCGCATCGCCAAGCGGCTGGCAGCGGCCGGCGATCGCGGCGAGGTCCAGCCCGGGCTATCCGAAATTCACGCGTGGGCGATCATGGGCATGAACGTGTTTCTGGGCCTGCGCTACGGTGTGTGGTCGAAGGACGAAGCACCCGAGGATGTCGCGGATGTGATTGCGGAGATGCTGGCAAAGGGGATTGGGATGCGGGGTTGATAGCAAGCGCCCGTCTTATTTTTTTCTCCGTCATCCCAGCGAAAGCTGGGATATCAGGCCTCACGCGAGCGTATCGTAAAGGTCGCACCAGTCGGCGTTGCCGCTCTCGATCAGCGCGACACGCCATTCGCGAATCCATGTCTTTATTCGCTTCTCCCGCACGATGGCATCATGGATATCGTCATGCCATTCGGCATAGACCAGAATCTTGATCCCAACTTGCGGCAATAGGCCGACCCATGATTTTCGCGGTGTTGGGTCATCCGTTCGGCCAGATAGGCTGTAACGCCGGTGTAGATCATGCCCTCGGGTTTATTCGCTGCGATGTAGACCCCGCCGCCTGTCATATCTCCAGCCTACCCCATGCCGCCTGATATGCCAGCTTTCGCTGGCATGACGGGTGGGGGATTGTGCCTGGCGGCCCCTCACCCCGTCCCCAACCCCTTCAAGGCCGCGAAGGGACTGCTCGCCAGCTTCGCCTCGTCCTCGCTCAGCACACCCGCCGCTTTCAGCGCCGCTTCGGCTTGCGGGCTGCGCGGGAAGGGATCGAGCGCCAGCGCCAGCGTTTCGGCCGCCGCTTCGCCAAGGTCGATCGCGCCGCCGCGATAATCGACGGTGTCGAGCGCCTGGGTATCGAGTTCGACCTCCTCCGCCGGATCGTCGCGTTCGGGGACGAAACGGATCGCGAGGTCGGTGTCGATCGCCGCAGGCACGGGTTCGTCGCTGGCGATGCAGCGCTGGACCACGGCAGCCGACAGGCGACCGGTCGCGATCACGTCGTCGCCTTCGCGGCTCAGGCTCACCGTTGCGTCCAGCCGGTCGATCGCGATAAGCCCGAACCGCGCGGCGAGCGCGACGCGCTCGGCCTCGTCGGCGGTCAGGTCGTGCGCGCTGGCACCTGCGCCGATGCGGTCCAGCCGGACCAGACGGCTGAATTCGGGCGCCACGTTCATGGCAACGGCCCCCGCTCGAACGCCGCAACGTCGCCCGCCATCAGCCGCGCGTGAAAGGCGCGTAGTGCTTCATCGACATAGACGACCTGCGCGTCTTCCGGCGATTGATCGCGGTAGAGGTTGCGGCGCAATCCCGGCGTCAGATCACCCGCTGCCAGCCCCTCGCGATACGCGCCCAGCCGTCCGCCGAGCATCGCCATCATCCGCCCGATATGCTTGCCGACGACGATGTCGCCGATCCCCATCTGGCGCAGCTGGCCGTCCATGTCGTCGACGAATCGCTCGGCGAGCGCGGCGTTCAGTTCCTCGTTCCCCGGCACGGCCTCCAGCCGCAGCAGCACCATCGACAGCACGGCGGCGACCATGTCGAACCGCCCGTCGACCGTATCGGCGACCCCGCCCGCCAGATACCAGTGTTCCTCCCGCGCCTTCGCCACGACCGCCGCATAGAGCGCATCGCCGCGCTGCACCCGTTGTCGGCCGAGCAGCCTGTCGAGCAATCCCATCGTGATTCCCATATCGTCCCGCGGGCACCCGCGACCGCGCCGGAAACGCGGTTGGTGGCCAAGCGGCTTGTTTGCCGGTTCGTGCCCGCATATTGAGGGCTTCGACACGCGATGCAATGCGCGAGAAGGATCGTGCGCGCTCGCCTGAGGAGAATGTGATGGCGTTGATTTCGGGTTTTTCGGCCAGGCGCGTGGCGTTCGCGCTGGCCTGCACGGCAATGCTGGCGACGGGCGCGTGCACCAAATCGCGCAGCTTCACCGGTTATGTGACCGATGCCGATCTGGTCAATTCGATCTCGCCCGGCGTCGACAATCGCGATTCGGTGATGCGGACGCTGGGCAGCCCGACCTTTGCCGCGCAGTTCGATCAGGGCGACTGGTATTATTTCGGTCGTGAAAACCGCAATTTCGCGTTCCAGAAGCCCGATCCGACGCAACAGACGGTGCTGCGCATCCAGTTCGACCAGGCCGGCACGGTAACCGCCATCACCCGTGAGGGACTGGAAAACGTCGCCAATATCACCCCGACGTCGAAAAAGACGCCGACTCTCGGCAGCGAGCGCGGATTCTTCCAGGATCTGTTCGGCAATATCGGCACCGTCGGTGCTGGCGCGCCCCCGCCCCAGCAGCAATAAGCGTCCACGCCACCTTTCGTTTTCCTGACCGGCGCATTCCCGCGCCGTTCAGGACGAATCGGCCAAATACTCCTTCATGGTCGAAACCCGGACAGGGTGAGACCGAATTGAAGGAGGTTTGTATGCGTAAGACCTTGATCGCGTCGCTGATCGCTGCGGTGGCCATGCCCGCCGCGATCGTTCCGGCGACCGCCAATGCCCAGTCGAACCGCGAAATCCGCGAAAATCGCCGTGATCTGCGCGAGGAGCGTCGCGAACTGCGCCAGGCGCAGCGCTATGGCGATCGCCGCGACGTGCGGGAGCAGCGCCGCGACGTGCGCGACGCCCGCCGCGACCTGAACCAGAGCGTGCGCGAGCGCGACCGCCGCTGGGGCCGCAACGACTGGCGCGACTATCGCAACAGCAATCGCGCGCTCTACGCCCGCGGCAACTGGCGCGCGCCGTTCCGCTACAACCAGTTTCGCCCCGGTGCGCGCATCGCGCCGACCTATTACGCCCAGCGTTACTGGATCAACGATCCGTGGCGCTATCGCCTCCCGCCGGTCAGCCGCAACCAGCGCTGGGTCCGCCACTATAACGATGTGGTGCTGATCGATTACCGGCGCGGGGTCGTGGTGGACGTGATCCGCGGCTTCTACTGGTAAGACCCGGTCCAATGGCCGCGCCGCGATAAGCCTCGGCGCGGCCGGATGCCGAACGGCATCAGTCCCCGAAAGGGAAAGGACCGCACGCGAAACGCTCGGGATGCCGATTGGCTCCCGGGCGTTTTGTTTTGGTACAGCGCGGGCCAGTCATGCAACTTACGCAATCGCTTGATCCGATGCGGGACAGGCGTGCATCATGCCGCCACCGAATCGGGGGGCATGTTTTGGGGGCTGCCGACTGGATCGTGGACGCGGTTGCGTTCACCGCGCGCGAAGCGCTGCTGTTCGCGGCCATCGGCTTTCTGGTCGGCGGGGCCGACGATCTGCTTGTCGATCTGCTGTGGCTGCGCGAAAAATTGCGCGGTCGCCTGCGTCCGGCGGACGCGACACAGCTTTGCCCCAAGGGGCCGCCACTTGCGATCTTCATCGCCGCCTGGGACGAATCGCCGGTGATCGGCGCGATGCTCGACCATTTGACGGCAACGCTGCGCGAAGATGCGCTGCGCGTCTTCGTCGGCACTTACCCCAATGATCCGGCGACGATCGCCGCGGTTGCGGAGGTTGCGGAACGCGATGCGCGCGTCCGGCTGGTCGTGCTGCCGCATCCGGGACCGACGACCAAGGCCGATTGCCTGAACACGCTGTGGCGCGCGCTGCTCCGCGACGAGGCGGCGACGGGGCGTCGTTTCGGCGGGATCGTGCTGCACGACGCGGAGGATGTGGTTCATCCGCTGGAATTGAGGGTGCTGGGCGCGATGCTCGATCATCGTCAGGCCGCGCAATTGCCGGTGCTGCCGATGCCGGTTCCCGGCTCGCCCCTGATCAGCGGCCATTATTGCGATGAATTCATCGAATCGCACGGGCGCCAGATGCCGGTGCGCGACGCGATCGGCGCGGCGCTTCCGCTGGCAGGCGTCGGCTGCGCGATCCGTCGCGACCTGATCGGCGCCATTGCGGACCGAAGGGATGGCATTCCGTTCGATGCGTCCAGCCTGACCGAGGATTATGAACTGGGGCTGGCGATCGCGCGCGAAGGCGGTCGCGGCGGCTTTGCCCGCGCGGTCGATGCCAACGGCAATCCGGTGGCGGTGCGCGCCTATTTCCCCGCCACCATCGACGCCGCGGTCCGACAGAAATCGCGCTGGATGACCGGCATTGCGCTGGCCGGATGGGATCGCACCGGCTGGGGCGGGCGCGCCTCGCTGGTCGAATGGTGGATGCGGATGCGCGATCGGCGCGCGATCCTGTCGGTCATGACGCTCGCCTGCGCCTATCTGGGGCTGGCGGCGGGGGGCATAGTGTTCGTGCTGACCGGCGATTTCACCGGCGCAAAGGGCGACATGCTGTCCTGGCTGCTGATCGTCACCGCGTTTCTGCTGGTGTGGCGGATCGCGTCGCGCATCGGTTGGGTGGCATCCGGCTATGGCTGGCGTGCGGCCGGGCTGGCGGTGCCGCGACTGGTGGTCGGCAACATCATCGCGATGCTCGCCGCGCGGCGGGCACTGGGGCAATATTGGCAATTGCTGCGCGGCAATGCGCTGCGCTGGGACAAGACGGCGCACCATTTCCCGACTGCGGGCGAGATCGGTCGGTGATGCTGCAAGGCCGCCCTTTACGCTTTCTGGGGCTGGTGGTGGCGGGCTGGATCGGTTGGCGGGCGTTCGTGCTGTGGCCGGTGATCGAACGCACGACCTTGCTCGAACTGCCCGCCGCGATCGTCGATGCGCATCTGATCGGTACAGCCAAGGCAGCCGATGCCGGCGCCCCGGTTCCGAAGCCGGTCGCCGATCACTGGCGGCCGGCACCCGTGCTGCCCGTGGTCCAGCCCAGCGTACACAGCACGGATCGGCTGCGCTTCGCCTATGCAGGGCTGGCGCATTTTTCCGGCCGCTTCGTGGCCGACGATGTCGAACTGGGGCGGCTGGGCGATATGGCGGCGACGCAGATCG
The DNA here is from genome assembly GCF_054457155.1 of Sphingomonas aestuarii. Classification (NCBI taxonomy): domain Bacteria; kingdom Pseudomonadati; phylum Pseudomonadota; class Alphaproteobacteria; order Sphingomonadales; family Sphingomonadaceae; genus Sphingomonas; species Sphingomonas aestuarii. The sequence continues at coordinate 204,418 of NZ_JBTKVV010000002.1, read as the reverse complement.
CGCCCGTCCCGCCGCTTTCGCTTCGCGAGCGTAGCGACCGCTTGCAGGCCAGCGCCTGGTTGATGACGCGCGGCGGTTTTGCGCCCGGCATGCGTCAGCTGGGCGGAAGCCAGGCCGGCATCGTCGTGCGCCACGCGCTGACCGAACGGATCGGCGCCTATGGCCGCGCGACGGCCCCGCTCGCTGGCCGAGGAGGCGAAGTTGCGCTGGGATTCGACATGCGGCCCGGCGATGCGCCGGTGCGGCTCATTGCCGAGCATCGCTTCGGGATCGACGGGACCGAAGGCGGACCGGCGCTGGGTGCGGTCGCCGGAATCGGCCCGCAACCTGCCATCGCCAACCGCTCCGATCTGGCCGTCAATGTCGAGGCTTATGGTCAGGCCGGCGTGATCTGGCGGGCGCGTGCCGAGCCTTATGGCGACGGCTTCGTTCGCGTCTCGCAAAAGCTCGTCGATACCGGTGGCGCCGATTTCGACGTCGGGCTGGGGGCATGGGCGGCGGCGCAGCGCGATGCGCAGCGTGTCGACATCGGCCCATCGATCGGCGTGCGGATGCCCGTCGGCGATCGCCATTTCCGCGCGTCGATCGACTGGCGAGAACGCGTCGCGGGCGAAGTCCGCCCCGGATCGGGGATCGCACTGACGCTGGCGGCGGATTTCTGACCGCAAAGCGCGCGCCCGCCCTTTTTCGTTTCGTCGCGACGCGGTAGGGCGGTAGCCGATCATGGACCTCTACCTTCCCATCGCCAATCTGTCGGTCAACGCGCTGGTCATCATCGCGCTGGGCGGCGCGGTGGGGTTGCTGTCGGGCATGTTCGGGGTCGGCGGCGGATTTCTGACCACGCCGCTGCTGATTTTCTACGGCATTCCACCCACCGTCGCCGCCGCTTCCGCCGCCAGCCAGGTGACGGGGGCCAGCGTGTCGGGCGTCTATGCCCATTTGCGGCGTGGCGGCGTCGACATGAAGATGGGCGGCGTACTGGTCGCAGGCGGCGTCGTCGGATCGCTGTTCGGCGCGATCATCTTTCGCGCGCTTCAGGCGTCCGGCCAGATCGATGTCGTCATCGCCCTGCTCTATGTCGTGCTGCTGGGGTCGATCGGCGGGCTGATGCTGCGCGAGGCGATCGCCAGCGTCTCGGCCAGCCGCAGCGGCACGGTGCGCAAGAGCAGCGGCCGCCGCCATCACCGCATCATCGCAGCGCTGCCGCTGCGCTGGCGCTTCTATGGGTCGGGGCTGTATATTTCGCCGTTCGCGCCGTTCATCCTCGGCATCCTGACCGGCATTCTGACGATGCTGCTGGGGGTCGGCGGCGGATTTTTCCTGGTGCCGGCGATGCTGTTCATCCTCGGCATGGGCACGCAGGTCGTGGTCGGCACGTCGCTGTTCCAGATCCTTTTCGTCAGCGCCGCGGCGACGATGGTCCATTCGCTGACCACCAAGGCGGTCGACATCGTCCTTGCCGTCCTGCTTCTCCTCGGTTCGGTCGCGGGCGCACAGATCGGCGCGCGGCTGGCGCAGAAAGCGAAGCCCGAATATCTGCGTTTGGCGCTTGCCATCATGGTGCTGGCGGTGGCGATCCGCATGGCAATGGGCCTGGGCTGGCGACCCGACGAAATCTATTCGGTGCAATTGATGTGAGGCGGCTGCGCGCCCTCGCCGCCCTGACGCTGGCGCCGCTGCTGATCGGTGCGGCGAGCCCGGTGCTCGTCCCCGACGTGTCGCAGCGCGAGATCGAGATCGCCTATTCCTTCACCGGTGCCGAATTGCTGCTGTTCGGCGCAATATTGTATCCGCAGGGCCGCGTGCCCCAGGGCGGTCGTCCTGCCGACATCGTCGTGGTCGTCAAAGGCCCGACCGAATCGATCCTGCTGCGCGAAAAGCAGCGACTGGCCGGCATATGGGTCAACGCCGACAGCAACCGCTATCGCTCCGCCCCCAGCTTCTACGCCATCGCATCGTCGCGCCCGATCGAAGAGATCATCGACGAACGCGGACGCGCGATCTTCGAACTCGGGCTCGACAGCCTGCAATTGTCGCCGGCATCGGGCGCGCCGTCCGCCGACGAAGCGCGCTTCGCCGCCGGGCTCGTCGACCTCAGACGGCGCGCCGGTCTCTATTACGAGGATCCCGACGCGGTCGAGATTACCGACGACGTGCTTTACCGGGCGCGCCTGATCATCCCGGCGCGTGTACCGGTCGGCAAATTCACTGCCGAAACCTTCCTGATCCAGGACGGTCGCGTGCTGTCGGCGGCGGTGCGCGATATCGACATCCGCAAATCGGGGTTCGAGCGGTTCGTCGCGGCGGCGGCGGAAAACGCCTCGCTGGCTTACGGCCTGGTCGCGGTGTTGCTGTCGCTTGCCTTCGGTTGGGGAGCGGGCGCGATTTGGCGGCGTTTCTAAGTCGTTAGCGCCGTCCTTACCCGATCTTTACGTCTGCGCGCGCATGGTCGACCGTCCGAAGGGTGAGTGGGGCCTGCGTATGAACGAAATGTTGGGCAATCGCCCCTTTACCGACGCAGCCGCGGCTGAGACCGGCGTCAGCCCCAAGGGATTCGTGCCGCAGCCGATCGGCAGCGTGTTCGAAATCACCGGATCGACCAGCCGCGTGCTGCTCGATGCCGAAACCCTGACCGAATTGTCCAACCACGCCGATCCCGCGCTTGCCAATACCGGAACCGTGGGCAGCCAGGTCAAGATGCGCGTCGGCAATGTCTGGCTGATCGCCAGCGTGCGGTCGCTGCGCATCGCCGACAACTCGCCCTATCATATCGCCGCCCAGATCGACTTTCTGGGCGAAGGCGACGAGGAAAAGCTGACCGGCAAACTCTACCATTTCCGGCGCGGCGTCACGCGCTATCCTGTGCCCGGCACGCCGGTCTATCCGGTGTCGAGCGCCGATCTGAAACAGATCTATGCCGCCGACAACCGCGCGCATGTCGAAATCGGCATGGTGCATCCCACCCGCGACATCCGCGCCGCGCTGTATGTCGATGCGCTGCTGGGCAAGCATTTCGCGCTTCTGGGATCGACCGGCACGGGTAAATCGACGGCGGCGGCGCTGATCCTTCACCGCATCTGCGACCTCGCGCCGCAGGGCCATATCGTGATGATCGATCCGCACGGCGAATATTCGGCGGCGTTTCGCGGCAATGGCGCGATCTACGATTCGTCCAACCTGGCGATGCCCTATTGGCTCATGAACTTCGAGGAACATTGCGAAGTGTTCCTGACCACGCATGGCGACGAGCGCCAGATCGATGCCGACATCCTCGCCAAATGCCTGCTTGCCGCGCGCTCCAAGAACAGGCTGGCGGGCGAAATGGGCAAGCTGACGGTCGATTCGCCGATCCCCTATCTGCTCAGCGATCTGTCGAACCTGATCCAGCTCGAAATGGGCAAGCTCGACCGCGCGGGCGAGACCGCGCCCTATCTGCGGATCAAGACCAAGATCGACGAGATCAAGGCCGATCCGCGCTATGCCTTCATGTTTTCAGGCATGCTGGTCGCCGACACGATGGCCGATTTCCTGAGCCGGGTGTTCCGCCTGCCGTCGCAGGGCAAGCCGATCTCGATCATCGACGTGTCGGGCGTGCCCAACGAAATCACGTCGGTCGTCGTCGCGGTGCTCAGCCGGATGGTGTTCGACTATGCGATCTGGGCGCGTGGCGAAGCGCAGCGCCCGATCCTGCTGGTTTGCGAGGAAGCGCATCGCTACGTCCCCAACGAACGCAATGCCGACAACAGCTCGGTCGGCCGCATCCTCAGCCGCATCGCCAAGGAAGGCCGCAAATACGGTGTATCGCTGGGCCTCATCACCCAGCGCCCGTCCGACCTGGCCGAAGGCGTGCTGTCGCAATGCGGCACGATCATTTCGATGCGCCTGAACAACGATCGCGACCAGGCCTATGTGCGCGCAGCGATGCCAGAGGGGGCGCGCGGTTTCCTCGATTCGATCCCGGCGCTGCGCAACCGCGAATGCATCGTCTGCGGCGAAGGCGTCGCGACGCCGATGCGCGTGGTCTTCGACGATCTGGAAGCCTCGCGCCGCCCGGCATCGGGCGATCCGATGTTCAGCGAATTGTGGCGCGATACCGGCGGCGAGGAGGAAATGCTTCAGCGCACCATCCGGCGGTGGCGCTTGCAGGGACGGTAAGCGAACCGCGAACGCCTCTCCAACATCCCCGTCATCCCAGCAGTAGCTGGGGTCTCATGCCGGATTTCAATACCACCTGCGATCCCAGCTTTCGCTGGGATGACGCTTTGGACGTTGCTGGAAACTCGAAATGCGGAGCTTATTCCGCGGCGCCGTCGTCCGATTTCGCCACCGCAGTAGCACCCGCAACCGGCGTGCCGAGCAGGTTCGACACCACCCCGCGGAAACGGTTCAACTCCGCGCCCGTCAGGCGATCGGTGTTCGACAGGCTGACCGAGCGCGGATTGACCGCCTGACCGTTCTTCCACAGTTCGTAATGGAGGTGCGGGCCGGTCGACATGCCGGTCGAACCGACCGTGCCGATTACCTGGCCGCGCGTGACGCGGGTGCCCGAGCGGACCGAAATCCGGTGCATATGGCCATAGGCGGTCTGGTACCCCCCCGAATGGCTGATGCGGACATAATTGCCGTAACCGCCATTGCGCCCCGCGAACTGCACCACCCCATCGGTGGCGGCGCGGATCGGGGTGCCGGTGGGGGCGGCGATGTCCATCCCCTTGTGCAGACGGCGGAAGCCGAGCACCGGATGCGTGCGATAACCGTAGCTGGACGACAGACGCCCCTGCGTCGGCATCAACATGCCCTCGGTGCGCTCGCCGATGCCCTTGGGATCGTACCACATGGTGCGGCCCTGGCGTTCCCAACGGACGAGCTGCACCTCGCGGGGACCCTGGTCGAGCCCGGCATAGAGCAATTTGCCCAGCTGTTCCTCGCCGGTCGCGGCGCGCTGGCGCTCGACGATCAGGTCGAACTGGTCGTTCGCGCCGATCCGCGACATCGGAACCTTGGTGGCGATCGATTTGATGAAGGCCTCGACCGCTTTCGCCGGCGCGCCAGCCGCACGCGCGGTGCGGTAGAGGCTGGAGCCGACCCGCCCGCGAATGCGCAGCGGCGTGTGATCGACGGCGATCGGGATTTCAGTGAGCGCCAATGCGCCGTCGACCCGGTTCACCGCCACCGCCAGATCGAACCGCGCCCTAAATTCGAGCTTTTCGAGTGGACGCGCTTCCAGCTTCGACAAGCGGCGACCCAGCGTCACATCGACGCGCGTGCCCGCCTGGATATCGGTCGGATCGATCGCGCCTGCGACCAGATCGGCAACCCGCGCGGCATCGCCCGAGCCGACACCAGCGCGTTCGAGCGCGCTGGCAAAGCGGCTGCCTGCGCCGACCACGGCAGTGAGTTCGAGGATCGGGCGCTCCGGCGTGTCGGCCAGCGGGCGCACCAGCGCCGATGCTTCGCCGCGCATCCCCGTCGTCGCGCCATAGGCAAGCGCCGAAATCGACTGGCTGCGCGCATCTTCCCATTCGGTGCCGCTGAGCGGTGGGGTGACCGCACCGTGGATCGGACGTTCGAAACCGGGCGACAGCAGCAGGGTTACGGTAATCAGCCCCGCGCAGGTCGCAAGCCCGCGAAACCATTCGCGGCTGCCGATGCGCGAGCCCAGATCGGGGGTCAGGTCGAAATCGGGAAACCGGTCCTGGATGCGCTCGATCAGCGTCAGCGGCCTGGGCGGCGGTGCGGGCGCACGACCGAAGGAGCGCGCGCTGGTGCCCCCTGCCAGTTCCAACCCGATATCGCTGCGCAAGAACACGGCGCTCGCCCCCGAAAACCGCCGAAAAACTCCACCCCCGGCCGATCCAAACCCTGTGAAGCACAAATGCTAAAGTCAAATTAACTCCGGCAGATGGCGGCGATGGATGCGGCGAATGGTGGCGAGGGAGGGGCGAGTTGTGAGCATCTTCGGAACCACGGGTTTCGACAGCCCTCCCTCTTGCGCCGCCCGGCGCCACTCGCGATGTTGGGGACAAATGAACGGCCCCCACCGCCATCCGGTCACCGCCGTGCTTGGCCCCACCAACACCGGCAAGACGCACCTGGCCGTCGAGCGCATGACCGCGCATTCGAGCGGGATGATCGGCTTTCCGCTGCGGCTGCTCGCCCGCGAAGTCTATGACCGCGTCGTTGCGATGAAGGGACCGAAGGAAGTCGCGCTTCTGACCGGGGAAGAGCGCATCGTCCCGCCGGGTGCTCGCTGGTTCCTCTGCACGGCGGAGAGCATGCCGACCGACAAAGACCTGTCCTTTGTCGCCATCGACGAAGCGCAGTTGGGCGCGGATCCCGAACGCGGCCATGTGTTCACCGACCGTCTGCTCCACGCGCGCGGGCGCGACGAGACGATGATATTGGGGTCGAGCGCGCTCAAGCCGATGATCCGCGCGCTGCTTCCCGATGCCCAGGTCGAAAGCCGCCCGCGCTTCTCCACGCTCAGCTATGCCGGTGCGAAGAAGCTGTCGCGGCTGCCCAAGCGATCGGTGATCGTCGCGTTCAGCGCCGAAGAAGTCTATGCCGTGGCAGAGGCGATCCGCCGGATGCGCGGCGGCGCGGCGGTGGTGATGGGCGCACTGTCCCCGCGCACTCGCAACGCCCAGGTCGCGATGTTTCAGGCGGGCGAGGTCGATTATCTGGTCGCCACCGACGCGATCGGGATGGGGCTGAACATGGATGTGGCGCACGTCGCTTTCGCGGGCCTCAACAAGTTCGACGGACGCCGCCAGCGGCGCCTGACCGTCGCCGAAATGGCGCAGATCGCGGGGCGCGCGGGTCGGCACCAGCGCGACGGCACCTTCGGCGCGCTGACCGAGGATGGCCCCAACGCATTTACGCCCGAAGAGATCATGGCCATCGAGGGGCATCATATTCCGCGCCTCGATTTCCTCTATTGGCGCGAAGGATCGCCCGATTTCGCCTCCGTCGATGCGCTGATCGCCAGCCTCGAAAAGCGCCCGCACGGCGTCGAACTGCGCGCCGCGCCCGAGGCGACCGATCTCGCCGTGCTCAAACGACTGGAGGGCGAACCCTGGGTCCGCGACCGCTGCCGCCATCCGGCGATGGTCCGGCGGCTATGGGCGGCGTGCGGCCTGCCCGATTTCCGCAAGTCGGGCAGCGAGATGCACAGCCGGTTGATCGCGCGCATCTTCGGGCATCTGAGCGAAGGCGCGGGCGTCATCCCACAGGACTGGTTCGCCGCCGAACTCGCGCGGCTCGATCAGGTGCAGGGCGATGTCGAGACGATCGCGGGCCGCATCGCGGGGGTCCGCATCTGGGCCTATATCGCGCACCGCGCCGACTGGCTGGCCGATCCCCAACATTGGGCAGGCCGCACCCGCGATGTCGAGGCGCGGCTGTCCGACGCGCTCCACGACCGGCTGACCCAGCGCTTCGTCGACCGGCGCACGACGATGTTGCTGCGCCAGATCGGCGCCGATCCCGACTTGTTGCCGGTCGAGATTGTGGCGGACGGCGCGGTCGAGGTCGAAGGCCATGCGATCGGCCGGATCGAGGGGTTCCGCTTCGTCGTCGCCCCCGACGCACGGCTGGCGGACAAGAAGATGCTGCTCGCCGCGGCGGAAAAGCGGCTGCACAAGGAATTCGCCCACCGCGCCGGGCTGGTCGCGGATGCGAAGGACGACGCGTTCGGCGTGATCGCGAAGGACGGCGTGCCGGTGATGGTCTGGCAGGGATCGGTCATCGCGATTCTGAAACCCGGCGGTTCGCTCGCCCGTCCGCGCATCGTACCCGATGCAAGCGTTGCCGCGCTGACGCCGGTATCGCGCGACAAGGTTGTCGCGCGGATCGAGGCCTGGCTCGCGAGCGCCAATCGAAAGCGCGCGCCGTGGCTGGCAAAGCTGGAGGCGATTTCGCTCGACCCGGATGCGCCGCCGCCGCTGCGCGCGGTTGCCGCAGCGCTGGCCGATGCAGGCGGAATGACCCCGCGCGAGCCGCTTGCCGACGCAGTCGCCGCGCTCGACCCCGCGTCGCGCAGACGGCTGCGGCAGGCGGGCGTTACCATCGGCTCGCTCGACCTGTTCGCGCCCGCCTTGCTCAAACCCGGTCCGCTCGAATGGCGATCGGTGCTGCTTGCCGCGCGGGGAAGCGCGCTGCCGGTCCTGCCGCCACCGGGGGCGACGATCCTGGCACGCGGGCATCATGCAGCCCCCGCAGGCTTTCGTGCGATCGGCACGCAACTCGTCCGCATCGACCTGATCGAACGGATCGCGCGCGCGGCGCACGACGCGCGCAAGGGCCGCACGCCCTTCGCGCCCGACCCTGCGCTCGCCACCTCGATCGGGCTGAGCGAGGACAGCCAGGCGCGGCTGATGGTGCTGCTCGGCTTTCGCACGGCAAAGCCGCATGACGGCGCACGGCGCTGGGCGTGGAACGGACGCCCGGTCGCGCCAAAGCGCGCTGCACCGCCGCCTCGCCCCGGCAACGCCTTTGCCGCGCTTGCCGAACTGAAGGCCGCGCATGGCAAGTGACGCCGCGCCTAGGGGGGCTGGCGACACGATGCGGATCGACCGCTTCCTCTGGTTTGCGCGGCTCGCCAAGACGCGCAGCATGGCGCAAACCATCGCGAACAAGGGCACGCTGCGCATCGACGGACGCCGCATTGACCGCGCCCATGCGACCGTGCGCGTCGGATCGGTGCTGGCCTGGCCCTGGAATGGCGCGGTGCGGATCGTGCGTGTCGAGGCGCTTCCCCAGCGCCGTGGCCCTGCGAGCGAAGCCGCGACGCTTTACACCGCGATAGAAAGCCCCGCCCCCAACCCCGTTGACGCGGACGGGCGCGCGCAATAGCAGGATCGTTCGACGCCCAAGGAGCCCGACCGACCATGACCTATGTCGTCACCGACGCCTGCATCCGCTGCAAATATATGGACTGCGTCGAAGTCTGCCCGGTCGATTGCTTCTACGAAGGCGAAAACATGCTGGTCATCAATCCCAGCGAGTGCATCGATTGCGGCGTGTGCGAGCCCGAATGCCCGGCAGAGGCAATCCTGCCCGACACCGAAAACGGCCTCGAAAAATGGCTCGAGCTGAACAACACCTTCTCGGCGCAATGGCCCAACGTCACGTCGAACAGCGGCCAGACGCCTGCCGACGCCGACGAACACAAGGGCGAAGAGGGCAAGTTCGAGAAATATTTCTCGCCCGAACCCGGCGCCGGCGACTGACCGGTTCGGACCCGCAACGGTCCAGCTTACTGGCGGGACTTATCCCCGTTATCCACAGCCTGTCGCGCCCGCGTCATATATGACGCCGGGCTGGTAATTTTGTTACGAATCTGCTAAACAATGCTCAGCAAGCGCTTGGACAGGTCGCCCCGGCGCTATTCGGAGACGTACGAATTCACCACCGCCGGTTCGGCCGCGGGGTCGCTCGCCATTTTGGCCGCCCCTTTTCTCCCGGATTGGCGTTTACCCATGAAAGGTAGGTATCCCGCATGGCTTCCACAGCCCTGTCCTTCGACGTCGGCGATTATGTCGTCTATCCCAAACACGGCGTCGGTCGCGTAATCGAACTGCAAAAGTCCGAAATCGCCGGCATGCAGCTCGAACTCTATGTGCTGCGTTTCGAAAAGGAGCGCATGACGCTCCGCGTGCCCACAAACAAGGCCGAAAGCGTCGGCATGCGCAAGCTGTCGAGCGACAAGACGCTCCGCGAGGCGCTCGACACGCTCAAGGGCAAGCCCAAGGTCAAGCGGACCATGTGGTCGCGTCGCGCCCAGGAATATGAAGCGAAGATCAATTCGGGCGACCTGGTGTCGATCGCCGAAGTGGTCCGCGACCTGTTCCGCGCCGACGACCAGCCCGAGCAGAGCTATTCCGAGCGGCAAATCTTCGAAGCGGCCGCCAGCCGCCTCGCGCGCGAACTCGCCGCGATGGAACAGGTGGACGAGCCGACCGCGCTCGAAAAGCTGCTCGAAATCCTGCGCGCGGCAGCCGCGATCCACAACAAGGACAAGGTGCCCGCGTAACCGCGCGACACTTTTCCCATACCGAACCGAAGGAGGCGGGCCTGACAAGGGCTCGCCTCTTTTCGTTTGACCGCTTCCCACGTGTGTTATATCAATAACACACAAAGGAGATGTCCCATGCGCAGCCTGTTGATCGCCCTCACCGCCCTGCCGCTGATGGCGTGCAACGGAGACGCCACGATCGGCGAGAAATCGGGAACCGTGGTCGAAGCGCAGGGCAGCGGCGATGCCCGAAGCTATGCCGTGCGCGATTTCACCAGGGTCGAACTGCGCGGATCGGACGATGTCGAGGTTTCGACCGGCGGCGATTTCTCCGTCCGGGCCGAGGGCGATGCCGAGATCCTGGACAGAATCGAAATCCGCCTCGACGGCGACCGGCTGATCGTCGGGCGCAAGGACCGCGCCGGCTGGAACTGGGGCGGCGGCGATGGCGATGTTCGCATCCTGGTGTCGATGCCGACGATCCGCAGCGGCCTGCTGGCGGGATCGGGCGACCTGACGATCAACCGCGCAACCGGCGATTTCGACGGCAACCTTGCCGGATCGGGCGACATGACCATCGGCATCTTGCAGGGCGGGCGCGGCGACTTTTCGCTCGCCGGATCGGGCACGATCGCCGCCAGCGGCCAGATCGACCGGTTCGAACTGTCGATCGCCGGATCGGGCAATTTCGACGCGCCGGGACTGACCGCCAGCCATGCCGATATCAACATTGCGGGATCGGGCGACGTTCGCGCGCTGGTCAATGGCGATGCGTCGATCGCGATCATGGGGTCGGGCGATGTCGACCTCGGCCCGCAGGCCAGATGCAGAGTCAACAAGCTGGGGTCGGGCGACGTTCGCTGCGGCAGCACAGGCTGAAGCCTTGCCTGATGGGAGAATGAATGCGAGCGTCGCGGCATGATCCCGCTGACGCTCGCCCTCATCGCGCTTTCGCTCCCGACGTCCGCGCAATCGCGTGACCGCACGGTGATGCTCACCAGTTTCGACCGGGTGCGCGTCGAGGGTCCGTTCGACGTGACGCTGACGACGGGCAAGGGGGCGGGCGGCGTGCTGTCGGGCGACACGCGCGCGATCGACGGCGTCAACATCCGGGTCGAGGGACGCACCCTGGTCGTCAGCGCTAGCGCGAATGGCTGGGGCGGCTATCCCGGCGATGCAAAGGGGCAGGTCAGCGTCAGGGTGACCACGCCGATGCTGCGCGCCGCCACGGTCGCGGGCGGTGGCCAGTTGCGGATCGACCATCTTCGCGCCCAGGCGGTCGATCTGTCGGTGGCAGGCGCAGGCGCGCTGTCGGTCGCGCGGATCGAAACCGATCAGTTGAACGCAACGATGAACGGGACGGGCGCGTTGACGGTGGGCGGCACGGCGGGTCGCGCGCGCTTCCTCAACTCCGGCACCGGCTCGATCGATGCGGGCACGCTGGTCGCACGCGACCTGACCGTGATGTCGCAGGGCATGGGCAGCGGCGCGTTCAACGCGCGTTACACCGCCGACATATCGGCGATGGGGCTGGGCAGCATCAGCGTGTCGGGATCGCCCAAATGCACCGTCCGCGGTCCCGGCCCGGTGGCGTGCGCCAATCGCTAGGCCGCGATCGGAAAACGCAGCAGCCGGTCGCTGAGCGGGACCAGCGCCTCGGCGCGCTTGCCGACCGCACGCACGATCTCCGGATGATCGGCATCGAGCCCCCCGGTCAGCGCGCCGAATGCGGGCAGAATCAGCTTGGTCGACGTCGCCACGAAACATCGCCGCGCGACGTTGCGCCCGCGCATGTTGACGCGCAATTTGGGATGGAAATGTCCCGATAATTCGGGCCGTACCTCTCCGGCCAGCGCTTCGTGGCGAAGCACCAACCCATCGACCGCTGCCTCATCGACGACTTCGCCGCCGAAGCAATCGATAAAGAACGGGTCGTGATTGCCGACGATCCAGTGCCAGTCCACCCGCGCGGTCAACGCCCGCAGCGCGGCTTGCGCGTCGGCGGGAAGGCGCTCGCACCCGGCGGCGTCGTGGAAACTGTCGCCCAGGCACCAAAGCTCGCGCGCATCGGTCCGATCGATCGCCTCGTCCACGGCAGCGAGCGTCGCGATCGAATCATAGGGGGGCAGCATCTGTCCGCGCGCCGCAAACCAGCTTCCTTTTTCGAGGTGCAGGTCGGCGACCAGCAACGCGCGGCGCTCCGGCCAGTAAAGCGCGCCATTTGCCAGCGCCCGAAACGCGACACTACCGAACGAAAGGGGAACCATAACACCGCCATGCCGTGCGCGCCGACCGAATGCAATCGTCGGCTTCACATCATCCGCAGACCGACCCCTTCGCTGCGCAATTCGAAACGGATGTCGCGGTTGGCGAAATCGATGTCGACGCGGCGGAACATGCGGAACGCGTCCATCCCCAGCAGCATCGCGGGCGCATCGTCCAGGCCCAGCGTGCGAAACGGCTCCAGATCGCCGAACGCCATCGGCGCGTTGGTCATCTGCATGCCGCCCAGCCGGAACCGATCGACCTGATGATATTCGGCCATCACCTGTTGCCCGGTGACGCTTGTGATCGGGATGCTGCCCAATGGCGTGCCGCGTGCCCCGATCAGTCGCCGCATCGCCATGTTGCCGATGCTCATGCCCGAACCGGTGTCGATCACCACGCGGATGCGCTTGCCGCGATAATCGGCGTCGGTAACGATCAACTGGCCCAGCCGCGACGCTGCGCGCACGACGATCTCGTTCGGACTGCTTCGCTCCATCGACGCGCGTGCGGATCGGCGCGACGGACGAACCTGCATCGTGCGGCGATCGACATCGATCGAAACCTTGTGCCCCTCGAGCAGATCGACCCCCAACAGCCCTGAAGCACCCAGATGGCGATACGACAAGGCGGGCGCCATCACCTGCTTCGGATCGCGCTTCCGCCCGAATCGCAGCGCCGGGATGGCGACCGTTGCAACCTGGCTACGCCCGCTGAGCGATACCAGATTGATGCGCGGCCCCGCCCCCAGCGCCAGCCGATCGGCCAGTTCCCGCGAAATGACCGTGCGTTCGGCGCCGGTATCGATCACGAAGCGGTAACCGTCATTGTCGCCGATCATCACCGGCACCGCCATCCGCTGGTCGTGCGGCGACAGTTCGAGCGTTTCCAGCAAATCGGGGTCGATTTCGGGCGCGGCGGCCAAAGCCGTGACCGCTTGCGGATCGACAACATGCTGTGCCTGCGCCGGATCAAGAGGTTGGGCGCCGATCAGGCTCGTGCAGGCCAGCAGGGCGACCCACCGCAACATGCTACCACGATATCCCAATCCATGCTGCGCAGCAATTGCGTTCGGCAGGCGCGCTCTAATCCTCGCGCATCGCGTCCGCCGCCAGCGCTTCGGCCTCGATCAGCAGCGCCTCGTCGGTCGATCCCTGCGCCACGCTTTCGCGGCCGATCAATACCAGCACGGGGACGGCAAGCGGGCTGATGCGGTCGAGATCGACGTGCAGCATCGTGTCCCCCGCGCGGTCGAGCAGGTCCGCCAGTCGCCCGACATCGGTCATTCGCGCACGCGCATCCTCCCACGCGGCACGCAGCAACAGGTGATCGGGTTCGTATTTGCGCAGCACGTCGTAGATCAGGTCGGTGGAAAAGGTGACCTGGCGCCCGGTCTTGCGCTTGCCGGGAATCTGGCGTTCGACCAGCCCGCCGATGACCGCGACTTCGCGGAACGCGCGTTTGAGCAGTGCCGATTGCTGCACCCAGTCGACGAATTCGTTTTCGAGGATATCGGGCGAAAACAGCGACGCCGGATCGGTGATCGGCTCCAGCCCGTAGCAGGCCAGCGCATAATCGTTGGCGACGAAGCCGATCGGTTTCAGCCCCTGCGCCTCCATCCGCCGGGTGACGAGCATCCCCAGCGACTGATGCGCGTTCCAGCCTTCGAAGCTGTACGCGACCATATGGTGCCTCCCGTCACGCGGGAACGTCTCCACCAGCAACTGCCCCGGCTTGGGCAAGACCGAGCGGCGGTCCTGCACCTCCAGCCATTCGCGCACATCGCTCGGAAAGCGCTGCCACTGCTCGCGGTCGTGAAGAAATCCCCGCACCCGGTTGGCGAGGTTGGTGGTGAGCGCCAGCCGCGCCCCGACATAGGTGGGGATGCGCGCCGGGCGGCTGCTCGCGCGCACGATCACATCGCTCGTCTCGATCCGTTCGACCTCCAGGCTGATCCCGGAGAAGAAGAACGTATCGCCGGGGGAGAGCGAAGCGGCGAAATATTCCTCGATCTGGCCCAGCCGCCGCCCGTTCCTGAACCGCACGTCGAGCGCGGGTGCATCGACGATGATCCCGGCATTCAGCCGGTGCTGCGCGACGAATCTGGGGTGGCTGATCCGCCAGACGCCATCGACGCCCTTGGTCAGCCGCTTGAACCGGTCATAGGCACGCAAGGAGTATCCGCCATCGGAAACGAAGCCGAGCACCTGGGCGAACATCTTGGGCGTGACGGTTGCGTAGGGTCTGGCGTTGCGGATTTCCGCCAGCATCTCCCGCTCGTCGAACGGCGCAGCGCAGGCGCAGGCGACGAGATGCTGGGCCAGCACGTCCAAGGCGCCGGGGCGGAAGTGATCGGCGTCGAGTTCGCCCGCCTGCACCGCGTCGAGCGCGGCACGCGCCTCCAGATATTCGAAGCGATTGCCGGGGACGACCACCGCTTCGGACGGCTCGTCGAGCCGGTGATTGGCCCTGCCGATGCGCTGGATCAGCCGCGACGATCCCTTGGGCGCGCCCATCTGGATCACGCAATCGACATTGCCCCAGTCGAGGCCGAGGTCGAGGCTGGCGGTCGCGACCAGCGCGCGCAGCCGACCGTCCGCCATCGCCGCCTCGACCTTGCGGCGCGCTTCCTTGTCGAGGCTGCCGTGATGAATGCCGATTGGCAGCTTCAACTCGTTGACCTTCCACAGGTCCTGAAAGATCAGCTCGGCGAGCCCGCGCGTGTTGCAGAAGATGATTGTCGTCTCATGCGTCTCGATCTCCGCCATCACCTGCGGCGCGGCGTAGCGACCGGAATGGCCCGACCAGGGCACGCGCCCCTCGGGGAGCAGGATGGCGATGTCGGGTTCGGCGCCGGGATCGCCCATCACCTTCGCCACGCCCGTCGGATCGCCGTCGCGTGACAGCCAGGCGCGGTAGAGGTCGGGCTCGGCCACCGTCGCCGACAGTCCGACGCGGCGCATCGCGGGCGCGATTTTCTGCAATCGCGCCATCGACAGGCTGAGCAGATCGCCGCGCTTGCCGCTGGCAAAGGCATGAACCTCGTCGATGACGAGGGTGCGCAGGCCTGCGAACATCGTGAAGCTGTCGGGATAGCTGAGCAGCAGGCTCAACGATTCGGGCGTGGTCAGCAGGATCTGCGGTGGTTTGGCCCGCTGCCGGGCCTTGCGATCGGACGGCGTGTCGCCGCTGCGCGTCTCGACCCGAAGGTCGAGGCCCATCTCCTCGATCGGGCCGATCAGGTTGCGCTGCACATCGACCGCCAGTGCTTTGAGCGGCGACACATAGAGCGTGTGCAGCCCCTCGGTCGGCGCTTCGACCAGTTCGGCCAGGCTGGGCAGGAACCCGGCGAGCGTCTTGCCCGATCCGGTGGGCGCGACGAGCAGCGCGTCGCGTCCTGCGCGTGCCGCCGCCAGCATTTCGCGCTGGTGCCGCCGCACGGTCCAGTTACGATCCGCGAACCAGTTCGTCAGGATTTGGGGGAGCGAGTCGGCGGGCACAGGCTCGGCTATGTCAAAAGCGAACGCCATACGCACCGATTTCGGTTAAACGTCTCGTCTCACCCGTCATTGCGAGCGTAGCGAAGCAATCCAGCATCTCGTCCGGCGCTACGCTACACTCGCACTGGCGATGTCCTACCGCATCATCCCGTCGTCTCGCGCCTGTTCGTCGTACATGCGGTGCGTCGCTTCTTCGGTCGCGGCCTCTTCTTCCGGGGTGCCGCGATTGTGGCTCATCGCCCAGCCGATCGCGACGATGAAGGCGATTCCCGCAACGATCGTCAGCGCCACCCAGATTGTGCTGCCCATCGATCTTCTCCCGACGCGGGCGACGCGGACCGACGGTCGCGGGGATACGACTCATGCCGACGGGCACATCGGTCCTTCGCCAGCGGGGCGAAGTATCGCACAGTCCGGCGTGTATCCCGAGCGTTATTGCGCGGGGCGGTCGCTGTTGCGTTCGGGATGCATGCCATCGTCCTTCGCCTGTTCGTCATACATCCGCCTGGTCGCGGCTTCGGTACGAGCGTCATCCGCACGGCTGGTGCGATTGTGGCGGATCGCCCAGATGATCGCGATGGCAAGCAAGATGGGACCGAGGATCGTCAGAACGCCCCATAAATTGGTGTCGGCCATGATTGGGCTCCTTTCCTGTATCCCACCAACGAAGCCCGCGCCGCTTCGATCCGCTGGCGCGTTCACGAAACCGTCCCCATATCAACGCGATGCCCGCTGCCCGTCCCCGCCCGGCCAAGCCACGATCGCCCGACCGGCTGGGGCACTGGGTCGATCCGCATCCGCAGGGGATCTACCTCCCCGCCGCCGATGCCTGGGTCGACCCGTCGGTCCCGGTGCCGCGCGCACTCATCACCCACGGCCATGCCGATCATGCGCGTGGCGGGCATGGCGAGGTATGGGCGACGCCGGAGACGCTGGCGATCATGGGCGTGCGGTACGGCGACCAGAACGGCCACCCGGTCGCTTATGGAGAGACGTTGCGGCTGGGCGAAATCGATGTCGGGTTCGTGCCCGCCGGCCATGTCCTGGGTTCGGCGCAGATCGTGCTCGACCATGCGGGCGAACGCGTCGTCGTATCAGGCGATTACAAGCGCCGCCCCGATCCCACCTGCGCGCGGTTCGAAGTGGTGCCGTGCGATATCTTCGTGACCGAGGCGACGTTCGGCCTGCCCGTGTTCCGCCATCCCGAAACGCAGGACGAAATGGACAAATTGCTCGCCGCATTGCGCGCCGAGCCGGAACGCTGCGTCGTCGTCGGTGCCTATGCACTGGGCAAGGCGCAGCGGGTCATCCGCGAGCTGCGCGACATGGGGTTCGACGATCCGATCTACATTCACGGCGCGCTCCAGCGCTTGTGCGACCTCTATGTCGAGCACGGCGTCGATCTGGGCGAATTGCGCCCGGCGACCGGGGTGGCGAAGGGCGAACTGGCGGGACGGATCGTCATGGCGCCGCCCTCCGCGCTCAACGATCGCTGGTCCCGGCGGCTGCCCGATCCGATCACCGCGATGGCGAGCGGATGGATGCGGGTGCGCCAGCGCGCGCGGCAACGGAATGTGGAGCTGCCGATCATCCTGTCGGACCATGCCGATTGGGACGAATTGACGACGACGCTGAAAGAGGTCGCACCCACGGAAGTGTGGGTCACGCACGGGCGGGAGGATGCGCTGGTCCACTGGTGCCAGCTTCACCAGATCAAGGCACGCGCGCTCGATCTGGTCGGGTTCGAGGATGAGGACGACTGACGGCGGTTGACAGCGCGACCCGCGAGCCTGAACCTTTGCCAACCATCGCTTCGGGGGTCGTCCATGCTGCTTACATCGCTCGCTCTAATTCTTGCCCCCGTGCAGGCTGCCCCTGCGCCCGATCCCGCGATGAAAGCCCGGATCGAGAATGTGCTGAAACGCGCGCCGGTGATCGACGGGCATAACGACCTGCCCTGGGCGCTGCGCCAGCATTATGGATCGGACCCCACCGCGATTGACCTGACGGCGGATACGTCGCGGCTCGAAAAGCCGCTCCAGACCGATCTGGCGCGGATGCGCAGCGGCGGTGTCGGCGGGCAATTCTGGTCGGTCTATGTGCCCGCATCGATGAAGGGCGCGGACGCCGTCACCGCGACGCTGGAACAGATCGACATCGTCCGCCGCATGGTCGCCGCCCATCCCGACCGGCTGCAATTCGCGCGCACCGCCGCCGAGGTTCGCGCGGCGATGAAGGCCGGGCGGATCGCATCGATGCTGGGGGTCGAGGGCGGACACCAGATCGACGGCAGCCTGGGCGTGCTGCGCGAATATGCGGCAATGGGTGTCGGGTACATGACCCTCACCCACTCGGCGAGCATCGGCTGGGTCGATTCGAGCGGGGATGCGGGCAATGCAGGCGGTATGACCGATTTCGGTCGCGCCGTCATTGCGGAAATGAACCGGCTGAACATGCTGGTCGATGTCAGCCATGTGTCCGACGCGGCGATGCGCGCGGCGATCGCGGCGAGCAAGGCGCCGGTGATCGCATCGCATTCCAACGCGCGCGCCGTCACCGATCACCCGCGCAACATTCCCGACGATCTGTTGAGGGCAATCGCAGCCAATGGCGGCGTGGTGATGGTTGCGGTCTATCCTGCCTTCCTGTCCGCCGACTGGCGCGCGTGGAGCAATGCGCGCGACGCCGAGCGCACGCGGCAGGGCGGTGCGAATGCCGACCTGTCCGCATGGGACCGCGCGAATCCCGAACCGCCGGTGACGGTGAAACAGGTCGCCGATCACGTCGCGCACATCGCGCGCGTCGCGGGCCACGATCATGTCGGGCTGGGCGGCGATTATGACGGGATCAGCGGCACCTCGCCGCAGGGCATGGAGGGCGTCGATTCGATGCCCGTGTTGCTGGCAGAGCTGGCCCGGCGTGGCTGGACCGACGAGCAGCTTGCCAAGCTGACCGGCGGCAACATTCTGCGCGTGATGGAGCGCTCGGAGGCAGTGGCCAAGTCGATGGCCGGTCAGGCGCCGTCGTTGGCAAAGCCCTAAAGTCTCCCCGTCACCCCGGACGTGTTCCGGGGTCCACCAAGCCGCTTGCGCACCGCTGGAATCGCTATCCCCGCAACACGTCCGGGGCGACGGAGTGGAAATGGCGACCACTCTTGCGGCCCAACCGGCCACGCTCTAGCGTCACCCCCAATCAATCCCGCCGCCCCCTTCGCGGGCAGGCGAACCCTTATCGAGAGGACCACCCCATGCGCGCACGCCATCTGCTTCCCTTCATCCTGCTCGCAGGCTGCGCAACCGTGCCGATGGCCGAGACTGCGCCGACCCCGCCCGCCGCGCCTGCGACCGCCAATGCGACAGCAGAAGACGCGCGGCTGACCGCGTTTCTCGATGCTGCCTATGACGCGCAGATCGCGCTCAGCCCGGAGGCGCAGACCTTTCAGGGCCAGAAGACCAATTACGACCGGCTCGACGATTATACCGAAGCCGCGCAAAAGCAGCGGCTCGATCTGGCCGAGCGCACGCTGGCCGAGATGAAGGCGCAATTTTCCCCCGAACGCCTCAGCGAAAGCGGTCGGCTGAGCTATATGCTCTACGAACAAACGGTCGAACGGGCGCGGCGCGGCTGGGAATTCCGCAAGTTCGGCTGGCCGGTATCGACCAATGGCAGCCCGGCGGGATCGATCCCCGTTTTCCTCATCAACAATCACCGGGTCGATACGGTCTCGGATGCGGAAGCCTATATTGCCCGCATCCGCGAGACCGAGCGCGTCATGCGCGAGGTTGCCGCCAACATGCGCGAACAGGCGAGCCTCGGCATCGTGCCGCCGAAAATGGTGTTCGCACCCGCTCGCTCGGACGCGAAGAAGGTCATCACCGGCGCGCCGTTCACGAGCGGCGATGATTCGACCCTGCTCGCCGATTTCCGCAAGAAGGTCACCGCGCTCGACGCGCCGCAGGCGACCAAGGACAAGCTGATCGCCGACGCCAGCGCCGCGCTGACGGCTGAATTCAAGCGCGGGTTCGACACGCTGTTCGCGGTGCTAGATGAAATCGAACCCAAGTCGAAGGGCAATCAGGGCGTCTGGAACTTGCCCGGCGGCGACGCCTATTACGCCAACCAGCTTCAGAATTTCACCACCACCGACATGACCGCCGACCAGATTCATCAGGTCGGGCTGCAACAGGTGGCGTCGATCCGTCAGGAAATGGAGGCAATCAAGACTCGCGTCGGTTTCCAGGGGACGCTGGCGCAGTTCTTCGACGAAATCCGCACCAATCCGAAATTCAAATATCCCAATACCGAAGCCGGTCGCGAAGCCTATCTGACCGATGTTCGCGCGGTGGTCGCCGACATGATGGCAGCGGCTCCGCGCTTCTTCCATGTCCTGCCCAAGGCCGAGCTTGAAGTCCGCGCGGTCGAGGAATGGCGTCAGGGCACCGCGCCGGTCGCCTTCTACAACCGCCCCGCCCCCGACGGATCGCGTCCCGGCATCTATTACACCAACCTCGCCGACATGAATCAGGTGCAGAAGGTCCAATTGGAGGGGATCGCGGTCCACGAAGCCGCCCCCGGCCATCATTTCCAGATTGCGCGCGCGCAGGAACTGACCGGTATTCCGAAGTTCCGCGCGCGTGGCGGCAACAGCGCCTATACCGAAGGCTGGGGCCTCTACACCGAGCGGCTGGCCAAGGAGATGGGCGCGTATAGCGATCCCTATTCCGAATTCGGGATGCTCTCGCTCCAGATCTGGCGCGCGATCCGGCTGGTCACCGACACCGGCATCCATTCGAAGCGCTGGACCCGCGAGCAGGCGATCCAGTATTTCCGTGACAATTCATCGCTGTCGCAGCTCGACATCGAGCGCGAGGTCGATCGCTACATCAACTGGCCGGGCCAGGCGACCAGCTACATGATCGGTCAGTTGAAGATCGCCGAACTGCGCGCGCGCGCCGAACAGCAATTGGGGTCGCGCTTCGACATCCGCGATTTCCACGAAGTCGTGCTGTCGAACGGCGCGCTGCCGCTCGATGTGCTGGAGGGGCAGGTGGATCGGTATATTGCGGAGAAGCGCGCATGACCCTTGCCATGCTACCCGCCATGATGCTGGCGATGCCGACCCCGCTCGCGATCGATCAGACGCGCAAAATGTATACCGAAGACCTAAGTCGCTGTCTGGTCGAGCAGAGCAGCGACGCCGACAAGGCGATGGTCGTAAGGTGGGTTTTCGCGTCGGTCGCAAACAGCCCCGAAGTCCGCGAAGTCAGCCGCGTGACCGATGCCGACCGGGAAACGCTGCACCGGTCGATGGCGCGGCTGTTCGACCGGCTGTTGACCCGAGATTGCCGGACGAAAGCGGTCACCGCGATCCGCAACGAAGGCGGCTCGGCGATAGCGACCAGTTTCGGCGTGCTAGGCGAGGTCGCGATGCAGAGCCTGATCAACCAGCCTGCGGTCAATTCAGAATTCGAAAAGGCGGGCCTCTATATGGATCAGGCTGCGCTGGAGGCCTTAGGCAAGGAAGCCGGGGTGGCATTGGGCAAAGAGTAAAGCGCCCCGCTCGCCTTGGCAGGTTGCGGTGTTCACCCGTCCCCAACCCGCTCGATATCCGCGCCCACGGCTTGCAGCTTCTCCTCCAGCCGCTCGTAACCGCGATCGAGGTGGTAGACTCGACCCACCTGGGTTTCGCCCTTTGCCACCAGACCCGCCAGGATCAGGCTCATCGACGCACGCAGGTCGGTCGCCATCACCGGTGCACCGACCAGTCCGCTGACCCCGCGCACCACCGCCGAGCGTCCGCTGACGGTGATGTCGGCACCCATGCGCGCGAGTTCGGGGACGTGCATGTAACGGTTCTCGAAAATCGTCTCGGTCAGCACGCTGGCGCCGTTCGCCATGCACAGCATCGCCATAAATTGCGCCTGCATGTCGGTGGCGAAACCCGGATAGGGCGAAGTCGACAGGTTGATGCCGCGCATCCCGCCCGAACCTTCGACGAACAGCGAATCCGTGCGCTCCTCGACCGTCACGCCCGCGTCGCGCAGCGCGTCGATCGTCGCGCGCATCTCTGCGGCGTTGGCGCCGACCAGTTCGAGCGCGCCGCCGGTAATCGCCGCCGCGCAGGCATAGCTCCCCGCCTCGATCCGGTCGGACATCACCCGATAGGTTGCACCGTGGAGACGCTCGCGCCCCTCGATCTCGATCGTCTCGCTGCCGATGCCCGAAATCGACGCGCCCATCGCCACCAGCAGATTGCACAGATCGACGATTTCGGGTTCGCGCGCGGCGTTTTCGATCACGCTGCCGCCCTTCGCCGTGACCGCCGCCATCAGCGCGTTTTCGGTCGCGCCGACCGACACGATCGGGAAGGACACTCGCCCGCCGGGCAGGCGTCCGCCCGGCGCCGTCGCCTTGACGTAACCCGCCGCCAGTTCGATTTCGGCACCCAGTCCTTCGAGCGCCTTAAGGTGAAGGTCGATCGGGCGGTTCCCGATCGCACAGCCGCCGGGAAGCGACACCGTTGCCTCGCCCGCGCGACCGAGCAGCGGACCCAGCACCAGGATCGACGCGCGCATCTTTCGCACGATGTCATAGGGCGCGATGCTGGACGTCAGCCGCTGCGCGCGCATCGTCATCACCCGGCCGAAATCCTCCGGCCGCGCGCCTTCGACCATCGTCGAGACGCCGAGCTGGTTGAGCAGATGCCCGAACCCGTCGACGTCCGCCAGCCGGGGCAGATTGCGCAGCGTCAGCGGCTCGTCGGTGAGCAGCGCGCACGGCATCAGGGTGAGCGCGGAGTTCTTGGCGCCCGAAATGGCGATACGACCCGAAAGGCGGTTTCCACCGCGAATGAGGATTCTGTCCATTGCGCAGCTTCTATCGTTTGCGCGGACGTGCGCAAGGGCGGCAAAGCGTGTAGGGTATCGCGCTGAACTTGATCGACTTTAATGCATCGAACTCGTTACGCTGCTGTTGCGAATGAAATCGGGTGGGGGAAGTCGCGTGGGATCGTCGAGTTGTTTTGCAGAGATACTGGGCTCGCTCGTCGATCTGACCGACAGCGAGCATGCGGCGCTTCATCATCTGGAGGAGCGGCAACGCGTTCTACGGCGGGGTGCGACGTTGCAGCGCGAGAACGAATCGGCAGACGAGCTGTTCATCCTGCGCAAAGGCGTGATGATGAGTTCGGTGCTGCTCGACGATGGCAGTCGTCAGATCCTGCGCTTCCTGTTTCCTGGCGACATGATCGGCACCGCATCGCTCGTCTATCGCGACGCGCCGGAAACGCTGACCGCTTTGAGCGAGGCAACCGTTTGCCCGTTTGAGAAAAATGCGTTTTCGACATTGACCGCCGCGCATCCGCGCCTCGCCGGGCTGATCTATGTCGTCAGCCAGATCGAACGCGTGGCGCTCACCGACCGGCTTGCGTCGCTGGGGCGCACATCGGCCAAGGCACGAGTCGGCGCGCTGCTGCTCGAATTGCGCAATCGCCAGCGCACCACCGACAAATCGATCGTCGATGAATTCACGCTGGGGCTGACCCAGGAGGAAATCGGCGACGCGACAGGCCTGACCGCGGTTCACGTCAACCGAATGCTCCGCCAGTTGGAGGATGACGGCATGATCGCGCGCACCGGCGGCAAGGTGAAGCTGCTCGACGATGCGGCGCTGGCGCAGGCGTCGAATTATGTCGATCGGTTCGAGGGGCTGGATCTGAGCTGGCTGCCCGCCGCGCGGTGATTTCCGATCCTCACGGACCAGCTTAACCCGCTGCCTTCTTGCCCGTTCGTTTTGAGCGAAGTCGAGAAACGCTCACAAGCGCCCAGCTAACGTCTTTTCGACTTCGCTCGAAACAAACGATGGTCAAGCTAAGCCTTTTCCAGCG
This sequence comes from Sphingomonas aestuarii, assembly GCF_054457155.1. Lineage (NCBI taxonomy): Bacteria > Pseudomonadati > Pseudomonadota > Alphaproteobacteria > Sphingomonadales > Sphingomonadaceae > Sphingomonas > Sphingomonas aestuarii. The sequence goes on along the minus strand of NZ_JBTKVV010000002.1, from coordinate 180,753 downwards.
TGCATTGCAGCGGGTGGCTGTTCTGGCGGGCGAATTCGATCACCTGCGCGACCTTGGTTTCGGCGACTTCATAGGTGAAGACGCCGCACACGCCGACGCCGCGCTGGTGGACGTGGAGCATAACCTGCGTCGCCTGTTCGGCATCCATCCGAAAAAAGCGTTGAAGGACGAGCACGACGAATTCCATCGGCGTGTAATCGTCGTTGAGCAGCAGCACGCGATAGGGCGTCGGCTTCTTCGTCCTGGTACGGGTGCGCGTCGCAACGCCCGTCGACAGATCGTCGTCGCCGTCGTCGGCATGGTCGTCCGCCATCAGCGGATAAAGGGGATGTTGGGCGGTCACGGCATCAAAATATGGCAAGTCGGCCGCGCTCCGCAACCCGGAGATGTGCGATTTACCGCGAATGCGAAGATATAGGCCAGCATCCCCGTCCGTTTGTTTCAGGCGAAGGCGAGACGAACGGGGTGGGTTATTCGCAAACGAAAAAGGGCGGTCCGCTTGCGGACCGCCCTCTCCCTTGGATCGATCTTCGACGAAGCCGTCGGCTTATGCCGCGGTCTTCGCCTTTTCGACGGCGACCGCATAGCGGCTCGACATCGGCTGTGCGGCATCGCCGGCCAGCTTCATCATCGCTTCGGTGTTCTTCGAGGTCACCGCGATCATCGCGTCGAACTGCTCGCGAACGAAATCGCTCTGGAGCTTGAAGAAGTCTGCGGGCGACTTGACCGCCGACAGTTCCTTCATCGTCGCCGTCGCCTTTTCGAACGACTTGCGCGTGAAATCGGCGCTTTCCTGGCCGATCGTCTCGAAGCCCTTGGCGGCGATCTTGCTCGATTCGACGAGGGCTTCGACATTGCCCTTGGCGAACGCGTTCATCTCTTCGACGATCTTGGCGTTCTTTTCCATCTGGGCCTTGGCGCGCTCGTTGACGTCGCCGAACATTGCCTGGCTCTTGGTCATGGTTTCTTCGATGGTGGTCATGATGGGGTTATCCTTGTTCGCGGTTTTCTTGGTCGTCTTCGCGGCGGTCTCGACAGCGGCTTTCACCGGCGCGGCCACCTTGGCGGCAAGCGCCGCGGTCTTGGCGACGACCGTCTTGGCCTCGTCGCTGGCCTTGCGAACCGTGGCATCGGCGGTCTTGGCCACGGCCTCGACCGCCTTGGTCACCGGTTTGGCCGGGACAGACGCCTGTTCAGTCGCCCGTGGCGCAGCCGACACGGCGGGCTTTGGCGCGCTCGCCGCTGCCGCCGGGGCCTTCGCCACCTGCTTGTCTGCATTTGCTTTGGGTGCCGACTTGGTCGGGCCTTTGCTCGCCATCGTGCTGCTCCATTGCGTTTGTTGCAATGCAGCAAATATCAATTCGCACGGGTGATTTCAAGTATTTTTTGTGCGCTGCAACAAAGTTGAAGCCGCAGCGAATTCCGCGCGGCCGCTAACGCGTCCGCACATAGGTTCCGGGCGCATCCTCAAGTCCCTTCAGCTTGCCCTTGCCTGGCTGGCGCGCGCCCTTTGCGGCAACCTTTTTCGGCGCGCGTTCGTCGATCCACTTCGCCCAGTCGGGCCACCAGCTTCCCCTGGTTTCGGTCGCGCTCGCGACGAACTCCGCCAGCGTCTCGACCTTTCCGTCGCAGGTCCAATATTGGTATTTCTGCGCCGATGGCGGGTTGACCACGCCCGCGATATGACCCGACCCCGCCAGCACGAAGCGGTTCTCGCCGCCGAAATGATGCGTCAGTTTCCACACGCTGGCGGCGGGCGCGATGTGATCTTCCTTGCCCGCCTGGATATAGGTGGGGGTCGTGACCTTGGTCAGGTCGATCGGCGTGCCTGAAATCGCCATCGCGCCCGCCTGGACCAGCTTGTTGTCGCGGTAGAGGTCGGTCAGATAATCGAGATGCCATCCCGATGGCAGGTTGGTGACGTCCGAATTCCAGTGGAGCAGGTCGAACGGCACATAATCCTGACCGAGCAGATAATTGTTGGTGACGTAATTCCAGATCAGGTCGCGCCCGCGCAACAGGTTGAAGGTCGCGGCCATATACCGCCCGTCGAGAAACCCGTCCGCGCCCAGCGATTTGATCAGCGCCATCTGGTCGTCGTCGACGAACAGGTTGAGGTCGCCCGCATCGGCGAAATCGACCTGTGCGGTAAAAAAGGTCGCGGAGGCCACCTTGTCCGCTTCGCCGCGCGCCGCCAGCACCGCGAGCGTCGCCGCCAGCGTCGTGCCCGCCACGCAATAACCGATGGTGTGAACGGCATCCACGTCCAGCAGGTCGCGCACCGTGTCGATCACGTCGATCTGGCCGCGTTCGATGTAATCGTCCCAGCGCACGTCCTTCATCGACGCATCCGCCGATTTCCACGACACGACGAAGACGGTCAGCCCCTGCTCGACCGCCCAGCGGATGAAGCTCTTTTCGGGGTTGAGGTCGAGGATATAGAAACGGTTGATCCAGGGCGGGAAGATCAGCAGCGGCGTCTCATACACCTTGTCCGTCGTCGGGGTGTATTGGATCAACTCGTAGAGCGGCGTGCGCTTGATGACCTTGCCCGGCGTCGTCGCCATGTCGCGCCCGACCTGAAACGCATTCGGATCGGTCTGGGTCATCTGACCCTTGGCGATGTCGTTGAGCATGTTCTGGAGACCCTTGAGCAGGCTTTCGCCCTTGGTCTCGACGATCTTTTCCAGCACGACCGGGTTGGTCGCGGGAAAATTGGTCGGGCTCATCGCGTCGATAAAGCCTTGTGTCGCAAAGCGGATCTGCTCCTTTTGCCTGGGGTGGACGCCGTCCAGCCCCTCGACGCCCTTCACCAGATGATCGGCGATCAGGAAATAGCTCTGGCGCAGGAAATCGAACACCGGCTCCTCGCGCCATTGCGGCGCCTTGAAGCGCTTGTCCTTGGCGTGGGCGGGATTTTCCGCGACCGGCTCGGCATGGGCGGGGTCGAGGAAGCGCTGCCACAGCTTCATCGTGTCACCCCAGAATTCGGCCTGCGCGCGCGCGATGTTCTTGGGGTCGGCCCAGACGGGAATACCCGGCGTCGCGGGCATCGCATCGACCGTATCCAGCCCATGCTCCAGCATCATCTGCTGCGCGCGGCCCAGCACCCAGGTCCAGTGCTGAAGGTCCGCCAGATCGGGGGTCGGGCTGTCGGCATTGTTGTCGGCCATGATAATCCTCTCTCGCCCCCATCGATCCCGAACGTCATGCCAGCGTAGGCTGGCCTCTCAGGCGGTTGCAACGCGCCAGCAGTTTTTCTGCACGATACCCCAGCTTTCGCTGGGGTGACGGGTCAATTGCGTTTAGCTTAAGCCGCATTCGAAAGGATCGAAACCCGATGTCCGAAGAATTCTACCGCATGAAGCGCCTGCCCCCCTACGTCATCGCCGAGGTCAACGGCATGCGGGCAGCGGCGCGCGCGGCCGGAGAGGACATTATCGACCTGGGCATGGGCAATCCCGACCTGCCGCCGCCGCAGCACGTCATCGACAAGCTCTGCGAAGTCGCGATGAAGCCCGACGCTCACGGCTATTCGCAGTCCAAGGGGATACCCGGCCTGCGCCGCGCCCAGGCCAATTATTACGGCCGCCGCTTCGGTGTCGATGTCGATCCCGAAACCGAAGTCGTGGTGACGATGGGGTCGAAGGAGGGGCTGGCGAGCCTTGCCACCGCGATCACCGCGCCGGGCGATGTCGTGCTCGCGCCCAACCCGTCCTACCCCATCCACACCTTCGGGTTCATCATTGCCGGTGCGACGATCCGCAGCGTGCCGACCACGCCTGACGAGAATTATTTCCGCTCGCTGGACCGCGCGATGGCCTTCACCGTCCCGCGCCCCAGCATCCTGGTCGTCAACTATCCGTCGAACCCGACGGCGGAGACGGTCGATCTCGCCTTCTACGAACGGCTGGTCGCGTGGGCGAAGGAGAACCAGGTCTGGGTGATCTCCGACCTCGCCTATTCCGAACTCTATTATGACGGCAACCCGACCGTCTCGATCCTGCAAGTGCCGGGCGCAAAGGACATCGCGATCGAATTCACCTCGCTCAGCAAGACCTATTCGATGGCGGGCTGGCGGATGGGATTCGCGGTCGGCAACGCCAAGCTGATCGCGGCGATGGCGCGGGTGAAATCCTATCTCGATTACGGTGCCTTCACCCCGATCCAGGCAGCGGCGTGCGCCGCGCTCAACGGTCCGCAGGACATCGTCGAGAAGAACCGCGACCTCTATCACAGGCGCCGCGACGTGATGGTCGAGGCCTTCGGGCGCGCCGGATGGGACATCCCCCCGCCGCGCGCGAGCATGTTCGCCTGGGCACCGCTGCCGCCCGCGCTCAAGGAAATGGGCAGTCTCGAATTTTCCAAGCAACTCCTGACCGAAGCCAAGGTCGCGGTCGCGCCGGGTGTCGGTTACGGCGAGGACGGCGAAGGGTTCGTGCGCATCGCGATGGTGGAAAACGAACAGCGGCTGCGGCAGGCCGCGCGCAACATCAAGCGCTATCTGCAATCGATGGGCGTTAATGTCGGAGAGAAGAAGGCGGGGTGATGCTTGATCGGACGGCAGGTTCGGGTAACCAGCCCGGCATGACCACCCGTCCCGGCTTCGCCTTTTCCACCCGCTTCCGCGTCCGCTATGCAGAGATTGACGGGCAAAAGGTCGTCTTCAACTCGCGCTATCTCGAATATGCCGATGTTGCGGTCACCGATTTCTGGGACTGGACCGGAATAGCCGAACAGATCGGGGCGGCGTGGCGCGAGAGCGAGTTTCACGTCCGGCGCGCAGAGGTCGATTATCTGAAGCCCTTCGTCTGGGGCGACACCATCCAGGCCTTCGTGCGGATCGAGAAGATCGGCAATACCAGCCTGACCAAGCGGTTCGAGCTGTGCCATGCCGATACCGGCGCGCTGCACGCGGTCGTGATGATGACCAGCGTCAACGTGCATCTGCCGACAGGGAAGCCGACGCCGTTGCTGGCGGAGGTGCGGGCGTTTCTGGAAGGGTTGCCCAAGGGGTAATGCCTGAACCCGTTCGTTTCGAGCGAAGTCGAGAAACGCGATCCAACGCCAAGCGCACGTTTCTCGAATTCTCTCGAAACAAGCGGGGCTTTAAGGGGGGCGAATCCTATTCCGCCGCCTCGGCGCTGGCGCCGCCATACACTTCCTCCGGCAACGCCCAGATCAGTTCGCGCTTGCCCAGCACGCGGCCGTCATGCGCGGTGACCGATACCGGGCGGATCGGCTTCCTGTCGCGGGCATCGACCAGGATCGGGGTCGCTTCCTTGCCCAATTCCCAGCGTTCGCCCCATTGGCGAAGCGCGACCATCGTCGGCAGCAGCGCATAGCCCTTGTCGGTCAGGCAATATTCGACCTTGCGCCGGTCGTCGTCGCACGCGCGGCGTTCCAATATGCCGTGATCGACCAGCCGCGCGAGCCGGTTGGCGAGGATGTTGCGGGCAATCCCCAGTTCGGACTGAAACTCTTCGAAATGCTTCAACCCGTTGAAGCTGCCGCGCAGAATTAGGAACGACCAGCGCTCACCCATCGCCTCCAGCGCGGCGGGCAGGCTGCACTTGGCGGCTTCTTCGCGCAGGGATTCGCGGATCGGTTGGCGCATGACAGTTCCAAGACTAGCGGGATTTCCGAGCACCGCCAAAGGGAAAGACGTTTTCGCGGGTGCAGCACCCGTTTCTGGTTGCAACCTACACTGATGTCAACTAGACTCTGTGCCCATCGACAACCCTCCCCGGTACGGAGTTTTCCACGATGATTCGCACCCTCCCCCTCGCCGTCCTCGCCGCCGCCGCACTCGGCGCGACCGCACCCGCATCGGCCCAGACCGGCGCCTATTACGCCGCTTCCTTCGCAACTGCACCCAGCGACGCGAAATTCGTGACGCGCTCGACCATCTGGACCTGCAACGGGACCACATGCACCGCCCCCAAGGCCGGTTCGCGCGACGCGATCATGTGCGAACTCGTCGTCCGTCAGGGCGGTGCGCTGACGGCATTCACCGCAGGCGGCACCGCCTTCGACGCCGAAGCGCTGTCGAAGTGCAACAGCCGCGCGAAATAATCGCGGTCTCGGGCGGCGATCCTACCGGCCGCCCACCAAAATTATTGCAAAGCAGCAGCACCCGCCCCCATGTTGGGCGGGTGCTTCGCCAATATGAACTGGTCGATCGGGTCTTGGGCTACGATCCGAACGCCGATGAGGCGTTGCTCAACCGCGCCTATGTCTTCTCCATGCAGGCGCACGGGAGCCAGAAGCGGGCGTCGGGCGACCCCTATTTCAGCCATCCGATCGAAGTCGCCGGCATCCTGACCGACCTTCACCTCGACGACGAGACGATCGCAACCGCGATCCTGCACGACACGATCGAGGATACGGTGGCGACGCCGGAGGAAATCCTCTCCAAATTCGGGCCTTCGGTGGCGCGGTTGGTCGACGGCGTCACCAAATTGTCGAAGATCGAAGCACAGAGCGAGAGCGAGCGCGCGGCGGAAAACCTGCGCAAATTCCTGCTCGCCATGTCCGACGACATCCGCGTGCTGCTGGTGAAGCTCGCCGATCGCCTCCACAACATGCGGACGCTCCATCACATCCCCAAGCCCGAAAAACGGCGGCGGATCGCGAAGGAGACGATGGACATCTATGCCCCGCTCGCCGAGCGGATCGGGATGTACGAGTTCATGAAGGAGATGCAGACGCTCGCCTTCCAGCAGTTAGAGCCCGAAGGCTATGAGTCGATCACGCGGCGGCTCGATAGCCTGAAATCCGACGGCGGCGACCGCATCGCCAAGATTTCGTCGGGCCTTAAACTGCTGCTCGCGCGCAACGGCGTCGATGCCGAGATTTCGGGGCGCGAAAAACACCCCTATTCGATCTGGCGCAAGATGTCGGAACGCCATGTCAGCCTGGAGCAGCTGACCGACATCATGGCGTTCCGCGCGATCGTCGAAAATGAAGAACAATGCTATCAGGCCTTGGGCGCGATCCATCGCCGATGGCCGATGGTGCCGGGCCGGTTCAAGGATTATATCTCGACGCCGAAGCGCAACGGGTATCGCTCGCTCCACACCTCGGTCATCCATGCCGACAATATGCGGATCGAAATCCAGATCCGTACTGCGGAGATGCACGCCCAGGCCGAATACGGCCTCGCCGCGCACTGGGCCTACAAGCAGGACGGCGTGCGCCCCGATACTCAGGTCAGCTGGATTCGCGATCTGGTCGAGATTCTCGACAATACCGACAATCCCGACGAACTGCTCGAACACACGCGCATGGCGATGTATCAGGATCGCATCTTCGCCTTCACCCCGGCGGGCGAGCTGATCCAGCTGCCCAAGGGCGCGACCCCGATCGACTTCGCCTATGCCGTCCACACCGACCTGGGCGACCAGTCGGTGGGCGCCAAGGTCAATGGCCGCGTGGTGCCGCTGCGCACCGAGATCGAGAATGGCGATCAGGTGCAGATCCTGCGGTCAAAAGCGCAGCATCCCCAGCCAAACTGGCTGAACTTCGCGATCACGGGCAAGGCGCGGGCCGCGATCCGCCGCCATGTCCGCCACCGCGAGCGCGACGAATCGGTGGCGCTGGGGCGCAAGCTCTATGACGAGATCGTCAGTCGCCTGCCGGTCGCGGTCGGCGAGGATGCGCTGAAAGGCGCACTCAAGCGACTGAAGCTGCCCGACGCGCCCACGCTGATGGAGGCGATCGCCAAGCGCGCGCTGACCGATGCCGAGGTGATGGAAGCGGTGATGCCCGGATCGACCGAGGGAATCGAGGCGGCGGCACCGTCCCAGCGCCAGGCGATCTCGATCAAGGGCCTCACCCCCGGCATGGCGTTCCAGCTGTGCGAAGCGTGCCGTCCGGTGCCGGGCGACCGCATCGTCGGCCTGCGCCGAGCAGGCGAGGCGATCGAGGTCCACGACATCAATTGCTCGCGCCTTACCGACAGCGACGATTCGGACTGGATCGACGTCAGCTGGGGCGACGACGCAAAGGGCGGAATCGCGCGGATCGCCGTCACGCTGAAGAACGAGCCGGGGTCGCTGGGCGCGGTCGCGACGATCATGGGCCAGCACAAGGCGAACATCATCGGCCTCAGGCTCGACAACCGCGACACCACGTTCCACACCAACCTGATCGACATCGACGTGCGCGACGTGTCGCATCTGATGAAATTACTGTCGGCGCTCCGGGCCGCCGATGCGGTCAGCGCGGCGGAACGCGACGGCTCGACTCATTGACATCGCTGTAAGCAGACCGCATCTTTGTGCAATGCCGCACGACCATAATCTGACGATTGAACCGAACGACATCGACCATATGGGTCATGTCAACAATGCGGTGTATTTGTCCTGGGTGCAGGAAGCGGTCGTCGCCTATTGGGAAAAGATCGCGCCCAAGGAGGATGTCGCCCGGCACCTCTGGGTCGCGTTGAAGCACGAAATCACCTATCGCCGCCCCGCCTTTCTCGACGACGATGTGATCGCGACCGTGATCGCGGAACGGGTGGAAGGCGCGCGTGCCTTCTTCACCACCATCGTCAAGCGCGGCGAGGAAGTGCTGGCCGAGGTGGAATCGAGCTGGTGCGCGCTCGACGCCACCACTCGCCGCCCGATCCGCGTGGCCAAGGAAATCGCCGCGCGCTTCATCCCACAGCCGACACCGCTTCAGCCTTAGCACCGCATTAACCATCGACCGCTAAGCGGAATGCGTGATTTACGCAATTCGCCCGGCCTGGTTGCTGCTGACCGCTCAGCTCTTGCTGGCGACGGCCGACGTCGGCTGGGTTACGCTCCGCCCGCCGGTCGAAGGCGCAATGCTGATGATCCCGTTGACGCGCGAAGCGCGAGCCGCGCTGCCGCAAAGCGTGATCGATCGCGGCGGGCAATTGCTTCGCATGGGGGCGTTCCCCGGTTCGTTCGTGGTTCATGGCCGCCGCGACGCGCTCGCCCGGCCGGACATGATGCTGATCGCCGCCGACACCGCGAGTTGCGGCCCCCTCGAAAAGGATGCGCGATGACGCCTCGGATCGACATATTGGACGCGCTGCGCCTGCAGGGCATTCGCGCGCTGGCCGTGGGCGGCTGGATCGTCACGCTGTGGCTGGCGGCGATGGGCTGGATGCTGGGGCGCGGCGATACCGCGCTGGTGCTCGCCATCGCGATTGTCGCCAATATCGCGCCGACGCTGATGGCGGTGCAGGGGCGCCGCGACAGGCCCGCGCGCCTCATCACGGGGACGCTGGCCGCGATCCACCCTGCACTCGCCGTCTATCTGCTCGGCGGCCATATGTGGCAGATGGACGCGCATATGTATTTCTTCGTCGCGCTCGCGGGGCTTGCGATATTGTGCGACTGGCGCCCGATCCTGCTGGCAAGCGGCCTGATCGCGGCTCATCATCTGTTGCTCGGCTTTCTCGCGCCCGACTGGGTGTTTTCCGGCGGCGGCTCGTTCGGACGCACGGTGGTCCATGCGGTCGCGGTCGTGCTCCAGTTCGGCATCCTCGCCTGGCTCGTCACCCGGCTGCGCACCCTCACCCTCGCGCAGAGCGAACAGCAGGACCGGCTCGAATCGCTGATGGCAGAGGCCGACGCCCGCCGCCGCGACGCCGAATCCTCCGCCCAGGCCGCACGCGCCGCCGAAGCGCGCGCGCATGACGAACAGGCCCGCCGCGAAGCGATCGAACGCGAAAGCGAAGCCGGACGTCGCGCCGAATGGACGACGCTTGCCGATACGCTGCAATCCTCGGTCGCCGATGTCGTCGCCGCGATCCGCCAATCGAGCGAAAGCCTGGACCAGTCGTCGGGCGCACTGGGACAGTTGGCTCGCAAGGCCAGCCGCGACACCGCCGATACCGCCGCCGCCGCCACCCAGTCGTCCACCGGGGCGGAGGCTTTGGCGGGCAATCTCCATGATTTCACCGCCACGATCGGCACCATCGTCGAACGCATCGAACGTCAGGCGACCCTCAGCGCCGATGCGCGCGCGGCCTCGCGCTCGGGCCATGAAGCCGTCCAGGCGCTCAGCGCGCGCACCGATTCGATCGCGCGCTTTGCAGAGACGATCCACGCCATCGCGACGCGCACCAACCTGCTCGCGCTCAACGCCACGATCGAGGCGGCGCGCGCAGGCGAAACCGGTCGCGGCTTCGCGGTCGTCGCGCATGAGGTGAAACTGCTCGCCAATCAGGCGGCGCAGGCATCGGGCGAAATCCAGACGCTGTCGTCCACCGTGCGCGGCGGCGCGGATATCGCCGACGGCGCGCTGGGCGACATGGCGACCTCGATCGCCGAACTGTCGGAAACCGCCGCGGCGCTGCGCGTCTCGGTCGATCAGCAGCGCCAGACTGCCGCATCGATCGAATCGACCGCCGCCGACACCGCGCTGGGCGCGACCTTCATGGCGCAGCAGAGCCGCGCGGTCGCCGATGTCGCCATGCAGACTGAGCGATTGTCGGATGCCGTCGCCACCGACGCCCAGAGCCTCGCGCAATCGGCGGAGAAACTTGCCGCCGCCACCGACGCCTTCATCGCCCGTCTGCGCGCGGCTTAGACAGCTTTTGAGCAACGCCCCCGTCCCCGTTCGTTTCGAGCGAAGTCAAGAAACGTGAACCTGCCGCACGCAAGCGTTTCTCGACTTCGCTCGAAACGAACGGTGTTTTGGGTTTACCGCGACCAACGACACGAATATTCGCACCCCTAGGCGACCGCCCCGCGCTGCGCTATTTGCCGCGCCCATGAACCGCCCCGCGCTCTCTATCGTCGTCCCCTGCTATAACGAGGAAGCCTGCCTCGAACTGCTGCACCAGCGGCTGTCCGGCGCGGCGCGCGCGGCGGTGGGTGACGATTACGAGATCGTCCTCGTCAATGACGGGTCGAAGGACGGCAGCTGGCCGGTGATGCAGCGCCTGTCCGCCGCCGATCCGAAGCTGGTCGCGATCAACCTGTCGCGCAATCACGGGCACCAGCTGGCGCTGACCGCCGGGCTCGATCTGTGCGCGGGCGAGCAGATCCTGATCATCGACGCCGACCTGCAAGACCCGCCCGAACTCTTGTCCGACATGCGCGCGACGATGGCGGCGCAGGACGCCGATGTCGTCTATGCCGTCCGCCGCAAGCGCGAGGGCGAGACGTTCTTCAAGAAACTGACGGCGGCCGCTTTCTACCGCGTGCTCGACCGGGTCACCGATACCCCGATCCCGATCGACACCGGCGATTTTCGGCTGATGAGCCGTCGCGCGCTCGATGCGTTGCTCAGCTTGCCCGAACAGGCGCGCTTCATTCGCGGAATGGTCGCCTGGGTGGGCTTCCGCCAGGTGCCGTTCGTCTATGACCGCGCCGAGCGCCATGCGGGTGAGAGCAAATACCCGCTGGGCAAGATGATCCGTTTCGCGCTCGATGCCGTCACCGGATTTTCGACAGCGCCCTTGCGTTGGGCCAGCCATCTGGGGCTGATCCTGACCGGGGTGGCGATGCTGCTGTTCCTTTATATCGGTTTCGCCTGGCTGTCGGGCAGCGCGATCCAGGGCTGGACCTCGACGATGCTGGTCGTCGTGTTCCTGGGCGCGGCGCAGATGTTCGTGCTGGGGATGATCGGCGAATATCTCGGGCGGCTCTACGTCGAATCGAAACGCCGCCCGCTCTATCTGGTCGCCGATGTCGCGGGACCGGTACAGGGCAAAGCGACCTTGGGGTATAAGGCGGAGATTGCGGAGGCGGTAACGCTTGCGCCGAAGCGACCGCCGTCCGCTGGCAGTGACGCACCATCCCCCCCGTTCGTTTCGAGCGAAGTCGAGAAACGCGACTGAAGCACCCAGACCGCGTTTCTCGACTTCGAACCAAAGGTTCGAAGTTTATCCTGAGCGCCTGCCTTGGCAGGCAGTCGAAGGGCTCGAAACGAACGGGGTTTCAGGGATCGGTTCGCGGCACCGCTATTTCCGCGCCAGCGTCAGGATCGACAACCCCGGCGTCAGCGGGACGCGCCCGACCAGGTGCCGTTCGACGCGAAACACCGTCTCGAACACCGTATTGAGCAATTTGGGCGGCGGCGAATCGTCGCTGTCGTCCTTGCCGGTCAGCTTGCCCGCCAGCCGCGCGGCCACCGCGGCGGGGAACAGCAGCGAGTTGAACCAGCTCAACCCGTTATGCCGGAGCCCGGCCTTTCGGATCGCCGCGTCCAGCGTCGCTTTCGAATAGCGGCGCTTGTGATGGTTCACCACGTCATGCGCCGACCACATCCATTGATGCGCAGGGACCGCGATCAGGATACAGCCGCCGGGCTTCAGGCATTCGGCCATCGCCTTGAGCGCCGCCACGTCATCCTCGATATGTTCGACCACATCGAGCACCGCGACCATGTCGTACGCCCCGCGCTCGACCCCCGTCAGCGCGGGAAGCGGTGCCGCGCCGACCGGCTTGCCCAGCCGTTCGCTGGCGATTTCGCGCGCGGCTTCGTCGATCTCGATCGCGTCCACGTCGCCGAACCGCGCCAGCATCGGCAGGTTATGCCCGGTGCCGCAGCCGATTTCGAGGATGCGGGCGCTCGCGGGCAGCTTCGCCTCGCGCGCGATATAGTCGGCCAGGATGTCGCGGCGCGCGCGATACCACCAATGATGGCTGTCATGCGCGGCCATCCGGTCATAGACGATCCGGTCCATCAGCGTTTGGCCATCTTATCGGAACACCCATTGGCGGTTGAGCACGAACGTCACCAGCGGCACGATCAGCAAGCCCGGGATCAGCGGCACCCAGGCCGGTTGCGCGAGCAGATCGGTGACGATCCAGGTGATCGCCGCGTGCAATCCAAGCCCCACGCCCTGCACCAGCACGAACTTGGCTTTCTGCCCCGGCCCGCTGTGACGCGTCCCGTGGCCTTTGAAGCTCCAGCCGCTGTGGAGAAAGTAACCGGCGGTCACCGCGGCAGCAAAGGCGATCGGCACCGCAAGCACGGCCTGTTCGCGCGGAAACAACAGCAGGGCGAGCGGCAGATAGACGGCGGAATAGATCAGCGTCGCGATCCCGCCGGCCACACCGAAGCGGATCAACTGCCCCAGCACCGGATGGCGGCGCCATGCGCCCAGGTTTCGCAAAATCGCCGTCACACTTGCCTTGCCCAATGCCTTGCCGCCGCCCTAATGCGCGGGGGCAGCAGAGGAAAGCGATTTTGACCGGCGACACCCGATCCCCCACGACGCTAGAGGACCGGCTGGACCGGCACTGGGTGCGCTATGCGCTGCTGGCGTGCGCCGTGATGGCCGCGTGGTTCGTGTGGCAGCGCTGGGGCGCGATTCAGTGGCTGGCGCTGGGCGATACCGACGACAATCTGCGGCTGGCGCAGGTCCGTGCGTGGCTGGGCGGTCAGGGCTGGTACGATCTGCGCCAATATCGCCTCAGCCCTCCGCAAGGGTTCAACATCCACTGGTCGCGCATCCCCGACCTGCCGATCGCGGGGCTGATCCTGCTGACCGAACCGTTCGTCGGGCGCGCGATGGCGGAGCGGATCGCGGTCGGGGCCGCGCCGCTGATCCCGCTGGTCGTCGCGCTGATGGCGCTGGCCTTTACCGTCAGGAAGCTGGTGGCGGGCGCGGCCTGGCCGATCGCCTTCATCTTCTTCACCGGCTGCACCGCGACGCTGTTGATGTTCATGCCGCTGCGCATCGATCATCACAACTGGCAACTCGCCTGCCTTAGCTTGACGCTGGCGGGCCTGGCCGATCCGCGCAAGGCGCGCGGCGGCGCGATCATCGGCATGTCGAGCGCGTTCAGCCTGTCGATCGGTCTGGAAATGCTGCCCTATTGCGTGATGGCGGGGGCGATCATCGGATTGCGCTGGGTGATCGACCGCGACGAGGCGCGGCGGTTGCAGGTCTATGCGCTCAGCCTGGTCGGCGGCTGCACGCTTGGTTTCGCGGCGTTCGCGTCGAACGACAACTGGGCGATGCGCTGCGACGCGCTGACCCCGATCTGGCTGGCGGCGATGGTCGCGGCGGGGGGCGCATTGTTCGTCGCCGCCCGGATCGATCCCGGTAACCGCTGGGTGCGGCTGGGCCTGCTGGGGCTGGCGGGTGGCGTCATCGGTGGCGGGTTCGCGCTCCTTTTCCCGCACTGCCTGTCGCGGCCCGAAGGCGTGTCGGACGAACTGATGGCGAGCTGGCTGAACAATGTGCGCGAGGCCAAGCCGATCTACCAACATCCCTGGCGCGCCATCGTGCCGCTGGCGGTCATTCCGGTCATCGGCATGATCGGCGCGGGGCTCGCGCTCTGGCGTGCCAGGACGCATGATCGAATCGTCGGCTGGATCGCGGTTGCGCTGTTCGGTGCCTTCGCCTTCCTGATGCTGTTCTGGCAGGTGCGCGCCGGGCCTGCCGCGCAGTTGCTGGCGTTGCCGGGGGCGACGGCGCTGGCCTGGATGGCGCTGGCGCTGCTATTCGACCACCCCAGACGCTGGGTCCGCATCGGCTCAGGCGCGGCGATCGTGCTGACGGTCGCCGGGCTGTTCGTCAGCTACATCATTCGCCAGCTAAACGTCGATCCGCCGTCGAAAACGATGCAGATGGTCAGCCGCGCCAATCGCCAATGCGCGATGCTGTCATCGATGCGCCTGCTCGACCGCGCACTGCCGCCGACCACCTTGTTCACCCATGTCGATCTTGGCCCGCGGCTCGTCGCCACCACCCATCATTCGGCGATTGCGGGGCCGTATCACCGCAACGGCGATTCGATCCTGGCCGTGCACAACGCGTTCAAGGGTTCGCCCGAGACGTTTCTGGCGAACGCGCGACAATATGGCGCGACTCACCTGCTGACCTGTCCGATGATGGCGGAAACCACCGTCTATCGCGCCCGCGCGCCGGGCGGTTTCTACGACCGGATGGCCAAGGGCGAGACGTTCCCGTTCCTCGTCCCCGTCGAATTGCCGCGCCGCTCGCCCTACCGGCTGTGGCGGATCGATTACGACGCCGCGCCGAAACTGCCCACGAGCCCGTCCACCACGAACTGAACCGACAGCGCGGCGAGAAGCACACCGAGGAGGCGGGTAATCACCGCTTCGATCTTGGCGCCCAACACCCGCATCATCGGGCCAGCCGCGATCAGCGCGATCAGCGTCAGGATCAGCACGGTCGCGGCCGCGCCGCCGATTACCAGCCGCTCCTCGACCGAGGGGTTCTGCGACCAGAGCAGCATGATCGCGGCGATCGACCCCGGCCCGGCGATCATCGGCATGGCCATCGGAAAGATCGACACATCCTCGATCTCGTCATCGTCCAGCACCTTTTGCGCGCGCTCCTCGCGGCGCTGGGTGCGTTTTTCGAACACCATTTCGAGTGCGATCAGGAACAGCATGATCCCGCCAGCAATGCGGAATGAATCGAGGCTGATCCCCAGCGCGCGCAGCAATTGCTGGCCGAACAGCGCGAAAATGACGAGGATCGCGGTCGCGACCAGCACGGCGCGGATCGCCATCACGCGGCGGTGCGCGGCACTCGCCCCCTTGGTCAGCCCCGCATAGATCGGCGCGCAGCCCGGCGGGTCGATGACGACGAACAGCGTCAGGAATGCAGAGAGAAACAGCTCGATCATAACGCCCCCTCGTCGAACGCGATCCCCTCCCGCCGATGCGCCGCAACCAGCGTGTTGCGCAGCAGGCAGGCGATGGTCATCGGCCCGACGCCGCCCGGCACCGGCGTGATCGCGCCCGCAACCGAGGCAGCACCGTCGAAATCGACATCGCCGACCAGCCGTCCGTCGACCCGGTTGATGCCGACGTCGATTACGGTCGCGCCCGGCTTGATCCATTCACCACGCACGAAATTGGCGCGGCCCACCGCGGCGATGACGATATCGGCGCGCACGACATGGCTCGACAGGTCGCGGGTGCGCGAATGGGCGATGGTGACGGTGCAGTTGGCCGCGGTCAGCAGCGCCGCCATCGGCTTGCCGACGATGTTCGATCGCCCGATCACCACCGCGTCCAGCCCCGACAGATCGCCCAGGCGGTCCTTTAGCAGCATCAGGCAGCCGAGCGGCGTGCAGGGCACGAAACCGGGCAAGCCCGTCGCCAGACGTCCGGCATTGACCGGGTGGAACCCGTCGACGTCCTTGTCGGGATCGATCGCGCGCAGCACCTGCGTCTCATCGAGATGCTTCGGCAGCGGCAACTGGACGAGGATGCCGTCGACGGTCGCGTCGGCGTTCAGTTGCTCGACAAGGGCGATCAGCGCATCCTGGCCGATATCGGCGGGCAGGCGGTGCTCGATGCTCTCCATCCCCGCCGCGACCGTCGCCTTGCCTTTCGAACGGACATAGACCGATGATGCCGGGTCTTCGCCGACCAGCACCACCGCGAGGCCCGCCTTGCGCCCGCTTTGCGCGGCGAAGTCGGCGGCGGCGGTGGCGATGCGACCGCGCACGGCCTCGGCGAATGCCTTGCCGTCGATGATGTCAGCGCTCATGCCTGCCCCTTATGCGTTGCGCGGTGCTAACCGCCGATGGCCCGATATCAGTAACCGGGCGATGCCAGCGACATCATGATGTTGGGGATGACGATGTTCGACAGGATGAACACGATCAACAGCACCACGATCGGCGACAGGTCGAGCGCCCCGAAATCGGGCAGAACCTTACGGATCGGTCGATAGAGCGGCTCGGTCAGCCGGCGCAGCCCTTCCCACAGCGAGCGGACGAAATCGTTGCTGGTGTTGATGACGTTGAACGCGATCAGCCATGACAGCACCGCCTGGATCACGATGACCCACCACAGCACGGTGAGCAGCACCTGGACGATTTGCAGCAGCGTGATCAACGGTCGGTCTCCGGTAAATTACGTGCGGTCTGCCTAGCGGATTGGCAGGCGGCGGGACAAGCCCTGGCGGGCGATGCGTCCCCCCAACCGTTGGTGTCGAGCAGGGTTCGAGCTTGTCGAGAACCCGTATCGAGACAGCGTTTCGGCTCTCCCTTCCCTCGATACGCCTTCTCGACAAGCTCGAAGACTATTCGGGACAAGCGGGAGGTGGCTGAGGGTGGAACGGGCTTACGCCCGAACCAGCGTCCCCGCCCCGCGCGCGGTGAAGATTTCCAGCAACATCGCGTGCGGCACCCGCCCGTCGAGGATGACCGCGGCGTCCACCCCGGCCTCGACCGCGGCGATGCAGGTGTCGACCTTGGGAATCATGCCGCCCGAAATCGTGCCGTCGGCCTTCAGCGCCTCGATCCCCGAACGGTCGAGATCGGTCAGCAATGCCTTGTACTTGTCGAGCACGCCGGCGACATCGGTCAGCAGGAAAAAGCGTTTGGCCCCCAGCGCGCCCGCAATCGCGCCTGCCATCGTGTCGGCGTTGATGTTGTAGGTCGCACCGTCCGCGCCCAGCGCAACGGGGGCGACGACCGGAATGAAATGATCGTCGGTCAGGTTCTTGAGGATCGTCGCATCGACCTTCACCGGCTCACCCACAAAGCCCAGATCGACATGGCGCTCGATCCCCGAATTGGGGTCGGGCTCGGTCCGCTTGACCTTTTCCGCGGTGACGAGGTTGGCGTCCTTGCCCGAAATGCCGACCGCGCGACCGCCAAGTGCGGCGATCCAGCCGACGATTTCCTTGTTGATCTTGCCCGCCAGCACCATTTCCGCGACCTCGGCAGTGGCAGCGTCGGTGACCCGCAGCCCGCCGACGAATTGCGATTCGACCCCAAGCCGCTTGAGCATCGCGCCGATCTGCGGCCCGCCACCGTGGACGACCACCGGGTTGATGCCGACAGCCTTCAGCAGCACGACATCCTCGGCAAAGTCCCGCTGCGCCTCGGGATCGCCCATCGCATGGCCGCCATATTTGATGACGAACGTCTCGCCCGCATAACGCTGGAGATAGGGCAGCGCCTCGACAAGCGTTTCCGCCTTGGCAAGCATCGCGGGATCGGGTGCGTGGTCGGTCATGGTGTGCCAATTATCCAGTATCGTCATTCCCGCGAAGGCGGGAATCCATAATCGCCGACATGGGTTATGGATTCCCGCCTTCGCGGGAATGACGGAAGAGGGTCAAGGCATAAATCGGAACAGGGGCATCAAGCCCGCTTGAACGTCCCCACCCCGCGGTCGAGCCGCCGCCCCAGCGCCACGAACGCGACGATCAGCGGCGGCACCAGCACGATCGAAAGCACCACCTTTGCCAGCATCTGCCCGGCGAGCAGGCCGGCGATCGGGAACACGCCGTAAAAGGCGACGAACACGAAGATCAGCGTATCGACGATCTGGCTCAATACGCTCGCCACGCCCGCGCGCAGCCATAGCAATTTGCCCTCGCCCCGGCGCAGCGCGTCGAAAATGGTGACGTTCAGCGTCTGCGAAATCCCGTAGGCGAGCAGCCCGCCGATCCAGATTCGCGGCGTACCGGTCATCATCAACTGGAACGCCTCCAGCCGGGCAGGCTCCATCTTGGACGAAGCAGGCAGCGCCAGCACGATCAGCGACAGCACCAGCGACGCGATCAGCGGGATGAAGCCGATCTGCACCAGCCGGTTCGCCACCTGGCGCCCATGCAATTCGGCGACCGCACTGGCGACGACGACCAGCAACAGGAACGCGAAGATTCCCGCCTCCACCGCCAGCGGACCCAGCGCCACCTGCTTGTTGCCCAGCACGCCGGCGATGCAGCACATGCCGCCATAGAAGATGCCGAAGAAGAAGAGCGAGCGCGAAATCGGCGCGGGCGGTGATCCTGTCATCGCCCGCTGCTAGCGCGAATCACCGGGTGCGAAAAGCCCCGATGGATCGGACTCAAATCCCAACCCCGTTCGTGCTGACTAGCGCCGCAGGCGCGTATCGAAACACTGTCCTTCTTGCTGGTCACGCAGAAAGGACAGTGTTTCGACAAGCTCAGCACGAACGGGGTGAGGTTCTGGACGAGATCAATCGCGTTCGATGATGCGAAGCGTCCGGCGATCGAGTTTCAGATCATGCTCGCGCCCGTTCCGCATCCGCGCGTCATCCACTTCCCAATAGCCGTCGCTGTCGAGCTTGATCGAATCCCAGCGCGTATAGCCCTGCTGGCGCAGCGTGCGTTCGATCGCGGCCTGCTCGCGGGCGTTGGCGGGGCGGTCACCGTCGCGACGGACGATCCGCATCGAACGCGGATCGATCTTCAGGTCGTATTCGCCGCCATTGCGGGTGCGCGCGTCGTCGACTTCCCACAGGCCATCGTCGAATTCGATATCGTCCCAGCGCACGAACCCGGCTTGGCGGAGCACCTGTTCGATGCGGGCGCGCTCACGCGGGTTAGGATCGCGCAGTTCGAGCGCTGCGGCGGGTGTGGACAGGGATGCGGCGATCATCAGCGTCAGCGACATTTGGAAACTCCATTGATTCTCGTGTGATTTGGTCACATCAATGCCCGAACCATTCGTCTTGTTCCGGCAACGCACCATCTGGCGCAGGGCGCAAAAGCCTCTATGGTCGCGCGCTTGTGCCCGGCGTCGGGCGATAAACGCGTTCACCCGGGGGCGGGCAAGGTTCATGGAAAGATTTCTGATCGGCATCGCCGGGATTGCCGTCATACTGGGGCTGGCGGTGCTGCTGTCGTCCAATCGCCGCGCGATACGCCTGCGCGTCGTCGGGGCCGCATTCGCGCTGCAGGTCGTGATCGCGACGCTCGTCCTCTATGTCCCCGCCGGTCGCGCCGCGATCCAGGGCGCGGCGAACGGCGTCTCGGCGCTGCTCGGCTATGCCAAGAACGGCACCGATTTCCTGTTCGGCCCGCTGGCCTCGCCCGAGATCGGCGGCAACAGCTTCGCCATTGCCGCGCTGCCCGTCATCGTGTTCTTCGCCAGCCTGATCTCGATCCTCTATTATCTCGGCATCATGCAACAGATCGTGCGCTGGGTCGGCGGCGCGATCGAAAAGGTCACCGGGATTTCCAAGGTCGAATCGCTGTGTTCGGCCGCCAACATCTTCGTCGGGCAAAGCGAATCGCCCCTGGTGGTCAAACCCTATCTGGCGAGCCTGACGCCGTCGCAACTGTTCGCGATCATGACCGTCGGCATGGCGGGCGTCGCGGGCACGATCCTGGCAGCATACGCCACGTTCCTCGGCAGCGACTACCTGCCCTTCCTGCTCGCCGCATCGTTCATGGCGGCGCCCGGCGGACTGCTGATGGCGAAGATCATGATGCCCGACGTGCCGCTACCGGCCGCAGGCGAACTCCCGCTCCAGGGCGGCAGCGACGACGAAGCCGTGCGCGTCGCCGACGAAGTCGTGGAGGAGGAAAAGGCCGCCAACGTCATCATGGCCGCGGCAATGGGCGCGCAGACCGGCGTCAAGCTGGCGGTCGCGGTCGGTGCGATGGTGCTGGCGTTCGTCGCGCTGGTCGCGCTCGCCAACGGGCTGCTGGGCGCGGTCGGCGGCATCTTCGGCTATCCCGAACTGAGCTTCCAGGCGATCGTCGGCACGATCTTTGCGCCCATCATGTATCTGCTGAACATCCCCTGGGACGAAGCGCAGATCGCGGGCGGGCTGTTCGGGACCAAGGTGGTGCTCAACGAATTCGTCGCGTTCATCGACCTCGGCAACCTGACAGACCTTTCCGACCGCAGCCGCGCAATCATCACCTTCGCGCTGTGCGGTTTCGCCAATTTTTCGTCGATCGCGATCCAGATGGCGGTGACGGGGAGTCTTGCGCCGAACCAGCGCCCAATGATCGCGAAACTGGGGATCAAGGCGCTGATCGCGGGGAGTCTGGCCAACCTTATGTCGGCGGCGCTGGCGGGGTTGCTGCTGCCGGGCTGATCCATCCATAACTCCATTCTTCCTGTCGCGGAGCGCTCACTCATGGCCGTGTCGATCGATCCCCAGCTCGCCTCCAGTACCGATCCGCTTCCCGCAGACGCGTCGGGCGATCACGTTAATGCGCCCGACCTGCAACTGTTCGTGTTCGCGCTGTTTTTCATCTTCGGCGGCATCACCAGCCTGAACGACATCCTGATCCCGAAATTCAAGGAGTTGTTCACCCTCTCCTATTTCGAAGCGATGCTGACCCAATCCGCATTCTTCGCCGCCTATTTCTTCGTTTCGCTGCCCGCGGCCGCGATCGTGCGTCGGGCCGGCTATATGCGGACCGCGGCGATCGGCCTGGCGACGATGATGGCGGGGTGCCTGTTGTTCATCCCGGCGGCGCAGTCGGCGACGTTCGGCATGTTCCTGTTCGCGCTGTTCGTTCTGGCAGGCGGCGTCACCATCGTTCAGGTCGTCGCCAATCCGTTGATCTCGCTGCTCGGTCCGGCGCGCACCGCGCACAGCCGCCTGACCTTTGCCCAGGCATTCAATTCGCTGGGCACCACCATTTTCCCCTATGTCGGCGCGATCGTCATTCTGGGCGGGCTGGCGACGATCGACCCGACTACGCTGACCGGTCCCGCGCTTGCGGCCTACCGCGCCGAAGAAGCGCAGGTGATCGTCAACACCTATCTCGGCCTCGCCGCGGCCTTGCTGATCGTGGCAGTGGTCGTCTGGTCGCGCCGCAAGCGATTGCAGGAAAGCCACGAGACCACCGGAACCTCGCTGTTCGGCGCGTTCGACCTGCTGAAGCGCAAGCGGTTCGGCTTCGGCGCGCTATGCATTTTTCTCTATGTCGGGGCGGAAGTCGCGATCGGATCGCTCATCGTCAACTATCTGATGCAGGGCGACGTGCTGGCGCTTCCCGAACAAAGCGCGGGCAAGCTGGTCACGCTCTATTGGGGCGGCGCGCTGGTCGGGCGATTCATCGGTGCGGGCGTGCTGCGCGTCTTCGCACCGGGCAAGGTGCTGGCGACGGTCGCGGCGGGTGCGATCACGCTGATCCTGATTTCGGCAAATTCGACGGGCAATGTCGCGGGCTATTCGCTGCTCGCCATCGGCTTGATGAACGCGATCATGTTCCCGACGATCTTTTCGCTCGCCAGCGAAGGGCTGGGCAAACGCGCGGCCGACGGTTCGGGCGTCATCTGCGTCGCGATCGTCGGCGGCGCGGTCATCCCGCCGCTGACCGGATTGCTGGCAGACGCCAGCGGCAGCCTGGCCTTTGCGCTGATCCTGCCAGCCGCCTGCTATGCGATCATTGCCGGGTTCGGGCTGTT
This sequence comes from Sphingomonas aestuarii, assembly GCF_054457155.1. NCBI lineage: Bacteria > Pseudomonadati > Pseudomonadota > Alphaproteobacteria > Sphingomonadales > Sphingomonadaceae > Sphingomonas > Sphingomonas aestuarii. The sequence continues at coordinate 158,641 of NZ_JBTKVV010000002.1, read as the reverse complement.
CGCCAGAAAGCGCGCGAGTGCCTGACGCTTAAGGGGTCGACCTGACGCTTAAGGGGTCGAGCGGACTCACTCGTCCGTCCGTCGTTTGACCTTGTTGGGCAAATCCTTGCCCTTGGTCCGGCGCGACGGCAGCTGGACCGGGTTCTTCTTCTTCCACTCGGCATAGGTCATCGGGCCGTCGGGCGTATCGATGATGGTGTCGTCGATGCTCATCTTTTCGCTTGCTCCTGACGTAACGTCAGCGGGTAATCATCGCAGCATGAACGAACGGATCGACATCAGCGAGGTTGCACGCCGCACCGGGCTCAGCGTACGGGCGCTGCGTTTCTATGAGCAACGCGGGATCGTCCAGCCTTTGCGCGGCGAGGGCGGACGGCGCGTCTATGCCCCTGGCGAACTCGCCAAGGCCCGCGCGCGCCGACGTTCGTCGACCAATGGTTCGCGCTGCTCAAACCCTTTGCCGACAGCGCCCCACCCCACGTCCTGGCCGGCGTGTCGCGCATGTATGACGACATGAAAAGCTGGTCGGACGAGGCCGATCCGGGCTTCAGCACGGCAATGTGGGATTTCGTCCGCGCCGCCGCCGCGCACCGCATGATGCAATCGGGAGAAACGCGATGAACGCCTGGATTTTGCTCGGTGCGGCCATCCTGTTCGAAGTCGTCGCGACCAGCCTGCTCAAAGCATCGCACGGTTTCACCCGTCCGCATTACGGCGTCGCGTCGATTGCGCTCTATTCGGTCTGCTTCTGGCTGCTCGGCTTTGCCTTCACCAAAATTCCGATGGGGGTCGCCTATGCGGTCTGGTCCGGTGTGGGGATCACCATCATCGCGGTCGTGGGTGTCGTCGTGTTCCGCCAGAGTCTTTCGCTGATCCAGATCGGCTGCATCGCCCTGATTGCGGTCGGGGCGGTAGGTTTGAACCTCTCCACCCCGACCGAAAGCCCTCAGCGCGTCGGCACGGGCTCGGGCTGCGAGTAATCGTAGAAGCCCTTGCCGACTTTCCGACCGAACCAGCCTGCCTCGACATATTTGACGAGCAGCGGCGCGGGGCGGAATTTGGGGTCGCCGGTGCCTTCGAACAGGACGCGGGTGATCTCCAGACAGGTGTCGAGGCCAATAAAGTCGGCCAATGTCAGCGGCCCCATCGGGTGATTGAGCCCCAGGCGGCACGCGGTGTCGATGTCGCGGACGGTGGCGACGCCTTCGCCCAGCGCAAAGCAGGCTTCGTTGAGCATCGGCATCAGGATGCGGTTGACGATGAAGCCGGGCGCGTCGTTGGCGTGGACGATTTCCTTGCCCAGCGATTGCCCGAATTTTTCCACCGCCGCGACCGTCGCGTCGCTGGTGGCAAGCCCGCGGATCAGCTCGATCAGACCCATGACGGGGACGGGATTGAAGAAATGAACGCCCATGAACCGCGCCGGATCGTGGCTGGCCTGGGCCAGTCGCGTGATCGGGATCGATGACGTGTTCGACGCGAGGATCGCGGTGTCGGACAGCACTTTGCCGACGGATTCGAAAATCTTGCGCTTGACCGCCTCGCGCTCGGTGGCGGCTTCGATCACCAGTTCGCACGCGCCCATTGCCGACACGTCCGCGACGGGCTCGATCTTGGCGAGCGTCGCGTCGCGCGCGTCGCGTGAAATCTTTTCCTTCGCCACCAGCCGGTCGAGCGATTTGGCGATGCCCGCCTTGCCCATTTCCGCCTGCTCCAGCCCGATATCGGACAGCAGCACCCGGTAGCCGGAGGCCGCCGCGACCTGTGCGATCCCCGATCCCATCTGACCCGCGCCGATCACGCCCACCGTCTTCATCGCATTCTCCGTCATCTATTTTCGCTGTTGCGGGTGGCGATAGCGACTTTTCGGGAACGATGCAGCGCGATATTCCTTCCCTTCCCATGAAAGTCGCCCTGCCGTTCGCCGCCCTGATCCTTGCTGCCTGCAACACCAATCCGCAGCCGCAGGAAAACGACGCGCGCGCCCGCGCGGCCGTGCCGCCGGACGTGCCCGCGCAGCCCGGCACGCCGCCCTCCACGCCCGCGCTCGCCCCCCCCGCCGAGCCGATCATCGCCGCAGCCCTGCCCCCCGGACCACAGGCGACGCCGGGAGAGATGCGGACGTTCCGCGACTGGGTGGTCGGATGCGACAATCGTCTGGCGTGCACCGCCGTCGCGCTCGGCCCCGACGGAGCGGAGTTCCCGACGTTGCGCCTGGTGGTGATGAAGGCTGCGGGCGGCGCGCTGCCGCGTGTGATCGTCGATTCGAACGACGATGTGGCGGCGCCCGCCAGCATCACCATCGACGGCAAAGCCGTGGCGAAGGGCGGACGCGCCGATGACGAAGGCGTGATCTTCACCGGCGACGATGCGGCGCGTCTGATCGAGGCGATCGCGCAGGGCAAGGCGGGCCGGATCGTCGCGGGCAAGGCCGACGCCGCGCTGGCGCTGAACGGCGCTGCGGCGGCGCTGCGCTACATGGACGAGCGCCAGCGGCTTGCGGGCACGACTGCTGCGATGGTCGCGCGCGGCAAGGACCGGCCAACCGCGTCGCCGCCTGCGCTCCCGATCGTCACCCGCGTTCGCCCATCGGGTCGCGCTGCCCGCCCGACCGCCGCGCAGGTCACCGCAATGCGTCGCGCCGCCGATTGCCAGATCGAGTTTCTCGACGAAGCGCAGACGCGGCCCGAAGCGCATGCGCTGGGCGATGGCGCGACGCTGATCCTGCTGCCCTGCGGCGCGGGCGCGTATAATTTCATGTCGGCGGTGTTCGTGATCCAGGGTGACGGCACGCTGCGCCCCGCGACCTTCGACGTATCGACCGGCATCGACTCCGAAGCCGGAACGGTGGCTCAACTGGTCAATGCCGGGTTCGGCGAGGGGTTGTTGACCAGCTATGCCAAGGGACGCGGCATCGGCGATTGCGGCGTGTCGCAGAATTTCGCCTGGGACGGCGCCCGCTTCCGCCTGACCGAGCAGGGCGAGATGACCGAATGCCGCGGATCGACCCGGCTGGTCACGACCTGGCGGGCCGAGGTGCGGTAAAAAGTCCCTGCTTATCTGACAAATCCGATGCGCAAAAACGTCATTGCGAGCGCAGCGAAGCAATCCAGTATTTTCCAGCCTCTGGATTGCTTCGCTGCGCTCGCAATGACGGACTGAGCGATTAAGGCGCGGGCGGCCTTGGCTGCGCTTCGCCCAACAACAGCGCGAACGCATCATCGGGCGCGGTCCATTCGCCGATCACCGTCCAGCCGCCAGCATCCATCAGCATCCGCGCATCGCGAGGGCCGTATTTGTGGCTGTTTTCGGTGTGGATGCCCTCGCCCTTGTGGATCTGGAAATTGCGCCCGTCGACGCTGAACGCCATGTCGCGCGTCGCGATCAGGTGCATTTCGATCCGCGACGCGCCCTCGTTCCAGCGCGCTTCATGGGCAAATCCATCGACCGGAATGTCGCCGTCCAGTTCGCGGTTGATCCGCTCCAGCAGGTTCAGATTGAACGCTGCGGTCACGCCTTGCGCATCGTCATAGGCGGGGACCAGAAGCTCGGGTGACTTCACCCGGTCGATCCCGATCAGCAACTGTGCGCCTTCGCCCAGCGACCCGCGCATCGCCCTCAGCAGATCGACCGCGGCATAACGGGTCAGATTACCGATGGTCGATCCGGGGAAGAACCCCAATTTGGGCATCGTCTCCACATCGCGCGGCAGGTTGACCGGCGACATGAAATTGGCCTCGAGCGGATAAACGTCGATCGCCGGAAACCGCTCCGCCAGATCGCGCGCCGATGCCCGCAGAAAATCGCCCGAAATGTCGATCGGCACATAGGCTGCGGGCGCTATCGCCGACAGCAGCAGCGGCGTCTTCGCCGACGAACCCGATCCGAACTCGACCACCGCACGTCCCCGTCCGATCGCGTCGGCCAGTTCCGGCCCCGCCGATTTCAGCAGCGCCGCCTCGGTCCGCGTCGGATAATATTCGGGCAGATCGGTGATCGCCTCGAACAATTCCGACCCGCGCCGATCGTAGAACCAGCGCGCCTGAATCGCACGCGGGCGGCGCGCCAGCCCCTCCACCACATCGCGGCGAAATTCGGGATCGACCAGCGATTGATGGCCGTCCTCGGCCTCCTGCTTCAACATCGTCACAAATCCTTGACCAGCCGGACGCCGGTAAATTGCCAGCGCTGGTGCGGGTAGAAGAAGTTGCGGTAGCTTGCCCGAACATGGCCACGCGGGGTGGCGCACGATCCGCCCTTCAGCACGAACTGCCCGCTCATGAACTTGCCGTTATATTCGCCGACCGCGCCTTCGCAGGGCGCGAAGCCCGGATAGGGGCGATAGGCGCTACCGGTCCATTCCCACACATCGCCGAACCATGCCGGACCGCCGGTTGAAGGTCGCGGTTCGACCGGTCCCGCCGCGTCGAGGAAATTGCCGAGACGCGCATCTTCGGCGCTGGCGGCGGCTTCCCATTCGAACTCGGTCGGCAATCGCGCGCCCGCCCAGCTGGCATAGGCGTCCGCCTCGAACAGGCTGACATGGGTTACCGGCGCGGCGGGATCGATCGCGCGCCTGCCGTCGAGCCCGAAGCGGGTCCAGCCGCCATCGTCGCCCCGCGCCCAGTAGAGCGGCGCGTCGATCGCCTCGGCCTGCACCCAGGCCCAGCCGTCGGACAGCCAATGCCTCGCGTCGCGGTAGCCGCCATCGTCGATGAACGCCGCCCATTCGCCGTTGGTCACGGTGCGGTCGGCAATCGCGTGCGGGTGGAGCAACGCGCGGTGGCGCGGCCCTTCGCAATCGAAGGCGAACGCGCCGCCGTCATGGCCGATCTCGACCAGACCTTCGCGCCCCTCGATCCACCCGACCGGTCCGGGCATCGGCACCGGCTGCTTGCGCTCGCCGGGCCAGATCGCGGGTTCGGTGGGATTCTCCGAAAACAGATGCAAAATGTCGGTCAGCAGCAATTCCTGATGCTGCTCTTCATGATGGCAACCCAGCGCGACCAGCTGACGGGCGGCATCGGGCAGATCGTCGAGCGCAGCGAGCAGCGCGCCGGTCACCGCCGCGCGATAGTCGCGCACGTCGTCCAGACTGGGCCGGGTAATCATCCCCCGCCGCACCCGCGCATGGCGCTTGCCTTCGGCTTCGTAATAGCTGTTGAACAGAAACGGATAGCGTTCGTCGTGTAGCCGATATCCGGGCACATGGTCGCGCAGGATAAAGGTTTCGAAGAACCAGCTGGTGTGCGCCAGATGCCATTTGGCGGGCGACGCATCCGGCATCGACTGAACGGTTGCATCGGCGTCGGACAGCGGCTCGGCCAGCGCCTCGGTCAGCGCGCGAACCGCCGCGAAGCGTTCGGCCAGCCCCGGCCTGTGCGACCGGGCGGCGGATTGAACTTGGCCGGTCATCGCCCTCTCCCTTGCGATGGACACGAGCGCCTTTGCGAATCAGTCGCCCGGTGAATCCTGCGGCGCAGACACGCGCGCCGGCCTAGCGCGACGCGCCCGGCACCCAGAGAACGTCGCCACCCCCATTTTTGTTCACGTCCCTGCAAAGAATAAAAACCAGGTCCGACAAGCGGTTGATATAGATTAGCGCGTTGGGGTTGAGGGGCGTCCGCGCATTCGCGGCGACCAGCGCACGCTCGGCCCGGCGCACGATTGCGCGCGCCAGATGCAGCGCCGCCGCGCCGGGGGTTCCGGCGGGCAGAATGAAGCTTTTGAGCGGATCGAGACCGGCATTCACCCGGTCGATCGTCGCCTCCAGCCATTCGACCTGCGAAGCCACGATGCGAAGCGTCATATCGGAGGGCGCGAAATCGTCGCCGGGGGTCGCGATGTCCGCGCCCAGATCGAACAGATCGTTCTGAACGCGCATCAGAACATCGTCGTGACGCCCGCCCAGTGCGGCGCGCGCCACCCCGATCGCCGAATTGGCCTCGTCCACATCGCCGATCGCCGCGAAAATCGCGTCCGACTTCGTCCGGCGCGACCCGTCGACCAGCCCGCTGGTCCCGTCGTCGCCGGTGCGGGTATAGATTTTGTTGAGCTTGACGATGGGCTTAGAACCCGCCGCCGAGCACCAGCAGCGCCAGACAGACGATCAGGATGGTCACCCCCTGAAAGATCACGCGCTGCTGCATCATCCTGTTCGATTTGACCGCGGAGGTCATCGGCGCCTCCCCCTTCAATTCCGCCTCGGTCGTGCGGAGAAACGAAACGACACCGCGGATGAGCGCAACCACGGTCGCGATCATGCCCGCGATGATGAGCAGGGGGAGGATGGTGGACATGGAGGGAATATAGCGCGTCGGGGTGCCGGTTCCAACCACGACCTTTGCCCCTGTTTTCTCATCCCGCCCAAGTAAGCGTCATACGCGTTTATCGGCCCCACTTCCTCAGCCTCTCCGCCACCGCCAGCCCATCCTCGCCAGCCTCGCGCATTGCCGCCAAGGTCGGCGCACCATCCCGCTTGGCGAGCCGCTTGCCGTCCTCCCCGACCAGCAGCGGATGGTGGTGATAACCCGGCGTCGGCAACCCCAGCAGCGCCTGCAACAACCGGTGCACATGCGTCGCGTGGAACAGGTCCACCCCTCGCACGACATCGGTCACCCCTTGCGCGGCGTCGTCCACCGTCACCGCCAGATGATAGCTGGTCCCGGCATCCTTGCGCGCCAGCACCACATCGCCCAGCGACAGCGGATCGGCGACGACGCGGCCTGCGCTCGCGTCATGCCAGTCGAGCGGCCCGGCGAGCGCGGTCGCACGGGCCATGTCGATGCGCCACGCATGATCCTCGCGCGCCAGCCGCGCCGCGGGCTGGTCCTTCGACAACCCCCGGCAGCTTCCCGGATAAAGCGGCCCGTCCGGTCCATGCGGCGCCGACTGGCTGGCCGCGATCTCGCGCGCAATGTCGGCGCGGGTGCAGAAACAGGGATAGACGACCCCGATCGCCTTCAACCGGTCGAGCGCTTCGGCATAGAGCGCCATCCGCGCCGACTGGAACACGACCGGCCCGTCCCATTCGATCCCCAGCCAGCGCAGATCGTCGAGGATCGCCTGCACATGCTCCGCGCGGCATCGCCCCTGGTCGATATCCTCGATCCGCAGCAGAAACCGCCCGCCGCGCGCCCGCGCGAAATCATGCGCCATCAGCGCCGAATATCCGTGCCCTGCGTGCAGCCGTCCGGTCGGACTGGGCGCAAAGCGCGTCACCGCCCTCACGCTCATTTACGACTCTTGACCGCGAGTCATGGCTCGTGCTGTCATATGCCCGTCATCGGCGTGCGTCAGGAACGCCATCGAAGAACGCGGGAAAGGGGGAAGTCTTCCATGTACCATCCCGATCTGATCCGGCACCCGGATGGATGCCCGGCGCTCGTCCTCAACGCCGATTACACGCCGCTCAGCTATTATCCGCTGTCGGTCTGGCCGTGGCAGACCGCGATCAAGGCGGTGTGGCTCGACCGCGTCGACATCGTGTCGCATTACGAGCGCGAGGTGCGAAGTCCCAGCGCGACGCTGAAACTGCCTTCGGTGATCGCGCTCAAACAATTCGTCCGTCCTTCCGCCTATCCCGCCTTTACCCGCTTCAACCTGTTCCTGCGCGACAAGTTCGTCTGCCAATATTGCGGCTCCCCGCGCGACCTCACCTTCGACCATGTCGTCCCCCGCGCGCAAGGTGGCCGCACCACCTGGGAAAATGTCGCGACCGCCTGCGCACCGTGCAACCTGCGCAAAGGGGGGCGGACGCCGAAACAGGCGCACATGCCGCTCCACATCGCGCCGATCCGTCCGACCAGCTGGCAGTTGCAGGAACATGGCCGTTCCTTCCCGCCCAACCACCTGCACGAAACCTGGCACGACTGGCTCTACTGGGACATCGAACTGGAAGCGTGAGGGTTTATCCGGCCTGACGTGCTCCCGCAAAGGCGGGAGCGCGGGGGAACGAAGCGCCCCCCGCCACCCCGGACTTCCGCCTATGCGGGAGCACGGTCGGTGTGGCGTTCATTGAATGCTCCCACAGCCATCCATCCCAACCGCGCTCAGGCTGAGCCTGTCGAAACCGGGTGAGTCTCAACACGCTTCGACAAGCTCAGCGTGAGCGCGGTGGAGGGATGATCCTTGCGAGCATCGAAGATCGCCCCGTTCACCATGGTTGCAGCGCCTGTCCTATCCCGGTAATACAGCGCCGCTAGCACCATGAATTACGACCGCCCCATCGCCGCAGACCCGCTGCCCTATCCCCATTCCCCGCGCGAGGCGCGCTATCGCGGGATGCCGGTCGGCGATTTGGGTGGCTACGACGCGCCCCCCACCCCGCCCGAGCCGCCGCGCGCGCCGCGCCGCTGGGGCCGGTGGATCGTGCGCGGGCTGGCGGCCTTCCTCGCGCTGCTGATCGTCTCGATCGCCTATCTCGCAATCACCGCGCCGCTGTCGCAATCGTTGAAGCCGCCGGCGCCGCCGTCGATCACCCTGCTGTCGGCCGAAGGCACACCGATCGCCAAATCGGGCGCGATCATCGGCGAGGCCGTCGATGCGACCGCGCTTCCCGATCACGTCACCGGCGCGTTCCTCGCGATCGAGGACCGCCGGTTCCGCCAGCATCTGGGCATCGACCCGCGCGGCATCCTGCGCGCCTTCTGGAACAACAGTTTCACCGACAACAGCCGACAGGGCGGCAGCACGATCACCCAGCAACTGGCGAAGAACGCCTTCCTCGATTCGGACCAGACATTCACCCGTAAAGCCCGCGAAGCGATGATCGCGCTCTGGCTCGAGGCCTGGCTGACCAAGGACGAGATCCTGTCGCGCTATCTGTCGAACGTCTATTTCGGCGACAACGTCTACGGCCTCGATGCCGCCGCGAATCATTATTTCAGTCGCGATCCCAACGATCTGACCATCGGCCAGGCCGCGATGTTGGCGGGTCTGGTCAAGGCGCCCAGCCGCCTCGCGCCGACCGGCAATCTGTCGGGCGCGCGCGCGCGGCAGGCACTGGTGGTCGCGGCGATGGCGGAGACCGGCGTCATTACCGAGGCAGAGGCCGCCGACGTGTCGCCTGCCCGTCTGCGCGTCCGCGCGCGTGGCACGCGGCTCCCCACCGGCGGCTATTTCGCCGACTGGGTGATGGCCGCCGCGCGCGACCGGGCGGGCGAGATCGCCACCGAGCAGACCGTCACCACCACGCTGGAAACCCGCGTTCAGCGCGCCGCCGAGGCCGCCGTGCGCCGGGCTGGCTTGCGCGAGGCGCAGGTCGCGATCGTCGCGATGCGCCCCGATGGCCGCGTCGTCGGCATGGTCGGGGGGAAGGACTATACCAAAAGCCCGTTCAATCGTGCGACCCAGGCCCGCCGCCAGCCGGGATCGACGTTCAAGCTGTTCGTCTATCTCGCGGCGCTGCGCGACGGGATGTCGCCCGACACGATGATCGAGGACGAACCCGTCACCATCGGCGAATGGTCGCCCAAGAATGACGGCAATCGCTATCGCGGCGAGATCACGCTGCGTCAGGCCTTCGCCGCCTCGTCCAACGTCGCCGCCGCGCGGCTGACGCAACAGGTCGGCCCCGCCGCCGTGATCCGCGCCGCGCGCGATCTGGGACTGTCGACCGACATCCCCAACGAAGCGTCGATTGCGCTGGGCACCTCGTCGGTGTCGCTGCTCGAACTCACCGCCGCCTATGCCGCGATCGCCGCGGGCGAAGCGCCGGTACGCCCGCGCGGGCTGGACGACGCGCGCGAGCAGAGCTGGCTCGACCGGCTGCGCGACGACACCCGCCCGCTGTCGCGCCGCGAAGTGGAGGGGATGCGCTCGCTGCTCGCCGCCGGGATCGAGCGCGGCACGGGCCGCGCCGCTGCGCTCAACGTCGAGGCGTTCGGCAAGACCGGCACCACCCAGGATTACCGCGACGCGCTGTTCGTCGGCTTTACCGAGGATCTGGTGGTCGGCGTGTGGCTGGGCAATGACGACAATTCGCCCAATAGCGGCCTCGCGGGCGGGGGTGTCGCCGCGCGCATCTGGCGCGACGTGATGGTGGGTGCGACGGACGCCAGCCCCCCCGCCCGCCCGGTAGCGGTCGAGGCCGAGATCGACGAGGATATCGGCACCCTCAGCAACGATATCCTCGACGGCATTCTTCCCGAAAGCCCCGATGCGCTGGAATTTGAAGGCGAATTCGGCGGCAGGGGCCTGAACCTCCGCCTCGACCGCGAAGGCGGCATTCAGTTGCGCGGGGGCAATCCCCGGCGCGAGGAGCCGCCGCCCGGCCCCGATCCCCGGATGCGCGAGGAAGAGCCAGGCGGATTCTGACGCGCGTCCGTGATACGAACACTTCGTCCCCCCGGGCTTGTTCCGGGGTCCACCGGGCGGCGAGCGATGACGCCGAAGCTGGAGGGATGCGCAGGCGGCGTGGTGGACTCCGGAACAAGCCCCCCGGGGTGACGAAAGGAAAAACCTTCTCGCACGCGCCCCCGCTTGACCCCGCCCGCGCCCCGCCGCAAGGGCGCATCATGCGCTTCTTCTCCGACAACGCCGCCCCCGTCTGCCCTCAGGTGATGGAGGCGATCGTCGCCGCCAACAGCCTCGACACCGCTTATGACGGCGACGCGTGGAGCGCGAAGCTGGATGCCGCCATGTCGGGCGTGTTCGGCACCAAATGCACGGCGCTGTGGATTCCCACCGGCACCGCCGCCAACGCCATCGCACTCGCTTCGCTCTGCCCGCCTTATGGCGGCATCGTCTGCCACCGCGACGCGCATATCGAATGCGACGAAGCGGGCGCGCCCGAATTCTACACCCACGGCGCCAAGCTGATGACCGTAGAGGGCGAGGGCGCGAAGCTGACGGTCGAGGGCATCGACGCGCTTCTGTCGGGCATCCGCAACGACGTCCACCGCGTCCAGCCGCACGCGATCTCCATCACCAACGCGACCGAGGACGGCCTCGTCTACACCCCGGATGAGGTAGCCGCGATCGGCGATTACGCGCACAAGCGCGACCTCGGCTTGCACATGGACGGCGCGCGCTTCGCCAATGCGGTGGCCACCCTCGGCTGCGATCCGGGCGACGTGACGTGGCGTTCAGGCGTCGATGTGCTGAGCTTCGGCTTCGTCAAGAATGGCGGGATGAACGCAGAGGCGATCGTCTACTTCCGCAACGATCTCGCCGAAGCCGCAAAGGTCCGGCGCAAGCGCGGCGGGCATCTGCTGTCCAAGGGCCGTTATCTGGCCGCGCAGATCCTCGCGATGCTCGACGGCGATGTGTGGCTCGACAATGCGCGCCGCGCCAACGCCGCCGCCCAGATGCTCGCAAGCGTCGCCGAAGCCCGGTTGCTCCACCCGGTTCAGGCCAACGAGCTGTTCGTGAAACTGACCGCGGATGAGGCACAGACGCTGCGCGACGCCGGGTTCGATTTCTATGACTGGGGACCGGGCCTCGCGCGGTTCGTCATCAGCTGGGATCAGGACGAAGCGGCGGTAAAGCCGCTCGCCGACGCCATCGCCGCGCTGTGACGACACCCATGGCAGAGGGCGAAAAGCCGCAATCGACGCGGCTGACCGTCCTGTTGCCGTTCGCGATCGTCACCCTGATCTGGGGATCGACCTGGATCGTCATCCGCGACCAGCTGGGCATCGTGCCGCCGACCTGGTCGGTTTCCTATCGCTTCGCCATTGCCGGGATCGCAATGCTCGCCTGGGCGCTGATCCGCCGCGATTCGCTTCGGCTCGACGCACGCGGATGGCTGTTCGCAAGCGGCCTTGCGCTCGCGCAATTCTGCCTCAACTTCAATTTCGTCTACCGCGCGGAGATGTACATCACCTCCGGCCTAGTCGCGGTGGTGTTCGCGATCCTGCTGGTCCCTAACGCGATCCTCGCGCGCATTTTCCTCGGCCAGCGCATGGGCAGGCAATTGCTCGTCGGATCGGTGATCGCGGTTGCCGGGATCGCGCTGCTCTTCGTTCACGAGGCCCGCGAAGGCTCCGCATCGACCGCCGCTGTCGTGACCGGGATCGGCATCACGTTGCTGGGGGTCCTGTCGGCGTCCGCGGCCAACATCATGCAGGGGACGGAGACCTCCAAACGCTATCCGATGGCGTCGATGCTGGGCATCTCGATGCTGCTCGGCGCACTCGGCAACGCTGGCTGGGCATGGGCGACGGTGGGCGCGCCGGTGATCGAGATGCGGCTGGGCTATATCGCCGGGCTGCTTTACCTCGGCATCGCGGCCTCGGCGATCGCCTTCTTCCTCTATTTCAATGTCATCCGCGTGATCGGCCCGGCCAAGGCGGCCTATTCCGGCGTGATCGTCCCGGTCATCGCAATGATCTTTTCGACAGTGTTCGAGGGTTACCGCTGGTCGCCGCTGGCGCTGGGCGGCGGGGTGCTGGCGATGATCGGGCTGGTCATTGCCTTGAGGGCACGCAGGCCCAACCGGTAATCGGGATAGGCGGGCCGCCAGCCCAGCACCCGCTTTGCCTTGCCGTTCGCCACCCGCCGGTTCTCGGCATAGAAAGCGCGGGCAGCAGGCGACACCGACGGGTGATCGAGCGGGATCAGCGGCGGCGGCTCCAGCCCCAGCAACCGCGCGGCGTAAGCGATGACATCGGATTGCGGAGCGGGCTCGTCGTCGGACAGATTATACGCGCCCGCTGGCCCGTCCCAGCCCGCGATCACCCCGTCCGCCAGATCATCGACATGGACACGGCTGAAAATCTGGCCCGGCACATCGACCCGGTGGGCCTGCCCCGCCGCCACCCGGTCGAGCGGCGAGCGACCGGGTCCGTAAATCCCCGGCAAGCGGAACACCCGCGCGCCGAGCGCCAGCCACGCCGCATCTGCTGCCGTCCGCGCTGGGCGCCTGCCGCCGGTAGGGGCGCTCTCGTCCACCCACGCCCCGCCCGTGTCGCCATAAACCCCGGTCGAGGACAGATAGGCGAGGTTCCGCCCGCCGAGCATGTCGCCATAGCGCTCGAGCACAGGATCGCGATCGCCCTCGGGCGGCACGCTGGAGAGCACATGGCTCGCCACCGCCAGCGCCCGCACGACCCCCTCTCGGTCGTCGAAGCGCAGCGTCCCGCCCCGCCCGTCGCGCGTCGTCGCCCCCGCCAGCACCGCGCGGTCGCCCAGCCGCCGGACGATGGTTCGCGCCGAATATCCCATGCCGAAAACGACTAGTCGCATGGGAAATGGTTAAAGACGTGACCGAGGCGATCCGTCAATCTGGCGTTCATGTTCGCAAGCCCAATCGGCGGGTCCCCCAAGCGTCGTGTATATGACGCTGCAACCGGGGCTCGCCGCCAATGTCCAGGCACCCCCAAGCTAAAGGGCGGCGAAGTCGAAGGGCCCACCCTTCGTCTGTTCACCCCGGTTGCGTTGGAGGGGCTTTCAGATGGCGCCCATGCGGGGCTGCGAAGCGCGATTTCCTGCGCTTCGGTGCTCAGGTGCAGGAAGCACGCTGCGCGCCGATGCTCGGAAGATCACCCTTCTCGCCTCCCCCTGGACGCCATCTGAAAGCCCTCCACGCACACAAAATCCGTTCGTTTCGAGCCCTTCGACTGCCTGCCAAGGCAGGCGCTCAGGATAAACTTCGAGCCAAAGGCTCGAAGTCGAGAAACGCTGACCTTGGCGGACCACTCGCCCAACCCAACCCGTCACCCCGGACTTGTTCCGGGGTCCACCGGGCGGCACGCGCGCGGTCATCAATCTTGCGTTGTTCAGGCGGCGGCTTAGTGGACCCCGCGTGGCGACCAAGGTGACGGGTAGTGCTATTTCGCCCCATATCCCCCGAACAGCACGCCAAAGAAATCGCCCCTGGTCCAGCGGGGCCGCGCATCCGCGTCCGCAATGTCGCGCGCCAGACGGTAGTGGATCGCCATGAAGCGCCGCGCCGCGGTCCAGTCGATCGGCAGGTCGGTCTGGTCCGATACCTGATGATAATGGTTGTTGACGAACGCATCGGTCGCCGCCTTCCCCGGCCCCGCAGGGCCAGCGTCGAGGTAAATCGACGGCACCCCGGCCTTCACGAAACTATAGTGATCCGACCGCACGAAGTAATTCTCCTCCGGCACCGGATCGGGTGTCAGCGGAAGGCCCTCTGCGTCCAGGATGCGCTTCAGGGTCGCGCCGATGCTGCTGCGCTCCGCGCCGTACGCGATGATGTCGCGGAACGGATAGGTCATGATCGGCATGTCGAGATTGATGTTGGCGACCATCGTCCCGGCGACACTGGGGTGCTGCGCGTAATATTCCGAGCCCAGCAGCCCCACTTCCTCCGCCGTCACTGCGGTAAAGACGATGGTGCGGCGCGGGCGCTTGCCCGATCGCTGAAATTCCCGCGCGACCTCCAGCATCATCGCAATGCCGATCGCATTGTCGATCGCGCCGTTGTTGATCCGGTCCGCCTTGGGATCGTCTTCGGTCATTTCCTCGACCCCCAAATGGTCGAGATGCGCGGTCAGGACGACCTGTTCGCGCGCCAGTTTCGGATCGCTGCCGGGAATGACGCCCACGACATTGGCACTTTCGAGTGCGGCGGTCTCGGAGCGTTGGCGTGCCTCGATCGACGCGCCCAGTCGACCGGTCGGCATCGCCGCGCCCGCCCGCTCGGCGGCATCGACCGCGGCCCAGCGAATCGGTGACCCGGCGAACAATTTCGCCGCGCCCGTCCGACTGAGCGTGCCGATCGACGGCGCGTCGCCCGCTTCTAGATTGGGCCTCCCGTCGGGCGCCACCCAGCTGATCGAGGGGCGCTGCCAGTTCGCCGCACGGTCCGCGACCGAATAGCCCGCATCGTCGGCGATCGAATCGATCAGCACGATGCCCTTCGCCCCGCGCGCCAGCGCCGCCTGCGACTTGGACGCGCGGCCGGAGAAATGCGCACGTTTCTCGCTGGCGAGTCTGGCAGGCCCGCCCGCCAGCACCGCGACGATCTTCCCCCGCACGTTCAACCCGCGATAATCGTCCCAGCCGATATCGGGATCGACCGCGCCATAGCCCGCGAACACCACTTCGCCGCTCAGGCGGAAATCGGCGACCTGCGGATTGACCGCCCCGACAAAATCCTCGCCAAAGGCCAGCGCCTGACGTTTGCCGCGGCGCGTGATCGCCATTTCGCCCTGCGCTGCCGGGATCGTCGCCTGAAAACCGACATTCTGGAGATATCCGCCATCGTCGCCACCCGGCTGCACCCCCGCCGCCATCAGCTGCGTCGCGACGTAATTGGCGGCGATCCGGTATTCGGGCGTGAAGCTGTCGCGCCCCAGCATCGCGTCGTCGGCCAGAAATTCGACATGCGCGCGCAGCGCGGTTTCCTGCTGGGGCGGGGTCTGCGCCGAAAGCGGCGTGGCGACGAGCGCCGCCAGTGAAAACAGGCCGACAATGCTACGCATTCTATCCCCCAAACCCCCTACCGCGCTCACGCTGAGCCTGTCGTAGCGTGTTACCAACCGCCTTCGACAGGCTCAGACCGAGCGCCCGGTCACGTCCTATTTTGCCCCGTACCCGTCATAGAGCGTGCCGAAATAATCGCCCTTGTTCCACCGCGGGCGCTCTGCCGCATTCGCAATCCCCCGTGCGATGGCGACGTTCGCGTCCACGAACTTCACTCCCGATTCCCAGTTGAAGGGCAGCGTCAGATCGTCGGTCACATTGTGATACGGCCCCGATCGGAACGTCTTGGTCGCGACCTGCCCTTCGCCCGCAAAGCCGGTTTTCAGGAACAGCACCGGCACGCCCGCCTGAACGAAGCGATAATGGTCCGACCGGGTGAACAACGCTTCGCGCGGATCGGGATCGGGGGTCAGCGTGATGCCGATATCGGCCAACGCCTTCTCGGTAATCGGCCCCAGCGTCGATCGATCCGCGCCGAAGGCGAACATGTCGGTAAACGGATAGGTCAGGATCGGCATGTCGAGGTTCACATTGCCGACGATCTGCGAAATCGGCACCACCGGATGCCGCGCGAAATAATCGCTGCCGACCAGCCCGCCTTCCTCGGCGGTGAGCGCGACGAGCAGGATCGGACGGCGACCCGGTTCGGCAACCAGCTTGCGCCCTGCCTCGATCATCGACGCAATGCCGCTCGCGTTATCCATCGCGCCGTTGAAGACCTCGCCATCCGCGCGCACGCCCAGGTGATCGAGATGCCCGGTCAGCACGACATATTCGTCCGCCAGCGCCGGATCGGTGCCGGGGATCATCCCGACGATGTTCTTGCTCTCGAACGGCGCGTAATTGGTCTGGCTGGCAAAGCGCAGATTGGCCTTGCTCACCGCCCCCGGCTTCAGCGCGCCGCCGAACAGCCGCGCGGCGGCGTCATTGCTCAGCACGCCCAGTTGCGGGATGGGCGCAATCGAGAACCCGGTGCCGTCGGGCTTGCGCCAGCTGTTGCGCGGCTCCTGATAGCCTTGCGCGAGTTCGGACAGCGGCATCTGTTGCGGGGCGAGCATGATCGTCGCGATCGCGCCGCGCTTCGCTGCTTCGGCTGCCTTGTTGTCGGGACGCGCGGCGTGCGCGCGGATTTCGCCTTGCAGCGTGTCGGGTGCGCCCGGCGCGAACACCGCGATCTTGCCCTTGAGGTCCAGGCCCGCATAATCGTCGCGCCCTTCGCTTGGAGCGGCGATGCCCTGACCGACGAAGATCAGCGGCGCATCGACCGCGACCGAGCGGTGGCCCATCGTCGCCCCCGGCACATAATCGGTGCCGAAGGTAAGCGGCGTCGCCTGCCCGCCTGCAACCATTGCCGCGCTGCCCGGTCCCGCGGCGGAGGCGCGGACCAGCGGCACCGGCTGGAACCAGCCATCGGTGCCGCGCGGCGTCGCGCCGATTTCCTCGAATTGCTGGACGACATAATCGGCGGCGCGGTCATACCCCGGCGTCCCCGCCAGCCGCCCTTCCATCGCATCGTCGGCCAGGATCGCGATGTGCGACCGCCAGCGTGCCTGTTCGGCGGTCAGCGTCTGTCCGTCGATCACCACCGACGCGCTTTCGGGCGCGGCGTAGCTGCACGCGCCAAGCGCCAGCGACGATCCGGCTAGCAGGGCGGAGAGGACCAGATTACGCATCACTTGGCTCCATGACCGTTATAGAGCGTCCCGAAGAAATCGCCCTTGTTCCAGCGCGGCCGTTCGGGCGCGTCGGCAATCGCCTTGGTGATCGCGAAATTCGCCTCGATGAAGCGCACGCCCGATGCCCAGTCGATGTTCGGCTGCTGGTCGAGTTCGTCCGACGGCTGATGGTAATGCGTCGACAGGAAATGGTCGAACGCCGCCTTGCCCGGCCCCTTGGTGCCCGGCCACAGGAACACCGACGGCACGCCCTGCTGGACGAAGCGGTAATGGTCGGACCGGACGAAGAAGCCCTGCTCGGGCATCGGATCGGGCGACAGCGTTACGCCCAGTTGCTCGACCGCTGCCTTGGTGATCGGCCCCAACGTCGAACGCTCGGCGCCGAATGCCACCATATCCTCGAACTTGTAGGTGATGATCGGCATGTCGAGATTGACGTTGGCGACCATCTGCTCGCGGCGCACCGTCGGGTTGCGCGCGAAATAATCGGCGCCGACCAGCCCCTTTTCCTCGGCCGTCACCGCCAGGAACAGGATCGAGCGCTTGGGGCGAACCCCCTGTTCCTTGAACCGGCGGGCATTCTCGATCAGCGCGGCGATCCCCACCGCATTATCCATCGCGCCGTTATAGATGGTGTCGCCGCTCGCATTGGGCCGCCCGATCCCGACATGGTCGAGATGCGCGGTCAGCACGATCACTTCGTCCCTCAACGCAGGATCGGACCCCTCGATCATCCCGGCGACGTTCGGGCTTTCGACCTTTTCGCTGGTCGAGCGGATCGTCGCGTTCAACCGCGACGGCAGCTCGAACGCCCTGAAGGTCGCACCTTCGCCCTCGGCCTGCTTGCTGATCGCGGTCCAGTTGGTGCGCGCGCCCGCGAACAATTTGGCCGCCCCCGCCGACGACAGCGTGCCCAGCACCGGCGCATTGCCGGCAATGTCGAACCCGGTCCCATCGGGCCGCATCCAGCTCATCCGCGTCGAATCATAGGTTTCCGCCAGCCGCGCGAACGGGCGGACCCGCGCGCTTTGCGGGCTTTCCAGCACGATCACGCCGACCGCCCCGCGCGACGCGGCATAGGCCGCCTTGTTCGCCACGCTGCCGAAATGCGCACGGACTTCGCCGTTGAAGCTCGCGGGCGCGCCCGAGAACAGCGCCACGACCTTTCCCTTCACATCGACGCCCGCATAATCGTTGCGCTTGAATTCGGTCGCGACGATGCCGTGGCCGACGAACACCACCGGCGCATTGACCGTGACCTCTGGCCGCGCGGAGGTCGCACCCGGAATATAATCCACCCCGAATTCGAGCGCACTGTTCTGCCCGCCGCGCGTGACGGCAAAGCTGCCCTTGTCCGCCGCCTTGAACGCGATCAACGGCACCTGTTGCAGATAGCTGCCGTCGGTCCCCGCAGGCTTTAGCCCCTGCGCATAGAATTGCGCTGCGACATATTCGGCGGCGACGTCATAGGCATCGGTCCCCGCCTCACGCCCCTGCATCGCGTCGGACGCTAGGAACATGACGTGCGACCGCATCGCGCGCTCGTCATTTCTCAGCGTATGGACATCGACCGAAGCGGCAGTCGGTGCGGAGGCGGGCGCAGGCGCGGTCTGGGCATAGGCTGCGGTGGACAGCAGAAGCGCAGCGAACGGTACGGCGAAACGGATCATTGGCATCCTCTTGAAACCGGGCATAAGGGGAATGGTTAGCAGCCGGGCGTTGAATCGCAACGCACGCGCACGATTTTTTCATGAATGCGCAAGTCGATTGCGCGACGCAGGCCAGCCTTCATGTTCGACGTTCAGCGTGCCCCCAACCAGCCCCCCGCGATCCGGCGAGAGGATTATCGCGCGCCCGACTGGCTGGTCCCGGAAATCGCGCTCGATTTCGATCTCGACGCCGCCGAAACGCGCGTGCGCGCCACGCTGACGGCAACCCGAAACGGCGATCACGACCGTCCGCTGCGCCTCGACGGCGACGGGCTGCACCCGATCGCGGTCCGGGTCGATGGTGAAGAATGCACCGACTGGGTAGTCGATGACGGCACGCTGGTCCTGAGCCTCGACGGCGACGTGCATCAGGTCGAAACCGAAGTCTCGATCCAGCCCGAACGCAATACCCAGTTGATGGGCCTCTACGCCTCGGGCGGCAATCTCTGCACCCAGTGCGAGGCCGAAGGATTCCGGCGGATCACTTTCTTCCCCGATCGTCCCGATGTGCTCGCCCGCTACCGGGTGAAGATGACGGCGGACAAGGCGCGCTATCCGGTGCTGCTCGCCAATGGCGATCCGGTCGCCTCGGGCGATCTGGACGGCGGCAGGCATTGGGCCGAATGGCACGACCCGTTCCCCAAACCCAGCTATCTGTTCGCGCTGGTCGCGGGCGATCTGGCCGAAAACCGCTCGACCTTCACCACCCGTTCGGGCCGCGACGTCCGGCTCGGCATCTGGGTGCGCGAGGCCGATCTGCCGCGCACCGACCATGCGATGCACGCGCTCAAGACCTCGATGGCGTGGGACGAGCGGGTCTATGGCCGCGAATACGACCTCGACGTGTTCAACATCGTCGCGGTCGACGATTTCAACTTCGGCGCGATGGAGAATAAGGGGCTGAACATCTTCAACAGCCGCTACATCCTCGCCGACCCCGACACCGCCACCGATTACGACTACGACGCGGTCGCCGCCGTCGTCGCGCACGAATATTTCCACAACTGGTCGGGCAACCGGGTCACCTGCCGCGACTGGTTTCAGCTTTCCCTCAAGGAAGGCTTCACCGTCTACCGCGACCAGCAGTTCAGTGCCGATCAGGGGTCGGCAGCGGTCAAGCGGATCGAGGATGTTCGCGCGCTTCGCGCCGCGCAATTCCCCGAAGACTCAGGTCCGCTCGCGCATCCGGTGCGCCCTGAGTCCTATATCGAGATCAGCAATTTCTACACCGCGACCATCTACAACAAGGGCGCGGAGCTGATCCGCATGATGGCGACGATGCTGGGCGAACCGGACTTTCGCGCTGCCACCGACCTGTATTTCGACCGGTTCGACGGGACGGCGGCGACCTGCGAGGATTTCGTCGCCTGCATGGAGGAAGCCTCCGGCCGCGACCTGACCCAGTTCCGCCTCTGGTATGCGCAGGCCGGAACGCCGCGCGTCACCGCGTCGATCAAGGCGCACGAAACCCATGTCACCGTCTCGCTGGCGCAGGACGTGCCCCCCACGCCCGGCCAGCCGCACAAGCAGCCGATGGCGATCCCGCTCAAACTCAAATTGTTCGGCGAGGACGGCAAGGCGCTGTCCGGCGAACAGCTGGTAATGCTCGACGATGCGCGCGCCGAAGTGGCCTTTGCGGTCACCGGAGAGCGCCCGGTGCTGTCGATCAATCGTGGCTTTTCCGCGCCCGTCATCGTCAACACCAACCGCTCCGCCGCCGACCTCGCCTTCCTGTCGGCACATGACGACGACCCCTTCGCCCGGTACGAGGCGATGCAGCAATTGATGCTCGACACCCTGGTCGCCAGCGTCGCGGAGGGGCGCGGCAACCACGCGCCGGTCATCGACGCCGTGCGCCGCACCCTCGACGACCCGGCGCTCGACGCCGCCTTTATGGCCGAAGCAGTGCTGCTGCCGTCCGATAGTTTCGTCGGCGACCAGATGCAGGTGGTCGATCCCGATGCGATCTTCCGCGCAAGGGAAGCGCTGCGCCGCGATCTGGGGCGCGAGCTGGAAGGGCTATGGCGCGAGGCTTATGACGCCAACCGCGCCAACCGCTTCGAATATTCGCCCGCCGCCAAGGGCGCGCGTCGCCTGAAAACCGTCGCGCTCGGCTATATCGCGGCCTCCGGCGCGCCCGACGCCGCCGCGCTCGCCTTCGCCCAGTTCGAGGGCGCCGACAACATGACCGACCGCCAGGGCGCGCTCACTACCTTGGTCGGCGGCACGTCGGACAAGCGCATCGCCGCGCTCGACATTTTCTACAATCGCTATTCGGACAATGCGCTGGTGCTCGACAAATGGTTCCAGACCCAGGCGCTCTCATCACGCGACGATACCGCCTCGGTGGTCGAGGAATTGGCCGCGCACCGCGATTTCACCCTGTCGAATCCCAACCGTGCCCGCGCGCTGATCGGCGCGTTCAGCGTCAACCAGCGCGCCTTCCATGCCAGGGACGGTCGCGGCTATCGCTTCGTCGCCGACCAGCTGATCGCGCTCGACACGCTCAACCCCCAGACCGCCGCCAAACTCGTGCCGCCGCTGGGCCGCTGGCGGCGCTTCGACGAAGACCGCGCCGCGTTGATGCGCGCCGAGCTGGAACGCATCATGGCCGTGCCGGGATTGTCGAAGGACATGCTGGAACAGGTGTCGAAAAGCCTCGACTGACGGGTCCCCTCACCCCATCCGGTTGCGCCCGCGCATGACGGTTGCCCGGTGCCCGATCCGTGGGCCGGTCCCCCGCGTCCTCACGCCGTCCACGAACACCCAGTCGTTGGTCGCGCGGTCGGACGTCAGGCTCAGCGCCATATAGCCGCGGTTGCTGGTATCCGCCCATTTGAGTTCGGGATTGACCTCGACCAGCGCGCGCGCCACGATCTTGGGATCGACGCCCAGCGCGCTTTCGAACCCCGGCGACGTCACCGCCTGACCGGCAAATTCGACGCCTGCCGCTCGGCCCTCCTGCGCCAGGTCGTAAGCCCAGCCGTTATGACTGTCTCCGGCAATGACGATCAGATTGGCCTCCGCTTCCTGCGCCCCGCTCAGGAAGCGCGCGCGCGCGGCGGGATATCCGCCCCAGGCGTCGAAATTGAGCGGCAGTCCGGCGCGGCTGGCCGCCACCCCGCGCTCGACGAACCCGCGCACGAAGGGGGGCGCATCCTCGGCCAGCCATTCCCCGGCATTGGGCGGCGTTCGCGTCTCCCCCATGATCGTGCCGAAACCCACCACCTGCCACCGCGCGCCCGACCGCACCGATGCACGGATTGCTTCGTCCAGCCACACCTCCTGCGTCGTGCCCATCATGGTCATCGCCGGGTCGCGCCACGGCCCGTCGCGAAACGCCGCCAGCGCGCGGGCCGGATCGCCCGCGCCGCTCAAGATTTCGGCAAGTTCGTGCGGCCTGCTTCGTCCCACCAGTCGCGTTTCGGTGCGGAACAACGTCGCCAGTCCCGCAATGTCATACGCCTTCCACGGCTCTTCCGACACCGGCATCCATTCGTAATAGGCCTGCATCGACGCCGCGCGGCGGATCGCCCATTCGCCTTCGTCGGGCTGGTGGTTCTGCGCGCCGCCTTCCCAGCTGTCGTTGGTCGATTCGTGATCGTCCCACAGCGCCACCATCGGGTGCGCGGCGTGTAGCGCCTGCAAATCGGGATCGGCGCGATAGCTGGCGAAGCGCATCCGGTAATCGGCCAGGCTGACCATTTCGCGCTCGGGCTGGGGAATGCGTCCGCCGACCGTCTGCTGGCGGTTGGGATAAGTGTCGGGCCCGTATTCGTAGAGATAATCGCCCAGATGCACCGCCAGGTCGATATCGTCGCGCGCGGCGGCGTGGCCGTAGGCGTTGAAATAGCCAAAGCCCAGATTCGAGCAGGAAAAGATCGCGATGTTGAACCGCTCGGCATTGCCCTCAGGCAGCGTCCTGGCGCGCCCGACCGGGGAAAACCCGCCATCGGGCGCGACGAACCGGTAATGATAGCGGGTGCCCGGTCGCAGCCCCGCCACCGTGATCTTGGCGGTATGATCGCGCCACGGCCCCGTCACCATTTCGCCCGCGCCGACGACGCGCGCGAAATCGGCGGTCTCCGACAATTCGACCTTCACCCGCGCTTCGCCCCGGTTCGCGGGAACATAGCGGGTCCACAGAAGCAACGAGGTCGCCGACGGCTCACCCGATGCGACCGAATGGGTAAAGCCACTCGCCTGCAGCAGCGCAAAGGCGTTGGCGAACCCCGGAATGGCGAGCGCGCCCGTGCCCAGCATGCCCCCCAGGATCAATTGGCGACGGTCGATGGCGATGGTCATGACGGCTGGCTCCCCTGCTGCGCCTCCGCCTTGGCAAGCGTGTGTGGCGGGTTCGTGACAGCCGACTGACGGCGGAGCGGTCAGGCGACGATACGCAGCCGCCCGTCGCGATGATCGATCATCTTTCGATACAGCGCCACCAGTTCGCGCGCATGATCGACGTCGGACATCACGCCCTGCGCCGCTTGTCGCGCCGCCGCGCGCAGGATCGCGGGCTCGCGCGCGAACAGACGGCGAATCGCCGCCGCCGCCGATTTGGCGTCGCGCGCGGCATAGGTTTCGCAGAACAGCGGATCCGCGATTTCCGCAAACCCGCCTTCGTCGGGCGCGATCAGCGGCAATCCGCTGGCAATCGCCTCCAGCCCGACCAGCCCGAACGGTTCGGCGTCCGATCCGTGGATCAGCGCGTCGCAGCTCGCCATGATCCGCGACAGCCGCGGGCGGTCATAGACGGGGCGGAACAGCCGGATATGCGGGCTCCCCTCGATGTGCCGCGCCAGCTTGCCGCCATCGACCCCGGTTCCGATCAGGATCATGCCGACGGGCAAGTGCCGACCGGCGCGCTGCACCGCGTCGAACACCATCGGCCAGCGCTTTTCGGGATGATGCCGCCCCATGCCGAGCAGCAGATGCCCGTCGGCCGGCAGTCCGCATTGTTCGAGCAGCGACGCACGCAGTTTCTCGTCGCGAAACTCGGGCGAGAAATACGCCTTCTCGATCCCCAAGGGTGCCGCAGCGTGGACGGTCAGCCCGCGACGCTGTTCGCGTTTGGCGATTGCCGGGCCGTTGGTCACGAAGGCGTCGAATTTTTCAAGGAATCGCGCCATATAGCGGGTGTACCAACCGAACGCTTCCTCGATCCGCTCGGACGACGCCCAGCCTTCGAACCAGCGCTGCGGGTACGCCCCGATATTGTCGTTATGCGCGAAATAGACCTTGAGCGCACGGCCCTGCCAGTTGCCGACGATCCATGCCGGTCGCCAGGGCGAGCTGGTCTCCACCACATCCGGATCGATCTCGTCGAGCAGCCGCCGGATTTCGGCGCCGCTCGTGAACACGCCGTAATTGCGGTCGAAGATCAGCCGCGGCGCCTTCACCCAATAGATTTTGCCGCCGCCGGGACGTTCTTCCAGTCGGTCCTCGCGACCCGGCGCGATGACGATCAGTTCGTGGCCCAGATCCGCCATGATCGACAGCTTGCGGTCGAGATAGGTCCGCACGCCGCCGCCGGTGGGCGAATAATATTCGTTGACGTCGACGATCCGCATGGCGGCATTTACCTCGGGCTACACGACCCATTCGTTCGTCTCGATCGTAGTCAAGAAACATCAACCAGGCGCATCGCCCACGTTTCTCCACTACGCTCGAAACGAACGGAGAAGACCCCCCACGACCCCCTAATGGCAGATCACCCCGCAGGCGAGAATCCGCCGACCCCGCGCAAATACTGGACCTTGATTTCGGTGGTTGCCACGCCTGCGGGCACGTTGATCACCGCCTGGCTGAGCTTCGGACGACTGCGTCCCAGCCGCGTGTTGCTGGGGAACCCCGCGCCGTCCTGCCAGAAATTGAACTTGTTCTTGCCGTCGCGATCATGGGTGAACAGCAGCGCATAACGCCCGGGCTTCGGCGCCTTGATGCACATCGTCACCGCGCCCGATGACGGCATGTCCGCCCAGACGCGATGAAAGAACTGCCCGTCGCGCTTCAGGTCGCGGTCGTCCTTCAGAAACTCTTCCTCGGTCGCGTTCCACAATTCCAGTTTCAGCCGACCGGTGCGGTCCTTCAGGCCCGACACGTTGACGCGGATCGCCGGTCCGCTGTTCGAATTGCAGGCCGCCGCGTCGGGGCCGATCGCGCGGTTCGCCTGGACAGGCGTTGCCGCCAGCGACAGCGCCACTACGCTAAACCCCAACAGGCTGGTCTTGCCGATCATCTGTTTTCCTCGCCAGTGCCAGAAATCCGAAGGCGCCGATCAGCGCCACATGGAGCAGCAATGCCATTGCCGCCGTCAGGGCCATCAGTTCCGACATGTCGGTGCCCTGTCCGATTAAGATAATGGCGATGTTGGCGAAAAGAAGGTCTTTGTTGGGAACGAACGGCAAGCGCGTGACGAGCAACCGGATCGCAACCAGAAATGCCCAGGTCGCAAACGCCACCCCCGGCATCGCGAAATGCCAGGCCCAGGCAAGCGCGAAGCTGCCCGCCAGAATGCGCGTGCAGTGCATGGCGAACACCCACCACAGCTCGGCTCCGGGCAGCGAATAGACGCGCTTCGAAAACAGGATGAAGGGCAGCGCGATCGCGACCGTGATCGCCGCCGCCCAGCCGACTCCGCGCAGTTCGTCGGGCGTCAGCACGCCCGAGGCAAAGGGCAGCGCGATCGCCATCGCGACCAGCGTCAGCAGGTTGCCCGCCTGCGCCGACAGGATCGACACGTCTTTGACCGCCCCGAACGGCGCGGTAATCATCCGCATCCGCTGGCGCGCCCAGGCGTAGAAATAGGCCTCGCCCGAATAGCCGAGCACCACGTCGTTCGCGATCCGCTTCTTGACCAGCGCGCCGATTCCCGATGTCGGAATCCGCCACAATCGCCTGAAAATAATCCAGTCGAAAAATACCGGCGCGGCGTACATCGCCAGAAACGCCAGATAAAATGCCGGATTGTCGGGCAGTGTCCGGAACAGATCGGCCAACCCGCCATCGAACAATTCGTAGGCCAGCACCGCGACCATCGCGATCGACACCACCGATCCCAGAACCGTCGGCCAGCGACGCTTCAGCCCCTGAAACGGCTCCAGCCCCGCCAGATCGCGGTCGAAGCCGGCGTTCGCCGGGTCGGCACTGCGGTCGTTACGCCCGTCGATCGCCGGCTCCGCCTGCGGAACCCATTGCCCGTCTGATCGCACCCAGCGCATGACCAAGCCTAGCCCGATCGCCGATACGACGCCAGACCGGCCCGGCACCGGGACCCGACAGCCATCACAGCGCCAGCTTCACGCCCGCCCACACGGTGCGCGGCGGTGCGCGTTCGACCACCCCGTCGCCGCTGATCGCGGCTTCGACGCGCGTGTCGGTCAGGTTCTCGGCGCGCGCCACCAGAGCGATCCGTCCGGTCACCGGCAGCTCCGCATGGGCATCGAGCGTGGTCGCAGGGGCAAGCGTGCGGTCATTCTGGTCGTCCTCGAACTGCGCGCCGACATGGCGCACCGTGACGGCGGCGCGAAGCCGCTCGCGTTGCCATCCGATCGTCGCCGAGAGCTGATCGACGGCGGTCTGGGCAGGACGCAGCCCGTCGAGCGATCCCGCAACGCCGCCGGATCGAACGCGCGCATCGGCATGCGAATACCCGACCGCCAGCGACCAGTCGCCGCGCGTGACGGCGATATCCGCCTCCACCCCGACACTCTCGATCGCATCCAGATTCTCGCGCCTGCGATAGCTGCCCGCCGCGCTCACGAAGCCGACGCCGGGAAAGGTGCCGGGGCCGCGCGCGATCGTCACGTTGGCGATGGCGTCGTTCAACCGACTGGCGAAACCGGTAATCCCGACCCGTACGCCTTCGGCCGCGCGCCATTCGATGCCGACTTCGCCCCCCGTCAGCCGCTCGGGCGCCAGCGCCGCATTGGCCGCCGTCGCATCCGCACCCGCCCGGAACGGCCGATACAGCTCGTTCAGCGTCGGCACTCGCCATCCGCGATACGCCGCCGCGCGCAGCGTCACCGGCACGGCCGGGCGGAAGGCCGCGCCTATCCGTCCAGTCGCTTCCCAACCGTCACGTGCTGCAAACACGGTGTCGGTCAGCACTCCCCCTGCCAGCAGCCGTTCGTCCAGCCGCCCCGCATCGATCCGCCAGTGGTCGATCCGCGCGCCCGCTGAAAACTCCCACGCGCCAGTCTCCACCCCCAGATCGGCGAACAAGCCCGCGGTGGTCGATGCCCCGCCCGCAATCCGCCGCCGCGTCGGCGAAAGATCGACGAACTGGTACAGTTCCTGCGTCCGCCCGCTGACCCGCCGCACGTCCGCGCCAAACCGCAACTCGATCCCCTCGCCAAGCGGCGGACCGATTTCCACCCGCGCGCCGCTGCCGGTGGCGGGGACATATTGGTCGAGCACCTGCGCCACGCTCGCCCGCCCGTTCCCGACACTTGCAAACCCGCTCGCAAAGGCGCGCGTCTGGAGATAGGCGAGCGCCGACCACTGCCAGCGTCCGCGACCGACCAGCCGCACGCTCGCATCCGCGCCTTCGCTGCGGATCGCGGTGAAATCGGTGCCCCGGTCGCGGCGATCGACGAACCCGCCCAGATTGGCCTGCAACTCGAACCCGCCCAGATCCGTCACGAACCGCGCGGTCCCGCTCGCCTGTTCATAGGGGGCGGCGCGATCGACCGGCCCTGCGCCCTCGACGATCGGCTGAAACCCGTCGCCCGCCATGTATTGCCCGGCGAACAGCATGAAGCCGTCGCCTGCCCGCACCGAGCCCACCGCGTTACCCTCGACACTGCCGCGGCTGCCGCCCAGCAGCGACGCCGACAGTGTTCCGACCTCACCCGGTCGCACGCTGTCCAGCTCGATCGTCCCCGACAGCGCGCCGGGGCCGAAAAACCCGCTCCCGCCGCCGCGCGTCACCCGGATGCTCGACAGCCGCTCGGCCTGATAGGCGGGAAAGGCGATCCAGCCGCCGAACGGATCGGTCTGCGGCACCCCGTCCAGCAGCAACAGCACTCGCGACGAGGCATTGCCGCCCAGCCCGCGCAGGTTCGCACCCTGGCTGGTCGGATTGGCCGAGCGAGAATCGGACCGGCGGAACTGCGCGAACCCGGCGGCGTCGCGCAGCACATCCTCGATCCGACCGCTAGCGATACCGGTCAGCCGGTCGCGATCGATCACGACCACCGCGTCGGTCGCGCTACCGGGCGCCGGACCCAGCCCGGTGCCGATCACGACGATCTCCGCGCCCTCGCCCGCATCCTGCGCAGCCGCCACCCCCGGCACGCACGCCGCCGCGATCAATAGGGTCGCGATCCTCACGAAGCGGGCTTGACCCGGTCGGGATGCGCCGCCGCGAACGCTTCGATCGCCTGCGCCGCCGCATCCGCCGCGACGAGCTTGGGATAAGGCGTCAGATCGACCTCGAACCGCCGCGCATTGTACATCTGCGGCACCAGGCAGATGTCCGCCATGTCGGGCGCATCGCCGCCCAGATACAGCCCGTCGCCCGCCATCGCCTCCAGCGCGTCGAACCCCTGCACCACCCAATGCCGATACCAGTCGTTGCGCGCTTCCTCCTCGACGCTCAGTTCGCGCTTGAGATGGTTGAGCACCCTCAGATTGTTGAGCGGATGGATGTCGCACGCGACCGTCAGCGCCATGGCCAGAGTCCGCGACCGCGCCAGCGGATCGGCGGGCACGAAGCGCGGCTCGGGATGCTTGGCGTCGAGATAGTCGAGGATCGCCAGGCTCTGCGTCAGCACGCCCTCGCCCACGTCCAGCACCGGCACGAAGCCCTGCGGGTTGCGCGCCAGATGCTCGGGCGAACGCTGGTCGCCGTTCAGCAGCGACACGTCCACGCTGTCGTACGCCGCGGCCTTCAGGTTCAGGCCGATCCGCACGCGGTACGCGGCGGACGAGCGGTAATAGTCATAAAGCGTGTACATGCCGATCTCCGCATCATTACACCCGCCACCCCAACCCGTTGGTGTCGAGTAGGGGTCGAGCTTGTCGAGAACCCCTATCGAGACAGCGCATCCCTCGATACGCCTTATCGACAAGCTCGAAGGCTACTCGGGACGAACGGGTGGAGGGGGAACGCGTCCCGTTATTCCACCGCTTCCCGCTCGGGCGAAAGCGACGTCCCCGCCCGCCCCGACCGGAACGATCCGAACCAGCTAAGCGGATTGAGCGTCGCCGTCCCGTCGAGCGAAAAGGTGATGAACTCCGCCCGCCCGCCGATATTCTCCCACGGCACCGGCCCGCCCAGGCCGCGCTCGGCAACCGAAAAGCGGCTGTCGGCGCTGGCGTCGCGATTGTCGCCCATCAGGAACACATGGCCGTCGGGAATCAGCACGGGCCCATAATCGTCGCCCGACACCCGCCCACGATAGCCCAGGTCGATCGTGTCATAGGATCGCCCATTGGGCAGCGTTTCGCGGAAGATCGGCAAACGGCACACCGCACCGTCTGGCGTTTCCGTATAGGCCCCCGGATATTGCAGCGCCGAGCATTGTGTGTTCGCATCGACGGGCACGCTCCGCACGCCCATCGCCCGGCGCTCGACGGGAACGCCGTCGATCAGCAATTGCCCGCCCTCGACCTCGATCGTCTCTCCGGGCAGGCCGACGACGCGCTTGATGTAATCTGTGCGCTCGCCCGGCGGAGTGACGATCACCACATCGCCGCGCTCGGGAAGGCTACCGAACAGCCGACCGGAGACATAGGGCATCAGGTGAAAGGTCGGGGTCACGAAGGAATAGCCGTAGGGATATTTGGTCACCACCAGCCGGTCGCCGACCAGCAGCCCCGGCATCATCGATTCGGACGGGATGTAGAAGGGCTTGGCGACGAAGCTGTGAAAGCCCAGCACCGCGAGCACCAGCCAAAGCAACCCGCGCGCCTCCGCCCACCAGTCCATCGGCGGCTTGTCGTCCTTGCGCGCAGGCTCGGCCGGTTCGTGCGCCGCCAGATCGTCCGCTGCCATCAACCGTTCAAACCCTTCACGCCTTTACCGCCTCGATAATGACGAAAGCCTGCGCCCAGGGATGATCGTCGGTCAGCGTCAGATGAATGCGCGGGAGGTGGCCCTCCGGGATCATGGCGTCAAGCCTCGCCTTGGCCCCGCCGGTGAGTTCGAGCGTCGGCGCGCCGGAAGGCGCGTTGACCACACCGATGTCGCGCATGAACACGCCCGCCTTGAACCCCGTGCCCACCGCCTTGGAAAACGCCTCCTTCGCGGCGAACCGCTTGGCGAGCGTCCCCGCGATCGTATGTGGCCGCCGTACCGCCTTGGCCCGCTCGACCTCGGTGAACACACGGCCCAGGAACCGTTCGCCGAAACGGTCCACCGAATTCTGTATCCGCTCGATATTGCAGAGGTCGGAGCCGAGCCCGATGATCACAAAGAACTCCTCCCCCACCGGGGGAGGTGGCAGCGCGCAGCGCTGACGGAGGGGGAGCGCCACGAAGCGCAACGCTTGGGGCCAGCCCCCTCCACCGCCTTCGGCGGTCCCCCTCCCCCGACGGGGGAGGATTTGAAGAAAGCAATCACCGCGCTTCATCCATCAACGCACGCATCCGCCGCACCACCGGCGCCAGCCCATCGAAAATCGCCTCGCCGATCAGGAAATGCCCGATATTCAGTTCCGCCAGTTGCGGAATCGCCGCAATCGGCACGACATTATCGAACGTCAGCCCATGCCCGGCATGCACCTCGATCCCGTTCTTCGCCGCCAGTGCCGCCGCGTCTGCAATCCGCCGCAGTTCCGCCGTCTGCGCCTCGCCCTCCAACTCGCAATAGCGCCCGGTGTGAAGCTCGACCACCGGCGCCCCCAGCCGCAGCGCCGCCTCGACCTGTGCGGGGTCGGGCTCGATGAACAGCGACACGCGGATGTTCGCGCCCTTCAATTCGCGCACCATCGGCGCAAGCAGATTATGCTGCCCCATCGCGTCCAGCCCACCCTCGGTGGTGCGTTCCTCGCGCTTTTCGGGGACGATGCACGCGGCGTGGGGTTTGTGGCGCAGTGCGATGCCCAGCATCTCGTCGGTCGCCGCCATTTCGAGATTGAGCGGCACCGTAAGCTCGCTCGCCAGCCGCGCGATATCGTCGTCGGTGATGTGCCGCCGATCCTCTCGCAAATGCGCCGTGATCCCGTCCGCCCCCGCTTCCGCCGCCAGCAAGGCCGCGCGCACCGGATCGGGATAACCCGACCCGCGCGCGTTCCGCACCGTCGCGACATGGTCGATATTGACGCCCAGGCGGAGGTGGTTGGTCATTGATCCATGCCCTTGCACCCACCCCGCTCGTTTCGAGCGAAGTCGAGAAACGTGCCGCAATCGATGGGTATGCGTTTGTCGATTTCGAGCCATAGGCTCGAAGCCTGTCCTGAGCGCCTGCCTTGGCAGGCAGCCGAAGGGCTCGAAACGAACGGATGGAGTGGTTTGATCATAACGCGACCCGGCTTCCCGGCTTGATCGCGGGAATCGCTGCCAACTCAGGCGGCAACGCATCCGCCGCATAGCTCGGCACGTCCAGCCGGATCAGCGGATGGAAGGGCACGCCCAGATCGGCCTTGCCCATCGATCGATCGACCAGCGACGCCGCGGCGATCACCTCGCCGCCTGCCGCACCGATCGCCGCGATGGCCTCGCGCGACGACAGGCCGGTGGTGACGACATCCTCCATCATCAACACGCGCTGGCCCGGCTCGATCCGAAATCCGCGGCGCAACTCGAACGTGCCCGTGGGGCGTTCGAGGAACATCGCGGGCACCCCCAGCGCGCGGCCCATTTCGTGTCCCGCGATCACCCCGCCCATCGCGGGAGAGATCACCACGTCGATCGCCGACCGCACCTCGCCCGGCAGCCGCGCGGCCAGCGCATCGGCGAGTCGGGCACCGCGCTTCGGGTCCATCAGCACCCGCGCGCATTGCAGATAGCGCGACGACCGCAATCCCGACGACAGGATGAAATGCCCCTCCAGCAATGCCTCGGCAGCCCGGAATTCGGCCAGAATCTCGTCGTCGGTCACGCAGGCAATCCCTCGTTGGTTGGCGCGCAATCCTTACGGACAGGCGTGCCGCCCCGCAACACTCGCCAAAAACGCGCCGCTTGTGCTTGAGACATCGGCAACCGCGGCGTATAGGCCGCCCGACGGGTATCTTCCCGCACCCCGTGCAGCGGCCCTCGCAGCGCGATCTGGAAGATGGATAGAACGATACGATGCGAATGCTTGGGTTGAAGACGATCCTCCTCGCGGCAGGGCTGACGCTGGCCTCCGCCGCGACCGCCGCCCCGGCTGCGGCTCCCCAGACGGCCCCGGCTTCGGCTCCGTCTGCGACCGAAGCGCCCGGCGCCACCGACACGGCGCCGACCATCGCGGCGGGCGCGCCCGCGAGCCCCGCAGGCGGCACGCCCGCTCCGGCGGCTCCGGTCGCCGATCCCTTGAGCAACGCCGATGGCACCCCGATTGTCGGTCCGGTCGAAGGCGTCGGCCTGCCCATCCCCAAAAGCATCCACATCCAGGACCAGGTATCGCCCACCGGTCGTCAGGCACGCGTGTTCCACGACGCCATCCTGATGCCGATCATCACGGTGATTTCGCTGTTCGTGCTCGGACTGCTGATCTGGGTCGTCATCCGCTATCGCCGTGCCGCCAACCCGGTGCCGTCCAAGACCAGCCACAACACCATGCTCGAAGTCGCGTGGACGCTGATCCCCGTGCTGATCCTCGCCGGCATCGCGCTGCCCAGCTTCTCGCTGCTCGCCAATCAGTACAAGCCTGCGCCCGACAACGCCGTCACGCTGAAGGCGATCGGCAACCAGTGGTTCTGGTCTTATGAATATCCCGATCATGGCGGCCTCAGCCTGGTGTCGAACATGCTGCGCGAGCAGGATGAGGTCGAACCCGGCCAGCGCTTCCGCACCGACGCCGACGGTCCGCGCCTGATGGCGACCGACAACCGCGTCGTGCTGCCGATCAACACGCCGATACGCCTGCTGACCACGGCCAACGACGTGATCCACGCCTGGGCGATTCCCGCCTTCTGGATCAAGCTCGACGCGATCCCCGGCCGGATCAACGAAACCAGCTTCACCATCGAAAAGCCCGGCCTCTACTATGGCCAGTGCTCGGAGCTGTGCGGCGCGCGCCATGCCTATATGCCGATCACGGTTCAGGCCGTGACGCCTGAGGAGTTCGAAGCCTGGGTCCGCGCCAAGGGCGGCACCATGCCCGGCGACGCCGATGCGGCACCGCCTGCCCAGATGATCGACGACACCACCACGCCTGCCGCAGGCGTCAACCCCGAAACCATCGATGCGACTGCCGCTGGTGTCACCACCAACCAGTCCGCCACCGGAACGGTGAACTAAGCCATGACCGACGTTGCACGCAGCCCTTCGGCTTTCCAGGCGCATGACGACCATGCGCATCACGACCATGCCGACCATGTTCCGGGCTTTTTCACCCGCTGGTTCCTGTCCACCAATCACAAGGACATCGGCACGCTCTACCTGATCTTCGCGATCATCGCGGGGATCATCGGTGGCGGCATTTCCGGCATGATGCGTGCCGAGCTGATGGAACCGGGCATCCAGTATCTGCCGCAATGGGCGTCGATGCTGCACGGCGAACAGACGTTCGATCAGGCGCTTCATTTCTGGAACGTGCTGATTACCGCGCACGGCCTGATCATGGTGTTCTTCATGGTCATGCCGGCGATGATCGGCGGCTTCGGCAACTGGTTCGTCCCCATCATGATCGGCGCGCCCGACATGGCCTTCCCGCGGATGAACAACATCTCGTTCTGGCTGCTGATCCCGGCCTTCCTGCTGCTGCTCGCCTCGCCCTTCGTCGGCGTAGGCGCGGGCACCGGCTGGACGGTCTATCCGACGCTGTCGACCTATGGCGAACCCGGCATGTCGGTCGACATGGCGATCCTGTCGCTGCACATCGCGGGTGCCTCGTCGATCCTGGGCGCGATCAACTTCATCACCACCATCTTCAACATGCGTGCGCCGGGCATGACCCTGCACAAGATGCCGTTGTTCGTCTGGTCGGTGCTGGTCACCGCCTTCCTGCTGCTGCTCGCACTGCCGGTGCTTGCCGCGGCGATCACGATGCTGCTGACCGATCGCAATTTCGGCACCACCTTCTTCGATCCGGCCGGTGGCGGCGATCCGGTGCTCTACCAACATCTGTTCTGGTTCTTCGGCCACCCCGAAGTGTACATCATGATCCTGCCGGGCTTCGGCATCGTCAGCCAGATCGTCGCGACGTTCAGCCGCAAGCCGGTCTTCGGCTATCTCGGCATGGCCTATGCGATGGTCGCGATCGGCGTCGTGGGCTTCATCGTGTGGGCGCACCACATGTTCACCACGGGCCTGTCGGCGAACCTCAAAATCTACTTCACCGCCGCGACGATGGTCATCGCGGTCCCCACGGGCATCAAGATCTTCTCGTGGATCGCGACGATGTGGGGCGGATCGCTGTCGTTCAAGACGCCGATGCTGTGGTCGATCGGGTTCATCTTCATGTTCACCGTCGGCGGCGTCACCGGCGTCGTGCTCGCCAATGGCGGCATCGACGATTACATGCACGACACCTATTACGTCGTCGCCCACTTCCACTATGTGCTGTCGCTGGGTGCGGTGTTCGCGCTGTTCGCGGGCTTCTTCTACTGGTTCCCGAAAATGTTCGGGAAGATGTACAACGAGTTCCTCGGCCAGTTGCACTTCTGGGTGTTCTTCGTCGGCGTGAACGTCATGTTCTTCCCGATGCACTTCCTCGGCACCCAGGGGATGCCGCGCCGCTATCCCGACTATCCCGATGCCTATGCGCACTGGAACGAGATCGCGACCTATGGCTACATGATCATGGCAGCGGGCATGGCGATCTTCTTCGTCAACCTGTTCTGGTCGCTGTTCGCGGGGAAGAAGGCTCCCGACAATCCTTGGGGCGAAGGCGCGACGACGCTGGAATGGACGCTCAGCAGCCCGCCGCCCTATCACCAGTTCGAAACCCTGCCCAAGATCGACTGAGGCACCTGACGCGCCCTCCCGTCCCCGCACGGGAGGGCCGCAAGGCAAGCGCCCGAACGCGGGCGTTTCCCTTGCGGTTCGAAGGATCGACCGCATCCATTCGCGCGCCACGATGCGCGCGTTCATGCTATATGACGATCGTGACGACAGCCGAGAAGACCCTGACCCTGCCCGCCGAGTGGCGCGATTTCCTGGCGCTGACCAAGCCCCGGGTAATGACGCTCGTCGTGTTCACCGGGCTGTGCGGGATGCTGGCGGCACCGGTCGGCATCAACCCCATCCTGGGTTTCACCGCGATTCTGTGCATCGCGCTCGGCGCAGGCGCGGCGGGCGCGCTCAACCAGTGGTATGAGGCCGATCTCGACGCCAAGATGAAGCGCACCCATGCCCGTCCCCTTCCCGCAGGCCGCATGGACAAGCAGTCGGCCCTCCATTTCGGCGTCGGCCTGGCGATCTTCTCGGTCCTCTTGATGGGCGTGGCGGTCAACTGGGCGGCGGCGGCGATCCTGACCGTGTCGATCCTGTTCTATGTCCTGATCTATACCGTCTGGCTGAAACGCCGGACCCCGCAGAACATCGTCATCGGCGGCGCGGCGGGGGCATTCCCGCCGCTGATCGGCTGGGCGGCCGCGACGGGTGACGTCGCGCTGCTGCCGGTCCTGTTGTTCGCGCTGATCTTCCTGTGGACGCCGCCGCATTTCTGGGCGCTCGCGCTGTTCGTGAAGAGCGATTACGCCAATGCGGGCGTGCCGATGCTGCCCGTCGTCGCGGGCGAGCGGACAACGCGCAGCCAGATCGGACTTTACACCATTCCGATGGCGATCGCCGCGATTGCGCCCTGGCCATTGGGGCTGACCGGCGCGATCTACGGCATCGCGGCGGTGGCGCTGACCGGCATCTTCGCCGCGCTCGCGGCGCAGGTCGCGACTCGCACCACCCAGGCCGACGACACGATGAAGCCCGAAAAGCGGCTGTTCGCTTGGTCGATCCTCTATCTTTTCGCGATGTTCGGCGCGCTGGTCGTCGACAGATGGGTATTTGCATGACCGAACCGACCGAAACCGAGATTCGCGCGCGTCAGCGGTCGCGCGCGCGCGTTGTAGCGCTGCTGCTCGGCGGCTTCGCGCTGCTCATGTTCGCGATCACCATCGTCAAGATTCAGCAGGGGTGGCAATGACCTCCAATTTCAAAGTCGCGCTGATGGCCGGCAGCGTCGTCGTCGGCATGACCGGGCTCGGTTTTGCCGCGGTCCCGCTCTACGACCTGTTCTGCCGAGTCACCGGCTTCGGCGGCACGACGCAGGTCGGCGCCCAGGCGCCTGGCGGCGTGTCCGAACGCGTCACCGTCGCCTTCGACAGCAACGTGAATGTCGGCCTGCCCTGGCAGTTCGCGCCTGAAAAGCGCAGCCAGAACGTCCATATCGGCGAACGCCAGATGGCGTTCTACACCGCCAAGAACGATTCGACCCTGCCGGTCAGCGGCACCGCGACATTCAACGTGACGCCCGAGCGTGCGGGCAAATATTTCACCAAGATCGAATGTTTCTGCTTCACGCAGCAGACGCTGCAGCCGGGGCAACAGGTGCGAATGCCGGTGATCTACTATGTCGATCCCGCGATCCTCGACGACCCCGAAGCGCGCGATATTCAGCACATCACGCTGTCCTATACATTTTATCCTATGGATTCCGCGAAGCCCGCTGGCTAGGGGATGGTCGGAAACCGAATGCAAATCGAGCCAGACAGGGACTGACATGGCCGGAGCCAAGAACCACGATTACCATATTCTGCCGGCGAGCCCGTGGCCGCTGCTGGGGTCTGTTGCTGCGCTGATCCTGGCGATTGGCGGTATCATGTACATGCACGAGGTCACCTGGGGCGGCACCGTGCTGATCCTGGGCCTGCTCGCCATTTCGGCGGTGTTCTGGTTCTGGTGGGCGGACGTGATCCGCGAGGCCCATGCCGGCGACCACACCCCCGTCGTCCAGCTTCATCTGCGATACGGCATGGTGCTGTTCATCGCATCCGAAGTGATGTTCTTCGTCGGCTGGTTCTGGGCCTATTTCGACTTTGCGCTGTTTCCCAAACCGATCGCCTATGTCGACGGCATGGTCGAACGGCTGACCGACGTTGCGGGCGTCTGGCCTCCGCAGGGGCTGGTGGTGCTCGACGCGTTCAAGCTGCCGCTGCTCAACACCTTCATCCTCCTGCTGTCGGGCACCACCATCACCTGGGCGCATCACGGGCTGATCCACAATCAGCGCGGCGGCGAGATGAAGGGGTTCTGGGGCCTGCTCGGCGTCGGCGAAAACGACGTGGTGAAGAAGGGCCTGTGGCTGACCATCGTGCTCGGCATCGTCTTCTCGTTCATCCAGGCGTACGAATACAGCCACGCGCCGTTCGCGTTCGGCGAATCGAACTATTCGTCGGCCTTCTACATGGCGACCGGCTTTCACGGCTTCCATGTGATCGTCGGCACGATCTTCCTGATCGTCTGCCTCGCGCGCGCCTATAAGGGCCACTTCACCCCCCGCCAGCATTTCGGCTTCGAGGCGGCTGCCTGGTACTGGCATTTCGTCGACGTGGTGTGGCTGTTCCTGTTCGTCTCGATCTATGTCTGGGGCGGCTGGGGTGCCGAGGCCATCTAGGCATTCGGCCCAGGGCGGCCTGCAAATGGCGGTTCTCCGCGCTTCCGGTGCGCACGTGCAAGAAGCACGCTGCGCTCCGGGTCGCGGGGAAACCACCATTTTCGACTTGCCCTGAACCAGATGCATATTGAAAGGAGCGCATCGGTGACGGAGTCCAGACCCGATCCGGTGCGTGTTTCGCTTTCTGGGCTATGCCCCCGCTGCGGGGCGAAGACCCTGTTCGACGGGCCGCTGAAATTCGCGGCCCGTTGTCGTATGTGCGGCCTCGATTTTTCGGATTTCAACGTCGGCGACGGACCGGCGGCGTTCCTGACCACCATCATCGGGACGCTGCTGGTCATCGGCGTGCTGGTGCTGGAGGCGACGGTCGGTCCGCCCTTCTGGGTGCATGTCGTCCTGTGGGTTCCGCTGACCACGATCGCCGTCATCGCATCGCTTCGCGTCGCCAAGGCGGCTTTGCTGTTCTTCGAGTATGCGAACGCCGCGCGCGAAGGCCGCATCGCCCGTAAGGATCACCCGTGAAGCTCCCCGTCCTTCCCACCATCGTCGTCGGCCTCGCCGTCGCCGCGATGCTCGCGCTCGGCGTCTGGCAGCTTGGCCGCGCCGACGAGAAACAGGCGCAGATCGCACGCCATGCGCAGAATATGGCGCTCCCCGAAATCGCCCTGCCGCGTTTTCCGGTGGGCGACGAAAACCTGTTCCGCCGTGCCCGCGGGATGTGCATCGACGCAGGCGGCTGGGAAAACGAAGCCGGACGCACCGCCGACGGCAAGCTGGGATTCCGGGTGATCGGGCGTTGCCGCACCGGCGTCGAAGGCCCCGGTTTCCCGATCGAACTCGGCGTCGCGACCGAACCCGATTACGTGCCGAGCTGGACCGGCGGCGAAGTCAGCGGCGTGCTGACCCAGGCGCCCGACGGCCAGTCGATCCTCAGCCGCGCGCTGGGCAAGGGAGCACCCCGCGAACTGATGCTGGTCCTCGACCGCGCTCCCGAAGGCCTCGGCACCAGCCGCGCGCCCGATCCGTCGAGCGCGCCGAACAACCACCTGTCCTATGCGGTCCAATGGTTCGCGTTCGCGGGGTTTGCGGTGCTGATCTACCTCCTCGCACTGAGGCATCGGCGGAAAGGGTAATCCCTTGTCCGTTCATCCATCCGCTTCCCCTCCCCCCCAAACAAACCCCAGCCTGCCCTGTCCCAATAATCGCCATGCTTGCCGCCCCTAGCGGCGCGCCTTAATCCAGCGCTCATGCGGTATGTCAGCACCAGGGGGAATGCGCCGGTCCTAGGCTTTCGGGACGCGACGCTCAGCGGATTGGCACCGGACGGCGGACTCTATTTGCCCGAAACCTGGCCGACCATCGACGCCGACTCCATCCGAGCGATGGCGACGCAACGCTATGTCGATGTTGCAGTGACGGTGATGAGCCCCTTTGTCGGCGACGCGCTGACCCACGAAGAACTGCGCGACCTGTGCGAACAGGCGTATGGCCGCTTCGCCCATGCCGCCGTCACCCCGCTGGTCCAGCTCGACCACCGGCATTTCCTGCTCGAACTGTTCCACGGCCCGACGCTGGCGTTCAAGGACGTGGCGCTGCAATTGCTGGGGCTGTTCTTCGAACGCTTCATCCAGCCCGGCGAAGCCCCGCTGACGATCGTCGGCGCGACCAGCGGCGATACCGGGTCGGCGGCGATCGACGCGGTGGCGGGGCGCACGGGGATCGACATCTTCATGCTCCATCCCTCGGGCCGCGTGTCCGACGTTCAGCGTCGCCAGATGACGACGGTGCTCGCCCCAAACGTCCACAACATCGCGATCTCGGGCGATTTCGACACCGCGCAGGCGCTGGTGAAGGCGATGTTTAACGACACCGGCTTTTCCGGGCGCTTCCGCCTGTCTGCGGTCAATTCGATCAACTGGGCGCGGCTGATGGCGCAGGTGGTCTATTATTTCTACGCCGCCAGCCGGTTGGGCGCGCCGGAACGAGCGGTCGTCTTTTCGGTGCCGACCGGCAATTTCGGCGATGTGTTCGCCGGCCATGTCGCCGCGCGGATGGGCCTGCCGGTCGCCAGGCTGATCGTGGCGACCAACGTCAACGACATCCTCCACCGCGCGCTGTCGCGCGGCGATTATTCATCGGCGCAGGTGACGCCGACCGCCGCGCCGTCGATGGATATTCAGGTCAGCTCGAATTTCGAGCGCCTGCTGTTCGACGTTGGCGGTCGCGACGGCGTGGCTCTGGCCGAACAAATGCGCGGGTTTGAGGCGACCCGCGCGATGCAACTGACCAACGCGCAGGCACAGGGAGCGGCGGCTTCCTTCGTCAGCGATTCGGTCGATCCCGATGCGATGGCCCAGGCG
The DNA here is from genome assembly GCF_054457155.1 of Sphingomonas aestuarii. Lineage (NCBI taxonomy): Bacteria > Pseudomonadati > Pseudomonadota > Alphaproteobacteria > Sphingomonadales > Sphingomonadaceae > Sphingomonas > Sphingomonas aestuarii. The sequence goes on along the minus strand of NZ_JBTKVV010000002.1, from coordinate 118,794 downwards.
ATGCGCTGGGCACAGGACGGGACCGGACAATTGCTCGATCCGCACACCGCCATCGGCTTGGCGGCTGCACGTCGCGCCGATATTGGCGATGTCCCCATCGTCACGCTCGCCACCGCGCACCCGGCGAAATTCCCGGATGCTGTCGAACGCGCCACCGGCCAGCGCCCATCACTGCCAGCGCGCATGGGCGACCTTTTCGATCGCGAGGAACGCTATGCCGAACTGCCCGGCACCTTCGATGCGGTGACCGCCTATATCGCCGAACGCGCAACCGCGCGCTGAGCCTTCCCCCCGCGCGCCCGAATTGGCATGGGGAAACCATGAACCTCATCACCCTGACCGGCGAGCCTTGGGCGGATTACGGCCTGATCGATTGCGGGCATGGCCGAAAGCTCGAACGCTATGGCCGGTTCCGCTTCATCCGCCCCGAACCCCAGGCGATGTGGGCGCCCGCGAGCGACGACTGGGACGCCGATGCCGAATTCGTGCCCGCATCGGACGACGATGGCGGCGGGCGCTGGCATTATTTCCGCGACGTGCCCGAACAAGGCTGGCCGCTCAAATGGGATCGGGTGAAGTTCACCGCGCAAACGACGCCGTTCCGCCATCTGGGCTTCTTCCCCGACATGGCGCCCGTGTGGACCTGGCTGCGCGGGCAGATCGCGGCTGTGGACAACCCGGAAGCACTCAACCTGTTCGGCTATACCGGCGTCGGCACGCTGGCGCTGGCCAGCGCGGGCGCGCGGATGGTGCATGTCGATGCGTCGAAGAAGTCGGTCGAGGCCGCACGTCAGAACGCCGCGCTGTCGGGGATGAACGACCTGCCGGTCCGCTGGCTGGTCGAGGATGCGGGCAAGTTCGTCGCGCGCGAAGTGCGGCGCGGGCGGCGCTACGACGCGATCCTGCTCGATCCCCCCAAATGGGGCCGCGGCCCCAATGGCGAGGTCTGGAAGCTCGAGGAAGGGCTCCCCGACCTGATCGCCAATTGCCGCGCACTGCTCGACGAAAATTCATCCTGCCTGTTCCTCACCGTCTATGCCGTCCGCATGTCGGCGCTCGCGATCGGCGAACTGGTGCGACAGGCCTTTGCCGACCTGCCCGGCACGGTCGAAGCGGGCGAGTTGACGGTGCGTGAGGAAACGCGCGGACTCGAATTGCCGACCGCGATCTTCGCACGGTGGTCCAGAAGGGGTTAGCCCGGCTTCCAGTCAAAGATCGCGCGCATACCGGCGCGATAGGCGTCGGACGCGTTGGCGGCATGGGTGCCATCCCGGATCTCGACGAAATGCAGTCGCCACGGCTTGTCGCGGTTGCGCCAATATTCCGCCCAACGTAGCGCCGAAGCGCGCAGATCGGGGCGGTCGCGGGTGCCGCTGGATACGACCAGATGGGTGTCCGCGCGCGCCTTGGGCATCTGGAAATAGCGTTCGGCCCCCGGCTCGAACGCGGCATTGCTGGCGATATGGCCCCAGAACAGGTCGGGCCGGGTATAGGCCGACCACAGCACGAACCCGCCGCCGCGCGACTGGCCGAAAAGGATGCGCTTGGCCGGATCGCCGCGATAGCGGCGTTCGATCTGCGGAAACAGTTCGTCGCTCAGGAATCGCTGAAATCGCGGCGCGCCAGCTTGCGCCTCGGTCAGGCTGGCATCGGGCGCGTTGAAATCGATGCTCCGCTTGTTGACGGGACCGAACCCGCCATAGGCAATGCCGACGACGATCGCATCGGGCAGGCCGTCATCATAATGAAGAAACAGATGATTGCCGCCCAGGATCGGGAACAACGTGTCGCCGTCGAGCAGATAGACGACCGGGTAATTGCGGTCGGGCTCTTTGGCATAGTCCACCGGCAGGCGGACATGGATGTGATAATCGTGCCCGGTCGCCGCCGATCGCATCCGGAAATAATCGCCGGTGATCGCGGGCAACGACGCGATCTGCGACGGCTCGGGCGGCGGCGTCGCGGTGCAGGCCGACAGCGCAAGTCCAACCGCCAGCAGCCCGTGTCGCATCGCCCTTACCCCCGCTGCGCTAACCCCGTGCCATCCGCATTGCCGATCCTGCCACGAACGGCGCGCCCGCGACAAGCAGCAGGCTGGTCGCGGCGAGCAGCTTCAACGCGCCCGCCCCGTCGCTCGCGCCCGCGCCGAAGATCAACAGCGGCAGCGCGAAGGGGAGCATGACGAGCCCCGCCAGCGCGCCCGCGCCGCGCAGCCCCGCAACCAATGCAGCGGTGATGACGCCCAGCGCGGCAAGGCCCGGCGTGCCGATGGCCAGCGCGACCAGCGTGATGCGCAACTGGTCGCCGTCCATGCCGAGCAACGCCGCCGCCGCGATCGTGGCGATCAGCAGGGCCGGTGCGAAGCCCAGCCAGTGGGCGACGATCTTTGCCGCCGCGATCGTCGGATCGCTCAGCCCGCGCACCACCAACTGGTCGATGACCCCGTTTTCCATATCGGGGACGACCAGCCGCTCGACGGGCAACAGCGCGGCGAGCAGCGCGGCGGTCCACACCGCGCCGCTCGCGATGCGCGACAGGATGTCGCGATCCGGCCCGATCGCGAACGGAAACAGGACGACGGCGAGCAGGAAGAAGGCGATCGGCAATGTCAGCCCGCCGCTGGTCCATGCCCGGCGCAGGTCGCGCGCGATCAGCTGGCCGAACACGCTCATGCCGGGCGCTCCAGCCGCACGGGCTGCGCGTCGGCAATTGCGATCGGCAGATGGCTGGCGATCAGCACGCTGCCGCCCCCCGCACGATGCCCGGCGATCAGCGCCTCCAGCATCGCCACCCCTTGGCGGTCGAGGCCGTTGGCGGGTTCGTCCAACAACCACAGCCCGGCGCCGCTCGCAATGGTGCGCGCCAACCCCGCGCGCTTGCGCTGGCCGGTCGAGAGGAGCCGGACCGGCACGTCTTCCAGTCCGCCCAGCCCGACCCGCGCGATCGCCTGATCCAGCCGGGCGGCGTCGCCATCAAGCTGCGCCCAGAACCCCAGCGCGCGGACAAGCGAGCGTTCGGGATCGAGCGCATGATCCTCGGCCAGCAGCGCACACTGGCCGTTCCGGTCGATTCGCCCCGCAAACGGCCTGAGCAGTCCGGCACACAGCCTCAGCAGACTCGACTTGCCGATGCCGTTCGGGCCGCTCACCAACGCCGCATCGCCGGGCGCGAGATCGAGATCGAGGCCCGAGAACAGCATTCGCCCGCCGCGAACGCATGCGACTGCCTCCAGGCGAAGCGCGCCTGTGCTCACTCGCCGACCGAATCTTCCAGCGCGTGCATGTCGTCGTCCGACAGGCCGAAATGATGGCCGACTTCGTGCACCACGACATGGGTGATCAGATCGTCGAGCGCGACGCCGGTATCGCACCATTCGTCGAGCAAGGGCCTGCGATAGAGGTGGATGCGGTCGGGCAGTCCGCCGCTGTCGAAGCTCGATTTCTCGCCGATCGGGCGGCCGTGATAGAGCCCGGTCAACTCGAACGGATCCTCCATGCCCATCGCCTTCAGCGTTTCCTCGTCGGCGAAATCCTCGACGATCAGGACCACGTCCTTCAGATAGCTGGCGAACGGTTCGGGGATGCGCGCCAGCGCCTCGCGCGCGAGCGCTTCCAGCATGTCGTTGGTCGGGGCGAGGCGCGGCGCTTGCGTCGGCATGGGCCATGCCATAGGCCGGGCCGCGACGACTGCCAAGCGGAGGGGACGATGGTCGAGCAACTGAGCGAAGCCGAACGCGCGGACGCGCTGGACGGTCTGTCCGACTGGGACGTGGACGAAGCGCGCGACGCCATAACGCGCAGCTTCACCTTCGACGATTTTTCCCAAGCCTTCGCGTTCATGACGCAGGTGGCGCTGCTCGCGGAAAAGGCCGATCACCATCCCGAATGGTCGAACGTCTACAACCGGGTGGACATTTTGCTGACGACTCACGACGCGGGCGGCTTGTCCGAACGCGATGTGGACATGGCGCAGAAGATCGACGCGCTGGTGGAGTGAGGGGCAAGCGCATCCGCAAATAAATTCGCTCTGCTCCTGCGAAAGCAGGAGCGTTGGCGGCAAGCGGTACTGGCACCGGCCAGCGCTCCTGCTTTCGCAGGAGTATGCGCGAGATAATCCCTCCTCCGGATCGACGGCGTTCAGTTCTCAATCAGTCGCACCAGCGTCCCATCGGGATCGACCATATAAGCGATCCGCATCCCCGAATCCTCCACCTTGGCCGGATGCAGTCGCGGCATGCCCCAGCATTGTTGGGGCACCCCCGCCGCAAGCGCCTGCGCATAGATCGCGTCGATATCGCCGAGTCTCAGGCAGCAGCCGAACGAGCTGCTCAGCGGGTCGAGATCGGGATCGGGGAAGAATTCGAGGATGACTTCGCCGCGCTTGAGGATCATCCAGCCATCGTCGCGCCAGCCCTGCTGAAATCCGAGCGCGCCATAGAATTGCGCCGTCGTGTCGAAATCACGCGATGGCAGGTTGGGCGTGGCATGATCGGTCATCACAATCCCCCGCGCGCCTGCTTCCTCAGCGCCTTCGGCATCCAGCGCGCGGCGAATTTCATGCGGCGCGCGGTCTTGCCGATGACGGTGTGGATCGCATCGCCGTGCACCGCCTGCCACGCAAGTTCGGCGACTTCGCTCAGCGGGGTGAATTCCAGCCCCGCCGCACGGACGCGTTCGCGGACATTCTGGTTTGATCCGGTCACGCCCGAATCGAGCAGCGGCGTGTCGATGAAGCTCGGCATGATCGACCGGACGCGGATGCCGTCCTTTGCCCATTCGCCGTCGAGCGCTTCGGTCAACCCGCGCACCGCGAACTTGGTCGCCGAATAGACCGCTGCGCCTGCGGTGCCGTATATCCCCGCCGCCGACGCGGTGCTGAGCAGACAACCGCCCCCCGGCGATGCCTTCAGATAGGGGTGCCCGATATGCGCGCCATTCACGACCCCAATCAGGTTGATCGCGATCAGCCGGTCGAGATCGTCGAGCGGCGTGTTCGCGAATTCGCCCCCAAACCCGATCCCGGCATTGTTGAACAGCACGTCGAGCCGCCCGCCGCTCGCCGCGACGAATGCCGCGAGTTGCTTGCGCCACGCCTCGCGGTCGCGCACGTCCATGACATGCGCGCTGGACATGCCCTCCGGCAGCAGCGCGCGGGTTTCGGCGATCCCCGATTCGTTCACATCGGCGACACCGACCCGCCAGCCGCGCGCGGCAAAATGCTGCGCGACCGCACGCCCGATCCCCGATCCGCCGCCGGTAATGAACATCGCCTTTGCCTCGCCCGTCATGCCCGCTCCCAATGTCCATCGGTCGTTGATGGCAACCTTCCTCAAGCGGGGTCACGACGCCAGCGCAAAATGGCGATCGAGCGATGACGGTCCCGGTTCCTGCCGCTATCGACGAGCGTCATGATCGAAACCATGTCCCTGTCCGGCCGCCGCATCCTGTTCGTGATGGCGTGCGAGCCCGAATATGGCCCGGCGCTCGCCGCGCGCATTCGCCCGGTGATGACCGGGGTCGGCCCGATCGAGGCGGCGATCGAGACGACCCGCGCGCTGCAGGCCCTGACCGATGCCGGGACGCCGCCCGATCTGGTCTGTTCGCTGGGGTCGGCGGGATCGCGAAAGTGCCGATTGGGCGAGGTGTATCAGGTCGCGTCGATCGCGTGGCGCGATATCGACGCGTCGCCGCTGGGCTTTGCGCGCGGGGCGACGCCGTTCGCCGACCATCCGGTGGTGGTGCCGCTGCGCACGCCGATCGCGAAATTGCCCAGCGCCAGCCTGTCGACCGGCGCGAACGTCGTCACCGGCGACCATTATGCGGCGATCGACGCCGACATGGTCGATATGGAAAGTTTCGCGGTGTGGCGTGCGTGCCAGCGGTTCGGGGTCGAGATGATCGGACTGCGCGGCATTTCCGACGGACCGGGCGAACTGGCGGGGCTGGACGGCTGGACCGAATTGCTCGGGCATCTCGATGAGAAGCTGGCCGAGGCGGTGGATATGCTGGCGTCGACGTCGAAGGATAATTCAGCGTGACCGTGCTCCCGCGAAAGCGGGAGTCCGAGGCCACACACGGTCCGCGCGAAACGCTGGGCTCCCGCCCGCGCGCGCGCACGGCAGAGGGCGAGCGGTTGCGCTACGAGGCTCCGGTCCCCTAGTCTCACCTGCGTAACCGTACCGCAGGAGTCCTCATGCACCGTCGTCAATTCCTCGCCTCTGCCAGCGTCGCCGCGACGCTCGCCGCCCTCCCCGCCGCCGCGCGCGGGTTTCAGCTTGCAGGCGAGGACGCCCGGTTGCGCGAGATGCTCGACGGTTTCTTCTACGCACGGATCGACGAGAATCCGGAAGGCGCGACGGCGCTCGGGCTCGACACGGGCGCGCGTGCGCCGCTCCGATCGCAACTGTCGGACGCGTCCGCCGCAGGGCGCGCCAAGGACATCGCGCGCACCAGAACCGAACTGGCGCAACTGAAGACCATCGACCGGGCCAAGCTGAACGAGGACTCCGCGCTCGATTACGATGTCGTCGAATATCAGCTCGAACGCGGACTCGAAGGCGCGCGGTTCGACTACGGCGCGACCGGCGGGCGCTATGTCCCCTATACGATCAGCCAGCTGTCGGGCGCGTACCGCGACGTGCCCGATTTCCTCGCCAACCAGCACCGGGTTCGCGACGCCGCCGATGCCGACGCCTATCTGGCGCGGCTGGAGGCATTCGCGACCGTACTCGACCAGGAAACCGAGCGCCAACGCGCCGACGCGGCCAAGGGCGTGTTCGCGCCCGACTATATCCTCGACACCACGCTCAAACAGTTCGCCAGCGCCCGCGAACCCGCCGCCGCGCAGCACAATTTGGTCACCAGCTTTACCGCAAAGCTTAAGGACGCGAATCTGCCCGAAGCGCGCGCCGCAGAGGCTGCGCGACTCATCGAGACCGCAGTCTATCCCGCGCTCGACCGCCAGCGCGCACTGGTCGAAGAATTGCGCGCCCAGGCCAGGCATGACGCGGGCGTGTGGCGGCTGCCCGATGGCGAGGCCTATTACACCGCCGCCGCCAGCGCCGCGACCACGACCAATCTGACCGGCGACGAAATCCATGCGACCGGCCTGGAACAGGTCGCCGAGCTGAACGCGCGGATCGACACCATCCTGAAGCGTCAGGGGATGAGCCAGGGCAGCGTCGGCGAGCGGCTGATCGCGCTCAACAAGCGCCCAGATCAGGTTTTTCCGAATACCGATGCCGGTCGCGAGGAATTGCTCGACCTGCTCCGCCAGCAGGTGCGCGAGATCGACGCGCGGCTTCCCGAACAATTCGCGGTGCTGCCCAAGGCATCGGTCGAGGTGCGTCGCGTTCCGGAGGCGATCCAGGCAGGGTCGGCGGGGGCCTATTACCAGTCCGCGTCACTCGACGGAACGCGGCCGGCCACCTATTTCATCAACCTCCGCGACACGTTCGACCGGCCCAAATTCGGCCTGCGCACGCTGACTCATCACGAAGCGTCGCCGGGGCATCACTTACAGGTGTCGAGCGCGCTCGAATCCGACGCCATCCCGCTGATTCGTCGGCGCGGCGGCTTTTCGGCCTATTCGGAGGGCTGGGCGCTCTACGCCGAACAGCTGGCTGACGAGATGGGGATGTTCAAGGCGATCCCGCTGGAGGAGGTCGGCTATCTCCAGTCGATCCTGTTCCGGGCAACCCGCCTGGTGGTCGATTCAGGCCTGCATTCGAAACGCTGGAGCCGGGAAAAGGCGACCGAGTATTTCCTAGCGACGACCGGCATCGCGCGCGGACGCGGGCAGAACGAAATCGACCGCTACACCGTCTGGCCGGGTCAGGCGACCAGCTACAAGATCGGCCACAATGTCTGGGTCGACCTTCGCAACGAAGCGCGTCGGAAAGCCGGGAGCAACTGGGATCCCAAGGTCTTCCACGCCATCCTGCAAAAGGGGGCGATGCCGCTGACCGTGCTTCAGCGACAGGTGCGTGCGCGGATGGCCTGACAACTATTCGGCGGGCGTCGGCACCAGTTCGGCAGCGCGGCGGACAAACGCTGCTCTGGCGTAGAACCAGAGCAGCGCCGCCCCCCCTGCAAGCAAAATCAGGTCGAACCCGATATAGATGGGCTGCGACGCGCCGCCCATTGCGATCAAATGGACCGCACCGATCGCCGCCATGGCCGCGCCGAGCGCGCTCGCCAGCCAGGTCCGCACCCGCGCCGCATCGCCCGACAAAGCGGCAACGGCAATGGTCAGCGCCAAGGCCACCCAGAAGAACGCGACCAACGGCGCTTCCGGTCCCAATATCCAGCGCATCGGCAGCGCGAGCGCAATCAGCAGCGGGCTGGCCCACAGCACCGCCTGCCACGCCCCCTCCAGCCGGGGGCTGGCGCGACCGCGCTGGCGGCGCTTGACCAGCCAGATCGACATGCCGGTGCCCGCCACCACGGTCAGCGCTGCGCCCATCAGGATATAGGCGAGTTTGACCGGCAAGCCGCCGAAATTGCCGAAATGCAGCTTGTAAGTCGACGCGGCCAGTTGCTTGCCGATGTCACCATCGGCCAGTCCCTGGGTTCGCAAGAAAGTGCCGTTCTGGTCGTACACATAATATTCGCCGAAGATCAGCCGCCGGGGATGATCGCCGACCAGTTGCAGATGCTGCCCGGCCTTGCCCGGATCGTGCATCGTCACATAACTCAAGCGAATGTCGGGGAAGCGCGTTTCGAAATCGCGTATCGCGCTGGCGATGTTGGCGAGCGGCGCGGGGCGATCGTCATGCACGCCTTCGGCCCCGAAGATCGGCGCATAGGCTGCCTCGACATCGCCCCCATACCAGGTGTTTGCGGTGATTTGCGTCGTCATGATGGACAGGCCGAGCATCGCGCCGGTGATCGCGATCGCGAGGCCAAACGGCAGCGTCCAGACGCCCAGCCGATTGTGCCAGTCGGCCAGCGCAAGCTGTTTCTGTCCACGCGCCCGCAGGCGAAACGCATCGCGGAAAATGCGCGGATGCGCCAGCACGCCGCCGACGATCAGCGACGCCATCATCACTCCAAGCGCGCCGACCGCCATCAGCCCCCACAGCATCGGCAGGTGCAGATAATAATGGAGATAGACCAGGAACTCGGTCCAGGCATGCTCCTCGGGCGCGGCGACGCTGCCGTCGCCGTTCAGATAGAAGGCGCGGTTGTCGGTGGTGGCCACCGGTCGCGGCAGCCCGCCGGTGGGCATGGTGACGTAGAAATGTTCGGTTTCGCGCGGTTCGGTCGCGAGTATTGCCTGAGCAGCGCGTTGCACCGCTTCGGGCGAGATCGTGGTCGCCTCTGCGATTGTTGGCTGCTCCCAGCGCTGCCATTCCTGATGGACGACGATCAGCGTGCCCGACAGGCACAGGATATAGAGCAATGCACCCGCGAGCAGGCCAATGGCGGCGTGGCCCGACAGCGCGCGACGGACCAGATCGGGTGACAGGATATTCTTCATGTCAGTCCCCAGAACAGGGCGGCGGCGGGAATCGCGACGACCGCAACGATTCCAGCCATCTGCGTCAGTCGATCCTTGAGCATCACCAGCGTCGTGACGATCGCCCAGGCGATTGGAAACGCCGCGAGGCCGGCAACGCCTGCATTGGCGTCTCCCCATCCGCCCGCGCGCGCCAGCGTCTGCGCGGCAAGCGCCACCAGCATCGATGCCGCCGCCGCACCCGGCACCGTTATCAGAAACACCAGAACGCGGCGGCCCAGCGCTCCCCAGCTCTCGCTGTGCAACGCGACCGTGGTCACCGAATCGCGAACCGGCGTCGCTTTTCGCGGGCGCGGCGCGGTGATTGCCGCATGCGCCAGCACAACCATCGCCGCCAGGATCGCCACCGATCCGCCCAGCGCCAGCCCCCACGCACCGTCGCGCCACATCAACACGCTGAGGCCGAGCGCGACCAGCACCCAGCCCAAGCACACTCGCGTGGCCCCACCGTCCCGGCCCCAACCGAGACGGATCAGCAGCACGCCCAACGCCGCGGCGATCAGCGCGAGCGCAATCGTCACAGCCGGTATCCGATCGTCGCGATCACGGTGCGGCGTTCGTTGGGATAGCAATCGCCACGCGCCAGACACGTCGTGAAATACTGCTCGTCGGTCACGTTGCGCGCGTTGACGGAGAAATCCCAGTTGCCCCAGCGATAGCCCACGCTTGCGTCGGCAACCGTGTGGCCGTCGACCGCGACGATCAGCGGTGCGCCGCTCGCCGTGAACCCGCTGCTTTCATTTTCGCCCTGATACCGCACGCCGCCGCCGATACGGAAACCGTCGAGCGCACCCGCAAAGCGATAGGTGGCGAACAACGATGCCTGATGTCGCGGGATCGACGACAGGCGGAAACCATCGGGATCCTCGTGATCGAGGAAGCTGTAGTTGGCGTCGATCAGCAGGCCGCCCACCGCGATATTGCCCTCGATCTCGACCCCGCGAATTTTCGCAAGACCCAGCTGCTGGCCGCCGCCGCCGGGCAGCGCCTGCGGATTGGGGAGGTTGGTCTGTTCGATGTCGAACGCCGCGACGGTGACGAACGACCGCGTATCAGGAATCTGCCATTTCAGGCCCGCTTCATATTGGCGGCCTTCCTGCGGTTCGAACGCTTCCAGCGTGTCGCCGTCGATCCCCAGCACCGGCTGGAAGCTTTCGGCGTAACTGAAATAGGGCGATAGCCCGAACGGCCCGCGATACAGCACGCCGCCCGAAACGCTGGTCGCGCTGTCCTTTTGCGGCGTCGCGCGGCCGGTGCGATTGGTCACCCGGTCGAACCGCACGCCGCCGGTGACGATGAAGGCGCCCGCCGTGATCTGATCGCTCAGATACAGGCCGGTGGTCTCGACGAAATTGGAAGGCGCGCGGAAGATCGCGGCCTCCATTTCGGCTTCGCTCGGGCCGTTGCCATAGACTGGATCGAAGACGTTGATCGGCGCGCCGACGAAATAAGCGCTGTCATTGTCGGTCATCACATCCTGATACTGGATGCCACCCAGCAGCTGGTGCTCGATCCCGCCGGTTGCGAATTCCCAGCGCAGGCGGGCGTCGATCGCCGCGCTCTCGCTGCGCGCCTGCGACAGGTAGAAGGCGCGATTGGCATTGCCTTCGGCATCCAGACGAGGGGCGCCGACCGCCGCAAAATCCGGCCACGCCTGGTTATAATCCGCAGTCGAGGCGGAATAGCGAGCGACCGCTTCGAGATTCAGCCCCTTTGCCAATCCCTGTTCGGCGATCAGCGTGACGGTGACGCTTTCGGAATCATACCGGTTGAACCCCGGCTCGCCCAGATACACCATCGGGTCGATCTTGCGCCCGCTGACATGCGGCAACAACGTGCCTTCCAGCGGCAGGAACTGGTGACCGGTATCGGTCTTCTGGCTGGTATAGTTGGTCAGCAGCGTGATCGTCGTGTCGGGCGTCGGCTGCGCGCTGATCGATGGGGCGATGACGATCTTTTCCTCGTCGACCTGTTCGATCTGGGTGCCGGTGTTGCGATAGAGACCGGTGAAGCGGAAGAATCCGGTCTCGCCGGTGCCGGGGATCGCGGTGTTGACATCGGTCATCGCTTCATAGCGATCGAAATTGCCGACGCGCCCGCGCACCTCGAACAGCTTGCCGTCGAAGGGCCGCTTGGTGACGACATTGACGATGCCGCCCGGCGACCCCGCGCCGTACAGCACCGATGCCGGCCCCTTGAGCACCTCGACCTGCTCCGCCAGATACAGGTCGGGACGGGGATTGTTGTAGAAGCCGAACAGATATTGCAGGTTGTCGCGATATTCGGGCACGCCCAGCCCGCGGATAGTGACGAAGTCGCCGCGCATGTCGAAGCCATAGGTTTCCGCCGTCACGCCCGCGGTATAGGCCAACGCGTCGTCGAGCGTCTCAAACCCCTTGTCGCGGAAATCGCGTTCGGTTTCGATCGAGATCGACCGCGCGGTTTCCAGGATCGGCGTATCCGATTTGGTCGCGCCGAACCGGGCGAGTTCGCCGGTAACCACGATGTCCTCGGAGTCGACCGACGGACGTTGCTGCCCCGACGATTGCTGCGCGGCTGCCGGCATGGCGACGGCAAGAAACGAAACACTCAACAACAAGACGGAACGCGACATCGAAAGCCCCTGATGACAATGCTCCGCGCTTGCTAATGCGAGTCGTTCCTATTTGCAAGAATTGTTGAGAATGGATTGCGATAAATCGAGATAGCGGTCTGGAGGGCCTGGTCCCAGCGCTATGCCGAAGACCACTGCAATGCGCGGCCGTAACGCCCGTGGCGAGCGATTTGAGGTTGGATATCAGCCGGATCATGCTGCGCGGCGATCCGAAGGGCCGCATCGCTGATTAGCAGGAGGTTGCGCCACGCGCCGCCGACCTACCGGCCGCCAAGCTCGATAAGATCAGGTGAGAATTCAATCCTACGCCCCCCTTGGTCCCTTCGTTTCGAGCGAAGTCGAGAAACGTTACCGAGCGCTTGGGTCGCGTTTCTCGACTGCGCTCGAAACAAGCGGACTTAGCGATGCACAGCGATGGGGGAGGTGGCTCATCGCCCGCGTTACCGTTGGTCGCGATCGCCGCAGTGTCAGGGCCTCGATCATTGCCCAGAAAAAACACCGGACGCCGCAAGCAAGCTCTGGACGAGCAAGTCGGAGAAAAATCGAGTTCCCGAATGGCCCGAGCACAGCCGCACCTGCCGCGCCCAATATTGCGACTATCGCCCGCCGTCAATCAGACGCAAAAAAGCCCGCCGGGCGAATGCCAGACGGGCGTATCGGAGTATAAATCTCCAAGAAAGAGCTGGTTGCGGGGACAGGATTTGAACCTGTGACCTTCAGGTTATGAGCCTGACGAGCTACCGGGCTGCTCCACCCCGCGCCAACCAGAGACGCAAATACGCGCCGAGCCTAACGGCCAGGCGCGCATAGCGCTTCGAAAATGTGAATGGGCTTCCAATTTACCAACCGCACAAGCTGCAATGCCTGGCGACGACCTACTCTTCCACTGCTTAGGCAGTAGTACCATCGGCGCTGTCTGGTTTCACGGCCGAGTTCGGGATGGGATCGGGTGGGTCACAGACGCTATAGCCACCAAGCAATGAAGCTTGTGCGTTCGGTAAACTGGGTTTTCAAATCGTGCACTGAATGTTCAAGGCGTAATGATGACATCCACATCACGCCAACACTGGAAGAACCAGCGCTGTCGTTGATGGTGGGACTCATCAGGTGCGAATAGGACAATTAGTATCGGTTAGCTTCATGCGTTACCGCACTTCCACATCCGATCTATCAAGGTGATGGTCTCTCACCGTCCTAAGAAATCTTATCTCGAGGGAGGCTTCCCGCTTAGATGCTTTCAGCGGTTATCCCGTCCATACATAGCTACCCTGCTGCGCCGTTGGCACGACGACAGGTACACCAGAGGTATGTTCAACCCGGTCCTCTCGTACTAGGGTCAACTCCTCTCAAATTTCGACGCCCACGGCAGATAGGGACCAAACTGTCTCGCGACGTTCTGAACCCAGCTCACGTACCACTTTAATTGGCGAACAGCCAAACCCTTGGGACCTGCTCCAGCCCCAGGATGTGATGAGCCGACATCGAGGTGCCAAACAACCCCGTCGATATGAGCTCTTGGGGGTTATCAGCCTGTTATCCCCGGCGTACCTTTTATCCGTTGAGCGATGGCCCTTCCACGAGGGACCACCGGATCACTATGACCGACTTTCGTCTCTGCTCGACTTGTCAGTCTCGCAGTCAGGCTGGCTTATGCCATTGCACTCTAACGGTCGGTTTCCAACCGACCTGAGCCAACCTTCGCACGCCTCCGTTACTCTTTAGGAGGCGACCGCCCCAGTCAAACTACCCGCCACAGAGGGTCCCAGAACCAGTTTCATGGTTCGTGGTTAGACATCAGAAAACAACAGGGTGGTATTTCACCTATGGCTCCACGTCAGCTGGCGCCAACGCTTCAAAGCCTCCCACCTATGCTACACAGTTCTTTCCTAATGCCACTCTGAAGCTGCAGTAAAGGTGCACGGGGTCTTTCCGTCTAACCGCGGGTACTCCGCATCTTCACGGAGAATTCAATTTCGCTGAGCATGTCCTGGAGACAGTGGGGAAGTCGTTACGCCATTCGTGCAGGTCGGAACTTACCCGACAAGGAATTTCGCTACCTTAGGACCGTTATAGTTACGGCCGCCGTTTACCTGGGCTTCATTTCAGAGCTTGCACTCCTCCACTTAACCTTCAGGCACCGGGCAGGCGTCAGGCCCTATACGTCGTCTTGAAGCCGACTTAGCAGAGCCCTGTGTTTTTGCTAAACAGTCGCTACCCCCTGGCCTGTGCCCCCTCATACTGCTTGCGCAATGTGAGGGCCTCCTTCTTCCGAAGGTACGGAGGCAATTTGCCGAGTTCCTTCAGGACACTTCTCTCAAGCGCCTTGGTATACTCTACCTGACCACCTGTGTCGGTTTCGGGTACGGTCTATACGGTGGGGCTATTTCCTGGGACAGTTTCGAAGCACGATCAATCCGATAAGATCGTACAACTCACACCATCCGTCACACACCACCAGGCTGCGGAATATTAACCGCATTCCCATCGACTACCCCCTTCGGGCTCGTCTTAGGGGCCGGCTCACCCTACGCGGATTAGCCTTGCGTAGGAACCCTTGGTCTTTCGGCGACAGGGCATCTCACCCTGTTTATCGCTACTCATGTCTGCATTCGCACTTCCGATACCTCCACCGTCGGTTACCCTTCGGCTTCGCAGGCTTACGGAACGCTCCGCTACCGCTCAGACTAATGTCTGAACCCTAAGCTTCGGTGCATCACTTTAGCCCCGTTACATCTTCGCCGCAGGAACCCTTGTTTAGACCAGTGAGCTGTTACGCTTTCTTTAAAGGATGGCTGCTTCTAAGCCAACCTCCTGGTTGTTTTGGGATTCCCACATGCTTTCCCACTTAGTGATGACTTGGGGACCTTAGCTGTAGGTTAGGGCTGTTTCCCTTTTGACGACGGACCTTAGCACCCGCCGTCTGTCTCCCGAGCTGTACTCGTAGGTATTCGGAGTTTGGTTAGAATTGGTACCGCTCGCGCAGCCCGCATCCATCCAGTGCTCTACCCCCTACGGTAATCACTCGAGGCTCTACCTCAATAGATTTCGCGGAGAACCAGCTATTTCCCGGCTTGATTGGCCTTTCACCCCTAAACACAACTCATCCGGTAACTTTTCAACGTTAATCGGTTCGGTCCTCCAGTGCGTGTTACCGCACCTTCAACCTGGTCATGCCTAGATCGCCGGGTTTCGGGTCTAATGCATCAAACTCAGTCGCCCTATTCAGACTCGCTTTCGCTGCGCCTACACCTATCGGCTTAAGCTTGCTTGATACATTAAGTCACAGACCCATTATGCAAGAGGTACGCGGTCACTCCACAAGAGAGCTCCCACTGCTTGTAAGCATTCGGTTTCAGGTACTGTTTCACTCCCCTCATCGGGGTGCTTTTCACCTTTCCCTCACGGTACTAGTTCGCTATCGGTCATGTACGAGTATTTAGGCTTGGAGGGTGGTCCCCCCATGTTCAGACAGGATTTCACGTGTCCCGCCCTACTCGAGTCCTTCAACATCAGTTTCGCATACGGGGCTGTCACCCGCTATGGCCACACTTTCCAGAGTGTTCTGCTACTTGAATTGAAGGCACTGGCCTGGTCCGCGTTCGCTCGCCACTACTAACGGAATCTCGGTTGATGTCTTTTCCTCCGGCTACTGAGATGTTTCAGTTCGCCAGGTTCGCTTCACCAAAGCTATTTTATTCGCTTAGGTGATACCCTCCCCAATTAACCCTGCCGCTGATTGCTCAACAGCTGAATTAATTGGTGAAGGTGGGTTTCCCCATTCGGAAATCGTCGGATCAAAGTCTGCTCACAACTCCCCGACGCTTATCGCAGCGTGCCACGTCCTTCATCGCCTGTACATGCCAAGGCATCCACCAAATGCTCTTACCTCACACTTGAGAGTCCACACCACCAACGACAACGCTGGGCATGCACGATCCAAAAGATCGCACAGCCACTCGGCAATGCGTTGCCGCGGCTTGGATCACTGTCCGGGCGAACCCAGTCAGCATCCTGATGCGGATGTTATCATTATCTCAGCCTTGAATTGGATCGCCAGAGCGAACTCTGACGACACCCATTATGCAACGCACATCCAGCTGACGATCCGAAGACCGAAAACCGAATGCCGTCGCGGCATCGATTTGAAAAACCCATTCACAA
>NZ_JBTKVV010000002.1:0-100000 GCF_054457155.1 Sphingomonas aestuarii | reverse complement strand
ATCAACGCCGCTGATTCGGGCAATGATTCGAGCATTGATTCGTTCCGCTCCGATTCACGCGCTCTGGATGTAGCTGCGCATCGCATTCGCCTCGGCCTCGATCCGCTCGATCCGGTATTTCACCAGATCGCCGATCGACACGACGCCGACGAGCCGCTCGCCCGCCAACACCGGAAGGTGACGAACCCGGCGCTGCGTCATCAACGACAGCGCCGCGAGGATCGCGGTATCGGGATCGACGGTGATCGCAGGCACGGTCATCAGCTCGCCCACCTGGCGGTCGAGCGCGGTCGCGCCTTCCTTTGCCAGGCAATAGAGGATGTCGCGTTCGGAAAAGATGCCGACCACCCGGTCGTCGTCCACCACCGGCATCGCGCCGATGCGCTTGTCTGCCAGAATGCGCGCGGCATCGCCGACGCTCGTATCGGCACCGACCGTAATGGTGTCGTGCCCCTTGCCGTCCAGGATTGCCGCGACCGTCATCGTGCGTCTCCTATATGAAAGAGAAGGCCGTGACCGTTCGGGCCGGTATCGAACCAACTCGTTAGCGCATTGAGATTCGCACAGCCCGCCCCCAATTGCAAAGCATGACCAACCCCAGACGCGCGCTCGACGATCGGGAATATGCCGCCTTCGCCTGGGCGCGCTATCGCCGTATCCTGAAATGGATGACGCTCGCCGCCGCGCTTGCGGGAATCGCGGGCGTCGGTATCGTCGCCGCAATCACCGAGAACCTGCATTGGCTGGTCGCGCTGGGCGCATTCGTCGGCGTGTTCCTGACGGTATTGATGGCAGCGGCGCTGATGGGACTGGTGTTCCTGAGTTCGGGCACCGGCCATGACGAGAACGCCGCGCAGTTCACCGATCCCGATCAGCGCGGCTGGCGCGACCGGTAAGTCAGCGTCGCGCTGCCGTTTGCGGGCACGCGCACGCGCCATAGCGTCTCGCCATCCTCGCGCACCAGCCGCGCCGACGCGCGATCGATCCGTTCGCCGCCTGCGCGGGTCAGCACCGCTTCGTAATCGACGGCCCAGGCATTGGCGTTGGTCACCGAAAGCCGCCGTCGCGCTTCGCCTTCCTTGCTGTCGGTGACGTCCAGTGCAGGGACGACCCCCGGCCCCGCATCGACCCGCAATTCGACATCTTCGCCAACGGGGACATCGTTCACCGACGCCTCGCCGATCAGGATCGGGCGCACGCCCGTTTCCTCGAACAGGGCGACCGGCCCCGCAGGCAGCGGCAGGCCGAGCCCGCCTGAAGCCTTGTTCTCGCCGCGAAGCACCAGCCGCATCGGCTGCAGTTGCTCGCCATAGAGTTCGGACACGTAAACCGGGCGCAACCGCACGCCCGCCTTGTCCATCAACGCGACCTGTTTCTGCGCCTTGGCCGCGACCGTCGTCGGTTGCGGCACGCGATAGAGTTTGAGGTCACCCAGATCCTCCTGCCGCGCGATCCGCGATCCGGTGACGGTGATCGCCTCGGCGACGGGCGGCGGCGGGGCCGGTGGTGCGGGTGGCGCTGCGGCGAAATTGGGCACGAGGTCACTGGTTCTTGGCCCTGGCGCTTCGCGTTCGCGCCAGCATCTCAGCAACAGTCGCGCGCCATCGCCGATCTGCCGCGCATAATTGCTCGTGCGGTTGGTCCGCCCCGCCACCACTTGCGCCTGTGCGTTCGGATAGCTCGTGACATCGGTGCTCGCGAGCGTGATCCAGCCGAACATCTTCGCGGTCCCGTCGGGCTGCATCGTCACGACATAGTCGGCCTGCCAGTCGAACCCGCCCGCCAGATAGGACAGCTGGACGGTGACCGTGCGCGCGACCGGCGACGTGGTTTCGATCGACAGCGTTGGTTTGGCCGAAAGTCCCTGCGGCACGGCATCATAAACAATCGTTTCGTTCAGGCCCGAACAACGGACGGCTTCGAACCCGTCCGCGGTTTCCAGCACCGCGGCGCCATCCGCGCCCGACCGGATTACCGCCTGCGCCTCCCGCGTCCTTCCACTCGCATCGGTGCGGCGGATCGTCACGCGCCGCCCGAGCGAACGATCGTAGAGGCTGCGCGGGCTGAGCAGATCGGCGTCGAGATTCTTTTCGGTCACATCCGACGGCAAACCGGTGACGATCGCGCTTTCCGACAATATCCCGCCCGACACCCCTTCGAACCGGATCACCGCGGTCCCGGCGGGAATCGCGATCGTCCGCGTCTCGGTCACCAGCGCGAAACCGTTCAGCCAGTTGCGGTTGATCGCGTTGTCGCCACCGCGGTTCGGGTCGCGATAGATGGTGATCGATGTGCTCTCGGGGGCGTCCGACGTCACCACCTCCTGCGCGGCGGCGGGCATTGCCAGCGCCCCGGCCAGCAGCGACAGGATCAGACGGCGCATCGCCCCGCCCGGATCAGTAGCGCGTTTCGGTGACGACGCTCAGCACCGCCTCGCCATTGGCGGGCACCGGCACTTGCCACACGCGTTGGTCGGCGCCGCGCCGCTCGCCCTCGATCGTCTCGCTCACAACGCGGGTATCGGTCCACGCCCAGTAAAGCCCGTCCTGCACCAGTTCGACCGTCACCGGCTCGGGCCGCGCATTGGTCAGCGTGTAGCGCTGGGTGGTGCGCCACCGGTTCGCCGACAGCCGCTCGCGATTCTCGACCACCGGGCGCACGCGCACATCGAACGCGTCACCGGTGCGGATCGACAGCGCCGAGCCCATCGGCGTGTGGCCGATATTGTTTTCGCCGATGAATTGCGGCTGGCCCTGCGCGTCGCGGACATAGACGCGCACCGTCCCCGCGGGCAGCGCATCGCCCAACCCGCCGCTGCGCGACGACGAGAAATTGAGCACGGTCGATGCGCTGGTCGGCTCGTCCTGACTCTGCAGCCAGTTCGACCGGAACTGATAGCCGCGCCGCGCAGGCACCGCCGATACGTTGAGGAAACTCACCTGCTTCTGCTGATTCGCCGCCACCGTCGTCGGCCGCGCGATCGGATAGAGATAGAAATCGCCCAGCCGCGCGCGTCCCGCCGTCTCGGTCCCGGCCTGCACCAGCCCGCCGGGTTGCGGACGCACGGGCATGGGTCGCCGGATGCCGGGGCGCGGCTGCTGGCCGACGGTGGCCGGGACGCCCGCGACCATCACGATATCAGCATCGGGAAAAGCCGTGTCGCCAGAATTGTTGAGCGTGATCCAGCCCTGTACGTCGATCGCGCCCTTCGCCTCGTCGAACAGCGCGACATAATCCGCACGCCAGCCCAGCCCGCTCGACAGATAGGACAGCGTTACCGGTCGCGCGCCTGCCCGTGCGCTGTCGAGGGTCACGGACAAGGTGGGTCGCGCGCGCAAATTGGGCGGCAGGCTGGGATAGATGACCCGCACCGGCAGCCCGTCGTCGCGCAGCACCTCGATCCGGCCGCCAATGTCGAGCACCACGCCGTTGTTGGCCGCGAGCACTCGCGCCTGTTCGCGCGTTTCCGCGCCGGTGCCGGGATTGGTGCGAACGATGGTGATCGTCTGGCCAACCGCCTTTTGCATCAGCGCAGCGGGGGAAAGCAGGTCGTAATCGAAATTCTGCTCGACGATCTCGACCGCATCGGCGGACAGCCGCACGGTTTCGGGTCGGATATTCTCGGAGACGTCGCGGAACTCCTGCCGCGTTATGCCGCTCGGCAGGTTGAGCTGGCGCGTATCCTGAACCAGCGTCGTGCCGTCGGAATAGATGGTGAGCGCGACATCGCCTTGCGCGTTCCCGCCGGGAAGCGCGGTCTGCGCCGACACCATCCCCGGCACCGCCACCAGCGCCAGCATCGCTAAACCACGCATCGCACTCTCCCCCCTCAGGTCGATCGCGAGCCTAACAGGTTGGACGGGCTTGCGAAGGGGGAAACGGCATTGCCGGGCCTGCCCTTCGCCGTCGTTGCGAGGAAAGAAGACACTCTAACGAAAAAGGCCGGCACCCTTTCGGATACCGGCCTCATTTCTCCCAATCGCTGGGCGGATCAGGCTGCGTCGGCAGACACATCGCCTTCGTCGCGAGTTACCCGGCGGCGGCGGCGGGGCCGTTCTTCCTCGCTCTCGGGCGCATCATTGTCGCTCGCCGACACCGACAAGGCGGGCGGCAGAATGGCGGCGTCGAAGCCGGCGTCGCTGCTTTCCTCGACCTTGGCACGCGGCGGACGACCGCGACGACGTGCCGGTGCAGGCGCT
Organism: Sphingomonas aestuarii; assembly: GCF_054457155.1. Taxonomy (NCBI): domain Bacteria; kingdom Pseudomonadati; phylum Pseudomonadota; class Alphaproteobacteria; order Sphingomonadales; family Sphingomonadaceae; genus Sphingomonas; species Sphingomonas aestuarii. Next base: position 95,801 of record NZ_JBTKVV010000002.1, on the reverse strand, counting down.
TCCTCGACGGCGGCTTCGGCCTGAACCGGAGCGGTCTCGCGCGGCTGGCTATCGCCCTCGTCACGGCGCGGACGACGCGCTTCGCGTTCCGGCCGATCGTTCCGTTCAGGACGTTCACCCCGCTCGGCGCGCTGCGGACGGTCATTGCGATCCCCCCGGGCGTCCCGGTCATTTCGGTTGTTGCGTTCGTCCCTATCGCGGCCATTGCCCCGGTCGTCGCGATCCTGACGCTCGCCGCGATTGCCGTCGCGGTCGCCGCGCGCGTCGCGCTGCTGGCCGCGATCATCGTCGTCCATGTTGGAGATGTCGGTGTTGAAATCCTCGCCGTCGTCGTCGTCGCCGGCGTTCGAGAAATCGTCGCGACCGCGGCGCTGGTTGCCCTGCTGCTCTTCCTGGCGCGCGCGATTGTCGCTCAGCACGCGGAAATAATGGTCGGCGAACTGAAGATAATATTCGGTGTTGACCCGGTCGCCCGCCATCTGGGCGTCGCGCGCGAGGTTCTTGTATTTCTCCAGCAACTGGGGCGCATTGCCGCGTGCCCGGCTATCGATGCGGTTGCCGCTGTCGCCGCCACCGCGGCCTGTGTTGCCACCACCACCTTGCGGGCGCTGCCCACCACGACCGCGACGGCGGCCGGCTTGACGATTGTTGATCAAGTTCGCCTTGTCCTAATCTTTAGAACGTCCTGTTCACCAGAACCCTTGGCCGGCGACCGCCCTTGAAAGCGGCCGGCGGATGCGTGCCCATATGCACGCCGACCCGGTCTAACCGCGCCGACATGCCTGCGCGCCAGCGCCGCCGGACTACAGCGGCTGCATGACATGGATCGGGTCAATCTGCGCGTTTTCAACGATTTAATGAAGGAAACGCTTGCCCCAAGCCGGTTCTTAGCCGCTGGGGCGTTGATCGCCAAGCACAATATGCGCCGCCCCTCCGGCTTTTTCAACCATATGTGGCGATCAGGGCACGGGGCCGCCCGCCCAGATCGTGACGACACGCGACCGAAGCGCCCTCCGCTTCGAGCAATGCGGAGACGGCATCGCGCTGGGTGTACCCGATCTCGAGGATCGCGACGCCGCCCGCCGCAACGAGCCCCGGCAATTGCGGCGCGATCCGCCGGTAATCGTCGAGTCCCTCCGCCCCGGCGTAGAGCGCCGACCCCGGCTCGTACCGCGCGACCTGAGCGTCGAGCACCGCGTCCGCTTCGACATAAGGCGGGTTGCACAGCACCAGATCGAACCGCGCGTCGATCCCTGCGCCCCAGTCGCCGATGAGAAATTCCGCCCGGCCCGGTGCGATCCGATCGCCATTGGCCTGCGCATAATCGAGCGCCGCTTCCGACGCATCCACGCCAAGCCCCCTCGCCTCGGGCCATTCGGACAGCGCCGCGAGCAGCAACGTCCCCGGCCCGGTGCCCATATCGAGGATCGTCGCGGGCGCCCTGCCCTCGAAATACGCCACCGCCGCCTCGATCAGCGTCTCGCTGTCGGCACGCGGGATGAGGACGCCCGGCCCGACCTCCAGATCGATCGTCCAGAAGGCACGGCTGCCGGTAATATAGGCGACCGGCTCATGCGCCATCCGCCGTGCCAGCAGCGCGCCGAACGCAGGCGGCGCAGGCTCGTCCAACCGCCCCAGCAGCATCGCCTCGCGCGAACACCCCAACGCGTGCGCCATCAGCAATTCGGCATCGAGACGCGGGGTGTCGGATACGGCGGCGAGGCGGGTGGCGGCCTCGGACAGCGCCTGTCCCGTTGACACCCCTCTCAACCCGTTCGTTTCGAGCGAAGTCGAGAAACGTGCCCCGCGCGCTCGCAAGCGTTTCTCGACTTCGCTCGAAACGAACCGAGGAATTGGGCGTGCCGCTGCACCTTACCCCCCATCCAGCTGCGCCAGCCGGTCTGCCTCGTCCGCCGCCATCAGCGCGCCGACGAGTTCGTCCATCTGGCCCTCCAAAATCTCGGGCAGGCGGTGCAGCGTCAGGTTGATCCGGTGATCGGTCACGCGTCCTTGCGGAAAGTTATAGGTCCGAATCCGCTCCGACCGATCGCCCGACCCGACCATCGACTTGCGCGCGCCCGCGCGTTCGGACGCCAGCTTCTCGCGCTCGGCCTCGTACAGCCGCGTGCGGAGAACCTTCATCGCCTTGTCGCGATTCTTGTGTTGCGACCGCTGGTCCTGCTGGATCACGGTGATGCCGGTTGGAATATGAATGATCCGCACCGCCGAATCGGTAGTGTTCACATGCTGCCCGCCCGCGCCCGACGAGCGATAGATGTCGATGCGCAGATCCTTGTCGTCGATGTGCAGATCGACTTCCTCGGCCTCGGGCAGCACCGCGACGGTCGCGGCGGAGGTGTGGATGCGCCCGCCGCTTTCGGTCACCGGCACGCGCTGGACGCGGTGGACGCCGCTCTCGAACTTCATGCGTGCGAATACCCCCGAGCCGTTCACCGACGCGACGACTTCCTTGTAACCCCCGGCTTCCGACGCGCTGGCGGAGATCAGCTCGACCTTCCACCCCTGCGCATCGGCATAGCGCTGGTACATCCGCAGCAGGTCGCCCGCGAACAATGCCGCCTCGTCGCCCCCGGTCCCGGCGCGGATTTCGAGCATCGCCGGCCGCGCATCGGCAGCATCGCGCGGCAGCAGCGCCAGCGCCAGCGCGTGTTCGGCCGCCTCAAGCGCCGCCTCATTGGCGCGCAGTTCCTCGGACGCCATCGCCCGCAACTCGGCATCGCCGTCGCGCGTCATCGCGTCGAGCGACTGTCCTTCGGCCCGCAACCGCCGCACCTGCCCCGCCGCCGCCGCGACGGGTTCCAGCTCGGCATATTCCTTGGACACCGCGACGAAGCGATCGCCCGGCAGATCGCCGGTCGCCATCAGCGCCTGCAACTCATCCCGCCGCGCCTCGATCGCGGCGATGCGGTCAGCGGGGATGCGGGTCATTTTTTACGCTTCACGAGGGATATGATACGCGTCTCATCGTCATCATCGATAACGAACGCTTTGCCGAGAGCAGCCTTAAGTTTCCCGCGTACTGGTTGAGGCTGATCCCAAATATCCCTTACACGGAGCCGCCCGATGTTGGCAGGCTCGACACCCGCCTCGACGCTGACAACTCGTACCGCGCTGAGATCGCGTTTCGCCTTCTCAAATAGCTTTTTGGCCGAACCACGGAACATAAGTTGAGATGTAATTCCCGCGCGACGTGCCAGCGCGGTGATTTCGGAGGCTAGAAGACGCGACTCGTCATCTGCCGCGATAAAAAGGAGGTCGGGAGTTTCTTCGCCAACTTGATCGGCTAGCATAGCCAACCGCTCGATCCCCGCAGCCCAGCCAACCCCCGGTGTCGGGCTCCCACCCAAACTCTCGATCAACCCGTCATAGCGCCCGCCCGCCAGCACCGTCCCCTGCGCGCCCAGCCGATCGGTCACGAACTCGAAGGCGGTATGCCGATAATAATCCAGCCCGCGCACCAACCGACTGTTGCGCGTCCACGCCACGCCCGCCGCGTCCAGACCGTCGGTCACCGCCTTGAAGAACGCCGCCGCTTCCTCGGTCAGATACGCATCGATGTCCGGCGCGCCGTCGGCAATCGGCCGGTCGCGCGGGTCTTTGGAATCCAGAATCCGCAGCGGGTTCTTCTCCAGCCGCGCCAGGCTGTCCTCGGACAATTCCCCGCGATGCGCCTCGAAATGCGCGACCAGCGCCGCGCGCCACGCATCGCGCGTCGCGGCATCGCCCAGCGTGTTCAGCTGGAGCGTCACGCCCTCACCGATCCCCAACTCGCGCAGCAACTGGTCGGCCATCACCAGCAATTCCACGTCCGCCTGTGGCTCCGCAGCGCCGATGATCTCGGCGTCGATCTGGTGGAACTGGCGATACCGCCCCTTTTGCGGGCGTTCGTAGCGGAACACCGGGCCGTGCGTCGCGATCTTCATCGGCGCGTGCTGCTGCCAGCCTTCGGTGATGAACGCGCGCGCGATTCCCGCGGTGAACTCCGGGCGCAGCGTCAGCAAATCGCCGCCGCGATCGGGAAAGGTGTACATTTCCTTCGACACCACGTCCGACGTCTCGCCCATCGTTCGCGCGAAGACCTGGGTCGCCTCGAACACCGGCAATTCCACCCGCCCGAAGCAATAGAGCCGCCGCACGCGGTCGAACGTATCGACGACATGGCCGAAGCGGCGCTGGTCCTCGAACGCGATATCCTGCGTGCCGCGCACGCGTTTGGGGGTCTCTATCCTCGCCATAGCGCCGGGCTGATATGCAAGATTTCGCCGCAACGCCAGTATTTCGCGCGATCGGGAACTTGCGCGGGCGCAGGCGGTTCGCTAATCGCGTCCATCCAGTGAGCGGGTATAGCACAATGGTAGTGCAGCAGCCTTCCAAGCTGAATACACGGGTTCGATTCCCGTTACCCGCTCCACCGTTACCCGCCATGGCCCCGTGAGCTTCGCGGCGGACCGGCTGGTCATCACCCCCGACCATATCGACCTGACCCGCTCGCCGCTGCGCGATCTCGGCGAAAGCACTTATGTGCTCGGCGCCTTCAACCCCGGCCTGACGCGACTGCCGAGCGGCAATCTGCTGCTGATGGTCCGCGTCGCGGAAGCGTTGCGCGAACCGGTCAAGGACGGTCATGTCCGCGCGATTCGCTGGGACGCCGGGCGCTATGTCCTCGATCGCTGGCCGCTGGATGCGGTCGAAATGGACGACCCGCGCACCTTCCGAATCAAGGATGCGGGCGGTTGGGACGTGCTTGGTCTGACGTCATTGTCCTGGCTGCTCCCGGTCGAACTCTCGCCCGACGGGCTGGAGGTGATCGCGATCGACTATGACCGCGCGATCGCGCCCCGACATGCCGTGCAATGCTACGGTATCGAAGACCCCCGCATCAGCCGGATCGAGGATCGCTGGTGGATGACCACCTGCTCGGTTAGTCCCGAGCGGCAATCGACCACGCTCTATTCGAGCAGGAACGCCCGCGACTGGCAATTCGAAGGCGTCGTGCTCGACCATCAGAACAAGGACATGCTGCTGTTCGAAGGCCGCATCGACGGGCAATATTGGGCGCAGACCCGCCCGCTGGGCGCCTCCTTCTTCGCCTATCCGCCGGGCAGCGACTGGCGCGCAGGCCCGTCGATCAATCTCGCCACCTCACCCGATGCGCTGCACTGGAAGCCCCGGCTCGAACCCGGCATCCGGCCCCACGCCGCGACGCTGGCGACCACGCGCATCGGCGGCGGCGCGCCCCCGACCCTGACACCGCGCGGCTGGCTGACCCTGTGGCACGGGGTGGAGCCCAACGATAGCGTCGGCACCTATCGCACCTATTGGAGCCTGCTCGACGCGACCGACCCCTCGCGCACCATCGCCACCGATAACGCACCGCTGATCGAGGCGAACCCCGCGCTGACCGCACCGATCGACTACCAATTGTATCTGCGCGACATCGTCTTCACGACCGGTTTGGTCGATGGCGTCGACCATTTCCTCGTCGCGTCGGGCGAAGCCGACCTCGCCTGCCGAATCACCCACATTCCGAAGACGCGATTCGCCCTCTGACCGCGCATCAAGCGAGCAAGCGGCGACTGGATCGACGCGCGGCTGCCGCCAGTGCAACGGATGGAATATCCGGTCGCGACGTAACCGCCCGGCAGTGCGGAGGGTTACGCCGCGGCGCGGACCCGCTCGACTCCCGACAGGCTGTTCGGACCGGCTTCGACGATCTCGACCTCGACCAGCGCGCCGATCGGGGCGTCGGTCGTCAGGTGGATCGATTGCAGCCAGGGGGATTTGCCGAGCATCTGACCCGGACGCTTGCCCGCGCGTTCGATCAATACCGTGCAGGTCTTGCCCACGGTCGCGGCATTGAACGCGGCCTGATCGCGGTTGAGATGCGATTGCAGGCGCTGGAGGCGGTCGTCCATCACCTCGGCCGGAACCGCGCCGTCCATCTGCGCCGCTGGGGTGCCGGGGCGGGGCGAATATTTGAAGCTGAAGCACTGCGCATAGCCGACCGCATCGACCAGGCTGAGCGTGTCTTCGAATTCGGCATCGGTTTCGCCGGGAAAGCCGACGATGAAATCGCCCGACAGCGCGATGTCGGGACGCGCTTCGCGGACGCGGTCGAGGATGCGCAGATAGGAATCGCGGCTGTGGCTGCGGTTCATGGCTTTCAGCACGCGGTCGCTGCCCGCCTGAACCGGCAGGTGGAGGAACGGCATCAGCTTTTCGACGTCGCGGTGCGCCGCAATCAGTCCGTCGCGCATGTCGTTGGGGTGGCTGGTGGTATAGCGGATGCGCGCAAGGTCGGGGATCCTGTCGAGCGTCACGATCAGGTCGTGCAGGCCCCGGCCATCGGCATCCCAGGCGTTGACGTTCTGGCCGAGCAGCGTGATCTCCCGCGCACCGGCATCGACCAGCGCTTTCGCCTCATCGACGATCGCGTCGAACGGGCGGCTGATCTCCGCCCCGCGGGTATAGGGCACCACGCAATAGGTGCAGAATTTGTCGCACCCCTCTTGCACGGTCAGGAACGCCGAGGGCGCGACCCGGCGGCGGCTGGGCAGCGCGCCGAATTTGGACAGCACCGGCATGTCGGTGTCGAGTGCGGGCATGCCCGATGCGGCTTTTGCGACCAGATCGGGAAGGTTGTGATAGGCCTGCGGGCCGACCACCACGTCCACCTTGGCGCGGCGCGCAATCTCGTCGCCCTCGGCCTGGGCGACGCAGCCGGCGACCGCGATCATCGGCTCGCGACCCTCGGCGCGCGCACCTTTGCGGACGCGGCCGATTTCGGAATAGACCTTCTCGGTCGCCTTTTCGCGGATGTGACAGGTGTTGAGGATGACGAGATCGGCGTCGGCGGCGTCCGCCACAGTCATGCCCTTAGCCGCCATCAATTCGCCCATCCGCTCGCCGTCATAGACGTTCATCTGGCAGCCGAAGGATTTGACGTGGAAGGTCTTGGGCGTGGGCTTGGTCATGGCGCGGCGCGTGTAGCGGATTTGTGGGCCGGATGCCACCGTCTGCCGGTTGACGCTTTGGTGCGCCGCGATCCATGACCGTCGGCAGCAAAATGGGGAACATCATGATATTGGCGAGCATTGCGGTGATCGCCGCCGCCCAGGCAGCCCCGCCCACCCCTCGAGCAAATGGAACTTCGATTACGGCAAAGAAATGGGCACCGTGGGACGTTCGTTCGGCGACGGCGGCATTACTTTCGGCTTTCGCCCCGACGGCTTTGCAGGGCAAGGCGGCATGCTGGTGGTGCTTCAGCCGGCGAAAAGCGGCGCGCGGTATCACGAGTTCTCTCAGTCGATCGATGTGGCCGACGGCTCCGATTCGATAAAGGTCAGCGCCAAATCCTATTATATCCGCGATCGGCAAGGCCGGGTGGTCACGATGGTCGTGAACGCAGAGGTGCTTGGACGATTGAAGGCGGCCAAATCTTTCGCGGTTCCGGTCAGCGGGCGCGAACGCATCGCGCTGGCGCCCGACAATTTCGCCGCCGCGCTCGCCGCGCTCGACAAATGCGGCGATGATCTGATGGAAATGCATGGCGTGCCGATGGCGGAAATCGCGCAGGCCACGGTTCGAACCACCGCACGACGGCCAGAGCGCTGGTTCACCTGTCCATCGTCGCCGCGAATATTCGGCGCGGAGGGCCGCATCGTCACGCTGATCGCGGTCTCCGATGAGGGCAAGCCCACGGATTGCCGAATCCTGAACCGGAACGCCGAACACCTGCTCGCAAAGTCGTCGTGCGAGACGATCATGCGGCGGGGCGATTTCGAACCGGCACGCAATGCGAGCGAGAGGCCATCCGTTCTTGGACGACCATGACGATCACCTATCAGATCGGCTGAAGCCCCATCGCAAAGTCCATCCGCGCGCGTGCTTCCGCCGCGATTGCCTTGCGGTCGCCGATGTCGCCCGGTGCAAAAGGTTCGAGGAAGTGGAGGGTTACGTCCATCGCGCCGGGGTTGGACAGGATGCGCAGCGCGTTTTCCTTGCCGTGTTCGGTGCCCCAGAACACCGTGTCGGCGTGGGCACCATAATCGATCCACACCGGCTGGACCATCAGGCCGGGGGGTGGCGGATCGAGGACGGCGAGCAAGGATGCCTTGAACGGCAACAGCGACTTGCCGTCGCCGGTGGTGCCTTCGGGGAAAATGGCGAGGCTCCAGCCGTCAGCCAGAGCCTGGGCGACGCGCGCGATCTGGACCGCGATCGACTTCCTGTCGCCGCGCGCGACATAGACGGTGTTGTTGAGGCCGCACATCCACCCGACGAACGGCACGTTCTCCAGATCGTCCTTGGCGATGAAGGCGGTGCCGGTCGCACCGGCCAGCAAGGGAATGTCGAGCCAGCTCACGTGATTGGCGACGAAGAACGCGTTCTTCTTGAGCGGGGTGCCGACCGTCCGCCGCCGGGCGCCCGCGATGCGACCGAGCGCGCCGAGGAACAGACGCGGCCAGGGCGAGGGAAGACGGAACAGCCGCCACAACCCGTGCAGCGGCACCGCGACGATCACCGCGAGGGCGAAACCAGCGATCCGTAGATAGGCGCGCGGGTGGATTGCCGCGTTGGTGGTGGAAGCGGCGCCGGTCAGCCGATCAGTCCTTGCGGGCGATGGACACGCCGTACAGCTCCATCCGGTGATCGACCAGGCGGAAGCCCAGCCGTTCGGCGATCTGCTTTTGCAGCAGTTCAAGTTCGGGATCGACGAATTCGATGACCTTTCCGGTCTCGACATCGATCAGGTGATCGTGATGCGCTTCCGGCGCGGGTTCGTAGCGGGCGCGGCCATCGCCGAAATCGTGACGGTCGAGGATGCCCGCCTCTTCGAACAAACGCACGGTGCGATAGACGGTGGCGATCGAGATGCCGGGGTCGATCGCCGACGCGCGGGCATAGACCTTTTCCACGTCGGGATGGTCCTCGGCCTCGGACAGCACGCGGGCGATCACACGGCGCTGCTCGGTAATGCGCAGCCCCTTTTCGTGGCAGAGTGCTTCGAGGTCGATCTTGCGGGCCATCACATCTCCTTCGGTGCGCAGTCTTCGCCGATGAATGTAAGCGCAGGCGCGCGTGAAAGGAAGCCTGTGAGCGCTCGGCGAACGCCGATGCGGTTGCGCCCCGCCCACCGGATACGCGTGTGGGCGGGTAGCGGCGTTGATTACTTCTTGCCGCGCGTCCGCGGCTTGGTGCCGAGGCCGATCTTCTTGGCAAGCGTCCGGCGCTGTTCGGCGTAATTGGGTGCGACCATCGGATAATCGGCGGGCAGATTCCATTTCGCGCGGTATTGTTCCGGCGTCATCTGGTAATGCGTCATCAAATGGCGCTTCAGCATCTTCAGCTTTTTGCCGTCTTCAAGACACACGACGTAATCGGGCTTGATCGACGAACGGATCGACACTGCCGGTTCCTGCTTTACTTCGGGTTCGGCTGCCGGAGTACCCAAGCCGGACAGCGCGGCGTGCACATTCTGAATGATGACCGGCAAATCGGACACGGCAACACTGTTGTTGCTGACATGCGCGGCAACGATATCGGCGGTTAGCGTGATCAGCGTTTCCGCCATCTCGTTCTGATTATCCATTTCCATCCTTTTGACCAATGGAGGTACGGACGATTATTCGCCCCCGCCTGTGGCTATCAACCGAATGGATTGGCGACGCAAGAGCAGGGTGAAAGTTTGACAGTTCATCAGCAGAATTTTTCTGGAATGTAAGTGCATCAAAAACTTCGCCCGAAGAACCACGATAATAATCGCGCCGTTCGCCAATCTTTACAAATCCTTCGGCAACATAGAAAGCAGTAGCAGGATTGTTTGCGCGCACCTCGAGATTGAAGCGAATGACGCCGCGCGCTTTTGCATCCTCGATCACCGCGCGAAGCAGCGCACGCCCCACACCGGCTCCGCGGGCGTCGGGATGAACCGCGATCAGCAGCAATTCGCCATCGTCGAGCGTCGCGCGCGACAGGGCGAAACCGATCGTCGCGCCGTCGCGCTCGACAAGCGTCAGCCACGACCCGGGCAGCGCCAGCATCCCCATGCACTGCGCCGTCGTCCACGCCTCCCCGTAACGCGGGTCGAACGCGGCCTGCATCAAACGGGCGACGCCCGGCAGATCGGCCGGCCCGCCGGTGCGAATATCGACGGCGCGGATACGCGCGGTCATGCAGGCGCGATCCCGCCGGGAAGCTTGGCATCGGGCGCGCGCAGATAAAGCGGACGCGGCGCAAGCGTGCGCAGCGCGGGCGGCAGGCGCATGACGTGGCATGCATCGGGAAGCGCGTCCTTCACCTTGATCTCGCTCAAGCGACGGGCGGCGTTGCCGAGCACCGGACGACCGGCGATACGCGCCAGTGCGGCGTCGGGAGCGAGTGAGACGGGTTCGTCGAGCGCAGCCAGCGGCGCGCGGGCGAAATGCTGGACGAAGACCTCGCCATGCCCGCCTTCGATCGCGATGGCGATTTCAGCCGCGTCGAGATTGCTCCCCGCCGCGATCAGCGCGAGCGATGAAAAGCCGAACACCTCGACATCCCAGCCGATCCCCAGCCCGATCGCGGCGGCAATGCCGACGCGCAGTCCAGTGAAGCTCCCCGGCCCTACATCAACCAGAATGCGTTCAGCGTGCCCGCGCTTCGGCAGGTCGCCGATCATCGGCACCAGCAACTCCGCATGGCCGCGCCCGACAATGTCGTACCGCGCGTCGACCAGCCTGTCGCCATCGAACAGCGCGACCGAGCAGGCGGCGGTCGCGGTTTCGATCACCAGTGTTCGGGACGGGGCTGCGTCGGTCATTCCCTCCGCCGCTAACGCCCGGATGGCGTGAAGTCGAGCGACAGGGTGTGCGATTTGCTGGCGGGTCGACGGCGCGGAGTCATGATGACGCAGGCTCAATCGTCAGTGCGAGCGTAGCGAAGCAATCCAGAGCGCGCGCAGTGCCGCTGGATTGCTTCGCTACGCTCGCAATGACGGCTGGGTCGATCAAGTGGCGTGAGTAGGCCCACATCTTGAACGCAGTTCGATGGGCGTCAGTCCCCTCCCGCCGCCATCGCCTGAACCCGCGCGTGATGTTCGTCCTTGCCGAACGGAAAGCGGCCGAACAGCCACGCACCCAGCGTCGCGACGCTCAGATAGATGCCGATGTAGATCATCGTCAGCCGGTCGATCACCTCCCCCGGCACCTCCGCCGGATTGGCGCCGGTCGGGAAAGACGCGAAGGCGAGGATCGATCCGGCGATGAAGATGCCGACGCCGCTGGTGCATTTCTGGACGAAAAACGCGCCCGAATAGAAGACGCCTTCGCTCCGCCTTCCGGTCTGTTCCTCCGAATGTTCGACCACATCGGCCATCATCGATGCCGACAGCATGAACACCGAGACAAGAAACCCGGTCTGGAGCGTGAAGATCGCGAACAGGACATAGAGGATGATCGGATCGTCGAATGCCGGGAACAGTCCCAGCAACCTGAGCGCATAGGGCGAGCACATCAGGATCGCGCCGATGACGATGAACAGCCGCGCCGTCATCGGTTTGCCGATGCGCTTGGCGACTCGCGGGGCGATCAGGAACGAGATGATGACGCCCAGGAACAGGCTGACCGGCAGGATCGCGAAGGTCGCGCCTTCGAACCGCCAGACATAGGAATAGAGGTAATTGGACAGCGCATAGCTGATCCCCTGGCACGTATAGGCGCACAGCCCGGCCAGCATCAGGATCGCAAAGGCGCGGTTGTTGACCGATTCGACCAGTTCCTTGAGCGCCTGCCGCAGCGTCGATTTTTCCAGCGGCACCTTTGGCAGCCGCTCGATTTCGTGATGCGTGCCGATCGCCGACACCAGGATCGCGACGAACATCAGCACCGCGCCCGCAATGCCGAACCAGACATAGCCGCCCGCGTTGAGCAACCCGTTCGGCTGTTCGGGCGTCGGCGTCAGGAACAGGGCATAGGCCGCGCCCAGCATCAATAGCCCCCCGGCCCAGCCGAACAGATAGCGATAGGCGGTGATCCGCGTGCGCTCGTCATAATCGGCGGTGAGTTCGGGGGTCAGCGCCTGGCTGGGGACTTCGTAAGCCGAAACCGCGGTACGGACGAGGACCGCGGTCAGGAACAGCCAGACGAGCTGCGCGGTCTGCGACCAGTCGGGCGGATTCCACAGCGCGATCCAGCCGACCGCGATCGGAAGCGCGGCGGCATACATCCACGGATGCCGCCTGCCCCAGCGGCTGCGGGTGCGATCCGACGCGACACCGATGCCCAGATCGAAAAACGCGTCGAGCACCAGCGCACACATGATGACCAGGCCGACGGTGCTCGCCGGAATGCCCACGACCTGATTGTAATAGAGCAGCAGGAACGTGCCGAAGCCCGAATCCTTCACTCCGTAAGCGGCCGCGCCGAACCCGTAAGCCATCGTCGTGCGCCGCGACACGCGTGCTTCGGGGGGAACGACATGCGTTTCGGGTGCGGTCATGCGGTCGGCCTGTGTGGTGATCCGCCCGCCAGCATAGGTGGCGCTTCCGCTACGTCAATTGCGCCTGGTTCGCATCGTTCGAAGATGGGGTATGGCATTCGCCCTCTTGTCGGAGGCTGCGGTGCGGCTATAGCTGGAGGATAGGCATGAGACTGCCCGCGCGGTTCGAAATCGCGGGACGCCGCGCGCGATGACGGACAGGTGAGGATATGGCACTCGACACGGAAACCTTCGACGCGCTGATCGATATGGTGCGCCGCTTCGTCAGCGAACGGCTGCGCCCGCTGGAAGCCGAGGTCGAGGCCGCCGACGCGATCCCCGACGATGTGGTGCGCGAAATGCGCGACATGGGGCTGTTCGGCCTGTCGATCGCCGAAGACTATGGCGGGCTGGGGCTGACGATGGCGGAGGAATGCCGGGTCGCGATCGAGCTGGGGCGGACGACGCCCGCGTTCCGATCGACCTTCGGCACCAATGTCGGGATCGGGTCGCAGGGTCTGGTGATGGCGGGCAGCGACGCGCAAAAGGCCGAATGGCTGCCGCGCATCGCGAGTGGCGAAATCGTCACCAGTTTCGCACTCACCGAGCCCGATGTCGGGTCGGATTCGGGGGCGGTGAAGACGCGGGCGGTGAAGGACGGCGACGTCTATCGCCTGTCCGGCACCAAGCGCTACATCACCAATGCCGACAAGGCCGACCTGTTCACGGTGATGGCGCGCACCGGCGACGAGCCGGGCGGGCGCGGGGTTTCCGCCTTCCTGGTGCCGCGCGACCTGCCCGGCGTGTCGGTCGGCGAGCCGGAAAAGAAGATGGGGCAAAAGGGCGCGAAGGTCGCGGACCTCAACCTCGACGACGTGCCGGTCCCCGCCGCCAACCGGCTGGGCGAGGAAGGCCAGGGGTTCAAGATCGCGATGCAGGTGCTCGACCGCGGGCGGCTGCATATCTCCGCGGTCTGCGTGGGCGTCGCCGAGCGGCTGATTGCGGATTGCGTGGCCTACGCGACCGAGCGCAAGCAGTTCGGAAAAGCCATCGCCGAGCATCAGTTGATCCAGGCGATGATTGCCGATTCGAAGACCGAAGCGCTGGCGGCGCGCGCACTGGTGCTGGAGACAGCCGGACGGAAAGACGCCGGGGAAAACGTTGTGATGGAATCGGCGGCGGCGAAATATTTCGCGTCGGAGATGGTCGGACGCGTGGCCGACCGCGCGGTGCAGATCTTCGGCGGCGCGGGTTACATCAGCGATTACGGGATCGAGCGGCTGTACCGCGACGTGCGGCTGTTCCGCATTTACGAGGGCACAAGCCAGATCCAGCAACTCATCATCGCCCGCGAGACGTTGAAACGCGGGGGATAAGCCGTAGCGGATTAGCGTCGCTAATCCGCGGCTCGACGGCGCATCCCGGCCAGCGGGTCGCGCAGCGAACCCGTCTGACGACGCGGCTTTGCCGCGGCGGGACCAACCAATCGCCAGCAGGTGTGAGCCGGCTGGATGACGAACAAGGAGCAATCACATGGACACCACCAACCTTTTCCGCCTCGACGGTCGCGTCGCTCTGGTCACCGGCGGCTCGCGCGGGATCGGCAAGATGATCGCGGCGGGCTTCATCGCGCAGGGGGCGAAGGTCTATATCTCGTCGCGCAAGGCCGATGCGTGCTTCGCGACCGCCGAGGAACTGGGCGAGAACTGCATCGCTCTGCCCCAGGACGTCTCATCAGTCGCAGGCTGCAAGGCGCTGGCCGCGCAATTCGCCGAACATGAATCGAAGCTCGACATCCTCGTCAACAACGCGGGCGCGGCGTGGGGCGAGCCGTTCGAGGTCTTCCCCGAAATCGGCTGGGACAAGGTGATGGACCTGAACGTCAAATCACCGTTCTTCCTGACGCAATCGCTGTTCGAACCACTAAAGGCCGCCGCCTCTCGGACACGCCCCGCCAAGGTCATCAACATCACCTCAATCGACGGCCAGCGGCTCAATCCATGGGACACCTACAGCTATCACGCGTCGAAATCGGCGCTGATCTATCTGACCAAGCGGATGGCGGCGCGGCTGATCCGCGACAGCATCAACGTCACCTCGATTGCTCCCGGCGCGTTCGGCAGCGAAATGAACCGCGCCGCGCGCGATCACGGCGACGCAGTGGCGCAGGCGATTCCGGCAAAACGCATCGGCGTGGACGAGGACATGGCGGGCGCCGCGATCTATCTCGCCAGCCGCGCGGGGGACTATGTCGTGGGCGACACGATCACGGTCGATGGCGGACTGGTCAATGCTTCGCTGGGGTCGAGCATCGACGGTTGATGCGGTCCGTTACAGAACAGCGCTATCCTCATACCGAGAAATCCGTTTCATCTGGACATTCCCACCGGTGGATTGCTCGTCGATCCAGACATCCTTGTTGGTCCAGCTATTGGATGCCGGTTCAAACACCGACACGGTAAGGCGCAATCCCTGGCGGGTGATCTTGCCCGTTCTGAGCGCGACAAGCGCAACCGCGTTTCGCCCACCAACGTGCGTCGCGCCGAGCAAGGTCGGTAAATCGACCGTTTCTGTCTGACCGCGAGCGAGTGCGGCGGCAGGCAGGCAAGCGCCAGAGGTCTTGCAGGCCACTTCCGCGCCGGCAAGGTTTGCGATGACGAACGGTCCGCCGAGCCGGTAGCGCAGTCCTGTCAGAAGAGCCCAACGGTCCTCGCTGTTCAGTGTAATCTCTGCGGGTGGTGCTTGCGGCGAGGCTGCCGAAGCGAGCGTGAGGGCGAGCGCGGAAAGAAACATCGAACGTCTCCTGTCAGGCATCCATGCCGACAACGTCCATCATCGTATGCCTGCTGTCAAATTTGTCAGGATTGGGCTTTGATTGATTCCGGACAATTCGGGCCGACGGCTCTACGCCCGGCGGAACCCGCTCAACGCGCGATCCCCCCCGCCGCCAATACGGCCAGCGTCACCAAATCCCCCGCCGTGCTCGTCATCGGTGCGATCTGGACGGGCTTTTCCATGCCGATCAGCATTGGGCCGATCATCGTGTCGCCGCCCAGTTCGCGCAGCAGCTTGGCCGAGATGTTGGCCGATTGCAGGCCGGGCATGATGAGGACGTTAGCCGGACCGGACAGCCGCGCAAACGGGAATTTCGCCATCTGTTTGGGGTTGAGCGCAACGTCGGGGGCCATTTCGCCTTCATATTCGAAGCCGACCTGGCGCTGGTCGAGCACGCCGACTGCGCCGCGAATATTGTCGAGCCAACGCCCTTCCGGATTGCCGAAGGTCGAATAGGACAGGAACGCGACGCGCGGTTCGTGACCCATGCGCTTGGCGACCTGCGCCGTCTGTTCGGCGATGTCGGCGAGTTCCTCGGCGCTCGGTCGCTCGTTGACGGTGGTGTCGGCGATGAACACGGTGTGGCTCTGCCCGACCATCACATGGATGCCGAACGGGGTGCGCCCGCCCGCGGGGTCGATGACGCGGCGGACTTCGCGGATCGTCTGGGCATAGGTGCGGGTGATGCCGGTGATCATCGCATCCGCCTCCCCCAGTTGCAGCATCAGCGCGGCGAAGATGTTGCGGTCCTGATTGACCATCCGCTCGCAGTCACGGCGCAGGAAGCCGCGGCGCTGCAGACGCGCATAAAGGAAATCGACCATGCGCGGGACCAGCGGCGACACGCGGCTGTTGTGGAGTTCGAATCCTTCGGGATCGTCGACGCCGAGCGCGCGCAGGCGATCGGGCACGTCGTCGCGGCCGACCAGCACCGGGATGCCGTAGCCGCCGTCGCGGAACTGGATCGCCGCGCGCAGCACGACTTCCTCTTCGCCCTCGGCAAACACCACGCGCTTCGGGTGCGCGCGCGCGCCTTCATGCGCGAGGGTGAGGATCGAAGTGGTGGGGTTGAGGCGGGCGCGCAAAGATTGGCGATACGCCGCCATGTCGAGGATCGGCTTGGTCGCAACACCCGAATCCATCGCGGCTTGTGCAACGGCGGCCGACACCAACTCCATCAACCGCGGGTCGAAGGGTGCGGGGATGATATAATCGGGGCCGAAGCTGTGCTGAACGCCGTAGGCGAGCGCGACTTCTTCAGGCACGCGTTCGCGCGCGAGGTCGGCGATGGCGTTGGCCGCCGCGATCTTCATCTCGTCGTTGATGCCGGTCGCGCGCACGTCGAGCGCCCCGCGGAAGATGAAGGGGAAGCCCAGCACATTGTTGACCTGGTTCGGATAATCCGAGCGGCCCGTGGCGATGATCGCATCGGGGCGCGCGGCCTTGGCCAGTTCGGGGCGGATTTCGGGTTCGGGATTGGCCATCGCGAAGATGATCGGCGCAGGGGCCATGTCCTTCACCATTTCGGGCTTGAGCGCGCCCGCCGCCGAAAGCCCGAGAAACACGTCGGCCCCGACCAGCGCATCGGTCAGTTCGCGGCGGTCGGTCTTGACCGCGTGCGCCGATTGCCACTGATTCACCTTTTCGCGGCCCTGATAGATCACGCCCGACCGGTCGCAGATCAGCACATTGTCGTGGCGCACGCCCATCGCCTTGATGAGTTCGGTGCACGCGATCGCTGCCGCGCCCGCGCCATTGACCACAACCTTCACATCCTCCAGCCGCCGCCCCGTCAGGCGACACGCGTTGATGAGCCCCGCGGCGGTGATGATCGCGGTGCCGTGCTGGTCGTCGTGGAAGACGGGGATGTTCATCCGCTCGCGCAGGGTCTGCTCGATGATGAAGCATTCGGGCGCCTTGATGTCTTCAAGGTTGATGCCGCCGAAGGTCGGCTCCATCAGTTCGACCGCGTCGATGAAGCGGTCGACGTCCTCGGTCTTCAACTCGATATCGATCGAATCGACGTCGGCAAAGCGTTTGAACAGCACCGCCTTGCCCTCCATCACCGGTTTCGACGCCAGCGCGCCGAGATTGCCGAGCCCCAGGATCGCGGTGCCGTTGGAGATGACCGCGACCAGATTGCCCTTGGCGGTGTAGTCATAGGCGGTGGCGGGATCGTCGGCGATCGCCTTTACCGGGACCGCGACACCGGGAGAGTAGGCCAGCGCCAGGTCGCGCTGGGTGGCCATCGGTTTCGACGCGATGATCTCGATCTTGCCGGGACGACCTTCGGAATGGAACAGCAGCGCTTCGCGTTCGGAAAACTGGTTGTTCGGTTCATCGGTCATGGGGGAGGTCCGGCGCTGTCATCGATATAGCGGTCTTTAGGGAGCGGTTTTCTTCCCGTCACCCCTGATCGCCCGAGAAAACGCCACTGCATTGCAGCACCGGCCCGGCTTCCTATCTGTGAGATCTGGAAGCGACTTCAGGGAGCGATCGAGATGCAGATCCGTGGCAACACCATCCTGATTACCGGCGGTGGTTCGGGAATCGGCGCGGCCCTTGCCGGGGCGTTTCATGAAAAGGGCAATCGTGTGATCGTGGCGGGGCGCCGTCGCGAAGCCCTGGAATCGGTGGCCGCCGCGCATCCGGGCATCGCCACGGCGACACTGGACGTGTCGGATTCCGATGCCATCACATCCGGCGTCGAACGCATCGTTGCCGACCATCCCGACCTGAACGTCGTCGTCCACAATGCCGGGATCATGGTCGCCGAGGACCTGACCGCCCATCGCTATGACATCGGCATCGCAGAGGCGATCATCGCCACCAATCTGCTTGGCCCACTTCGCCTGACCGCGGCGCTGTTGCCGCATCTGAAGCGCCAGCCTCGCGCGTCGATCGTCACCGTGTCCTCGGGGCTGGCCTTCGTACCGCTGGTCGCGACGCCGACCTACAACGCGACCAAGGCGGCGATTCACAGCTGGTCGCAAGCGATCCGCGGGCAACTCGCCGCTACGTCGATCGACGTGATGGAGATCGTCCCGCCTGCGGTCGCGACCGACCTGATGCCCGGGCACGCCGAAAACCCCAATTCGATGCCGTTGGATGCCTATATCGCCGAAGTCATGTCGCTGATCGAGGCCGACCCGGACGCCAAGGAAATCCATGTCGAGCGCGTCAAATTCCTGAGCGAAGCGGACCGACGCGGTGATTACGACCAGGTTTTTGCAATGCTGAACGCGAGTCACTGAAGAAGCGTCGTTTCCCTTCGCGCGCGTAGGCTCTATTCGCAGCGGCAATGACGACGCCCGCCGCCCCCACCCCGATGATGCAGCAATATCTGAGCCTCAAGGACGAGGCGCAGGATTGCCTGCTCTTCTACCGGATGGGCGATTTTTTCGAATTGTTCTTCGACGATGCGAAGGTGGCGAGCGCGGTGCTGGACATCGCGCTGACCGCGCGGGGCAACCATGACGGCGACAAGGTGCCGATGTGCGGCGTGCCGGTGCATTCCTCCACCGCCTATCTCGAACGGCTGATCAAGGCGGGACACCGCGTAGCCATTGCCGAACAGATCGAAAGCCCGGAGGAAGCGAAGAAGGCGCGCGGGTCGAAGGCGCTGGTCAATCGCGCGATCGTGCGGGTGGTGACGGCGGGGACGCTGACCGAGGAAGCGCTGCTGGATGCGCGCGCGGCAAACTGGTGTGCCGCGATCGGCGAGGCGGCGGGCGGCGTGGCGATTGCCGCCGCCGACGTGTCCACCGGACGTTTCGAGCTGATCGAATGCGATCCGGCTTCGCTGGGTGCGGAACTCGCACGGCTGAACCCGGCCGAGGTGGTCGCGGCGGAGGGGTCGGGTCAGGCGCTTGCCGCCTCGGTCGAGCGACCTAGGGCCGGGTTCGACAGCGCCAAGGGCGAGGAGCGGCTGCAATCGCTGTTCGGGGTGGCGACGCTGGACGGGTTCGGATCGTTCAGCCGCGCCGCGCTGTCGGCGGCGGGTGGGCTGGTCGCCTATCTCGATCACACGGCCAAGGGTTCGTTGCCGTTCCTGCGCCCGCCCCGCGTCCGGCATTCGGGCGCGACGATGGCGATCGATGCCGCGACGCGCGAGAGTCTGGAACTGACGGTTTCTCAGGCGGGCACCCGCAAGGGCAGTCTGCTCGATGCGGTCGACCGCACGGTGACCGGCGCGGGGGCGCGGTTGCTGGGACAGGATATCGCCGCGCCGCTGATGGAGCGCGCGGCGATCGACGCGCGGCTGGAATGCGTGCGGTTTTTCCACGACGATGCCGGCCTGCGCGAAGGAGTTCGCGCAAGCCTGCGCGCGCTGCCCGATATCGGTCGCGCCATCGGGCGGATCGCGGCGGGACGGGGCAGCCCGCGCGATCTGGGCCAGTTGCGCGACGGACTGGATGCCGCGTGGATGCTCGGCGAGCGACTGGAGAAGCTGGCGGACGCGCCCGAACTGCTCAAACACCTTGCACCGCGGCTGCGCGGGCATGGCGCGTTGATCGACCTGCTCAAACGCGCGCTGGTGCCCGAGCCGCCGATCGATGCCGACAAGGGCGGGTACATCGCCGAGGGGTTCGATGCTGCGCTCGATGATCTGCGCGTGACCGGCGCGGGCGGGCGCAAGTCGATCGCGGCGCTGGAAGCGCGGTATCGCGAGGAGACGAAAACGCCTGCGCTCAAGATCCGGCACAATAATGTGCTCGGCTATCATATCGAGGTGCCCGCCAAGCATGGCGACGCGCTGATGAAGCCCGAGAGCGGGTTCACCCATCGCCAGACCTTGGCAGGCGTCGTGCGGTTCAATGCGCCGGAATTGCACGATCTGGCGCTGCGGGTCGGACAAGCGGGCGCGCACGCGTTGGCAGCCGAAGCAGCGCATCTGGAGGACCTGACCGAGACCGCGCTTGCCAACCGTGAGGCGATTGCCGCAACCGCCGACGCGCTGGCGCGAATCGACGTCGCGGCCGGACTGGCCGAACGCGCGGCCGAAGGCGGATGGGCGCGGCCTTCGCTGGTTGAGCATCCGTGTTTCGAGATTGCGGGCGGGCGCCATCCGGTGGTCGAGGATGCGCTGGCGAAACGCGGCGAGCGCTTCGTCGCGAACGATTGCGGCCTGTCGGACGCGAACCGGCTGTGGCTGGTGACAGGGCCGAACATGGGCGGCAAGTCGACCTTTCTGCGCCAGAATGCGCTGATCGCGGTGCTGGCGCAGGCGGGGAGTTATGTGCCCGCGACCAGCGCCAAACTGGGGCTGGTCGACCGGCTGTTCAGCCGCGTCGGCGCGTCGGACAATCTGGCGCGCGGGCGATCGACCTTCATGGTCGAGATGGTGGAGACCGCCGCGATCCTGGCCGCTGCGACGCCGCGCAGCTTCGTCATTCTGGACGAGGTCGGGCGCGGGACCAGCACCTATGATGGCCTCGCCATCGCCTGGGCGGTGGTCGAGGCGATCCATGAGGACAATCGCTGCCGCTGCCTGTTCGCGACGCATTATCACGAGTTGACACGGCTGGCCGAGCGCTGCGACGCGCTCAGCCTCCACCATGTCCGCGCGCGCGAGTGGAAAGGCGATCTGGTGTTGCTGCACGAAGTGTCCGAGGGACCGGCCGATCGCAGCTATGGTCTGGCCGTGGCGCGGCTGGCGGGGCTTCCCCCCGCAACCATCGCGCGCGCCAAATCGGTGCTGGCGAAGCTGGAGGCGGGGCGTGCCAAGACCGGCGGGATTGCGGCGGGGCTGGACGATCTGCCCTTGTTCGCCGCCGCGCAGGAAGCCGAGGTCGAGGCGGTCGATTCATTGCGCGCCGAACTCGCAACCTTGGATATCGACGCGCTTTCCCCCCGTGATGCGCTCGACGCATTGTATCGATTGAAGAGTCTGTCCGATGGCTGACATCCGCGTCGCCGCGCTATACCGCTTCACCCGCTTCGACGATCCCGCAGCGTTGCAAGGACCGCTCCTCGCGGCGTGCAACGCGAACGGTGTGAAGGGCACGCTGTTGCTCGCGCAAGAGGGCATCAACGGCACCATCGCCGGGCCGCCCGAGGGGATCGAGGCAGTGCTGGCGCATATCCGTGCCCTGCCCGGTTGCGCCGAACTCGACGTCAAATTCTCGCACGCCGAGGCGATGCCGTTCCACCGCACCAAGGTGCGGCTGAAGCGCGAGATCGTGACGATGGGGGTCGAGGGGATCGACCCGACGCGCGAGGTCGGCAGCTATGTCGCGCCCGCCGACTGGAACGCGCTGATCGACGATCCCGACACCGTCGTCATCGACACGCGCAACGATTACGAAGTGGCGATCGGGAGCTTCTCGGGCGCGGTCGATCCGCATACCCAGAGCTTCCGCGACTTCCCCGCCTGGTTCCGCGACCACCGCGACGAGGTGCTGGCGGGCAAGAAGAAGGTCGCGATGTTCTGCACCGGCGGCATCCGCTGCGAAAAATCGACCGCGTTCCTTAAAAGCGAGGGGGTAGAGGACGTCTATCACCTCGACGGCGGCATCCTGCGCTATCTGGAGGAAGTGCCCGCACAGGAAAGCCGCTGGCAGGGCGAATGCTTTGTGTTCGACGAGCGGGTGGCGGTGATTCACGGGCTGGACCTGGGGAGCCACAGCCTGTGCCGCGCGTGCCGGATGCCATTGTCGCAAGCTGACCGCGCCTCGCCAAAATTCGAGGAAGGCGTGGCCTGCCCCCATTGCCACGACGCGCGGACGGATGAACAGCGCGCGAACTATGCCGAACGGCACCGTCAGGCGCTGCTCGCGGAGAAGCGCGGCCAGACGCATATCGGGGCGGTGTTGGGGGATAAGGGCGGCGACACGCCTTAGGCCTATTGCCTGTGCCATCGGCCTGGGCGACGAACGTCGATATAGGCTGGCTCACGAATTGTCCGCTTCCCACAGGCGACGCGGCTTGACCAGACAACCACTCGAAGCCATATGGTTATCATGGTAATTAAAAGGGAGCTGTCATGAGCGAGCCACTGAACATCATCGCCCATATCACGCCGCACCCGCAGCATTTCGATGCGGCGCGCACTGCGATCTGCGAGATCATCGACCAAACCCGCGCCGAACCGGGCTGCATGACGTTTCGGCTTAACGAAAATGTCGAACAAGGCAGTTTGCATCTTTACGAAGAATGGCGCGACGAGGCAGCGCTAGCTTCACATCACGACCAACCATACACCCAGGCCGTGTTTAAGGCTTACAAGGCTTGGTTGGCCGAACCGCCCCAAATCCTGCATCTCAGGCCAGTCCGTTGATTTCATGTTCTTTCTGAAAGAACTGCCAAGCTGGCGGATGGTTGATGGATATGTCGATCGATTGGAAAATGTCGATGCGGACAAAGTGCTCGACGCGCTTTGCATCATGCGAAACGGCAGTCTGCTGATCCGCGACCTCGAGGCCTATTTCGCGCGGCACGATCTCTCGCAGTTACGGTTCCTGGCAATGATCCTCATCGACCGCGAGCTACAGCGCAACTATCTTACGGCCAGCGAGATTGCCGATCGATTAGATGTGTCGCGACCCGTCGTCACGCGCACCCTTCAAAATCTGGAACAGTCGAAGCTGATCGCCATTTCCGACAACGCCGACGATGGGCGCTCGCGAAATGTTACCCTTACGGAAACCGGCAAAAACAAGCTCCGCCAGGTTTTGCCGGAATATTTCGCGATCCTTAACCGGGCAACGGATGCCCATTCGTGACAAGGCGGATCATTCTCGTTCGGACGATCCTCGTATGGCTTGTCGCGTGGCCACTCGTGACTGGGATGCTGGTGCTGTTCGAAGCAATGATCAGCGATTTGGCGCTAGGCCTCCAGACCCTCATTTTGACGGCAATTCTTATGCCGCTAACTAGCCTGCTGCTCGCGCCAACGATGCACAAGTTGGCAACCCACTGGGTGAAGGCCAGGGCATGAAGAATGTCTGACGGATGATCGAGATTTTCCGCGCCAGTCGCGTAGCGCGTTGGTGTTCCGTGCATTAAGCCCCTCCCCATGACCGACGAGTTCGCCTTTATCGACAGGCTTCGCGCGCTTGCGACCCATGACGCCGCGCGGGGTCTAGCCGACGATGCGGCGGTGTTGGCGGTGGGGGGTGCGAAGCTTGTCCTCACCAGCGATACGCTGGTCGAAAGCGTGCATTTCCGTCGTGACGATCCCGCCGACAGCGTGGGATGGAAGCTCGCGGCGGTGAATCTGTCGGACCTGGCCGCCAAGGGCGCGACGCCGATTGCGTGCCTGATGAACTATGCGCTGTCGGGCGATGACGGTTGGGACGCACGGTTCGTCGAGGGATTGGGCGCGATCCTGGTCGAACATAGCTGCGCGCTGATCGGCGGGGATACGGTGCGGATGCCGGCGGGAGCCCCGCACAGCTTCACGCTGACCGCGATCGGCGAGGCAGCCGCCCGTGTCCCTGCGCGCAGCGGGATGTTTTCGGGCGATGTGCTGTGGGTGACGGGCACGATCGGCGACGCTGGTGCGGGGCTGGCGCTGCTGGATGCGGGGCGGACCAGTCCGGGGGCGCTTATCGACGCCTATCGCCGTCCGCAGGCGATGGTGGCGCAGGGGCAGGCGCTCGCGCCTGTGGTCGCGGCGATGATGGACGTGTCCGACGGGTTGCTGATCGATGCCGAGCGGATGGCGAAGGCGAGCCGGGTGGCGATCGAGATCGACCTCGACCGGCTGCCGTTGTCCACCGCGTTCGTGTCGGTGCGCGGGGACGGCGAGGCGGCGCGGTTGTTCGCGGCGACGGCGGGGGATGACTATCAGTTGCTGTTCACGCTGCCCGCCGGGGTGAGGCCGCCGGTTCCCGCGACCGCGATCGGGACGTGCCGGGCGGGGAGCGGGTTGTCGGTGACGGCAGGGGGCAGGCAGGTTGCGCTGCCTGCGTCGCTCGGGTGGCGGCACTGAGACGCGATTATATGGATGATCGTCGTTGCGAGCGCAGCGAAGCAATCCAGCGGCAACGC
Source organism: Sphingomonas aestuarii (assembly GCF_054457155.1). Classification (NCBI taxonomy): domain Bacteria; kingdom Pseudomonadati; phylum Pseudomonadota; class Alphaproteobacteria; order Sphingomonadales; family Sphingomonadaceae; genus Sphingomonas; species Sphingomonas aestuarii. The sequence continues at coordinate 71,495 of NZ_JBTKVV010000002.1, read as the reverse complement.
GTGCGGCGGCTGGATTGCTTCGCTGCGCTCGCAATGACGGTTTGAGGGCAGCGAACTCCCCCACCCATCACGCCGCTTGCGCTTTCCTTCCAACGCTATAGCTTCGTCCCCCTAGTTGCGGCCGGTTGACAGGGCGCAAGACCCTGCACCGTCCCGACATAACGGGGAGGACCGAAGGGGTATGGAGATCGTCTATCTCGCCTTGGTCTGCGGCGTCATCGCCGTGGTCTATGGCATCGTGACCAGTCAGCAGATCCTGTCGAAGCCCGCGGGCGACGCAAAGATGCAGGACATCGCCGCCGCCATTCAGGAAGGCGCAAAGGCCTATCTCGGCCGTCAATATCGCACCATCGCCATCGTCGGCGTCGTCGTCGCGGTCGTGCTGGCGGTCACGCTGGGCACCGTCGCCACCGTCAGTTTCCTGATCGGCGCGGTGCTGTCGGGCGTCGCAGGCTTTGTCGGCATGAACATTTCGGTGCGCGCCAATGTCCGCACGGCGGAGGCCGCACGGTCCTCGCTTCAGGGCGGGCTGACTCTCGCGTTCCGCTCGGGCGCGGTGACGGGGATGCTGGTGGCGGGCCTTGGCCTGCTGTCGATGGCGCTGATCTTCTGGTATCTGGTTGGCGTGAAGGGCGATCCGGCGAACAGCCGCGAAGTGATCGAGGCGCTGACCGCACTCGCCTTCGGCGCATCGCTCATCTCGATCTTTGCGCGGCTGGGCGGCGGCATCTTTACCAAGGCTGCGGACGTCGGCGCCGATCTGGTCGGCAAGGTCGAGGCGGGCATACCCGAGGACGACCCCCGCAACCCTGCGGTGATCGCCGATAATGTCGGCGACAATGTCGGCGACTGTGCGGGCATGGCCGCCGATCTGTTCGAAACCTATGTCGTCACCATCGGCCTGACGATGGTGTCGATCGCGCTGCTCGTCTCGGGCACCGATGCCGAACTGACCGCGCTGATGTCGTTGCCCTTGCTGGTCGGGGGCGTGTGCATCATCACCTCGATCATCGGCACCTACATGGTCCGCCTCGGCAAGGGCAGCATCATGGGGGCGCTGTACAAGGGGTTCTGGACCACCGCGATCCTGTCGGTGCCCGCCATCTATCTCGCCAGCCAGTATGTGCTGGGCGACATGAACGCGGTGATCGGCGGCGCGGGCTTCCTCGACCCGATGAGCGATACCGTGCTGTCGAGCGCGGAAGGCTCTCCCGCAGCCGGAGAGAGCTTCACCGGCATGGACCTGTTCTGGTGCATGTTGATCGGCCTCGGCCTGACCGGCGCGCTGGTCTGGATCACCGAATATTATACCGGCACCAATTATCGCCCGGTGAAGTCGATCGCCAAGGCCAGCGTTACCGGCCACGGCACCAACGTCATCCAGGGACTGGCGATCAGCCTGGAGGCGACCGCGCTTCCCACCATCGTCATCCTGATCGCGTTCGTCGGCGCGTATCAGCTTGCCGGGATCATCGGCATCGCCTTTGCCGCCACCTCGCTGATCGCGCTGACCGGTATGGTCGTCGCGCTCGATGCCTATGGTCCGGTCACGGACAATGCCGGGGGCATCGCCGAGATGGCGGGGCTTCCGGATGAAGTCCGCGAACGCACCGACGCATTGGACGCAGTGGGCAACACCACCAAGGCGGTGACCAAGGGCTATGCGATCGGATCGGCGGGTCTGGCGGCACTCGTGCTGTTCGGGGCGTACACCACCGATCTGACCGAGTTCTTCCCTGACATCACCGTCGATTTCAGCCTGTCCAATCCATATGTCGTGGTCGGGCTGCTGCTCGGGGCATTGCTCCCCTATCTGTTCGGGGCCTTCGGCATGACCGCGGTCGGGCGTGCGGCGGGGCATGTGGTGCAGGACGTGCGCGATCAGTTCGCCAACGACCCCGGCATCATGGCGGGGACCAGCCGCCCCAACTATGCCCGCACCGTCGACATCGTAACCAAGGCGGCGATCAAGGAGATGATCATTCCGTCGTTGCTCCCGGTGGTGACGCCGATCGCGGTCTATTTCCTAATCACTGCAGTCGCGGGTCAGGCCAACGGCTTTGCGGCACTCGGCGCATTGCTGCTGGGCGTCATCGTCTCGGGTCTGTTCGTCGCGATCTCGATGACGAGCGGCGGCGGCGCGTGGGACAATGCCAAGAAATATATCGAGGACGGCAATCACGGCGGCAAGGGGAGCGAGGCGCACAAGGCCGCGGTCACCGGCGACACCGTGGGCGATCCGTACAAGGATACGGCAGGCCCGGCGGTCAATCCGATGATCAAGATTACCAACATCGTCGCACTGCTGCTGCTGTCGGCATTGGCGGTCGCTTGACCGTTTATTGAGGTGCGATCTCAACCCCGTCCGGGCAACCGGGCGGGGTTTTCTTTTGAGGCCGATACAACGCGAGCAAAACCCTCCCCTCCGTTTGTTTCGAGCGAAGTCGAGAAACGCGACACCAGCGCTTAACCCACGTTTCTCGACTTCGCTCGAAACAAACGGGTCGGGGGGGCAGGTAACGCTCGACACGCAATTCCCCTCCGCACTAAAGGCTCAGCCATGCGGGGCGGCATCGACACGAACGGACTGGGCAGGCGCGTTGCGCTGGCGCTGGTCGCGTGCGCGCTGTTGCTGCGGATCGCGGTGCCAGGCGGGTGGATGCCGTCGGATCAGGGGCGCTGGATCGAACTGTGTACCGGCGACGGCATGGTCACCGCGTTCGTCGATGCCAACAACCGGCTGCACCGCAGCGATCCGGGAGAGGCCCACGCCGCCAAACAGCATTGCGCCTTTGCCGGGCTGACCGCGCCGTTCGATCCGCCGCTCGGAATCGACCCCGAACCGCTTGCAACCACGACCGAACCGACATTCGCGCTGGCACGTTTCTCGGTCGCCATCGGCCAGGGACTGGCCGCACCGCCGCCGCCGTCCACCGGCCCGCCCACCTTCACGATCGCCTGATTTCCATTTGCCGCGCGCAACAAGCGCGGCGCGATCGATGCTGTCGCGTGCTGCCCGAAGGCCACGGGACCATGAAGGGTTTTCCATGTCCAGTTTCACGCTGCGGGCCGCATTGTCGGCCGGCATTTCCGCATCCGCGCTTCTTTGCGCGCTTCCCGCCCATGCCCGCGACGACGAACCGCCACGCGACGAAGAGCAGGTCACCGTAACGGGCAAGCGCGCTACCGATCCCGAACAGCGCCCCGGCGGCGCCGACCGGGTCGAGGCCGAGCAGTTCGAAGACAAGGTCGCGGTTTCGCTCGCCGACGCGCTCGCGTTCTCGCCCGGCGTCTATGCCCAGCCCCGTTTCGGTCAGGAAACCCGGCTGTCGATCCGCGGGTCGGGGATCAGCCGCGGCTTTCACATGCGTGGGCTGACGCTGCTTCAGGACGGCATCCCCATCAACCTGGCCGACGACAATGGCGATTTTCAGGAACTCGACCCGCAGGTGTTCGAGGCGATCGAGGTGTATCGCGGCGGCAACGCGCTGCGCTATGGCGGATCGACCCTGGGTGGCGCGATCAACGCAATCACCCCGACGGGGCGCAGTGCGCCGGGCATCGAACTGCGCGCCGATGGCGGCAGTTTCGACACGCTGCGCGGCAAGATCGCCTATGGCGCGTCGGACGCAGTGGGTGACGTGTTCCTGGCCATGACCGGCGATACGTCGTCGGGCGATCGCCAGCAGTCCGATCGCCGTTCGCTGCGGCTGAACGGCAATGTCGGCCTGAAGCTGGGCACGGGTGCGGAAACGCGCTTCTACGCGTCGATCAACCACATCCGTCAGGATTCGCCGGGCAACCTCAACCTGACCGACGCGATCAACAATCCGGCCAAGGCGCGCGCGATACTGATCGCCAACAATTACGGCCGCGACATCGATTCGATCCGGTTGCAGAACCGCACACGCGTCGCGATCGGCAGCGGAGAGGCAAGCGTCGGCGTCTTCTACAACACCAAGCAGCTCTACCACCCGATCTTTCAGGTCATCGACCACAAGTCGGATACCTATGGCGCCTTCGCCAGCCTGGATTATGCCGGGCGGGTCAGCGACGCCATCGGCTGGGAGGTGACGCTGGGCGGCCAGGCGCGGTTCGGCACCACCGACGCCAAGCAGTTCGTTAATATCGGCGGCAAGCGCGGCGCGTTGACCGCCAGCATCGTTCAGCGGGCGCACACCATCAACAGCCATGTCGAGGGTCGCCTGCTGCTGGGCGACACGCTCAGCTTGATCGCGGGCGGAATCCACACGCTGGGTGAGCGCGAGGTCGACAACCTGCTCGCTCCCGCCAACAGCGACGGCGGCCGTTTCGATGGTTTCTCGCCCAAATTCGGGGTGCTGTGGACGCCGGTGCCGGGGGTGCAGCTTTACGCCAACCGGTCGCGCAGCCTGGAGCTTCCGGGCTTTTCCGAACTGGTGCAGGCGCCCACCGTGGGCTTCGTCGCGGTCGAGCCGCAGCGCGCCTGGACGACCGAGATCGGCACGCGCGGGCGGCTGGGCATCGCCAGCTGGGACATCAGCCTCTATCGCGCCGACCTTCGCGGAGAGATGCTGCAGTTCGTGATCGGGCCGGACATTCCGGCATCGACCTTCAACGCCGATCGTACTTTGCACCAGGGGGTCGAGGCCGGCCTGACGCTGGCCATCGCGCCGTGGCTGGCGCTCAATCAGGTCTATCAGTTCAACGATTTCCGCTTCGTCGATGACACGCGCTATGGCGACAACCGTCTGCCGGTGGTGCCCGAGCATCTCTATCGCGCCGAACTGCGACTGGGGACCGATGCGTTGAGCGTCTCGCCGCGGGTCGAATGGATACCGCAGGGCGCGTGGGCCGATTATCGCAACACGCTGCGCGTTGATGGCTATGCGACGATCGGGCTGGGTGCGAAGGCGCGGCTGTCGGAGTCGCTCAGCGTGTTCGTCGATGCGCGCAATCTGACCGCGAAGAAGGCGGTGGGCGACATCTCCGCCGTGGTCGCGGCAACACCCGCGTCGGAGATTTTCTATCCGATCGAGCGCCGCGCGATTTATGGCGGCGTGCGCGCGAATTTCTGAAAGGAAGCGGGCGCGGCGTTTCATCCTCCGCGCCCGCTTCCCTTTTTCCACGCCAGCGCGTATGGAGCCGCGACTTTCGCTCCATGACATGAGGCATTTTTTGGCCAAGGAAGAACTGCTTGAAATGCGCGGACAGGTGGTTGAGCTGTTGCCCAACGCCATGTTCCGCGTCCGGCTTGAGAACGACCACGAGATTCTCGGCCACACCGCCGGCAAGATGCGCAAGAACCGCATCCGCGTGCTGGTGGGCGACGAAGTGCTCGTCGAACTGACGCCCTATGATTTGACCAAGGGTCGGATCACCTATCGTTTCAAATAAGATCACGCGTTTCTCGGCCCGTTCTTTTCGAGCGAAGTCGAGAAACGGGTCCCGGGCGCCGGGAATGCGTTTCTCGACTTCGCTCGAAACGAACGGCTAGGGGGACATCATGAACCTTGTCCTCGCCTCCACTTCACCGCGCCGGTTGGCGCTGGTCGAGCGGCTTGGGGTGACGCCCACCCGCGTTGCCGCGCCCGACATCGACGAAAATCCTCTAAAGGACGAGCTTCCCCGCGCCTATGCGCTGCGGCTGGCCGAGCAGAAGGCGCGCGCCGTCGATCGCGCGGCTGGAGAGATCGTGCTGGCGGGCGACACCACCATTGCGCTCGGCCGTCGCATCCTGCCGCCCGCCGACACGCCCGACATCCAGCGCGACCTGCTGAACAAGCTGTCGGGACGCCGTCACCACTGCCTGTCGGCGGTGTGCGTGATCGATTCGCACGGCACCGCGCGGATCAAGCTCGCGGACACCGTGGTCGCGTTCAAACGCCTGCACCCGCAGGAAATCCAGGCCTATATCGATTGCGGCGAGGGGCTGGGAAAGGCGGGCGGCTACGCGATCCAGGGCCGCGCCGAAGCGTTCGTGCGATTCCTGTCGGGCAGCCATTCGGGCGTCATCGGCCTGCCGCTGTTCGAAACGCGCGCACTGCTGAAGGCGGCGGGGCTGCCGCTTGTCTGAATGGCTCTATGAGGCCGGGATCGGCGAGAACCGCGCGGCGCTGATCGAGAACGGCGCGATCGTCGAGGCGCGGATCGAGCCTGACGATGCCGGACCGTCGCTGGGGACGATCGCCGAGGCACGGCTGATCGAGCGTCCTACCGCGAATCGCGGCGCGCGGATCGAACTCGCAGACGGCGGCGAAGCGCTGCTCGATGCGATTCCCAAGGGGCTTAGCGAAGGCCGCGCCCTGCTGGTCGAAATCGTGCGTGAGGCGATCCCCGAGGCCGAGCGGCCCAAGCCGCCGCGCGCGCGCCTCGCCCCCGAAGGTGCAAGCCCCGCCCCCGGCCCCGACCTGCTCGCCCGCATCGCCGCGACCGGCATCCCCGTTCGCACCTGCCAGCCGCATCAGGCGGATGCACTGGAAGCCGCGGGCTGGTCCGAATTGCTGGCTGAGGCCGCAAGCGGCGAGATCGCCTTTCCCGGCGGACAGCTTCGCATGAGCGTGACGCCTGCCATGACCCTGTTCGACATCGACGGCGCGCCGCCGCTGGAGCCGCTGGCGATCGCGGGCGGCATCGCTGCTGCACGCGCGATCCGGGGGTTCGGGATTGGCGGGTCGATCGGCGTGGATTTCCCCACCCTCCCCGACAAACCGGCGCGCAACCGCGTGGTCGAGGCGTTCGATCGCGCCTTGCCGCAACCCTATGAACGCACCGCGATCAACGGCTTCGGCTTCTTGCAGGTGGTTCGCCGCCGCCCGCGCGCTTCGCTTCCCGAATTGCTGGCGCTCGATCCAGCCGCCGCCGAACTGCGCGCGGTGCTGCGGCGAATCGAGCGCAGCGGTCCGACCGATCCGACCTGGCACCGCCTGCCCCCCGCACTGATCGCTGTTCTCGACCGGCATCCCGATTGGCTCACGGCGCTTCACCGGCGGACCGGGCGCCCCCATCTGTTCAGCCCCGCCTGAAGGAACCCGATGCCCCGCCGCAATGCCTGCCCGATCTGCGACAAGCCCGTCGCGCCTGAGCACACCCCCTTTTGCAGCCGTGGCTGCCGCGACCGCGACCTGCTCAAATGGCTGGGCGAGGGGTATCGGATTCCCGCCGGCCCGGCCGAGAGCGACCCTGACGCGGAAACCGGTTCGGCAGGGCTGGACAGCACCGGACGCCCCGACTAAGGAGCCCCCTCCCGATCACTCGATCGGCGTGCCTAGGTAGCTCAGTTGGTAGAGCATGCGACTGAAAATCGCAGTGTCGGCGGTTCGATCCCGTCCCTAGGCACCATTTCCTGAAATCTTGATCCCGCACAATAAAGCTGGCCCAAAACCACATTAAGAGCGGCCCACTCCACAGTAAGGGTTGCCCAACAGCCTATCGAGCCAGCTTACTTTAGCGAATGCAGTCTAACTGCTGGTGCCACATAGCGGCGTCCTAGAGCTGGATGCTCGTGTAAATCCTGGAATTTACGCCAAACCCTGTGGTTCCTGAGCTTCAAGGAAAATGGTGCCCGGAAGAGGACTCGAACCTCCACGACCTTGCGATCGCCAGCACCTGAAGCTGGTGCGTCTACCAATTCCGCCATCCGGGCACGGGGTAGGCGGCGGCAACTAGGCGGCGGGGTCGGGGGTGTCAACCGGCATCGTGCGGTTTTTCGCACTTGTCGGCGCCGCACCCGCGCGGCCTTGCCCTTGCCGCCCACAAGGGGCATTGGACGTGGCCATCAGGCTGTCATCCCAGCGACCAACCGAAACATGGCAAGGCACATGAAGGACAAGCTCATCACGGTCATCGGCGGCGGCGGTTTTGTCGGCCGCTATGTCGTCCAGGCGTTGCTCGCAAAGGGCGCGCGCGTCCGCATCGCGCAGCGCGATCCGCGTCAGGCGTGGTTCCTGAAACCGCTGGGCGGCCTCGGCCAGACCCAGTTCGTCGCCGCCGACGTCGCGCGCCCCGAGACGCTGGCGCGCGCAGTCGAAGGGTCCGGCGCGGTGGTTAATCTGGTCGGCATCTTGTCGGGCGATTTCGAGAAATATCATGTGCGCGGCGCGCGGGCGGTGGCCGCCGCTGCCGACGCGGCGGGCGCCACCGCCTTCGTCCAGATGTCGGCGATCGGCGCGGATCGCGAATCGCCCTCCGCTTATGGCCGGTCCAAGGCGCTGGGCGAGGAAGCGGTGCGCGGCGAGTTCGCGAACGCCATTGTCCTGCGCCCCTCGATCGTCTTTGGTCGCGAGGACCAGTTCGTGAATCGCTTCGCGCGGATGATCCAGAGCGCGCCCGTCGTCCCGGTGCTGCGCGCCGAGGCGAAGTTCCAGCCCATCTATGTCGCCGATGTCGCCGAAGCGGTGGTGCGTGTGCTCGCCGAGCCGACGCGCTTTGCGGGCAAGACCATCGAACTGGGCGGGCCGGACGTCATCACGATGGGCGCGCTGATCCGCTGGATCGCGCAGACCATCGGTCGCGACCCCGCGATCGTCGAACTGCCCGACCAGATCGGATCGCTGATCGCGGGCGCGGGGTTCCTGCCCGGCGCGCCGATCACCCGCGACCAGTGGAAGATGCTGCAATCCGACAATGTCGTCGGCGGCGCGGCGCTGGGCGTGGCCGATCTCGATATCGATCCCGTTCCGATGGCGACGGTCGCGCCGGGCTGGCTGGTCCAGTATCGCAAGCAGGGTCGGTTCGGCACGCACCGCGCTGCCTGAATCTAATCCGCCCTTCCCCCACGCCCTGACGCGGGCCGCCCGCCCGCCAGCGCATGACGTCCGAAAGGGGCCGCCATGAACGACCTTTTGACCATCATCCTGCTCGGCATCATCGAGGGGCTGACCGAATTCGTGCCCGTGTCGTCGACCGGGCACCTGATTTTGCTCAGCGAATTGCTGGGTTTTACCGGCGAAGGGTCGGCGGCGTTCAAGATCGCGATCCAGTTGGGCGCGATCCTCGCGATCCTGGTCGCTTACTGGCGGCGTTTCTGGAATGTCGGCCAGGGTTTGCTCCGCGCCGATCGCGATTCGATCCGGTTCACTCGCAACATCCTGATCGGCTTCCTGCCCGCGATGGTGATCGGCGCCTTCGCCTATGAAGGCATCCGCGTGCTGCTGCAGTCGCCGATGACGGTCGCGGTGGCGCTGATTCTGGGCGGGGTCGCGATTCTGGTGATCGAGCGGATGGTCAAGCACGTCACGGTCGAAAGCGTCGAGGCGATGCCGCTCAAGACCGCGATCGGCATCGGCGTGGTCCAGTGTCTGGCGATGGTGCCGGGGGTCAGCCGCTCAGGCGCTTCGATCATGGGCGCTTTGCTGATGGGGGTCGAGCGCAAGACCGCAGCGGAGTTCAGCTTCTTCCTTGCCGTCCCGACGATGATCGGCGCGACCGTCTATGCGCTGTGGAGCGACCGCGAGGTGCTGACGCTCGACGATCTGAACGCCATCGCGATCGGATTCACCGTGGCGTTTCTGGTGGCGCTGGTGGTGGTGAAGGCGTTCGTGGCGATCGTTGGACGCTTTGGCTTCGCGCCCTTTGCCTGGTATCGGATCGCGATCGGATCGGTAGCGCTGGTGTGGCTGCTGGCACGATAGGACCGATACGGGACGATATTCGCGATAATCATTGCCGTCAAAGTTTCGCGGCGCAGCAACATTCTTTCGATAGGTCATGTAGGCTGACCCGATTGTCGGGTTTTGCGTGACTCGCCCCGCGCTGCGGCATAATTCGCGAGCCTCAAACATGGGGCGAGCGGACGATGGCCGACGAAAAGATGCTGCAATTCGTAAAGCGCGAGCAGGAATATCCCGCCAAGCGCGAAGCCGAATTGCGTGCCGATGATTTTCGCGAGATCGCCGATCGCTATGCGACTCCTGACGCCGAACAGCAGGCCGGGCGATGCTCGCAATGCGGCGTTCCCTATTGTTCGGTCCACTGCCCGCTGCACAACCATATCCCCGACTGGCTGCGGCTGACCGCCGAAGGACGGCTGCGCGAGGCGTATGAATTGTCGAACGCGACATCGACCATGCCGGAAATTTGCGGCCGCATCTGCCCGCAGGACCGGCTGTGCGAAGGCAATTGCGTGATCGAGTTTTCCGGCCACGGCGCGGTGACGATCGGTTCGGTCGAGAAATTCATCACCGACAAGGCATGGGAAGAAGGCTGGGTCGAACCGCTGGTCCCCGGTCCCGCGCGTGGCCAGTCGGTCGGCGTGATCGGCGCGGGTCCGGCGGGGCTGTCGGCGGCGGAATATCTGCGCGCGGCGGGCTATGACGTCCATGTCTATGACCGCTATGACCGCGCGGGCGGGTTGCTGACCTATGGCATCCCCGGCTTCAAGCTGGAGAAGCCGGTGGTGATGCGCCGGGTCGATCGGCTGAAGGCAGGCGGCATCGTCTTTCACGACAATTTCGAGGTCGGGCGCGATGCGACGCTGGACGAATTGCGCGCCCGTCACGACGCCGTGCTGATCGCGACCGGCGTGTATAAACCGCGCGCGATCAAGGCTCCGGGCGTTGGCGCGAACGGCGTCGTCGATGCGCTCGATTTCCTCACCACCTCCAACCGCAAGAGCTTCGGCGATGCGGTGCCGGCGTTCGAGGACGGCAGCCTGAATGCCGCGGGCAAGGACGTGGTCGTGATCGGCGGCGGCGACACCGCGATGGACTGCGTCCGCACCGCGATCCGCCAGGGCGCGAAGTCGGTCAAATGCCTGTATCGCCGCGACCGCGCCAACATGCCGGGGTCGCAGCGCGAAGTCGCCAACGCCGAGGAAGAGGGCGTCGAGTTCGTCTGGCTTTCTGCGCCTGCGGCGTTTGAAGATAGCAACGGCCAAGTCGCGCGCGTTCGCGGTCAGCGGATGCGCCTTGGCGCCCCCGATGCCTCCGGTCGCCGCGCGCCTGAACCCGATCCGGGCAGCGAGTTCACGCTTCAAGCCGATCTGGTCATCAAGGCGCTGGGCTTCGACGCCGAAGACCTGCCTGCGCTGTTCGATGCGCCCGAACTCGGCGTCAATCGCTGGGGCACCGTACGTGTCGACGCACGCAGCATGATGACCAGCATGGACGGCGTGTTCGCGGCGGGCGACATCGTGCGTGGCGCATCGCTGGTCGTCTGGGCGATCCGCGACGGGCGCGACGTTAGCGAGCATATGCACCGGTATCTGAAAGCAAAGGCAAAGGCGTCGGCGACGCGCGAGAAGGAGGCGGCGTGATGGTCCGCGACATGCAATCCGAACGCGAACGCCTGGCCCGCGAAGGCATGTACCGCCCCGAGTTCGAGGGCGATGCCTGCGGCGTTGGCATGGTCGCGGCCACCGACGGCACGCCATCGCGTCGCGTCGTGCAGTCGGCGGTCGATGCACTGAAGGCGGTGTGGCACCGGGGTGCAGTCGATGCCGATGGCAAGACCGGCGACGGGGCGGGGCTGCATATCGATTTGCCGCACCGGTTTTTCGACGATGCGATCCAAGCATCGGGCCATGCCCCGCGCGACAACCGGCTGGCGGTCGGCATGATCTTTTTGCCGCGCACCGATCTGGGGGCGCAGGAGACGTGCCGGACGATCGTCGAGGCCGAGATCATCGGCGCGGGCTATACCATCTATGGCTGGCGTCAGGTGCCGGTCGATGTGTCGGTCATTGGCCGCAAGGCACAGGAAACCCGGCCCGAGATCGAGCAGATCATGATCGCCGGGCCGATGCCGGATGAACAGAGCGCGGCGGAGTTCGAGAAGGAACTCTATCTCGTCCGCCGCCGGATCGAGAAAGCCGTGATCGCAGCGCAGATCGCGGGCTTCTACGTCTGTTCGCTGTCGTGCCGGTCCATAATCTATAAAGGCCTGTTCCTCGCGGAATCGCTGTCGGTCTTCTATCCCGACCTGACCGACGATCGGTTCGAAAGCCGGGTCGCGATCTTTCACCAGCGTTATTCGACCAACACCTTCCCGCAATGGTGGCTGGCGCAGCCGTTCCGCTGCCTCGCGCATAATGGCGAAGTCAACACGATCCGCGGCAACAAGAATTGGATGCTAAGCCACGAGATCAAGATGGCGAGCATCGCGTTCGGAGATCGCTCGGAGGATATCAAGCCGGTGATCCCCGCGGGCGCATCCGACACCGCGGCGCTGGATGCGGTGTTTGAGGCGATCTGCCGTTCGGGCCGCGACGCGCCGACCGCCAAGCTGATGCTGGTCCCCGAAGCCTGGCAGGGCGGCAGCGACATGCCGAGCGCGCATCTGTCGATGTACAAATATCTGGCCTCGGTGATGGAGCCGTGGGATGGCCCCGCCGCGCTCGCCATGACCGATGGTCGCTGGGCAGTCGCGGGGATGGACCGCAACGCGCTGCGTCCCTTGCGCTACACGCTGACCAATGACGGCTTGCTGATCGTCGGGTCGGAAACCGGGATGGTGGTGGTGCCCGAGGCGAGCGTGCTCGAAAAAGGCCGACTGGGCCCCGGCCAGATGATTGCGGTCGACCTCGACGACGGCGTGTTGATGCATGACCGCGCGGTCAAGGACCGGATTTCCGCCGAGCACGACTATGCGTCGATGATCGGCGAGTTCCTGACCATCGACGACTTGCCGAGCGTGGACGCCTCCTCGTGCCGGTTCGACCGTGCCGAGCTGACCCGGCGTCAGGTCGCGGCGGGTCAGACGCTGGAGGATATGGAGCTGATCCTGTCGCCGATGGTCGAGAGCGCCAAGGAAGCGATCGGATCGATGGGCGACGATACACCGCTGGCGGTCATTTCCGACAAGCCGCGCCTGATCAGCCAGTTCTTCCGCCAGAATTTCTCTCAGGTGACGAACCCTGCGCTCGATCCGCTTCGCGAACGCCACGTCATGTCATTGAAGACGCGGTTCGGAAATCTGTCGAACATCCTGGAAAGCGAGGAGCGCGCCAATCCGGTGCTGGTGCTCGAAAGCCCGGTGCTGACCAATGCCGACTGGGACCGGCTGAAGGCCTATTTCGCCGACCAGACCGCGCAGATCGATTGCACCTTTGCGACCGGTGGTGGAGCGGAGGATTTGCGCGCTGCGATCGCCGACATCCGCGCACAGGCCGAACAGGCGGTGCGTGAGGGCAAAACCGAGTTGTTCCTGACCGACGAGAATGTCGGGCCGGACCGCATCGCGATTGCGGGCGTACTGGCGGCTGCGGCTGTCCACACCCACCTCGTCCGCAAGGGACTGCGCTCCTATGCCAGCGTCAATGTGCGGACGGCGGAATGCCTCGACACCCATTATTATGCGGTGCTGATCGGCGTCGGCGCGACCACGGTGAACGCCTATCTGGCCGAAGCGTCGATCGCCGATCGCCAGGCACGCGGGCTGTTCGGCGATTTGTCACTGGATGAGTGTCTGGAACGGCATCGCACAGCAATCCAGGAGGGGTTGCTCAAGATCCTGTCGAAAATGGGGATCGCGGTGATCTCCAGCTATCGCGGTGGGTATAATTTCGAAGCGGTGGGGTTGAGCCGCGCGCTGGTCGCCGACCTGTTCCCCGGCATGCCCGCCAAGATTTCGGGCGAGGGCTATGCGTCGCTGCACCTGAACGCGATCATGCGGCACGAGGCGGCGTTCGACCGTGCGGTCGTCACGCTGCCCATCGGTGGCTTCTATCGCCAGCGCCACCAAGGTGAAACGCACGCCTATTCGGCGCAGTTGATGCACCTGCTGCAAAGCTCGGTCGCGACCGACAGCTATTCGACCTATCTGCAATTCGCGCGCGGCGTCCGCGACCTGCCGCCGGTCTATCTGCGCGACCTGCTTGAATTCAATTATCCAGCGGAAGCCGCGCCGATCGATCAGGTCGAGGCGATCACCGAAATCCGCAAGCGGTTCGTAACCCCCGGCATGTCGCTGGGCGCGCTGTCGCCAGAGGCGCACGAAACGCTGGCCATCGCGATGAACCGCATCGGCGCGAAGGCGGTGTCGGGCGAAGGCGGCGAGGACAAGGCACGCTATTCCCCCTACGACAATGGCGACAACGCCAATTCGGGGGTGAAGCAGATCGCAAGCGGGCGCTTCGGCGTCACCGCCGAATATCTCAACGCCTGCGACGAGATCGAAATCAAGGTTGCCCAAGGCGCCAAGCCCGGGGAAGGCGGCCAGCTTCCCGGTTTCAAGGTGACGGAGTTCATCGCAAAATTGCGCCACGCCACGCCCGGCGTCACGCTGATCTCTCCGCCGCCGCACCACGACATCTATTCGATCGAGGATCTGGCGCAGCTCATTTACGATCTGAAGCAGATCAATCCCCGCGCGCGGGTGTGCGTGAAGCTCGTCTCGTCGGCAGGCATCGGCACGGTCGCGGCGGGCGTGGCGAAGGCGCATGCCGACGTCATCCTTGTCTCGGGCCATGTCGGCGGGACGGGCGCTTCCCCGCAGACCAGCATCAAATATGCCGGTACCCCGTGGGAAATGGGGCTGAGCGAGGTCAACCAGACGCTGACGTTGAACAACCTGCGCGGCCGCGTGACGCTGCGCACCGATGGCGGCCTCAAGACCGGACGCGACATCGTCATCGCCGCGATCCTGGGCGCCGAAGAGTTCGGCATCGGCACGCTCAGCCTGGTCGCGATGGGGTGCATCATGGTGCGCCAGTGCCATTCGAACACCTGCCCGGTCGGCGTGTGCACGCAGGACGAGAAGCTGCGCCAGAAGTTCGTCGGCACGCCCGAAAAGGTCATCAATCTGATGACCTTCATCGCCGAGGAGGTGCGCGAGATTCTCGCCAAGCTCGGGGTGAGGAGCCTCGACGAAGTGATCGGCCGGACCGAACTCCTGCGTCAGGTCAGCCGCGGGGCCGAGCATCTCGACGATCTCGACCTCAACCCGATCCTTGCCAAGGTCGATGCGTCGGACGAGGATCGCCGTTCGGACAAGGGCCAATGGCGCAATCCGGTGCCCGACAGCCTCGACGCGCAGATGATCGGCGACGCCGCCGCGGTGTTCAGCCGCGGCGAAAAGATGCAGCTCACCTATACCGTCCGCAACACGCACCGCGCGGTCGGCACCCGCCTGTCGAGCGAAGTCACGCGCAAGTTCGGTATGGATACGCTGGCCGACGGGCACATCCATGTCCGCCTGCGCGGATCGGCCGGACAATCGCTGGGCGCGTTCCTGTGCAAGGGCATTACGCTGGAGGTGTTCGGCGACGCCAACGACTATGTCGGCAAGGGGCTGTCGGGCGGCGTCATCGTCGTGCGTCCGACGGTCAGTTCGCCGCTGGTCAGTCAGGACAATACCATCATCGGCAATACCGTGCTGTATGGCGCGACCAGCGGTCGGCTGTTCGCGGCGGGGCAGGCGGGCGAGCGGTTCGCGGTGCGCAATTCGGGTGCCAACGTCGTCGTCGAAGGCTGCGGCGCGAATGGCTGTGAATATATGACCGGCGGCGTCGCCGTGATCCTGGGTGCGACGGGTGCCAATTTCGGCGCGGGGATGACCGGCGGCATGGCCTTCATCTACGACCGCGAGGGCGCCTTCGCGGCGCGGGCCAATCCGGAAAGCATCACCTGGCAACGCATCGCGTCGTCGCATTGGGAAGGTATGCTGAAGGAACTGGTCGCGGCCCACGCCGCTGCCACCGACAGCAAGCATTCGCGCGGCCTGATCGAGGATTGGGACCGCATCGTCGGCGATTTCTGGCAGGTGGTGCCGAGGGAGATGCTGACGCGACTGCCGCATCCCCTGGACGATGCGCCGAGCGAACTGGTCGCGGCAGAGTAGGGACCGGGCCTCTCACCATCCCCACACCCCGGCCGCCGTGGAGGGGTGACGGTGCGTGTGGACGCGAGCGCACCAACAAAACGCCACCCTGCAACTTCCGCTCACCGCATACGCCCGCTAATGCTGGGCGTCATGTGGACGCTCTACCAATTCCCCCTATGCCCCTTTTCGCGCAAGGTCCGGCTGCTGCTGGGGGAAAAGGGCGTGCCGTACGCCCCGGTGCGCGAATCGCCGTGGCTGCGGCGCGACGAATTTCTCGACCTCAATCCCGCAGGCCAGACGCCGGTGATGGCGTATAGCGAACGCGGCGGCATGCCGTTGATCGATTCAGGCCCGATCTGCGAATATTTCGAGGAAACCGTCGACAAGGCGGCGATGATCAACGGGACGGCGGCCGACCGCGCCGAAATCCGCCGCCTGACGATCTGGTTCGACACCGCCTTCTACCGCGACGTCACCGGGCCGCTCCTGTTCGAACGGATGGAAAAGCGCCTGGTCCACCGCGCTGCGCCCGATTCGGGGGCGCTGCGCGAAGCGATGAAGGCGGCAATCGCGCATCTCGACTATATCGACTATCTGCTCGATCACCGCGCCTGGCTGGCGGGGGCGACGATGAGCCTCGCCGACCTTGCCGCCGCGGCGCATATTTCGGTCGCCGATTATCTGGGCGGGATCGACTGGAAAGGGCACGAACAGGCCAAGCGCTGGTATGTTGGCATGAAGAGTCGTCCGTCGATGCGCCCGCTGCTGGCCGAGCGGATGGAGGTCATCAGCCCGCCCGCCGATTACGAAAATCTGGACCTGTAAGGCCGAAACCGCGTTAGTCTGCCGATCAACGGAGGCGCGAATGCTCGAACATGTTCCCGGTTGGCTCGGCAAGGCGATGAAGGGCCTGCGCGCGGGCGAGGAAAAGCTGGCGATCGTCCAGCCGGGCCTGGGCAGTTTCGAGCCGCTGCGGCTGGCAAGCCCCGCCTTTGCGAACGGTGCGCGCCTGCCCGAGCGCTTTACCGCCGATGGCGAGGGCGTATCGCCGCCCCTGTTCTGGACCGGCGTGCCCGAGGGCACCGCGCGGCTGGTATTGCTGGTCGAGGATCCCGACGCGCCCGCGCTCCAGCCGCTGGTCCATGCGATCGTCTGGGATCTGGCGGCGGAGGACGGCGACTTGCCCGAAGGCGCAATCCAGAAGGACGGTGACGGCGAAATCGGCGGCCCGGACGTCGGCCGCAACGGCTATTTCACCGAAGGCTGGCTCGCCCCCGATCCGCCGACCGGCCACGGCGCGCATCATTACGCATTTCAGCTGTTCGCGATTTCGGAAGGTCCCGACCCCGGCAACACCCCCAGCCGTTCGGCAATATTGAAGGCGATGAAGGGTCGCGTGCTGGCCGCCGGAATCCTCACCGGCACCTATTCACGCGGCGAGGAAAAGCCGAGCGGTCCGGTCAGCGCGGCGGTTCCGGTGGGCGGCTGAGCCCCGCAGAACCTCTTCGTCACCCCGGACGTGTTCCGGGGTCCACTAAGCCGATTGCGCGAACACTGCATATCAATCGCACCATCTGCCGCTCGGTGGACCCCGGAACACGTCCGGGGTGACGGTTGAGATGGCGCGGGTAGGCTCGCTACCCGTTGACGATCATTCCGCCATTGGGATGCAGCACCTGTCCCGACATGTAGCTGGCGTCGTCGCACGCCAGGAACAGAAAGCTGGGCGCGACCTCGTTGGGCTGGCCGGGGCGTCCCATCGGCGTGCTTTCCCCGAATGTTTCCAATTTCTCAGGGCTCGCGCCGCCGCAGGGGTTGAGCGGGGTCCAGATCGGCCCCGGCGCCACCGCATTCACCCGGATGCCGTGCTCGATCAGATTCTCCGACAGCGACCGGGTAAAGGCCGTGATCGCGCCCTTGGTCGAGGAATAATCAAGCAGTTCCTTCGACCCCTGATACATGGTGACGCTGGTACAATTGATGATCGCCGCGCCCGGTTTCAGATGAGGGCGCGCGGCCTGCACAAGAAAGAACATGCCGAAGATGTTGGTCTGGAACGTTCGCTTCAGCTGTTCTTCGGTGATGTCGATAATGTCCTGATCGGGATGCTGCTCGCCCGCATTGTTGACGACGATGTCGAGCGTGCCAAACTCGGCGATGACCTTCGCGACCGCATCGTCGCAGAACGCCTTGTCGCCGATATCGCCCGCGATGGTCAGCGCGCGCGTCCCTTCGTCACGGACGATCCGCGCGGTCTTTTCGGCATCGTCATGCTCGCACAGATAGAGGATCGCGATGTCGGCACCCTCGCGCGCGTAGAGCGCGGCGACTGCGCGGCCGATGCCGCTGTCGGCGCCGGTGATGATCGCGACCTTGCCCTTCAACCGGCCGGAACCGGGATAGCGCGGTTGCCATTCGGGTTTGGGATCGAGCCGTGATTCATGGCCGGGCAATTGATCTTCGTGGATCCTTTCGACGGTCTCGGTCATCGCGCGCTCCTGTTCAGGCCATGCCGGAGAAGCGTGGGACCGTGTCGAAGGTTCCGTCCCCCGATCGCTAGCGTAAGGGCCGGTGGCGCAAGGGTCAGGCGAGGATGCCCAGCCCTTGCGCGTGTGAGCCGAGGATCAGCAGGACCGTGGTGGAAAAGGATCCGATGCCGATCAGGACGGGTCGGAGCGCAGCATTCGCTCCGAGGGTGCGCCGCATCATGCGGGTTACGCCAGCGGCAGGCCGGGAGCCGATGCAGCGACGAGGATCGCGGTGAAGAAGACCGAGCCGACGAGAGCGACGGCATTGCGCGAGACGGTCCCGATTTGAGCGAACATGGTGGTAACTCCCTGAGTATCGGCGGTATCGGACCATCCGTCCGCCGTTGCTCAGGGAACTGCAGGGAGCGTGCCAGTTTGCGCGAGGCCGGGATTTCCGGGCCTTCCACCCCTCCAGTCGTTCAAATTTCGTGATTTACGCCAGATGAACAGAATTTCTTGCTAATTATATCTGGCGCAAATCGCTAATTGCTGACGATGCAGTTCCGGCCTGCGCTTTTCGCGGCATAGAGGTTGCGGTCTGCCCGGTGAAACGCGTCGCTTTGCACCTCGCCTTCGCGCAGCGCGATAAGCCCTGCGGAAAAGGTGACATGGCCGATGGGTTCGTCACCATCGCGCACGCGAAAGAAACGATCCGCGGTGGCTTCGCGCGCCAGCGTCAGCATCGCGTCGGCTTGGTCGAGCGTCAGTCCTGAGAACAGGATCGCGAATTCCTCGCCCCCATAACGCGACACGAGTTGGCCGCCGCAATATTTGGCCATCGTTTCGCCGATCGCCTTCAGCACCCGGTCGCCGACCTGGTGGCCGAAGCGGTCATTGACCTGTTTGAAATGGTCTATGTCGCACATCGCCAGGCACAGCTGGCTTCCCGCGTTCAGTTGCGCGGCGAACGCTTCGCCGAACGCGCGGCGATTGGGCAGGCCGGTCAGCGGATCGCGGCGCGCGTCCTTGCGCGCGGCTTCCAGATCCTCGCGCAGACCGTTGGCTTCCCTGGTCGCGCTTTCGAGCTGGGCTTCGGCGGCGTGGACGCGTTCGATCATCGACGCGGTGATCCGGGCGACTTCCTCCAGCGCGATGCCGTCCTGCGAGCGTTCGCGCGATGCGGCGATCGCCTCGGCGCTGGCCTGAAGATCGCGCCCGAACCCACGCGTGTCTTCGTGCAGGCTGCCCATCATGTCGGCGAAACTCTCGATCTTCATCTGCGTGCGGGCGACCAGCCCCTCGACCGTCGCCGATTCGGTGTCGGTATCGACCTCGGCGCCCAGCGAATCGATGTCCTTCTGGGTCAGGCGGATGCCGCCATCGGTCAGTTGATGGACTGCCTTCGCCAGCGGCCCGGATGGATTGGCGAGCACATGCCAGGCAAAGGTATAGTTGGTGGGATTGGGATCAAGCCGTTGATCGCGAAGGAAACCGCCCACCGCCTGGAACATGCGCGCGGCGGCGTCATTGTCCCCTACACTGCGGATGGCGTTGGCGTTGCTCATTGGTCCCCGTCCGGTTTCCGGCTCGGTAAATGCCGATGAAACCTTGCCACCTGCGTAACGAACCAGTTGCTAAAATCCAGTGACTTTGCGGTTTACCAAGTGGAAAGGCCCCCACATGTTCGTCGCAGTCTATTGGTGGCGCATAAAGCCCGGACAGGAAGATCGGTTCCGCGCGGCATGGCGGCACGGCACCGAATTGATCCGCGAAAAATACGGCGGCCTGGGCTCGCGCCTCCACCGCGCGCAGGACGGGCGGTTCGTCGGCGCCGCCGAGTGGCCGGACGAGGCGACTTGGCAGGCGGCGATGGACGTGAAGATGGTCTATGACGCGCCGGAGACGCGGCGCGTGTTCGTGGAAGCCGTCGAGGACGGCGGGGTGGCCTTTGCGATGGAAGTCACCGACGATCTGCTCGATCGCGCGCGTTCTTGAATTTCAATCCCCGTTCGTTTCGAGCGAAGTCGAGAAACGAACGGGGGTGGGGCGTTAGCCTTTCGGTCGCGCCGCCCGCCATTTCGTCACCGCCGCCAGCGTCGAATTGACATGCTCCGCCGGGCTCATGTCGCTGTGCGCGTGGACGATACGGCCGTCCGGCGCAATGACATAGCTGGTGCGGTTGCTGATGATCCGCGGCTTGCCGTCCTTGCCCTTGGTCTCCAGCACCACGTCATATCCCTTAAGCACCGCCGGGCTGGCCGAGGCCACCGCGAATTTGCCCGCGCAATGTTCGGTGGAAAATTTCTTGAGCGGTTCAATCCCGTCGGCGGACATGCCGATGACGGTTGCGCCCTGCGCGCGGAACGCGTCGACCTTGTCGGCGAACATCTTGGCCTCGGCATTGCAGCCCGAGGTGAAGGCGGCGGGGAAGAAATAGAGCACCACCGGCCCCTTCTTCAATTGCTGAGCCAGGTTGATGCGAAACGCCTTGCCGCCCAGCGCGCCCTGCGTCGTGAAATCGGGCGCGCGCGCGCCGGGGGCGAGTGCTGCCTGCGCCGGAAGCGCCATTGCCGCTGCGGCAACCGCCGCGATCATCACGTTACGCATCTCGATCATCCTCTCATGGCCCCTCGCGCCACCGTCAGTCTAGCCGCGCGCGCTTCGGATCGCTAGGCGGTTCAGTCATGTCCGTATCCGCATCCGATATCGAACTCGCCGGTCGCCTCGCCGATGCCGCGCGCGCCGCGATCCGCCCCTATTTCCGCGCCGAACACGGGCTGGAGGTCAAGGACGACGCCTCCCCCGTCACGCTCGCCGACAAGGCGGCGGAAGCGGCGATGCGCCGGTTGCTGATCGCCGAGCGGCCGATGGACGGGATCATCGGCGAGGAAGAGGCGGCGCGTGAGGGCACCAGCGGGCGGACCTGGGTGCTCGATCCGATCGACGGCACCCGGTCGTTCATCGCGGGGCGGCCGATCTATGGCACGCTGATCGCGCTGATCGAGGAGGGCTGGCCGCTGCTGGGGGTGATCGACCAGGGCATTCTCGACGAGCGCTGGCTGGGGGTGGTCGGCCAGCCGACGACATTGAACGGTCGGCCAGCGACCACCCGGCGCTGCCGCGACGTGGCCGATGCGCTGCTCGCCACCACCTCGCCCGCGCTGTTCGACGACGGGCAGTTGCACGCGTTCGAGCATCTCGACGCGGGCGTTCGATCGACGGTGCTGGGCGGCGATTGCTATAATTATGCGTGTCTGGCGAGCGGGCATCTGGACATCGTGGTCGAGGCGGGGCTGAAGCTCCACGACTTCGCCGCGCTGGTGCCGGTGGTCGAGGGTGCGGGCGGACGGATGTGTGACTGGGCGGGCGATCCGCTGCGCGCGGACAGCGTGGGCGAGGTAATAGCGGCGGGCGACCCGGCGCGGATCGACGATATTCTCGACCTGATGGCATGCCGGGGGCATTGAGGCGTTTCAATTAATCGGACTGAACTCTCACCCCATCCCCTCCGTCACCCCTGCCCTCGCGATCAACCCGATCAGGTCAGCGCCAGCACCTCGTCCACCCATTGCGGCACCAGCACCCCCGCGCTCCCCAACCGGCTTTCGTCGAACAAGTCGCTTCCCTCGGAAGGATCGAGATTGAGTTCGAGCGTCCGCGCACCGACCGCATTGGCCAGCTGCACGAACCCCGCCGCCGGATAAACCGCGCCCGACGTTCCGATCGAGACAAACAGGTCGCATTCGGCGAGCGCGGCCTGAATCGCCTCCATCCGGTAGGGAATTTCGCCGAAGAACACGATGTCGGGCCGCATCGCCGGCGCGCCGCACGCCGTGCACGCGGTCCCCGGCGGCATGTCCCCCGCCCAGGGCCGTCGGGCATCGCACGCCGCGCACAGCGCCGCGTTCAGTTCGCCATGCATGTGCAGCAACCGCTTCGCCCCGGCACGCTCGTGCAGGTCGTCGACATTCTGCGTGACGATCAGAAGGTTCCCCGGCCATGCCGCGTCCAGCCGCGCCAGCGCCCGGTGCGCCGCGTTCGGCTCGACGGTCGCAAGCGCCGCACGCCGTAGGTCGTAAAATCGGTGGACCAGTTCGGGATCGCGCGCCAGCGCCTCTGGCGTGCAGACATCCTCGACACGGTGCCCTTCCCACAAGCCGCCGGGACCGCGAAACGTCGCCACCCCGCTTTCGGCCGAAATGCCGGCACCGGTCAGGACGACGATGTTCTGGGTCATGCGGTGTCCTCCCAGCCGGGCGGCGGCGTCTTCTTCACCGCATAGATGTGATCGTCGGGACCTCGGAAATAAAGCCATTCGAACCCGTTCCACGCACCCACGTCACCGATGATTTCCACGCCTTTGGTGATCAGTTCGGCGTGCGCGGCGGAGACGTCGTCGACTTCGAATGCGATGACCGGTGGCGACGTAAGCGCCCGCCCGGCCGTACCGGGGCCGAACAACTCCAGAATTTGCCCATGCCCGGCCGTCAGCATTGCCACGCCGCGCGGATCGACGATTTTCGTCTCCAGACCGAGGACGGTGGTGAAAAAGTCCAGCGTCGGCTGGAAGGTATCGGTGCCGACCCCGATCCAGGATATTCCTTTGACTTGCATCGCGTCGCTCCCTGCGGCCTCTATTCGGATGGGGGCGTCGTCAAGGCAAGCTTCCCTCCCTCAACCGTGGATTGGTTGCCCGACAACCTGATATATGTTGTCCCCCGCAGCCGCTTTCTGCCACAGCTTGACGCAAATCTGGGACGTGAGGATCGCATGACGAGCATCGGCATCTTTGGAAAGCTCGGGCGCATGGGCCAGGCGATTGCCGATGTCGCGCCGTCGTTGAACGCGCGCATCGCTGGCGGCGTGGATATTGGCGACGACCCTGTCCCATTGGCACGCGAGGCCGATGTGCTGGTCGATTTCTCCGCCCCCGCCGCGCTCGAGGCCAATCTTGCCGCCGCGCGAGCGGGCGGCACGCCGGTGGTCATCGGCACCACCGGCCTTGCCCGGTCCCACCATGACCTGATCGACGTCGCCGCGCGGGAAATCGCGGTACTCCAGACCGGTAACACCTCGCTTGGCGTCGCATTGCTGTGCGCGCTGGTCCGCGATGCGACCCGGCGGCTGGGCACCGATTGGGACGTCGAGATCGTCGAGATGCATCACCGACAAAAGGTCGATGCCCCCAGCGGCACCGCGCTGATGCTGGGGGAAGCGGCTGCCGAAGGGCTGAGGACGCCATTGTCCGAATGCGGGGTCATCGGTCGCGCCGGACTGACCGGTTCGCGCGCCGAGGGGACGATCGGCTTTGCGTCGCTGCGCGGGGGCACGGTGGCGGGCGACCATAGCGTCGTGCTGGCAGGCGACGGTGAGCGCATCGAGCTGATCCACCGGGCAGAGGACCGCGCGATCTTTGCGCGTGGCGCGGTGAAGGCGGCACTGTGGCTGAAGGATCAGCCCGCGGGCCGCTATACGATGGACCAGGTGCTCGGACTCTGACGCGGTGAAGAAGGCAGACGTCGTTCAATTCTACGCCCGGCTGGCAGAGGCGAACCCGCATCCCGAAACCGAGCTGGCCTACGTCAACGACTACACGCTGCTCGTCGCAGTTGCGCTGTCGGCGCAATCGACCGATATCGGCGTCAACAAGGCGACGCGGCAGCTCTTTCAGGAAGTCGACACGCCCGAGGCGATGCTGGCGCTGGGCGAGGACGGGCTGAAACAGCACATCAAGACGATCGGCCTGTTCAATTCGAAGGCGAAGAACGTCATCGCCCTATCGCAGGCGCTGGTCGATCGGCACGGCGGGCAGGTTCCGCAGGACCGCGACGCGCTGGAGGCGCTGCCCGGCGTCGGCCGCAAGACGGCGAACGTGGTGCTCAACACGGCGTTCGGGCACGAGACGTTCGCGGTCGATACCCATATCTTTCGCGTCGGCAACCGCACCGGGCTTGCCCGTGGCAAGACGGTGCTGGCGGTCGAAAAGGCGCTCGACAAGGCGACCCCCCAGCCGTTCCGCCTCCACGCGCACCACTGGCTGATCCTCCACGGTCGCTATATCTGCAAGGCGCGCACCCCCGAATGCTGGCGCTGCCCGGTCGCCGAGCTGTGCGCGTACAAGCCCAAAACGCCCGCGCCCAAGGCGAAGCAGGCCGCGTGATAAAAGTCACTGGCGCACCCAGCCCCCCTTTGCTAGGCGCACAAGCCTAGGCACCCGTAGCTCAGCTGGATAGAGCGCTGCCCTCCGAAGGCAGAGGCCACAGGTTCGAATCCTGTCGGGTGCGCCACCTTCCCGCAGCGGCACGCGCCCCATCCGACGTCGCCACGCGCATTTCGGAATGGCTGCTCATAAATTGATATAATTTTGCGACAAATGCCGTGTAGCGCCGGAACCAGGTCGCTGCTCCTATCGTGCCTCGTGCAGCCTTAACGTCGGAATTTTCAATGATCGTCATGCGTCGCTTTGCGCTGTTTCTTCTGCTTGCCAGCTCTCCTGCGGCGCTTGCCGCGCAGCAGTCGTCACCGACCGGCACGCCCGAGGATGGGGGAAACGCCCCGCAGGACGGCAGTTCGGCCACCGACATCGCCACCGCCGAAGAAGAAACCGAATATGACGAAATCATCGTCACTGGATCGCGCCCGCCGGGGTCGGTCGATGGCGACATTCCGCCCGAGCTGGTGCTGAACCCCGCCGATATCCGCGCGTACGGCGTCAGTTCGATTGCGGAATTGCTGACCGAACTCGAACCGCAGACCGGATCGGGGCGCGGGCGCGGCGGCGGGCGGCCCGTGATCCTGCTGAGCGGGCGGCGGATCGGGAGTTTTTCCGAGATTCGCGACCTGCCGACAGAAGCGATCCTGCGGGTCGACATCCTGCCCGAGGAAGTCGCGCTGACCTATGGCTATCGCGCCGATCAGCGGGTGGTGAATTTCGTGCTGCGGCCGCGATTCCGCTCCTACACCGCCGAACTCGAAGGCCGTACGCCGACCGCGGGGGGCACCAGCAACCTGGAAGCCGAATTGGGTCTGGTGCGGATCAACCGCCAGGGCCGCGAGAATTTCGACGTCGAATATGAGCGCGATTCGCGGCTCCTCGAATCCGAACGCGACATCGTTGCCGCCGCGCCGTCGTCGCCCTTCGACCTGCGCGGCAATGTGACCGGGATCGACGGCGGGGCGATCGACCCGATGCTGGGGGCTGCGACCATTGCGGGCGTGCCGAACGCGCAGCCGGGGCTGGGCGATTTCGCGAGCACCGCGGGGGTGGCGAACGTCACCGACACGACCGGGTTCCGCACGCTGCGCCCGGCCAACCAGCGGCTGTCGGCCAATGCGGTCGTGTCGCGCACGGTGCTGGGCGATGTCGCAGCGACCGGCACGCTCAGGCTGGAGGCGACCGAGAGCAGCGCGTTGTTGGGCCTGCCCGGCTATGCGCTGACGCTGCCGGGGGCAAATCCGTTTTCGCCCTTTGCGGGGGATACGCGGCTGTTCCGCTATGCCGGGGTCGATCCGCTCGAGCGGCGCTCGAACGGGCTGGAGGCGGAAGCCGGGTTCAGCCTGAACGGCGACCTGCCCGATCAATGGCGCTGGACCGTAACCGGCAATTATCAGCGCACGCTGAATAATTCGCAGACCGAGCGCGGGGTGCAGACCGGGCTGTTGCAAGCCGCCGTCGACGACGGGGCCAATCCGTTCGCGGCGGATTTCGCGAGTGGTGCGCCGCTCGTCACCGATACCGCGCGGTCGGTGTCGTCGAACGCGTCGATCGACGGGCTGGTCAACGGGTCGTTGTTCGAGCTGCCCGCCGGGCGCGTGTCCACGTCGGTTCGCGTCGGGCTCAACACGCTGGGGCAGGACAGCCGGTCGGTGCGATCGGGCATCCTGACCACCAACGATATCGGGCGGACGCGCGGCAATGTTCAGGCCAATGTCGAGCTGCCGATCACCAGCAGGCGAAGCGGCGTCGGCGGCATCGGTGACCTGTCGGTCAACGGCAATGTCGAGGTCGAGCAATTGTCGGATTTCGGCACGCTGACGACGATCGGCTATGGCGTTCGCTGGTCGCCGATCACCGAGATTCGCCTGATCGCGTCGATGACGCACGAGGACGGCGCGCCGTCTCCGGGACAACTCGGCAACCCGCTGATCGCGACGCCGAACGCGCGGGTGTTCGATTTCGTGCGCGGCGAGACGGTGGACATCACCCGGCTGGACGGCGGCAATCCGGGCCTGGTGTCGGACAGCCGCCGGGTCTTCTCGACGGGGCTGACGCTGCGTCCGCTGTCGGAGACCGACCTGACGCTGACCGCCAACTATACGAACACGCGGATCGACAATCCGATCGCGTCGTTCCCGGCGGCAACGGCGGAGATCGAGGCGGCCTTCCCCGACCGGTTCGTGCGCGATGCGACCGGGCGGCTGGTGCAGCTGGACAATCGTCCCATCAACTTCGAATCGTCCGAGCGCGAGCAATTGCGCTGGGGCGTCAATTTCTCGAAGTCGATCGGATCGAGCTTGCCGCGCCGGTTTCGCGCGTTGCGCGATGCGGGCGCAATCCCAGAGGGCATGTTCGGCGGACGCGGCGGCGGCGAGCGGCGTCAGCGCGGTCAGGCCGAGGGCGAAACGACGCCCCCCGCCACCGATGGCATCACCCCGCCCGCTGCGCCGGCGACCGGTGAGGCAACCCCGCAGGCCGCCGAAGGTCCGCGCGGCGGCGGGCAGGGCTTTGGCGGGCGCGGGTTCGCAGGCCGTGGCGGCGGCGGCGGTCAGGGCGGCGGGCGCATCCAGTTCAGCGCCTATCACACCATCGTCTTCAAGGACGAAATCACGATCCGCCAGGGTGTTCCCGTGCTCGACCTGCTCGGCGGATCGGCGACGGGATCGTCGGGCGGACAGGCGCGGCACGAGGTTCAGGTGCGGACCGGCTGGTCGCGCGACGGCATCGGCGTCCGGCTGCACGGGAACTGGCGCAGCGGCACGTTCGTCGATGGCGGTGCGAGCGGTGGCGAACGTCTGGATTTCGACAGCCTCGCGACCTTCGACTTGCGCAGTTGGATCGATCTGGGGTCGCAGCCCGAATTGCTGGTGAAGGCGCCGTGGCTGCGTGGTGCGCGCATCGGGCTGGACGTGAACAACCTCTTCGACGCGCGCCAGCGGGTGACCGATGCGAACGGGGTGGTGCCGCTCAGCTATCAGCCCGATTATCTCGACCCGCTGGGGCGGACGGTAAGGATCAGTTTCCGCAAGCTGTTCCTGCCGGGTCTGCCGACCCGCGGCGCGCTCAGGAGGGGGATGTGAGGAAAAGTTGAGCTAAGGCCCCTTCCCCGTTTGTGTTAAGCTTGTCGAAGGCTGTCCTGAGCGCCTGCCTTGGCAGGCAGTCGAAGGGCACTGTCCTTTTCGTCGTGCCAAGAAGGACAGCATTTGGCTTACGCCGCCCTTCGGGTCGACAAGCTCGATGTGAACGGGGAGAGGTGTAAGGCCTTATCGCCCGCGGCCTGTGCCACGCGGCTGTTCGCCTTCGCGGTAGAGCAGGGTTACCGCGACGCGCCGGTTGCGGGCATCGCTGGGGTCGTTCGCGATCATCGGTTCGCGGTCGGCGACGCCTTCGATGCGGCTGAAGCGCGCTTCGGTGACGCCGCCTTCGGCCAGTCGCCGCCGCGTCGCCTCAGCGCGGCCGCTCGACAGCATCCAGTTGTTCATGACCGCCGGGTTGCCGTAGCGCAGGCTGTCGGTGTGGCCGCGGATCATGATGTCGTTGCCGACGCCTGCGATCGATTCGGCGACCAGCCCGACCAGTGCATCGGCATCCGGCACCATCTGAGTCGTGCCCAGCGCGAACATCGAATAATCGGCATTGTCGATGAGGTCGATGCGCAGCCCTTCGCGGGTCGGGACGAAGCGGACATGCTTGGCGAGGCGTGACAGGCGCGGATTGGACGCCATCTGCGCCTGAATCTTGGCGCGCATCCGCTGGAAATTGGCCTGATCCTCGGCAAAGCGCTGGCGCTTCAGCTGGCCTTGGTCGCCGCTGCCGGTATTGTCGCCGCCGGTAGCCCCCATCGGCACGGTCAGCGCGCGCGTTCCCGTCTGCGACGCCTTGTGCGGGTAATTGTCCTTGTCCATCAGCGATTCGCCGCCGAACATGCCGTTCGCGCCCGCGCTGTTCTGCTTCAGCTCGACCAGGGTCGGCGCGAAATAGTCGGCGAGTGCCTTGCGCTGTTTCTCGTTGGTCGCGCCGATCAGCCACATCAGCAGGAAGAACGCCATCATCGCCGTGACGAAATCGGCATAGGCGACTTTCCAGGCGCCGCCATGATGGCCGCCATGACCTTCGACATAGACCTTCTTGACGATGATCTTGGGTGGCTGGTTGTTGCCATGAGGAGCGCGCGCGGAAGGCATTTGTCAGGCCCCCGCGCAAATGGGCGAAGGCGACGCCGACGATATGTCCAGCGCATAACCGGTCCGTTTGTTTCGAGCGAAGTCGAGAAATGCACCCAAAACATTTAATCCAGGTTTCTCGACTTCGCTCGAAACGAACGGAAACAAGGGGCGAGCCATAGGCTCCCCGGACGTTTCCGAAACCTGATACCGAACGGACATCATCATCACCGCCCGCGCAGTCCGTCGAACACTTCGGCGAAACCCGGCTGGTTTGCATGCGCGATGCCCGACCGTGCGGCTTCGATCACCAGCGGCTGGGGATGGCCGTGGAGCGAGGCGATTATGATCTGTTTGACGACGTGATAGATGGCGGCATCGGCCTCGATCACCTGTTTCAGCCGACCGGCGAGCGGACCGACCAGGCCGTAGGCGAGCAGCACGCCCAGGAACGTGCCGACCAGTGCCGAACCGATCATTCCGCCCAGCACCGACGGCGGCTGGTCGATCGATCCCATCGTCTTCACGACGCCGAGCACGGCCGCGACGATGCCCAGAGCGGGGAGCGCATCGGCCAGTCCCTGCAACGCCTGTTGCGGCTGTTCGACCTCGTGGTGATGGGTCTTGATCGCGTTGTCCATCACATCCTCGACCGCATGGACATCGAGCGTGCCCGACGAGACGACGACCAGGCGCAGCGTATCGGCGATCAGGTTGACGAGCGTGTGGTCGGCCAGCAATTTGGGATATTCGGCAAAGATCGGCGAGGATTTGGGATCCTCGACATGCGGCTCCAGCGCGATCGGGCCGTCGGTGCGCAGCAGCTTCATCAGTTTCGACACCAGAAAAATGGTGTCGAGATAATCCTGCTTGGCGTATTTCGGCCCCTTGATGACCTTCATGAAGCCGCCGCCCAGCGCCTTCAGTTCCTTGATCGAATTGCCGATGATGAGCGCGCCGACCCCGGCGCCGCCGATGATCATCATTTCGGCGGGAAGCGCCTTCATTACAGGGCCGAGCGCCCCGCCGGTGATGGCGAAACCGCCGAACACCATCAGGATCAGCACGACGAAGCCGATTGCGGGAAACATGGGCGGCTCAAGCTCCTGAACGAATTACCCCCGACGCCGCGGACACGCGAAACGCCTTGTTCCCGGCTTAGCCGTCAATCCGTCGAGAAATGGTTACCGCCGCGAGAATTTTATTCTCGGGGCGCTCTGAAACCCAATCGTCATTGCGCGCGAAGCGAAGCAATGACGAACGGAGATCAGCGCAAATAGTCGAACAGGTTGGTGCTGGTCAGCTTGCCGAAGCTCGCCTGGGTCGCCTGAAGGATGGTCAGCGTCTTTTGCAGCTCGGTGATCGCCGACGCGACGTCGGTGTCCTCGATCGCGGACCGGCTGACTTCGCGGGCCAGGCCCAGTTCACCCAGCCGGGCGATTTCCATGTCGACGCGCACCATGCGCGCGCCTACCGACGCGCGGGTGGCGCCCACATTGGTCAGCGATGCGGCGATGCCGTCCATCGACGCCTGGCTTGCGGGCTGGCCGCTGCGCAATTCGGAAATCAGGCCCGACAGGGTTGCGAACATGTCGTTCACCGCCGGATCGTCGCCCGCGCCGAACACGGACGAACCGGGCACGCTCGCCCGCACCGTCGCACCGTCGCTCAAGGGAATTGCGGCGGGTTCGCCGGTGCCTGCGGCGGTGATCGTGCCGTCGGGGGCACGCAGATAGGCGACATCGCCGCTCGCGCCGCCGAAGACCGGCTGATCGCGCGCGTCGCGGGTATTGGCCAGCACGAACAACTGGTCGAGAATCGATTCGAGCGCCTCGGCCGTCGCCGCGCGGTTCTCCGCATTCATCGTGCCGTTGGAGGCCGCGATGGCGAGTTCCTGCGCGCGTTGCAATTCGGTCTCGACGCTGCCCAGCGTCGTGTCGGTCTGCGACAGCACCATGTTCGCCAGATTGGCGTTGGTGGTCGCGGCATTGTGATCGGCATCGACCCGCTTCAGCCCCGTCAGCCGCAGATAGGCGACCGCGTCGTCCGACGGGTTCACCAGCTTCTTGCCGGTGCTGATCTGGGTCTGGATCCGGTCGGCACCGACCGACAGCGATCCCATCTGGCCGTTCAACCGGTCGAACATCTGGCTGGTGGTGATCCGCATGGCCGTTTAGCTCGCGTCGAGGATGGACTGGAAGGTTTCGCGCGCCACCTGAATGATGCGGCTGGAGGCGTTATAGGCTTGCTGAAAGCGGATCAGATCGACCGCTTCCTCGTCCAGATTGACTCCCGATACCGAATCGCGCGCGGCGATCGCATTGTCGTGGATCGCGGCCTGCGCGCTCGCCACCGATCGGCGCCCGGCGAGTGTCGTTGCATTGCCGACGGCCAGCCCGGTGGCGCGGTCTTCGAGTGCGCTCGACCGGCGAAAGGATTCGAGCGCGACCAGGTTGCCATTGTCGCGCACCCCGCCGCCCGGCGACGACGCGGCGATGCCGCGCGGACCCGCAAGCACCATGCGGAAATCGGAAGCGTCGGCGCCCATCGCGAACATCGGCGCGCCGGGATTGCCGTCCAGATCCTCGCCGCCCGCCTGGATCGCGTTGATCCCATCGGCCAGGTCGCGCGCCATGACGTTCAGCGCGTCGATCGCGTCGCCGATGCGCTGGGCGCCTTCGACCAGACCGGATAGCGCGCCGCCGCGCGGATGCAGCGTGTCGAAACTGCCGGCGCGTTCGACGGTGAAGCCCAGCGCGCCGTCCGACCGCGATGCGCGGACGAAGCCGGTTTCCGCCAGTTCGACCAGCACCGGGCCGGTCGATCCGCCCGCACGGACGGTGGCGAGGCCGCGCTGGTCGATCTGAACGTCGATGTCGGTCAACTGGCTCATCGCGCCGAGCAGCCGGTCGCGTTCGTCGAACAATTGCGCCTGAGCCGCCGTGCCCGGACCAACCCGAGCCAGCGCGACATTGGTCTTGGCCACCTGTTGCGACAGGTCGTTGAGCTGGCCGACGCTCGCCTGCGCGGTGCCGTCGAGATCCGCCATCGCGGCCGACAAGGTTGAGTGCGTGCCCTGGATCGACGTGGCGAGCGCGGTCGCCGCCTCGACCATCGCGGCGCGCGGGGCGCCCGATGCGGGGTCGGCGGCAAGCGTGCTGGCGCTGGCGTAGAACCCCGTCATGCGCGCGGGCATGTCATAGCCGGTCAGCGCGCTTTCGATGCGCTCCAGCCACTGGACGGAGGCATTGCTGCGCGCGAGTTCCGCGCCGGTGAAACGGGTTTCGGCGACGCGAAAGGCGTCGGTCTGCCGGTCGATGCCGGTGACGCGGACGCCGTAACCCGACAATTGCCCGCTCATCGTCGCGTTCGCCGACGCGGAGGAGACGATCTCGCCGACGGTCGCGGTGCGGCGCGAATAGCCCGCCGCGCCCGCATTGGCGATATTCTCCGACACGGTGGTCAGCGCGGTCTGATAGGCGCGAACGCCCGTCGACCCGATGGCGAGCAGGTTGGTCACGGGGTAGCCGTGCCTTCAGCGCCGTCGATCAAAGTCGGCTGAGCCTTCGACAGAAAGTCGGTCATCGCCTTGCCGATTCCGATCGGTGTGGTGCTTGCCATCGTCTCCGCCAGCTTCTGGTCCTGCATGTCACGAAACTGTTCGACCGCCTTGGTGTCGAACAATCCCTCACCCAGCGAAGCCTTGCGCATCGAGGTTAACATCATGTTGACGAAGATCGCCTCGAACCGTTCGCCCGCGGCTTTCAAATTCTCCGCCGACGCCAGCCGCGACGTGTCGCCCGCGACGCCGTCGAGGCGTAGCGACTGGCTGGCGGCAGGATTCAAGCTGGGAAGGTTCATGCCGCCGGTCATCACAGGATCACCAGTTCGGCCTTGAGCGCGCCCGCTTCCTTCAGCGCTTCGAGGATCGCGACCAGATCGGCCGGGCTCGCGCCGATGGCGTTCACCGCCTTGACCACATCGGCGAGGCGCGGGCCGGGCTCCAGCAGGAACATGGGATTGCGCTCTTCCTCTACAGTGACTGCCGATTGCTGTTCGATGGCGGTCTGGCCGTTGGCAAAGGGCTGGGGCTGGACCACGCGCTCGCTCTCGTCGATCCGCACCGTCATCTTGCCGTGGCTGACGGCGGCGGGCGCGACGCGCACCGACTGGTTGATGACGACGGTGCCGGTGCGGGCATTGACGATCACGCGGGCAGGCGCTTCCGCCGCCTCGACCGCGATATTCTCGACCATGCTCATCATCGCCACGCGCGCTTCGTTGCCCGGCGGTGCGTTGATCGCCACCGACACCCCGTCGACCATGCGCGCGACGCCCGAACCGAAGCGACCGTTGATCGCATCCGCCACGCGCTGTGCGGTGGTGAAGTCCGATTTGGTCAGGTTGAACGTCAGATAGGGGGTGTTGGCAAAGCCGGTATCGACCATGCGCTCGACCGTCGCACCTTCGGGAATACGGCCGCTGGTCGGGATGTTGACCTGGACCTTCGACCCGTCTGCGCCTTCCGCTCCCAGACCGCCGATCGCCAGGCTGCCCTGCGACATCGCATAGATCTGGCCATCGGCACCGATCAGCGGGGTCAGGATCAGGCTGCCGCCCCGCAGGGATTTCGCCTTGCCCAGCGCGGCGATCGTCACGTCGATCTTCTGCCCCGCCTTGGCAAAGGGCGGCAGTTCGGCGGTGATCATGACGACGGCGGCGTTCTTCAGTCCCGGATTGACGCCGGGCGGCAATTGCAGGCCGAACCGGGAGGTCGCGGCCTTCACCGACTGGACGGTATATTCGAGGTTGTCGTCCCCCGTCCCCGCCAGACCGACGACGATGCCGTAACCGGTCAGCTGGTTGGTGCGGACGCCCTGAAAATGGCCCAGATCCTTGATCCGCTGGGCGGAGGCGGGCGTGGCGACGAGCGCCGCGAATGCGGCGGCGATCGAAAGAAGGGTGCGAAACATCGTATCGGTCCCCATCAGAACGGGCTGATGACTTGGAAGAAGCGGCTGAGCCACCCCTGACGGCTGGCGCGGGCGACGTCGCCCTTGCCGGTATAGGCGATCTGGGCGTCGGCCACGCGGGTCGATGCGACGCGGTTGTTCGCGTCGATGTCCGCCACGCGGATGATCCCCTTGATCTGCACGAATTCGTCGCCGCGGTTAAGCGTGACACGCTTCTGCCCCTGAACCAGCATGGTGCCGTTGGGATAGACCTCGGCTACGGTCACGCTGACTTCGCCCGACAGGGCATTGGACTGGTCGGCGGTGCCCGCGCCGTTGAAGCCGCGCTTGCCGCTCATCGCAATGTCGCTGGGCAGGAATTGCGCCAGGTTGCCGGTCGATGGCGGGATCAGGCTGAACCCGCCGCCGCTGTCGAGCTTCGTCCCTGCCGATTTGGACGCCACGGTGCGTTCGACCAGCACGATCGTCAGCGGATCGCCGACCCGGCGCGCGCGCGTGCCTTCGTGATAGGCGGCATAGCCCTGATCGACCTGAAAGATCGACCCGTTGGCGGGTGCGGCGACCGGCTGTGCGACCGGCACGACCGTTGCGGAGAAATCCTCCTTGGGCTTTTTCTTGCCGAACAGCTGCGCGTGGGCGGGGCTGGCCGACGCGGCGAACACGATCGTCGCGAGCGCGCCGATGGCGAGGCCGGATGCGAATTTCATCAATCCGGTCCCTTTAGAGCTGCTGGTTGACATATTTGAGCATTTCGTCGGTGGCCGAGATCATCTTGGAATTGACCTCGTACGCGCGCTGGGTTTCGATCATGTCGACCAGTTCCTCGACGACGTTGACGTTCGATCCCTCGAGCATCCCCTGGCGAACATTGCCGCGACCATCGAGGCCCGCGATGCCCAGCGCAGCGGCGCCGGATGCCCCGGTTTCGATGAGGAAATTGTCGCCGGTGGGCTGGAGTCCGGCCGCGTTCGGGAAGGTCGCGATCTGGATCTGGCCGATCTCGGCGGCCTCGGTCTGGCCGGGGACCATTGCCGACACCGTACCGTCCGACCCGATCGTCACCGACGTCGCGCCTTCGGGGATCGTGATGCCGGGCATCACCTGATACCCCTCGGCGGTCACCATCATCCCTTCGGCCGAGCGGGTAAAATTCCCCGCGCGGGTATAGCCGAGCTGCCCGCCGGGAAGCTGGACCTGAAAATAGCCTTCGCCGTCGAGCGCGAGGTCGAGCGCGTTGCCCGTGGTGTTGAGCGACCCTTGCGTATTGATCGTCGCCGTCCCCTGAACGCGGACACCGGTGCCGAGATTGAGGCCGGTCGCATAGCGCGTCTCATTGGTGCTTGGCGCGCCGGCGGCGGTCACCACCTGATAGGCGAGCGTTTCGAACGAGGCGCGGTTGCGCTTGAACCCCGTCGTGTTGACGTTCGCCAGGTTGTTTGAAATCGTCCGCATGCGCATGTCCTGGGCGTCGAGCCCGGTGCGCGCGATGTGCATTGCCGCACTACCCATGACCTATTCTCCTTAACCCGGCAGGCGCATCAGCGATGCGCCCCCTTCGTCCATCTTGCGCGCCTCTTTCAGGAGGTTCGCCTGTACTTCGTAACCGCGCTGGTTCTCGATCATGTCGACGAGCGCCTGCGTCAGGTTAACGTTCGATTGTTCGAGCGACCCCGACTGAACCCGCGCTTCCATGTCGTCGGGCAGCACCCCGCCGCCGCGCACATGAAGCAGATTGTCGAGGCCCTTGACCGTGTCCGAGCCTTGCGTGGAGGCCAGTTTGATCCTGTCGATAATCTGCGGATCGGTGCCCGGCGCCGCGCCCGGAGGCACGATCGACACGGTGCCGTCTTCGGAAATCATGATCTTTTCGTGCGGAGGCACGGTGATGGGGCCCCCCGACCCCATCACCGGGAAACCGTCGCCGGTTTCCAGCACGCCGGACGCGGCGACGTTCAGGTCGCCCCGGCGCGTATAGGCTTCCGTTCCGTCGGTCGCCTGAACGGCGATCCACGAATCCGACTGCACGGCGATGTCGAGTGGACGGCCGGTCGCCATGATCGCGCCTGCGCGGCGATCGGCGTCGATCACCTCTGCGGTGGCGGGCGCACGGGTTTCGAGCGGCTGGCCTTTCAGCATCATCCGCTCGAAATTCACGCGATCCGCGCGAAACCCGGTGGTCGATGCGTTGGCGATGTTGTTGGCGATCGCCGCCTGGCTCGCCATCCGGGCCTTGAGCCCCGACATCGCCGTATAGACCAGCCTGTCCATGTCCTATCCCCCCGTCGTCGTTTCGATCAGGCGCGGATGTTCAGGATCGACTGCGAGATCTGGCTCGACGTATCGAGCGCCTTCGCATTCGCCTGGAACGCGCGCTGCGCGGCGATCAGGCCGACCAGTTCCTCGGTCATGTCGACGTTCGACCCTTCGAGCATCGACGACATCAGCGAACCCAGGCCCTTTTCGCCGGGCGAGCCGAGCGACACTTCACCGGCCAGCCCGGTTGCGGCCCAGTTCGAATTGCCCAGCTGACGCAGGCCCGATGGATTGGGGAAGTTGGCAAGCACCACCTTGCCCAGCGCCTGGCTTTCGCCGTTGGAGAAGCTGGCGAAGACGGTGCCGTCGCTGCCGACAGTCACGCCCTGCAACTGGCCGACCGCGGCGCCGTCCTGGCTGCGCGCATTGACGTTGAAGGCTTGTGCGAGCTGGGTCGATCCGGTCAGGTCGAGCGACAATGCCTGTTCGATGGTCGATCCCCCCAGGCCGACCGCCGCGAACTGGGTCGGTCCCGCGGGTGCGGTCATGACGCCGTTCGTGTCGAAGCTCATCGTGATCGGCTGCGGATTGGCGGCGTCCACGCCCAGCTGACGGTCGCCGACGAAGCTGTAGACCTGCCATTCGCTGGTCGGCGTGCCGCCGCCCGCTGCCTGGGTGCGGACGAAATATTGGGTCATGGTCAACGCGTTGCCGCTGGCGTCATAGATCGTCGTCTGCGTCGTCTGATTGTAGGTCGAAGGATCGAACCGGTCGAACGCTCCGGTCTTGACCGCGGCATTGGCCGACAGATTGACGTTGAGCGCGGTGGCAGCCGTCGCAACCGGCGTGCCGCTGGTCGCGGGCAGGCGCAGCGCAATCGTCTGGTCGAGGCCGCTGGCGATGACCGCGCCCGAACCGTCGACCGGGAACACCTGAACCTTGGCACCCTGCGCGTCGGTTACGTAACGGTCGTTATCGACCATGAAGCTGCCGTTGCGGGTGAAATTCACCTGACTGCCATCCTGGTTCGGCTTGACCGCGAAGAAACCGTCACCGGCGATGGCGAGGTCGAGCGACGAACCGGTCTGGTTCAGATTGCCTTGCGAGAATTGCTGGCGGATCGCCTTGGTCACGCTGCCCGACCCGATCATCATCGTCGGCGACTGATCCAGGCTCGACGCGATCACGTCGGCAAATTCGGCCCGGCTCTTCTTGAAGCCGTTGGTGGTGACGTTGGCGAGGTTGTGCGAAATCGCCGACATGTCTGTCTGGGCCGCACGAAGCCCGCTGAGCGAAGTGTAGAAGGACATTTTGGTTACTCCGTTAAAGCTCAGCCGACCTTGCGGACGGCGGTGGTGGGAAGCTGGCCGACGCCAGGGATGGTAAGCGTGGGTGTGCCGCTCGGGTCGAGCGACACCGACTGGACCGGCGCCCAGATCAGGCTGCGGGCGGGGACGGTATTCGCCCCCGCAGCCGCAGTGACGTTGATGGTGAAGGGACCTTCGCCCGCCGGATCGCCATTGTCGGTCGATCCGTCCCATTCGTAATCGATGATGCCGGCCTTTTGCGGCCCCAGCGACACGGTCTTCATCACGGCGCCGCTCGCGCCCGTGATCGTCACCTTCACGTCGGTCGCATTGCCGTCGAGTTCGATTGCCCCTGCCACCGTGCCGTTGGTCATCGGATAGTTGGTGGCGCCTTCGACCAGCACCGCGCGCCCGACATAGCCAAGCGCGTCGGACATGCTGGTGCCGCCCAGTTTGTCGGCGATGGCCTTGAGCGTCGACGACATCTCGGTGATGCCCGCCAGCGACGAGAATTGCGCCATCTGCGCGACCATCTGGGTGTTGTCGACGGGATCGAAGGGATCCTGGTTCTGCATCTGCGCGGTCAGCAGTTTCAGGAAATCATTCTGCCCCAGATTCTGCGAACCCAGCGCCGAATTGCCCGTCGTCGTGCCGGTGCGGCCAATGCCCAGATTGCCGATCGCTGCGTCGAAACTCGTCGCCATCATCCACGTCCCAGCTGGAGCGTCTGGGCGATCAGCGACTTGGCCGTCTGCATCACTTCGACATTGTTCTGATAGGTGCGGGCGGCCTCCATCATGTCGACCAGCTCGCGGGTTTCATCGACCGCGCTTTCGAAGACATTGCCGTCGGCGTCGGCCATCGGATGGCCGGGGTCGTAGCGTTTGACCGGGGCCTCGCCCGCGGTGACGATGCGTTCGACATCGACCGTGGCCATGCCCGACGCCGCGTCGAAGCTGGTGCGGAACACCGGCTTCATCGTGCGATACGCGCCCGCTTCGGTGCTCGATACCTGGCCGACATTGGCGAGGTTCGACGCGGTGGTGTTCATCCGCGCGAGCTGCGCCGACATGGCGCGACCCGAAACCTGGAAGATGCTGACCGGATTGCTCATCGTCATTCGCCCTTCAGAGCGCGGGTGATCGTGCTGATCCGCCCGTTGAGAAAGGAAAGCGTCGTCTGATAGGCGACGGCATTTTCGGCGAAGGCGGTCTGTTCGGTGGTCAGATCCACCGTGTTGCCGTCCATCGAAGGCTGAAGCGGCACGCGATATTTGGTCGCGCCGTCCATCGCCCGGTCGATCCCGCCCGCGGCGTTGGCGGACTTGAGCGCCTGGGCGAAGTCCAGATCCTGCGCCTTGTAACCGGGGGTCGATGCATTGGCGATGTTCGACGCCAGCAATCCCATCCGTTTCGAGCGCAGCTGTAGCGCCGTCCCGTGGACGCCGAAGAGCGTGTCGTTGGCCATGTGCAGTCTCCCGCGATTAATGCACGGGTGTTTTCAGCAAAGGCCGTGCCAGTTTGCGAAGAATGGCGGATTTGCGTGGGTTTGAGTAAGGAGGTGGCGCGGGGCGGCAAGATGTTGCCGGGGGCGGCAATGCGTTTGCCGGTGGGTTGCCGCCACCCGTCATTGCGAGCGCAGCGAAGCAATCCAGCGTTGCGGGCGCGTGTCTGGATTGCTTCGCTGCGCTCGCAATGACGATCGAAATGCAAGGCGGGTTGATCACCCCATCTGCAAACTGGCCCGACCCTTGCTTAACCCCGTGCATGATCCAGTCGGTTCAGGCGTTCATCGCCCCCTTTCTCGACCCGCTCGCGTTCGGCATCGTTGCCGGGGGGACGGCGCTTGCGCTGATCCTGCGCACGCCGCTGGGCGATGTCGGGCGGGCGATCGGGGCGCTCAGGACGCTGGGGCGCAAGCGCTTCGACGCCGGGCCGCTCATTACCCAGATCGACGCGCTGTCGCGGATCGCCGCCAAGCACGGCGTGATGACGCTCGACCGGTCGGTCATCACCGATCCCGATCTTGCCGCCGCCATTGCCGATATTGTCGACGGCAAGGACGGCACGACCGTCGCCGCGCATCTTGCCGACCGCCAGAACGCGCGCGCCGAGCGCCACCGCGCCGCATCCGATTTCTGGGCTTCGGCGGCCGAGATCGCGCCTGCGATGGGCATGATCGGCACGCTGGTCGGGCTGGTCCGCATGTTTCTGGCGATGGAGGACGTGACCGCGATCGGCGGTGCGATGGCGATCGCCTTGCTCACCACTCTCTATGGCGCGGTGCTGGCGACGCTTGTCGCGATGCCGATTTCGGCGCGGCTTCGCACACTGGCGCGCCGGGAATATGTCGAGCGCGCGCGGCTGATCGCGCCGCTGGAGGCGCTCGCCAGCCGGGAAGCGCCGCGCTGGCACAAGCGGGCCGAAGCGGCATGACGCTCACCCCCTTCGATACGCAAGACGCGCCCGCCCGCCCGCTCTGGCTGATGACGCTCGCCGATCTCGGCCTGTTGCTGCTCGGCTTCTTTGTTTTCGTCCAAGCCTCGCAGCATCTCGACCCCGCCGCGCTCAGCGCCAGCATTCGCGAAGGGTTCGGCATCGAGGCTGTGGCGACGACGCCCGAACCAGACGCGCCCCCCGTCATCGAACCAGCGATGGCGCAGGAACTGGGGAGCGTCGATGGTTTCGCCTCCGGCAGCGCCGAAATCACGCAGGACACCGCCGCGCTCGCCCGTTGGGTGAGGGGCGCGACCGCCGATCCGCGCACTCGGGTCCGCCTGTCGGCGGGAACGGATGGAACGTCCGGCGACGTCGATCCCGTCACGCGCAGCGCCGCGCTGCTCGCCGCCGACCGCGCGCGCGCCGTCGCCGTTGCCCTGGTCGAAGCGGGCGCGATCGCCCCCGACCGTATCGAATTTGCCGGGGGCGAGGACGCCCCGAAAGGACGCCGCGTCTTGATTGCGATCGGCTTTGCCGGGGACGCGTCCTTGCCCGTTCAAAGGAGAATGCAATGACCCGCTGGATCTGGAGCCTGCCGCTGCTGCTGGCTGCCACCCCCGCTGCCGCGCAGGCGAAGTTTCAGGACACCGCGATGCTCGACATGGCGGTCGCGCAGTTCACCGGTCAGGCGATCGGGATGGAGGGCGGCGCGCGCACCGCGGTCGATCGTCGTTTGAAACTTGCCGCCTGCCCGCTGCCGCAGGTCGAATGGCGCTCGCCCGCCCAGGACGCGGTCGTCGTGCGGTGCATGACGCCGGTGTGGCGCATCTATGTGCCCGTTATGGCAGAGCCGCGACCCGTTATGCAGCAGTCCGCGGCGATGACCGTCGCCGCCGCGCCGTTGCGCGCCGAACCCGTCATCAAGCGCGGCGATCCGGTGACCGTCGCTGCGGGCACCACCGGCTTTTCGATCACCCGCGACGGCATCGCGATGGGCGACGCCGCACCGGGCGCGCGCTTCATGGTCCGCGTCGATCCGTCGAAGCCGCCGATTCAGGCCGTGGCGATCGAGCCGGGCCGGGCGACGCTGCCGGGCTGGGCGAACTGACGTTCGGCACCGCTCCTAATTTTTTCCTAAAGTTTATTCGGTCGGGGTCGTTTTTGGTGGGGAACGCAAACATGCAGGAACCGAAACATGGTGGACCCCGTCGGCCCCAGGCCCGTCAAACCGAGCGACTCCGTCGCTGCGGTGACGCGCGCCTCGGCGACGCAGCGGCCCCCGCAGGATTCGACAACCGATCTCGAGCCGCATTCGGCGCGGATCACCGCGAAGGAACTCGCCGCCAAGCCACCGGTCGATGCGATGCGCGTCGACGCGCTGCGACGCAGAATCGCCGACGGATCTTATCGGATCGACGCGAGTGCGATTGCCGACCGGATGCTGGCCATGAAATCCGAATGGGTGGCCAATGACCCGGCGTGACGCCCTGATCCGCGTGATCGACTGCCTCCACGCCGAAATCGCGGCGCTGAAGGCGAACGATGTCGCCGCGCTGGAAACCGCGACCGCTGCCAAGCTGTCGGGGATCGAAACGCTTGCCGCCAACGACGACGAAGCGCCGCACAGCGCCGAAATCCGCGCGCTGGCAGAGGAAGCGCACCGGTTGAACGAAACCGCGCGCATCTATGTCAACCTGATGGCGGCAAATGTCCGCCGTCGGCTGCAAATGCTTGCCGGGGAAGCCGGGCAGACCTGGCGCGGCGGGGGCATGGGCGCCTACGCCTGATGCGGACAACCGGCTGAACGATCAACTGGCACGATAATTGCTGATCGCTGTCCGATATGGATAGCCACGGCAAGAAATTATGAGCGTGACCAAGGTAGCGGCGGCAACCGGCGTCCAGTCGGCGATCGCAACCGCGAGCCGCAAGACCGGCGTTGATTTCAACTATCTGCTGGGTCAGGCGCAGGTCGAAAGCGGAATGCGCGCCAATGCGCGCGCCGCGACCTCCAGCGCCACCGGACTTTATCAGTTCATCGACCAGAGCTGGCTGGGCGTCGTAAAGAAGCACGGCGCGGCGCACGGCATCGGCTGGGCCGTCGACGCGATCCAGTCGAACGGCAATGGCCGCTTCACCGTATCCGACGCCGCCACCCGCCGCGCGATCCTCGACCTGCGCAACAATCCGCAGGTCGCCTCGCTGATGGCCGCCGAACATGCCGCCGACAACAAGGCGTCGCTCGAAGGGTCGCTGGGGCGCGGGACCACTGGCACCGACCTCTATATGGCGCATTTCCTTGGGCTGGGCGGGGCCAAGCAATTCCTGTCGGCAATGCAGGACAATCCCGACCGCACTGCCGCATCGATGTTCCCTGCCGCCGCGCGCGCCAACCGTTCGATCTTCTACGCCTCGAACGGCCAGCCGCGTTCCTTGTCGGACATTTATGGCCGCTTCGCCGACAAGCTCGATCGCGGTGCGGCGGCGGTCGGCGCGACCGGCCTTGCCTCGGGCGGGATGCCTGCTTCGGTCGGCGGTCTCAAGTTCGACCACGCGGTCGAGGTCGTGCTGGGGAGCGAAAGCGATGCGGGCGACCGCGACTGGCTCGCCTCGACGCTCGACCGGTTCGCGCAGCGTTCGCCCGCCTCAGGCGGCAACCCGGCGAACCCCGACGCGCCGGACCGCGCATCGATGCTCCGCCCGACGCCCGCCACCGCGCGGCTCGCCTATCTGATGCTCGCCCGTCTCGGAGCCTGACGCCATGACGTTCCTCGATCGTGCCAAGGGCGGTGCCGGGCCATTGTTCCGCTCGGGCGCGTTGCCGGCCGCCATCCTGCTGCTCGTCGTGCTGATGGTGGTGCCGATCCCGGCGTTCATGCTCGACATCTTCTTCATCACCAACATCATGCTGTCGATCGCGGTGCTGATGGTCGCACTCAATGCGCAAAAGCCGCTCGACTTCTCGGCCTTTCCGACCGTGCTGCTGTTCGTCACCCTGTTTCGCCTGGGCCTGAACGTCGCGTCCACCCGCGTGGTGCTGGGGTCGGGGCATGAGGGGTCGGACGCGGCCGGCCATGTGATCGAGGCGTTCGCCAGCTTCATCATCGGCGGCGATTACGTCGTCGGGCTGCTGGTGTTCGCGATCCTCATCATCATCAACATGATCGTCGTCACCAAGGGTGCGGGCCGCGTGTCCGAAGTCTCGGCGCGCTTCACCCTCGATGCGTTGCCGGGCAAGCAGATGGCGATCGACGCCGATCTGAACGCCGGGCTGATGACCCCCGACGAAGCGCGCGCGCGCCGCGTCGAGGTGGCGACCGAAGCCGATTTCTACGGTGCGATGGACGGTTCGTCCAAATTCGTGAAGGGCGATGCGATCGCAGGCCTGCTGATCCTGTTCATCAACATCGTCGGCGGCCTCATCATCGGCCCCGTCAGCCACGGGCTGAGCCTGTCCGAAGCCGCCGAAGTCTATATCAACCTGTCGGTCGGCGACGCGCTGGTCGCGCAGGTGCCGGCGCTGCTGCTGTCGATCGCCGCCGCCGCGATCGTGACGCGGGTGTCGTCGGCCAAGGATTTGCAGGGCCAGATCGGCAGCCAGTTCAATTCGCATCGCACCTGGGCACCGGTATCGGGCATCCTCGTGCTGCTCGGCCTGCTGCCCGGCATGCCCGCGCTCATCATCATGCCCGCCGCTGCCGGGGCCGGGTACATGGCGTGGCGCATGTACAAGGTGTCGCAACTGCCGCCACCGCCCGAACCCGCAGCACCACCCGCCGACCTGTCGAAGATCGGCTGGGACGAGGTGACCGACAACATGCAGGTGATGTTCGACATCGGTTACGGCCTCGTGCCGCTGGTCGACGAGCGCAAGGGCGCGCCGCTGATGGGTCGCATCACCGGGGTGCGCCGCCAATTGTCGAAGGATCTGGGCTTCGTCGTGCCGCAGGTGCGCGTGCGCGACGACATCAATCTCGCGCCCTTTACCTATCGCATCGTCATCAACGGCGTGGTGGTCGGCGAGGATCAGGCGTCGCCCGACGAAATGCTCGCGCTCGATACCGGCCAGGCGGTCGCCCCCATTCGCGGCAAGGAAGCCAAGGATCCGACCTTCGGCCTCGACGCGCGCTGGATTTCCAGCGCCGACGCCGATGCGGCCACGGCGGCGGGCTATCTGGTGGTCGATGCGGGCACCGTGATGGCGACGCATCTGAACCAGCTGCTCATCCAGAACGCCGCCGATCTGCTCGGCCCCGACGAAGTCCAGTCGCTGCTCGACGGATTGAAGGACCGCGCCGGGCAGTTGGTCGCCTCGCTCTGCCCGCAACCGGTGTCGCTGACCACGCTGACGCAAGTGCTGCGCGCGCTGCTCGCGGAGAACATCCCCTTGAAGGAATTCCGCCGCATCGCCGCCGCCATCGCGAGCGCCGCGCAGAAAACATTGGACGCCGACGAAATCGTCGAGACGATCCGCCCCGAACTCGGCCCCCTCATCATCCAGAAACTGTGCGGCGTGCGCGAGCCGCTGCGCGTGATGACGCTGGAAGGTCAGCTCGAGGCGTTGCTCGGCCAGGCCGTGCGTTCCGACCCGTCGCGCCGCCACACGATCGAACCCGATCTGGGCCGCCGCATCGTCGATGCATTGCAGCGCGCCGCGCAGCCTTTGGTGGGCGAGGCCAAGCCGTTCGTCCTCGTCGTCCAGCCCTCGATCCGCATCGCGATCCGCAAGCTGGTCAAGACCGTGCTGCCCGATACGCCGGTCATGAGCTTCTTCGAAGTGCCCGAGGACAAGTCGGTCGAGGTCGTCGCCGTCATCGGCGCGCCCGAGGCGATTCCCGCATGATGCCGCTCCGCCACCCCGTCGTCGGCGAGCCGCTGACCTACACGCCCGCACAAGGCCCGCGCGATACCGAGGCACTGGTGCGCCAGCACCTCCCGCTGGTGCGCCGCATCGCCTGGCACGTTCACGGCGCAATGAGCAGCATCGTCGAGGTCGAGGATCTGATCCAGATCGGCGTCGTCGCGCTGGTCGAAGGCTGCACCAGCTTCGAGGATCGCGGGCAGGTCACGCTCGACCAGTATCTCAACACCCGTATCCGCGGCAGCATGATCGACGAATTGCGTCGTCAGGCGACGATGACGCGC
Organism: Sphingomonas aestuarii; assembly: GCF_054457155.1. NCBI lineage: Bacteria > Pseudomonadati > Pseudomonadota > Alphaproteobacteria > Sphingomonadales > Sphingomonadaceae > Sphingomonas > Sphingomonas aestuarii. Next base: position 26,793 of record NZ_JBTKVV010000002.1, on the reverse strand, counting down.
GGCGCGATGCGGCGGCGCAAGGCTTACGGCCAGGCGGTCGCATCGCTTACCCAGTTTCTGGGCCGCGCGCCCGACGATGCCGAAATCGCGCAACGGCTGGGCGTGGACCTCGACAAGCTGCGGACCGATTATGCGGGCGCCGAAGCCGTGCGGTTCGACTCGCTGGACGACGTCTATGCGGACGACGCGCCGTGGTTCATGGACGACACGCCCGACGCGTTCGAGGCGCTCGCCGACAGCGAGCTGCGCGAAACGCTGGTGGGGGCGATCGGCGACCTGCCGACGCGCGAGGCGCAGGTGATCCAGCTCTATTATGTCGAGGAATTGAACCTTGAGGAAATCGGCCAGGTGCTGGGCGTCGGATCGGCGCGGGTCTGCCAGATCAAGAAAGCCGCGCACGACCGGCTGAAACGCGCATTGCAACGCCGCCTGAGCTGACCGCGCACAAATCTTGCCCGCGCGACCGTTCCCGCCTAGCCCTGTCGCAACAATGCGCTCGGCCTGAGCGCCGGTGGCAGATAGGGGAACGGACGATGCGGCGTTGGATGGCGGGCTGTGCAGCGATTGCGTTGGCAACATCGGCGAGCGCACAGGATGCGCCGCGCCCGATCGAATATGATGTCAGCTTCGAAAACGCGGTTCACAACGAAGCGCGCATCACCGTCACCGTGTCCGACCTTCCATCGGAACCGGTGCGGTTTCAGATGTCCCGGTCGTCGCCCGGTCGTTACGCGATCCACGAATTCGCCAAGAACGTCTATGCGGTCAGCGCCAGGGACAGCCGCGGACGCGATCTGCCCATAACCCGCACCGATCCCTATGGCTGGACCGTCGCCAAGCACGACGGCACCGTCACGATCACCTATACCTTGTTCGCCGATCGCGCCGACGGCACCTATGCCCAGGTCGATCCTACCCACGCGCATCTCAATATGCCCGCGACCTTCCTGTGGGCGCAGGGGCAGGACGCGCGCCCGATCACCGTCCGATTCCGGCCCGCGAACAACCGGTGGAAAGTCGCGACTCAACTGGTCCCCACCAGCCGTCCCTGGACGTTCGGCGCGCCCGATCTGCAATATTTCATGGACAGCCCGACGACGCTCGCCGACCATGACGTCCGCGAATGGCAGGTCGACGATCGCGGCACCCCCCGCACGATCCGGCTGGCGGTCCATCACAATGGCGCGGAAAGCGAGGTCGATCGCTTCACCGACATGGCGAAGAAAGTCGTCGACGAGCAGATCAAGGTGTTCGGCGGCGACGTCCCCGATTTCGACCACGGCGAATACACGTTCATCGCCGCTTATGTGCCGCAGGCGTCAGGCGACGGGATGGAGCATCGCAACTCGACCATCCTCACGGCAAATCGCGGGCTGGCGGAGGCCAATTATTCGCAGATCGGCACGTTAAGCCACGAATTCTTCCACGCCTGGCTGGTCGAACGGTTGCGCCCCGCCGAACTCGAACCCTTCGACTTTACCCGTGCGAACCCTACGCCCAGCCTGTGGTTCGCCGAAGGCTTCACCAGCTATTACGGGCCACTGACCATCGCGCGCGCTGGGGTGTGGAGCGTCGACGAATATCTCGCCGACCTCAGCCGTGCGCTGAACTACACGCTCAACCGCCCCGGCAGACGCTATCACGGGCCGATGGAGATGAGCCTGCGCGCGCCCTTCGTCGATGCCGCAACCGCGATCGATCCGCGTCAGGACCACATCTTCACCAGCTATTATCTCTATGGCGCGGTGATCGCCGCGGGACTTGACCTCGCGCTGCGCCAGCGTGGCACCACGCTCGACCACTATATGCAGACGCTGTGGCGCAGTCATGGCGTCACCGAACGGCCGTTCGTCACCGCCGACCTGAAAGCGGCGCTGGCGACCGTGACCGACCAGCGATTCGCCGACAGCGTCTTCGCGACCCAGATCGAGGGGTCTCAGCTGCCCGACTTCGCGCCGTTGCTGGCGCAGGCGGGCCTGGTGCTGCGTCCGGCCAATCCGGGTCGTGCCTGGGTCGGCCCGACGCCGGTGCGGGGCGATGCAAGCGGCGTGACGGTCGCCGGTTATCCCGCGCCGGGCACGCCGCTTTACGACGCCGCAGTCGGTGCGGGCGCGCGAATCACCGCGCTGGGCGGCAAGCCGATCGCGAGCGAAGGCGACTGGACCACCGCGCTCGCCGCGCGCAAGCCGGGCGAGCGGGTGGAGATCGCGTTCACCCATCTCGGCCAGGAGCGCCGCGCGACGATGACGCTGGCGGCGGACCCGACGCTGGAAGTGGTGCGGACCGAGGCCGTCGGAGGGACGCTGACGCCCGCCCAGGCGAAGTTTCGTGGCGCGTGGCTGGGCGCGCAGCCGTGATGACCGCCCCTATCAGACCAAGGTTGAAGGAGAGACGACGATGGCAGGACTGACACTCCCCGTGACGCTGAGTGCAGCGGCGGCATGCGCGTTCATCAACCTGTGGCTGGCAATGCGAATCGGGGCGATCCGGCGCGCGGAGAAGATCAGCATCGGCGACGGCGGCAACGAACGGCTGACGGCGCGGATGCGTGCGCAACTAAACTTTGCGGAATTCGCGCCGATCGTGCTGATCCTGCTCGCGCTGACCGAACTGGCTCGCGGGGCGAGCATCGGGCTTTGGGTCACGGCGGCGGCATTCGTTCTGGCTCGGATCGCGCATCCGATCGGGATGGACGGCAACATGCCTGCGCGGGGATTCGGGATCATCGTGTCGCTGGCGGTGACGGCGGGACTGGCGATCTATGCCATCGTTATCCTCGCGAGCGGCAGCGCGAGCAATGTCGCGATACCCCTGCCACCTGCAATGGGGTGAACTCAGTCGGAAAACCCGCTCAGGAAACTGACCACATTCGCGCCCAGCGCATCGACCGCATAACCGCCTTCCATCACCACCAGGGTCGGCAGGCCCAGCGCGACGATGTCCGACGCCATGTCGGCGTAATCGGAGGTGCGGATCCTGAAATGGGAAATCGGATCGCTCTCGAACGTGTCGGCGCCGTAGGAGACGATCAGCGTTCGAGCGCCGAACGCCGCGATCGCCTCAATCGCCGTTGCCAACGATCCACGATAGCGGGCGAAATCGGTCCCGCGTGGCAGCGGCAGGTTGAGCGTCGCGCCCTCCCCCGCGCCTGTGCCGCGCTCGTCGGCATGGCCCCAGAAGAAGGGATAGTCGGTCGCCGGATCGGCGTGCACTGACGCGAAGAACACGTCGCTGCGCTCCAAGAAGATATCCTGCGTGCCGTTGCCGTGGTGATAATCGACGTCGAGGATCGCGACCGGTCCGGCGCCCGCATCCACCGCCGCCTGCGCCGCAATCGCCGCATTGTTGAGGTAACAATAGCCGCCGAGATAGTCCGCGCCCGAATGATGGCCCGGCGGGCGACACAGCGCGAAGCTCGATCGCGCGCTGCCGTCGAGCAGCGGTTGCAACGCCGTCAGCGCGGTCTGCACGCCCCAATAGGCCGCGTCCCAGGTCTCGGGCGTGATCGGCGTCCCCGCATCATAGCTGTATCGTCCGAGCAAGGCGTCGATTCGCGACAGGGTTAGCGGACGACGCCCGACCACCGGCCAGACATAGCCGACCGCGCTCCCTTCGCGCCCCGCATCCCGCCACATCGCATTCGCCGATCGCAGGAAATCGAGATAGCCGGGTGAATGCACCGCCCGGATGGGATCGATCCCGAAATCGCGCGGCGGGGTCGTGTCGCCGATCGCGGCAAGAATGCTCTCCGCGCGTGACGGCACATCGGCATGCGGCGCCCAACTGCCATTGTGCAGTTCCTGCGCGGGGGCGTGGGCCAGCTGGCGGGGATCGAAGATTTTGAGCATGAGAACTCCCTATCGCCGTTCGTTTCGAGCGAAATCGAAAAACGCGACCCGTGCGCCTAGCCCGTGTTTCTCGACTTCGCTCGAAACGAACGGGGAATGAATAGGCTAACCCGCCAGCGCCGCATCTGCGACGAACGGGTTGCTCCGCCGCTCATGCGCGAAGGTCGACATCGGGCCGTGCCCCGGAATGAAGGCGGTGTCGTCGCCCAGCGGCCACAGCCGCGTGACGATCGCATCGATCAGGTCCTGATGATTGCCCATCGGGAAATCGGTTCGTCCGATCGAACCCTGAAACAGCACGTCGCCGACGATCGCCAGTTTCGACGCCGGGTGATGGAACACGACATGGCCCGGCGTGTGGCCGGGACAGTGATAGACGTCGAGCGTCAGATCGCCGACCGTCACCGTATCGCCCTGAACCAGCCAGCGGTCGGGTTCGAACACCGCGCCGCGGATGCCGTAATTCTTCCCGTCTTCATCCAGCCGCGAAATCCAGAAGCGGTCGGCTTCCTCCGGCCCTTCGATCGGCACGCCCAGTTCCTTGGCCAGCGTGCCCGCTTCGCCGCAATGGTCGATATGGCCGTGGGTGAGCAGGATCTTTTCGATGGTGACCCCGTGTTGCGCCATCGCCGCCTTCAGCCGCGGCAAGTCGCCGCCGGGATCGACGAAGGCCCCGCGCATCGTTTTCGTGCACCAGATCAGCGAGCAATTCTGCTGGAGCGGGGTGACGGGGACGATCGCGGCGCGAAGCGGGGGCTGTTCCATGAGAGGCGACATAGGCGGCGGGGCGGTGGCTCGCAATGCGCGTCCCGCCTGCTCACCCGCCCGCGCGGGAAAGCACGAGCGACGTTCGAGGGGTTGAAGCGCACGCGCAAGCGCGGCATCGACGATCCGATGGGGCCGATCACCGCCGATAGACCGTTCGTCCTGCTTGACGACGCCCGACCCGGCGGCGGACCGGCGCGGCTTTACGTCGAACCCGTCAAGCAATTGGAAGCGAAGGCCCCCGACGAAGTGCCCGACCTGATGTCGCGGTTGCGGCAGGCCGCTCGCGACGGCCTCCATGCCGCAGGGTGGCTCGGCTATGGCGCGGGACCGGCGTTCGAGCCGACCGGTGGCCCCGTCGCACCGGGGCCGCTTCCGGTCGCCTGGTTCGGACTGTTCGAGGGCTATCGCGAGATCGCCAATGCCGACGTGGCGGCGCTGCTGCCCGATCCGGCAGGCGCATGGGTAGGCGCGCCGCAGCCGCTCGTCACGCGCGACGCCTATTTCGCGGCGGCGGCGCAGGTCGCCGATTACATCGCCGCAGGCGACATCTATCAGGCGAATCTGACCTTTCAGGCGCGCCTTGCGAGCGAAGGCGATCCGATCACGCTCTATGCCGCGATCCGGGCGCGCGCGCAGGCCCCGTTCGGCGCCCTGCTGTGGACCGGGGCGGCGTGGCTGCTGTCCTTCTCCCCCGAACTCTTCTTCGCGCTGGAGGACGGCGAGCTTCGCGCCCGCCCGATGAAGGGCACCGCGCGCCGGGATAGCACCCCCGACGCCGACCGCGCAGCGATCGAAACCCTCCGCAACGATCCCAAACAGCGCGCCGAAAATCTAATGATCGTCGACCTGCTGCGCAACGACCTCAGCCGCATTGCCGTGCCGGGCAGCGTGCGGGTGCCCGAGCGGTTCGTGGTCGAAACCTATCCCAGCGTGCATCAGATGGTCTCGGGCATCACCGCCACGCTCGCCCCCGACCGCGACGCAGTGGACGCCATCGAAGCCTTGTTCCCCTGCGGTTCGATCACCGGCGCGCCCAAGGTCCGCGCCATGCAGGTGATCGAGGCAGTCGAAAACGGCGAGCCGCGCGGCCCCTATACCGGCGCGATCGGACGCCTCGACCCGAATGGCGACGCGATGTTTAACGTCGCGATCCGCACCTTGTGGGCGGCGGACGGCGACGCGTTCCGGATGGGCCTCGGCTCGGGCGTCGTCGCCGATTCTCGCGCCCATGAGGAATGGTCCGAATGCCTGGCGAAGGGCGCATTCGTTACCGCCGGGCAGCGCGGATTCGACCTGATCGAGACGATGGCGTTCGATCCGCGCAGCGGCATCGTGTTGCTCGAACGCCATCTGGAACGGATGAAAGCGAGCGCGCGCGCCTTCGGCTACGAATTCGACCGCCACACCGCGCGCAACGCGCTTCAGGTGGCGAGTTTTCGCCTGCTCGCCCCGGCGCGCATCCGGTTGCTGCTTGCGAAAAGCGGGGCGATCGCGATCGAGACCGGCGCGATGCCGCCCCCGCCCACCGGCCCGGTCGAGGTGGCGATCGCGCCGCTGCCGGTTGCAGAGCGCGATTTCCGGCTGAACCACAAGACTACCGATCGCGGCTTCTACGACGCGGCTCGCCGGGAAGCGGGCGCGTTCGAAGTGGTCTTTGTCACGCCTGACGGACGGCTGACCGAAGGCAGCTTCACCAATCTGTTCGTCGAGCGGGATGGTGTGTTGGTGACGCCGCCCGCGCCCGGCCTGCTGCGCGGCGTGTTGCGCGACGAATTGCTCAGCACCGGTCGCGCGGTCGAAGGCGTGCTGACCGCCGCCGACCTCGCGCAAGATTTTTACATCGGAAACGCGCTTCGCGGGCTGATGATTGCGCGAATGGTTGCGCCGCAGCACTGCCCGCGCTAACGGCTCGACCGCTTGCTCCTCCAGCGAAACGGGCCACCTGAACCATGCAGACCTCCGCCGCGCTCGGCCGTATCCAGCCTTCGCCCACGCTCGCCGTCACCGCGCGCGTCAACGAGCTGAAACGCCAGGGGATCGAGGTGATCGGGCTGGGCGCGGGCGAGCCCGATTTCGACACCCCCGATTTCGTCAAGGACGCCGCGATCGAAGCGATCCGCGCAGGCCAGACCAAATACACCAATGTCGATGGCACGCATGAATTGAAGGAGGCCATCGCCGCCAAATTCGCCCGCGACAACGGCCTGACCTACACCCCCAGCCAGATCAGCGTGAACGTCGGCGGCAAGCATACGCTGTTCAACGCGTTCGTCGCGACGATCGACGCGGGTGACGAGGTGATCGTGCCCGCGCCCTATTGGGTCAGCTACCCCGATGTTGTGCAATTCGCGGGCGGCAAGCCGGTGTTCATCGCGGCGGGCGCCGATCAGGGGTACAAGATCACCCCCGAACAGCTCGACGCCGCGATTACCGCGCGGACGAAATGGGTGATCCTCAATTCGCCGTCAAACCCCACCGGCGCGGGCTATACCGCCGACGAACTGCGCGGGCTGGGCGCGGTGCTCGAGCGCCACCCGCATGTGTGGGTGTTCACCGATGATATGTACGAACACATCGTCTATCCGGGCTTCGACTTCGCGACGATCGCCAGCGTCTGTCCCAATCTCTACGAGCGCACGCTGACGGTGAACGGCTGTTCGAAAGCCTATGCGATGACCGGCTGGCGGATCGGCTTTGCGGGCGGCGACGAGCGGCTGATCAAGGCGATGGCCAAGCTCCAGTCGCAATCGACCAGCAACCCCTGCTCGATCGCACAAGCCGCTGCGGTCGCCGCGCTGAACGGCGACCAGTCGTTCCTGGCGGAGCGCAACGCCGCCTTCCAGCGCCGCCGCGACCTGGTGGTTGCCGCGCTGAACGAAATCGACGGGATGACCTGTCCGACGCCCGAAGGCGCCTTCTACGTCTATCCCGAATTGTCCGGCCTGATCGGCAGGACGACGCCCAAGGGCAAGCGCATCGACAGTGACGAGGATTTCGTCGCCTATCTCCTCGACGAGGCGCGCGTCGCGGCGGTTCAGGGCGCTGCCTTCGGCCTCTCCCCCGCCATGCGGATCAGCTATGCGACCAGCGACGAGGCGCTGAACGAGGCGTGCGCGCGGATTCAGGGAGCCTGCAAGGCGCTTTCCTGAGGCCCCTTATTGTATGGGCTGATGGTTACACGGGCCGATAGGCCGGACTATATTCGGACCATATTCGATCCGAGGGGCCAAGCGATGCGATTGTCAGGGCAAGTCAGGCCGATCAGCCAGTTGAAGGCAGATGCCGCCGCGATCCTCGCCCGGCTCGCCGAACGCGGCGATCCGGTCGTGATCACCCAGAATGGCGAGGCGAAAGCCGTGTTGCAGGATCTCGCCAGCTACGAAGCAACGCAGGAAACGCTTGCGATGCTCAAGCTGCTGGCGCTCGGTGCACAGGACATGGCAGCGGGCGACATGCGCGATGCTCGCGACGCGGTGGCTGTGCTCCGCGCGCGTTGATCCGGTAGCGAGCGATACCGCGTTGCGATGAGCGTAGGCGCGCAGGGCGATCTCGCGGACATCCACCGCTGGATCGCCGACGATCGCGGCATCGACGCGGCGGAATCCTCTCTCGACGGCGTCATTGAACGGATCGACGCACTGGAACTTTATCCGCTCCGCGGTCCCGTCCCGCGAGAGATTGTGGGGCTCGACATGGACCTGTTCCGCCAGTCGCCGATGGGACCTTACCGCCTGATCTATCGCGTCGATCCGGCGCAGGTGACCATAGTGATGATCGCGGACGGTCGTCGCGACCTGCAATCGCTATTGGCCACCCGGCTGTTGTCGCGACGAACCCGACCGCCAGATGAACGACCGCCCAAGCGATGGTTCAGCTAGGCTGCATTAAATCTATCCCTCCAAATGCGGATGCGCGCATCCCATCTCTTGCCCGACACGTAGCTGATCGGGTGACGATGACGGGGTCGGCATTTGCGGCTCGTTAATCACTTGCCCGATAAGGGGATGGACCATGCGGACGATCAAGCGCACCGGATTCTTCCGGCATTTCATCGGCGGTTTCGCGCTCGGCGCGGTGGCGCTGGTCGGCGTGCAGCTGACGCACAATGTCGATGCGCCCGCGCCCGTGGACTATACCCAGTCGGCAGTGGTGACGCCGGTCGGCTGATGCCGTCCCCGTTTCGTCCGGTTTTGCGACAGGACCGACGATGACCTATATGCCAACCATGAAGACGATCCTTGCCCTGGGCGGCGCGGCCGCGCTTGCTGCCATCGCCCTCACCGGTGCGCCCGCGTCCGAACGCGCGGTGCCGATCCCGGCGCCCAAGATGGACGTGAAGCCTGAGGGTAAACTTCAAACCGCGGTATTCGCGGGCGGCTGTTTCTGGGGCACCGAAGCGGTGTTCGAAGCGGTGAAGGGCGTGCGATCGGTCACCAGCGGCTATGCGGGCGGCACGAAAGCGACCGCCAATTACAAGCAGGTCGCAGCTGAGGCGACCGATCATGCCGAGGCGATCCGCATCGTCTATGATCCCGCGCAGGTCAGCTATGGCACGCTGCTCCGGGTGTTTTTCTCGGTCGCCCACGATCCCACCCAGTTGAACCGGCAGGGACCGGATGTCGGGCGCAGCTATCGCTCGGCGATCTTTCCGCAGGGCTCGGCACAAAAGCTGGTCGCCGAACGCTACATCGCGCAATTGGCCGCGGCAAAGGCGTATCCGCGCCCGATCGTGACGCGGATCGAAAGCGGCACCTTCTACCCGGCCGAGGAATATCATCAGGACTTCATGCGCAAGAACCCCGCGCATCCCTACATCCTGCGCTGGGACAAGCCCAAGCTGGCGGCGTTCAAGGCCGGGTTTCCGAGCCTCGCGAAATAGTTGGCTGTCCTCCTGTGAAAGCAGGAGTGCTGGATTTCGCGCGCGATCTTGACTGCCAACGCTCCTGATTTCGCAGGAGTACAAGTCCTTATTTCGCCTTGTGCATCACCCAGCTGACATGCGCGCCACCTGCGGGCGCGGTGCCGGTCAGCACGATCTGGCTGGTCGCGCGCGGGCGACCGTCGAAGCCGATCCACAAACTGTCCTCGATCGACAGCGCCGCGTCCTTCGCGCGGAATTGCCAGAGCCCGCCGCCGGGCAATCGCAGGAACGCCGCCAGCCCGTCGGCGGTCGGCGAAGCCTGAACCCCCGCGCCCAGATGAAACCGGATCGCGAAGGGCACGTCGCCCCGCTTGCGCTTGCGGCCCGACGGCAACAGCATATCCTCACCGCGCACGTCGCCGCCATCCTTCGACAGCGTGACCTGACGCCGGTGGATCAGGCCGAAACGGCGGACATAGCCGTCATGGCTCGCCTCGATCCGAGCGGCATTCTCGCCCTCGTGGCGACTCAGCTCGATCTCACCCACGCCCTTGCCCAATGTCCCGTCGGGATGGATCGCGGTCGAATTGCTGTCCGCCAACGTCAGCGTCGAATGCGCGGCGGTGGTGCGCAGCCCGGCGGCGAGCGCCGGGGGCACGATGACATGCGCCTGACGCCCGCCCCCGCAATTGACGATGACGCGCGCCGGACCGTCCGAAAATTCGAACGCCAACGTCGATGCGCAGCCGCCTTCCGCGACTCGTGCCAACGGCGGGGGGGCGGCGTCCATGATGAGCACCGATTTGCCGCCGACCAGCCGCTGATACCCCCATTCGCGTGCCTGACGCAGGGGTCGGACGCGCGCGCCCGAGGCTTCGACGCATTGCGCGATCATCTCGCCCGATATGGGCGCCGCACCCTGCCAGCTCGAAAGGCCGCCATCGCCGTGACACACGCCCAGCATCGCCGCGACGAGGCTGTCGATCGCGCCCTGCAACCGCTCCGGCGGATCGAGGCGACGCGCGGCATAGCATTCGCGCACCATCGTCAGCAGCATCACCATGTCGCGCTGCGACGCGGGCGATCGCCCGATGGTGCCGCCATCGTCGAACATCGCGCCGTCGATCGCGCGGAACAGCCCGGCCTCGCACCACCCGCGGCGGGGATCGCCGCCAGGAATCATCAGCCCCGATGCCATGATCCCGCACCAGGCGGCGACGCGCGGCAGCCCCTCGGGCGCCTTGTCGGCGGTGCGTTCCAGATGGCGGCTGCCGCGCGCCAGCGTGTTGAGCACCTTCGATCGATAGATCAGGTCGCTCGACGACAGGATCAGCGGAGCGTGCGCGATCCAGAACAGCATCCGCCGCCCCCACAGGTCCGCGCGCCATGCGGGATCGGACACCTTGTCGGCGTGCGCGGCGAGCCATTGCCGCATGATCGCCTCCGCGATCGGCACCGCATTGGCGCGCGTCGTCACGCTCGACAGGTCGCGCAGCCATTCGAAGCTGTGCAGATAGTCGCCGAAACGGGCCGAAAAACTGGGGCGGCTCAGGTTCAGACCGCTCAGATTCTGCGTCTCGCCCAGATGGCTGACCATGCCGTCGAGCAGCGCCTGGCCGCGCGCCACATCGCCGAAGAACGGGTCGTCGGCGACCGCGATCAGTTTGAGCGGATAACGCCCGCGCAACCGCACGCTATGCAGCGGCGTCCGCCATGCCAGCCGTTGCAGACGCTCGGAAATCCGCTCGGCCAGCGACAGTCCCCTGTCGCCGCCGCTGCGGATCAGCCGCTTGCCCTGGTCGATCCCGTCGGCGCCGGGACCGTCCTCGGGCGGGGTTGTCACGCGCCTCTCAGCGCGGCGATGTTGTCGGCATAGGCGCTGGGGCCGCCGGTAAAGGTCGCGGTCCCCGCCACCAAAGCGTCGGCCCCCGCCGCGATCACCCGCGGCGCGGTATTGCGATCGACGCCGCCATCCACCTCAAGATCGATGTCGCGCCCGCTATCGTCGATCATCCGCCGCAGCGCCTCGATCCGGCCCAACTGGCTGTCGATGAACTTCTGCCCGCCAAAGCCCGGATTGACGCTCATCACCAGGATCAGGTCGAGCAGGTCGATGACCGGGGCGACCATTTCCAGCGGGGTTGCGGGATTGAGCACGATCCCCGCCCGCTTGCCCAGTGCATGGATCGTCTGGAGCGTGCGGTGCAGGTGCGGCCCCGATTCGGGATGGACCGACAGGCAATCGGCACCCGCCTCGGCAAAGGCCTCCAGATACGGGTCGACCGGCGCGATCATCAGGTGAACGTCGAACGGCTTGGTGGTGTGCGGGCGCAGCGCTTTCACCACTGCCGGGCCGATGGTGATGTTGGGGACGAAATGGCCGTCCATCACATCGACGTGAATCCAGTCCGCGCCGGCGGCGTCGATGCTGCGAACCTCCTCCCCCAGCTTCGAAAAATCGGCGGAGAGGATGGACGGCGCGATGCGGACGGGTTTGGCGGGCATGGACCGATCCTCTAGCATGTAGGCGTCGGCTCGCAAGGCTGGTGGGTCAGTCCTGACGTCTCAATCGCACCATGAAGAACCCGTCGAGCCCGCCGACATCCGCCAGCATCCCCGGCAAGGTCCGCACCCAGCCTTCCGACTGCGGCGTCACACCCACGGGCAATTCATCGCCCGAAACGGGCTGAATCGCAAAGTCGGGGCGGCTGTTGAGGAACGTCCGAACCTGTTCCTCTCCCTCGACCGGTTCCAGCGAGCAGGTTGCGAACACCAGTGTCCCGCCGGGTCGCACCCATTTTGCCGAGCGGTGGAGCAATTGCCCCTGAAGCTCGGCCATTTCCGCGATCAGCCGTCCGTGCGCGCGGTGGAGCACGTCGGGGTGGCGGCGGAAGATTCCGGTCGCCGAACAGGGCGCGTCGAGCAGCACCGCATCGGCCTCGCCTTCGGGCTGCCAGTTGCGGTTGCGCAGGTCGGCGGCGACAACCTGCGCCGTCAGATTGGTGCGCGCGAGATTTTCGGAAAGTCGCGCCAGACGACTTTCGGACGCATCGACCGCGGTCACGTCCCAGCCTGCCGCGGCCAACTGCATCGTCTTGCCACCCGGCGCGGCGCACAGGTCGAGCACGCGGCCGCCACCCTTGCCCAGCAGCCGTGCGGGCAGAGACGCCGCCAGATCCTGAACCCACCACGCACCTTCGTCGAACCCGTCGAGGAACGGCACAGCCGCACCCGCGGGCAAGCGGACATGGCCGGGCATCAAGCTGACCCCCTCCAGCTTCGTCGCCCATTCCTCGGTCCGCGAAGGATCGGCAAGCGCGAGGTCGAGTGGCGGCGGCGCGGCGATCGCCTGCCCCGCATCGCGGACGACCTGGTTCCCCCAATAGCCGCGCCAGCGATGGGAGACGGCAGGCGGCAGCGCAACCGATTCGGGCAATGTCACCTCGCCACGCATCAGCGTGCCGAACACGCCGTGGACCAGCTTGCGCGGACCACCATCGACCAGCGGCAACACGGTGGAGATCGCGGCGTGCGGCGGCGTGCCCATGTCGAGCACCTGCGCCAGCGCCATGCGCAGCACGGTCCGCGCCTTGGCATCGTCGGCCAGCTTCATCCGCGTCGCGCTGTCGATCAGCGTGTCGAGATCGGCGGTGCGGCGTAGCACGGCCGCGGCGAGCGCATGGGCTAGCGCGCGGTCCTCGCGCAGCTCCAAATCCTTGGCCGCGCCATCCAGCGCCTGTTCCAGTGCCTGCCCGCGGCGAAGTACCGCATCGATCAGGCGCAACGCGGCGCGACGTGCGGGAACCCCCGGCGCTTCGGGCGCCAGGCGCGGGCGGTTGGGGCTGATGCTCAATTGCGCTGCGTCGGGTTGAGGGCGCTCGAACGCTTGCGGCGGACGGACGGGATGCCCGGAGCGCTCCCGACCTGACGCTCGACCCGCGCAACCTGTTCGGGCACGAACGCCGCCGCGCCGCCCATGTCGGCGTGCAGCGCCTCAAGCGCGGCGATACGATTGCCGGTATCGGGATGCGTCGAAAACAGACTGTCGCCGCCGCGTCCGCGCAGCGCAGGCACGATATAAAGCTGCGCCATCGCCGGATTGCGCTCGACCGTCTCGTTCGGCACGGCTTGCGCGCCGCGCGAAATCTTGGCGAGCGCGGAGGCAAGCGCACGCGGGTTGCCCGAAATCTCCGCACCGCCCTTGTCGGCGCCATATTCGCGCGTGCGGCTGATCGCCATCTGGACGATCATCGCGGCAAAGGGCGCAACGATCACCGCCAGGATCATCGGAATCATATTGCCGCGACTGTCGCCGCCGCGGAAGAACAGCCCGAAATTGGCAAGCATCGAAATCGCGCCCGCGATCGTCGCGACCATCGTCATGATCAGCGTATCGCGGTTCTTCACATGCGCCAGCTCGTGCGCCATCACGCCGGCCAGTTCGTCGCGGGTCAGCATGTTCATCAACCCCGTCGTCGCGGCAACCGCAGCGTTTTCGGGATTACGGCCGGTCGCGAAGGCATTTGGGTGCGGCGTGTCGACGATATAGACTTTGGGCATCGGCAGCCCGCCACGCTGGGCAAGCGTCCGCACCATGCCTACGAATTCGGGCGCGCTGGCGTCATCCACTTCGCGCGCGCCGTGCATCTTGAGGACGATCTTGTCGGCGTTCCAATAGGTGAAGAAGTTCATCCCGACCGCCACCAGCAGCGCGATCATCATGCCGCCGCGCCCGCCGAGCGTGAAGCCCAGCGCCATGAACAGGGCGGTCATCGCCGCCAGCAGCATCGTCGTCTTGAAACCGTTCACTTGAAGTCACTCCTTGTCCCCATAATGTGGGGAAAGTCCCGATTTTCGCAAGGATATCCGCCATGGCCAAACGACCCGATCATGTGAAGCCGCCTGCCCATCTGTCCAAAAGCCCGCCGGTGCCGAAACCCGAGCCGCTGGTGCGGCCAACGGATGATCCGCTGGGCACCGATCCGGTTCGCTATGGCGACTGGGAACGAAACGGCATAGCGGTGGATTTCTGACGCCGGTTTTCGGCGCCTAAGCGCTTGGGGGAGTGCCGGATTGACGACTGACGAAGCCGAGGCGGGCCAGGACGCGGTCGCCGCTCGCGATGATCGCAACGCCAAGCTTCGCGTCTGGGCGATTCGGATCGGGGTCGCGCTGGTCGCATTGCTGCTGATCGCGGTGCTGGCGATCGCCGCCGCACCCGTCGGTTGGCTGAAACCGCGGATCGAGACCGCGATCACCGACGCCACCGGCGCGCCCGCGCGGGTCGCCAGCGTGGAGCGTGCCGAGGCGTTCTCCTTCACCCCCACGATCATCGTCCGCGATGTGCATATCGCCCAGCCCGACTGGGCAGGCGACGGCGATCTGCTGACCCTGAACGAAGCCCGGTTCCGCATCCCCGTGCTGCGCGCCATTCGCGGGCAGATCCGACCCGATGGCGTCCGCATCACCGGCCTGCGCGCGCATCTGATCCGCGATGAAGAGGGTCGTCGCAACTGGGAGCGCGACCGCAAGGACGATGCGGGCAGCGGATCGCCGATGCGGCTCAGCGACCTGACGATCGAGGATGCGGTCGTCCGCTACGACGACGCCCAGCGCAACCGCTCGGCCACGGTGCGGGTTGCGTTCGATGCACAGGGCCTGCGCGTCGGTGGCCAGGGCAGTGTGCGCGACCGACCGGTCAGGATCGTCGCGGTGGGCGCGCCGATCAGCGATGGCCCCTGGCCCTTCCGCGCCGAGGTGACGGGCGACGCGCTGTCGATGCGGCTCGACGGACGGATGGCGCAGGCACTCGACACCGGGCGCTTCACGGGCAAGGTCACTGCACGCGGCGATTCGCTCAAAACGCTTGATGCGATCATCGAAGCGGGCCTGCCCGGCACCCAACCGATTCGCTTCACCGCCGATATCGAACGTCGCAGCCCCGACTGGATCGTCACCAATCTGGACGGAACGGTCGGACGGTCGAATTTTTCGGGCGAATTGACCGTCGAGAAGCGCGACGGTCGCACGAAGCTCACCGGCAAGCTCGATTCGTCGGGCTTCGATTTCGACGACCTCGCCGACGATGCCGGGCGCGCGCGCGGCGCGGCGAAGGCGGCACGGACGGGACCGCGCGTCGTGCCCGACACCGATATCGATATCGGCAACATCGATACCACCGACGGGCGGATCGAATTCAACCTGCGCCGCCTGCTCTGGCGCCAACCCGCCCCGTTCCGCTCGGCGCGCGGCGTGCTGACGATGGACGACCGGCAATTGACCGTCGAACCGCTGTCGGCGGCGCTGACGCGCGGCGGCGTGTCGGGCCGCATCTTCATCGACGCGCGCGGGCGCGAGGTGCCGATGGTGACGCTCGACCTAAAACTGGCCGATTCGACGCTGGCGACCTTTGCCGGACATGGCGATATTTCGGGCTCCCTACGCGGGCGCGCCGAACTGACCGGGCCGGGGCGAACGCTGCGTCAGGCGGTGGCCAATTCGAACGGCATGGTCGGGTTGGTCGCCACCAACGGCGTGCTGCCGGGACGGATGGCATCGTTCATCGGCCTCGACATCGGACGCGGCGTGACCGGCGATTCGGACGAGCGCGCGCGGCTCAATTGCCTCGTCTTTCGCATGGATGTGCGCGGCGGCACGGGGCGGCTGAACCCGCTGGTGGTGGATACGTCGAAAAGTCAGGCGAACGTGACCGGCACGATCGACATGAAGACCGATCGCCTGAACTGGTCGCTGACCGGCGCGCCGAAGCAGCGCAGCCTGCTGCGCTACGACCGCCCGCTGCCGATCGGCGGCACGATCAAGAACCCCGACGCCTTCCCGCCGCAAAACGCGCGCAACGTGGGGACAGTATTCCGCTTGCTGGGCAAGGCGATCACCGGCGACCAGAAGCCGCTGGCGACCGATGCCAATTGCGGCGTGCTGGCGATGCGGGCGCTCAAATAAGTCCTCCCCGTATGCGGGGAGGTGGCAGCGCGGAGCGCTGAGGGAGGGGGAGTGCCACAAAGCACATCGCTTGCGGCCTGCCCCCTCCACCATCCTGCGGATGGTCCCCCTCCCCGTGCCGGGGAGGAACTTAGAACCCCTCCGCCTTCAACGGCCTGGCCAGCAAATCCCGCACCACCGCTTCGACCGGCGCGCCGTCCAGCAGCGCGCACACCGCGTCGGTCACCGGCATCTCGACGCCTGCCTTGCGCGCTTCCTCGCGCAGCACCGGCGCGGTGAACGCGCCCTCCGCCACCGTCCGGCGATCGGCCAGCAATTCTCCCGCCGCCCTGCCCTGACCCAGCCCGACACCCAGCGAGAAATTGCGCGAATTGGTCGACGAACAGGTCAGCACCAGATCGCCCAGACCCGACAGGCCCGCCAGCGTTTCCGCCTGCCCGCCGCGCGCAACGCCGAACCGCGTCATCTCGGCAAAACCGCGCGCGATCGTGGCGGCGCGTGCATTCAGGCCGAGCCCCGCGCCCTCGACCACGCCGCAGGCGATGGCGAGTACGTTCTTGACCGCCCCGCCGATCTCCGCGCCGATCACATCGCGCGAGGCGTAGGTGCGGAAGGTCGGCGCCGCGAGCCGGGCGGCCAACGCCGCCCCCAGCGCGTCGTCGCCGCATGCCAGCGTCACCGCAGTCGGCAATCCCTTGGCCACCTCATGCGCGAAAGTAGGCCCCGACAGCACCGCGATCGGCGCGTCCGGTGCAACCTGCGCGGCGACCTCGCCGACCAGCAGCCCGGTCCCCGCCTCGATCCCCTTCGCGCACAGCACCAGCGGCGTCGCCCCGACCTGCGCTTCGGTCAGCACGGCGCGGACATGCTGCGCTGGAGCGACCACCAACAGCGCGTCGCAGCCCTCGAGGTCGGCGAAGTCCGACGTCGCGCATATGGCGGACGACAGCGTCACGCCCGACAGGAACAGCCGGTTTTCATGTGCTTCGTTGATCGAATCGACGACATCGGCCTCGCGTGCCCAGAGCAGCACCTCCTCGCCGCCCGACGCTGCGACTTGCGCCAGGGCGGTGCCCCATGCGCCTGCGCCGATCACGCCAATCTTCATGCCTTCACCCCCGCGCCGCGCGCTTTTTCCGCCGTTGGATCGAGTGGCCAGCGCGGTCGCGCTGCCACGTCGAGCGGATCGGTCAGCCCGGCCGCAAACCGCTCCGCCCCCGCCCATCCGATCATCGCCGCGTTGTCGGTGCAGAGCCACAGCGGCGGCGCGACGAAGCGCAGGCCGTGTTCGGAGGCGAGTTGTTCGAGCGCGGCACGGATGGTGCGGTTGGCCGCGACTCCGCCCGCGACGACAAGCGCGGTGGGTTTAACCCTGCCCCTCCCGTTCGTCTCAAGCGAAGTCGAGAAACGCTCACGCGCGCCCGGATCACGTTTCTCGACTTCGCTCGAAACGAACGGGGTATGGATTGTCTGAAGCGCCCGCCGCGTCCGGTCGAGCAGGCAATCGACCACCGCCTGCTGGAACGACGCCGCGATATCCTCCGGCTTGTGGATGCCCGCATCGCGCGCCCGCAGCACCGCGCTCTTCAGCCCCGCAAACGAGAAATGCGGCTCCGCCGTCCCGATCAGCGGGCGCGGCAGGGGAACCGCCCCGGCATCCCCCGATTTCGCGGCTTCCTCGACCGATGGCCCACCGGGAAAGCCCAGCCCCAACAGCTTGGCGGTCTTGTCGAACGCCTCACCCGCCGCATCGTCGATCGTGGTCGCCAGCCGCCGATACCGCCCGACCCCTTCGACCAGCAGCAACTGGCAATGTCCCCCCGACACCAGCAGCAACAGATAGGGGAATTCGAGGTCGGGGTCCGACAATCGCGGGCTGAGCGCATGGCCTTCGAGGTGATTGACCGCCACCAGCGGCTTGCCGGACGCCAGCGCCAGCGCCTTGCCGGTGACGAGGCCCACCATGACGCCACCGATCAATCCCGGCCCGGCGGTCGCGGCGATCGCATCGACCTGATCCAGCGTCACCCCTGCGTCCGCCAGCGCCGCCTGAACCAGCGGCCCGATCGCCTCGACATGCGCGCGCGCCGCGATTTCGGGGACGACGCCTCCGAACGGAGCGTGCGCCTTTTCCTGTCCCGCCAACCGGTGCGACAGTATCTGCCGGTCGCTGCCGACGATCGCGGCGGCGGTTTCGTCGCAGCTCGATTCAATCCCGAGGATGAGTGCCATGTCCCTCCCATAGCCCGATCCGCACGCTTGTCGAAGGGGCGGGCGATCCTCTAGGCGCTGTTCGCATGACTGCCCCTTTCCGCATCGGCACGCGCGGTTCGCCGCTGGCGCTCGTCCAGGCCAATATGGTGCGTAGCGCCCTGATCGCTGCGCATGGCTGGACCGACGAGGGCGTCGAGATCGTGCCGATCAAGACCACCGGCGACCGGGTGCAGGACCGCGCGCTCGCCGAAATCGGCGGCAAGGCGCTGTGGACCAAGGAACTCGACCGCGCGCTGCTGGACCGCGACATCGACTGCGCGGTGCATTCGATGAAGGATGTCGAGACGATCCGCCCGACCCGCATCCGCATCGCCGCGATGCTGCCGCGCGCCGATGTGCGCGACAGGCTGATCGGGGCGACGACGATCGCGGCGCTGGCAACGGGCGCACGGGTCGGCACCAGTTCACCTCGACGCGCGGCACAGTTGCTCAACCTGCGCCCCGACCTGAAAATCCTCCTGTTCCGCGGCAATGTCGCGACCCGGCTGGCGAAGCTGGAGGCGGGCGAAGCCGATGCGACCCTGCTTGCCGCCGCCGGACTCGACCGGCTGGGCCAGTCCGACATCGGCCATGCCATCGACGACTTGCTCCCGGCTCCTGCGCAAGGCGCGGTCGGGATCGAGGTGCGTGCCGACGACAAGGACGCGTGCCGCATCGTCGACGCGATCGACCACAAACCGACCTGGCGCTGCGTCATGGCCGAGCGCGCACTGCTGGCGGTGCTGGGAGCGGATTGCCACTCGCCGGTCGCGGCATTGGCGCAAGTCGAGGATGATCGGCTGACGCTCCGCGCGGAATTGCTGGCCGAGGACGGTAGCGACCATATCACCGGCGACATTATCAGCGATGGCGATGACGATGCCGCCGCCGAAGCGCTCGCCCGCGACCTGCTGAAACGCGCGCCGAGCGCGGTCGCCAAGCTGTTCGCGGGACCATGACCCGGCCGGTCGCGATCCTGCGGCCGGAACCCGGCAACGCCGCGACCGCTGGCCGCGCTCTCGCGCTGGGGCTGCGCGTCGTCCGCCTGCCCTTGTTCGAGATTCGCGCGCTGGCCTGGCAACCCGCCGACCCGGCCGCGCACGACGCGCTGGTGCTGACCAGCGCCAATGCGGTGCGCAATGCCGGGCCGCGGCTCCACGACTATGCGCATCTGCCGGTGTTCACGGTCGGCAAGGCGACGGCGCTGGCAGCAGAAGCGGCGGGATTGAAGGTCACCGCCATCGGCAGCGGCGGGCTGGCTGAACTCTCGGAAACACTCGGTCAGCACCGCATCGGCCGCGCGCTGCATCTGGCGGGACGCGACCGGGTGATCGTCGACGCGCTGCACCTGTCCGACGTCCGCATCGTCTATGCCAGCGAAGCGGTCGCGGTGCCGCGCGAGGATGTCGTCCGGCTGGTCGGCTGCGTCGCCCTGCTTCATTCCCCACGCGCCGCGATGCGGTTCGCGCTCGCCGTCGATGCAGGCGGGCTGGACCGCGGATCGATCGCCATCGCCGCGATCAGCGAGGCGGTGGCTGACGCTTCGGGATCGGGCTGGGAAACCGTAAAGGCCGCTGAACAGCCCAACGATGCCGCGCTGCTGGCCGTGGCAACCGCCCTCGCCGATTGACGCTGGCACGAGCGACGGGGATAAGGACGCGCATGACCTTAGACACCGGGCCGGACCTGCCGCCCGCCCACACCAGCGAATCCCGCGCGCAGGGCGTCAGCCCGGTGCTGATCGTCGCGATGATCGCGTTCGTCGCTGGGCTGGCGCTGATGGCGCTGGGGATGCGCTGGTGGCTGGGCGAACGTGCCGCACCGGTCCCGACAGAGACAGCGCTGACCGTCCCCACCGAACAGCCTTCGCAGAACGATCCCGTCGCGTTGCAGGCGCGCGCCGATACGCTGACCATGCGGATTGCCGAACTCGAACGGCGGCTGGACGATGTCGATACGGGCTCTCGCACCGCATCGGGCTTTGCCTCGCGTGCCGAAGGATTGATGGTCGCGTTCGCCGCGCGGCGCGCGCTCGATCGCGGGCTGGCGCTCGGCTATATCGAGGATCAGTTGCGGCTGCGCTTCGCCGAATCGGAGCCCCAGGCGGTGGCGATCGTCACCCGCAACGCCCGCGAGCCCGTCACCATCGGCGACCTGCGCGAAGCACTCGAAACGATCGCGCCCTCGCTGATCCGCACCGACCTGTCCGATGGCTGGGGTCCGGCGATCCGCCGTTCGCTGGGCAGTCTGATCGTCATTCGCCAGCGCGGATCGCAAAGCCCGCGCCCCGCCGACCGGCTGGCACGCGCGCGCCAGCGGCTGAACGAGGGCCAGGTCGAAGGCGCGATTGCCGAGATCGAGCGGCTGCCCGGCGCCGACAACGCGCAAAGCTGGATGCTCGCGGCGCGGCGCTATGTGAATGCCCGACGCGCGCTCGACCGGATCGAAACCGCCGCGATTCGGGGTCAGGGACGGCTTGTAGTGCCGGCCGCACCCCCAATCCAGGTGCCCGACCTTTCGACCATCCTCCCCGGAAATACCGCGCCCGATGGCGGCGCACCCGCGCCCGAAGCGGCGCCCCCGACGAACTGAAGGACGAATTCGACATGGCAGATATGGGCCGCTTCGACTGGCAGGACCCCTTCGCGCTCGACGCGCAACTGACCGACGAGGAGCGCATGGTGCGCGATTCGGCGCGCAGCTATGCCCGCGAACGCCTGCTGCCGCGCGTCACCCGCGCCTATCTCGACGAGGATTTCGACCGCGAGATCATGCGCGAGATGGGCCAGCTCGGCCTGCTTGGCGCGACGGTGCCTGAAGAATATGGCGGCGCAGGCCTGGGCTATGTCGCCTATGGTCTGGTCGCGCGCGAGGTGGAGGCGATCGACAGCGGCTATCGCTCGGCGATGAGCGTGCAGTCGTCCCTCGTGATGCACCCGATCAACGCCTACGGGACCGAAGAACAGAAGCGCAAATACCTGCCCAAACTCGCCAGCGGCGAATGGGTCGGCTGTTTCGGCCTGACCGAACCCGATGCGGGGTCCGACCCCGGCGGCATGCGGACGCGGGCGGAAAAGATCGACGGCGGATACCGGCTGACCGGCACCAAGATGTGGATCACCAATTCGCCGATCGCGGACGTGTTCGTGGTCTGGGCGAAATCGGACGCACATGGCGGCGGGATCAAGGGTTTCGTGCTCGAAAAGGGCATGGCGGGGCTTTCGGCGCCCAAGATCGAGGGCAAATTGAGCCTGCGCGCGTCGATCACCGGCGAAATCGTGATGGACGGCGTCGAAGTCGGCGAAGACGCGCTGCTGCCCGAGGTTCAGGGGTTGAAGGGGCCGTTCGGTTGCCTCAACCGGGCGCGTTACGGCATTGCCTGGGGCACGATGGGTGCGGCGGAATTCTGCATGGAGGCGGCGCGCAGCTACACGCTCGAACGCCAGCAATTCGGGCGGCCGCTGGCGGCGACGCAGCTCGTCCAGATGAAGCTCGCCAACATGCAGACCGAAATCGCGCTCGGCCTCAACGCCTGCCTGCGCGCCGGCCGCATGTTCGACGAAGGCACGCTCGCGCCCGAGGCGATCTCGATCATCAAGCGCAACAATTGCGGCAAGGCGTTGGACATCGCCCGCGTCGCCCGCGACATGCACGGCGGCAACGGCATCGCGGCGGAATTCCACGTCCTGCGCCATGCGATCAACCTGGAAACGGTGAACACCTATGAAGGCACGCACGACGTCCACGGCCTGATCCTGGGCCGTGCGATCACGGGGATCGCGGCGTTCTAGCCTAATCAACGGAGGGTGGATTGAAGCCACTCGCAGGCCTGAAAGTCGTCGAACTCGCCCGCATCCTCGCCGGGCCGTGGTGCGGGCAGCTGCTCGCCGATCTCGGGGCCAAGGTGGTCAAGATCGAACGCCCCGGTGCGGGCGACGACACCCGGCATTGGGGGCCGCCCTTCCTTCACGACGCGGACGGTCGCAACCTCGACGCCGCCTATTATCATTCGACCAATCGCGGCAAGACCAGCCGCGCGGTCGATATCACGACGCCGGAGGGCCAGGCCGAAATCGGCGCGCTGGTCGCCGAGGCCGATGTCGTGATTGAAAACTACAAGGTCGGCGGCCTCGTCAAATACGGTCTCGACCCCGCCAGCCTGATCGCGCTCAACCCGCGCCTGATCGTGGCGTCGATCACCGGGTTCGGGCAGACCGGCCCTTATGCGCCGCGCGCGGGATATGATTTCATCATTCAGGCGATGGGCGGGATCATGTCGCTGACCGGCGAGCCCGACGGAGCGCCCCAGAAGGCGGGCATCGCCTATGCCGACATCTTCACCGGCGTGTATACCGCGGTCGCGATCCTCGCTGCGCTGCGCCAGCGCGATACGACGGGACGCGGCGCGCATATCGACATGGCGCTGCTCGACACGCAGGTCGCGGTGCTCGCCAATCAGGCGCTGAACTGGATGGCGTCGGGCAAGGTGCCGCACCGCATGGGCAACGGCCACGCCAACCTTGCCCCGTATCAGGCATTCGCCTGCGCCGATGGCGACCTGATTATCGCGGTCGGCAATGACGGACAGTTTCGGCGGTTGTGCGCGGTGCTCGGCCTCGATCTAGGCGACGATCCGCGCTTTGCCACCAACCCCGCCCGCGTCGAGAACCGCCGCGCCATGATCCCGCTGCTCGCCGCCGCGATCGGTGCGTGGGACAAGGCAGCGCTCTACGAAGCGCTGGAGGCCGCGGGCATCCCCGCTGGCCCGATCAACACCGTCGCCGAAGTCTTCGCCGACCCGCAGGTGATCGCCCGCGGCATGCAGGTGATGCTGGATGGCCTCCCCGGCGTCGCCAGCCCGATCGTCATCGATGGGACACGCATGGTCGCGGACAAGCCCAGCCCAGAGCGGCCCGTTTAACCTCATCCGCCACCCGTTTGTTTCGAGCGAAGTCGAGAAGCGCTCACGAGTCACTAGCTCACGTTTCTCGACTTCGCTCGAAACAAACGGATGAGTTGCGATTTGTCTTTCAGTCGCTCGATCAACGCCATCGCCGCCGCCGGTGCCTTCTCCTTCGCCCCGTTGATCATGAACACGAACACGTCGCGCGCCTCCTTGTCTGCCGCCGCGCCAAAGGTCGGAAGCCCGTCCGGCACGCCGCCCTTCGCCCAGACCCGCGCGGCTTCCGCCCATTCGTCGAGCTTCGACGGCGCATAGCCCGCCGCGAACCGGGCCTCCGCATTTTCCAGCCGCGCATAGACGAAATCGCCGGTCACATCCGCGATCGCCGGATAATCCGCCGAATCGGCATAAACGATCGCCACGCCCGCTTCGCGACACAGATCGACGAACTCCGCCACATGGAAACTGTCATGCCGCACCTGCACCGCATGGCGCAGCGCAATGCCGTTCTGGCTGGCGGGGAGCAGTTTCAGGAACCCCGCAATCTCGTGGTGGTCGAATTTCTTGGTGTTCGCCAGCTGCCACAGGATCGGCCCCAGCTTTGATCCGAGTTCGACAATCCCCTGCCCCAGGAATTTGGCGATCGATTCGCCGCCTTCGTCGAGCCGCTTGCGGTTGACCGCATAGCGCGACGCCTTGACGGCAAAGACGAAATCGTCGGGCACTTCGGCCGCCCATTTGGCGAAGGTGTCGGGTTCGAAGCTCGAATAATAGGTGCCGTTGACCTCGATCGCCGTCACCGCGCGCGACGCATATTCCAGTTCGCGCTTCTGCGGATGGCCTTGCGGGTAAAAGGTGCCCCCGCGCCACGGTTCGTAGGTCCAGCCGCCGATGCCGATTCGAATGTCGCTCATCCCCCCAGCATAAGCGGTGCCCATCCCAGAGCGACCCGAAACATGTTATTCTGCGCCCGGCTTGCATGAATGACGATCCAGTGGCCGGTGATGGCGTTGAAATCACGTCAATTCCGCTTGTCAATCCAACCCCGGCGGTGCCAGTCTGCACGCATGTTGCGTTCGGGGGGTGCGCGAAGGTGAAGTTCATTCTTCCGGCATTGCTGGCGGCGACGTCCGATGCGCCCGACCCGCAAACCGCGCCACCGTTACCGCCGCCCGCCGCGTCCCAAGCCACGCCCGCCCCGGCTCCTGTCCCCGCGCCGCCGCCCGCGCAGGGACGCGCCGCCGAAAATGCGGTGACCCAGGCGGAGGACGGGTTCGGCTTTTCGGTGGGGCGCGAGACGCTGGGTATCTATTCCCAGAGCAATGTTCGCGGCTTCTCCCCCTTTGCCGCCGGCAATGTTCGGATCGAGGGGCTGTATTTCGATCCCTATGCCAGCCTGCTCACGCGCCTGCGCCGGTCGACCTCGATCAAGGTGGGGCTGTCGGCACAGGGCTATCCCTTCCCCTCGCCCACCGGCATCGTCGATTTCCGGTTTCGCAAACCCGGAGAGGCGTTCGCCCTATCGGCGATGGCGGGCGGCGACACCTATGGCAATGCCAGTATCGAGGCGGATGCGGTGGTGCCCATCGGCGACACGCTCAGCCTGGGGCTGGGCGGACAGGTCCAGCGCTATCATTTCGTCGACGGGGTGAAGAGCTGGACCTACAACACGGCCGCCGCGCTGCGCTGGCGGCCGAGCGACGCGGTCGAGGTCATCCCCTTCTATCAGCGCAGCCACCTGATCGACGACGAAGCGCCGCCCATCTACATTCCGGCGGGTGCGCAGCTGCCGCCACGTATCGAACGGCGGCGCTATGCGGGGCCGGACTGGACCGATCTGGAAAGCGTCGGCGTGTTGCAGGGGGTGCTTGCCAATGTCGCGCCCGCCAGCGACTGGCTGATCCGCGCAGGACTGTTTCGGTCGTTGCTCGACGAGCCGTCGGCGTTCGCGCACCTGCTGCTGGACGTGACGCCCGATGGCGCCGCCGATCGCCTCATCATCGCCGATCCGCACAGCCGCTTCGTCTCGACCTCGGGCGAGTTTCGCGTCACCCGCAGCCTGACCGAGGGCGACCGGCTGCACGTCGTGCATCTCTCGGTTCGAGGGCGCGACCGCAGCCAGCGTTACGGGGGATCGAGTTTTCATTTCTATGGTCCGACCGTGATCGGCGAAGCGTTCGATGCGCCCGAGCCCGATTACGCCTTTACCGAACAGACTCGCGACGGCGTACGGCAGTGGACCGGCGGCATCGCCTATGAAGGGCGCTGGCGGGGCGTGGGCGAGCTGAGCTTCGGCGTGTCGCGCACCGATTATCGAAAGCGGTTCGAACTGCCGGGCATGGCCGCGGTCGAAACCCGCGCCGATCCCTGGCTCTACAACGTCACCGCTGCCGCCTATCTGGGCAAGCGGCTGACCGTTTATGCGGGCCATGCGCGCGGGCTGGAGGAAAGCGGGATCGCGCCCGCCAACGCGGTCAACCGCAACCAGCCGCTGCCCGCGATCCTTACCCGCCAGATCGATGCCGGGTTCCGCTATCAGCTGAGCGACGGATTGCGCGCGGTGGGCGGGGTGTTCGACCTGCGCAAGCCGTACAACAATCTCGACGCGAGCGGGCGGTTCGGGCCGCTCGGCGATATCGTCAGCCGGGGCGTGGAATTGTCGCTGGCGGGAACGGTGACGCCCAATCTCTACATCGTCGCAGGCGGCGTGCTGTCGCGCCCGCGCGTGACCGGCGCGGCGGTCGAACTGGGTCGGGTCGGCGAGCGGCCGGTGGGGATTTCCGGGCGGTTGATCGACTTCAACGCCGACTGGCGGGTGAAGGCGGTGGCGGGGCTGTCGTTCGACCTGCGCGTGGCGCACAGCGGCAACGTGCCCGCGACCACCAGCAATCTGGTCGAGATTCCGTCGAGGACGCTGGTCGATCTGGGCGCGCGCTATCGCTTCAAACTGGGCGAGCGCAGCGCGACGCTGCGCGGGCAGGTGCGCAATGTGGGTGATGCCTATGGCTTCGACCTGCGCGGGGCGGGGGCCTATGCGCCGATTTCGGGGCGGACGGGGTCGCTGTACCTCACGGTGGATTTTTGATGGTGTTGTCGGGGGCCGACGCGGCAAAGCCGCGTCGTCGGTCGGTGCGATGCACCGCCGTCCGGGCACGCTGCTGATGTGCGAAATAGCTGCCGCTATTTCGCGGCAGCGG